>JAPHRK010000047.1 GCA_026196105.1 Rhodospirillales bacterium | reverse complement strand
GGTTATCATTACCCGTACCGCCGCGAATAACATCATCTTCGGATGTACCTGTGATCGTATCGTGACCACCAGCGCCATCAATCTCAGAGACATCTGTCAGGGTCGTTCCTGAGAAGTCCATGGTTTGGTTAGAGCTGTCACCACTGACTGACCCACCACCTGCATCAATCTCTTCAATGGAATTACCAGCATCGAAATTGGCATCAATAGTGACGCCAGAGCCATCTTCTGAAACAACTCTATCGTTGCCTTCTCCACCGAAGAAGTCATCACGGCCATCACCTTCGTTGACAACAAAGGTATCATCACCTTCACCACCATACAGGTTATCATTACCCGTACCGCCAACGATGATATCGTCTCCGCCTTCACCACGGATCGTATCATGACCAGCTTGACCAAAGATGGCATCACTATCTTCAGTACCTTCGATCGTTTCATTTCTATGTGTACCGAAGATTGGGTTTGGAATATTACCTTCTTCGTCAACGGTGAATGAACGATCTGCGAATTGAACCGTTTCAAAGTTTGAAATGGTGTCAGAGCCATCGTTTCCTACATTATCTGTAACCGTCAGGCTACCGTCTTCATTTTGGGAAATGGTGTAATTCTCGAAATTGCCTGAGAACACGGCTGTGTCATCGCCTTCGCCGCCATCAAGAATATCATCACCGCCATCGCCACGAAGAGTATCATCACCATCACCACCGATCAGAATATTGCTTCCATCGTCACCGGTAATAACGTCACTGCCACTGCCGCCGGTTACATTTTCAATATTTATGAGGGTATCATTGTCAATATAATCAACACCTTCAGCGTCAGTTGCGGTTCCCTCAGCTAAATTAACGACAACCCCGTCTGTGGTGCTTTCGTATTTAACGGTATCGTTGCCGTCACCACCTTGGTAGGTATCATCACCTTCTCCAGAGCCACCAATGATGACATCATCTCCTGCTCCACCATCGACGACATCGTCGCCGTCTTGAGCATAAAGAACATCATCACCATCACCACCGAAGATTTCATCATCACCGTCACCGCCAGTGATATTGTCATCACCGCCTTGACCATCAATAACATCTTCATCAGATGTACCTGTAATGTCGTCATTACCATCGGTACCAACGAGCAGGCCTTCATCAACGTCGTATGATGTACCGTCACCAAACTCAATGGTTTCAACATCTTGTAGGGTGTCAGTACCGTCACGGTCTTCAACTGTATCGGTAATGGTTAGGTTTTCTTCATCACCTTCAATATCATATTCATCGTAAGTGCCTTGAACGACAACTGTATCGTCGCCTTCACCACCATCTATCTGCTCATTGCCTTCACCACCAGTGATAATATCATCTTCTTCTTGATAGAAGGCCGCCAAACCATCTGCTGTGCCATCGAATGTATAATGTCCGCCATCATCATTGGCTGTTTCACCTTCATAGAACTGAATAGTTTCAACGCCGTAGACTTTGTCATTACCATCTGGGCCACTAACAGCTAAGTAAAGATCACCATCTCCATCGGTTTCAACCGTTACAGTATATTGATCAATTGTACCATTGAAATAAGCTGTGTCGTTGCCTTCTCCACCGTAAAGAACGTCGTCTCCTCCACGGCCTTCTAAGATATCGTCGCCACCAGCAGTATTGCCAACACCAACTTCATGGATAGAACCCGTTTGATCAGGCGTTTTATCACCGACAATAATGTTGTCTTCATCGTCGCCGCGAATAATATCAGCGCCTTGACCACCAATTACATTTTCGATACCAGAAAGTGTATCCGTATCAATATTATCATCAGTTGTTGTTTGAGTATCGGCACGATCAGTCGCGATACCAGCTTCAAGGTCAACATCGACCCCGTCAGTAACACTATCGTACTCTACCGTGTCGTTACCTTCGTTACCTTCAAAGGTGTCATCACCAGCGCCAGTTCCTGCATCAATATAATCATCGCCAGTACCCGCATCGACAGTGTCATTTCCTTCACCAGCGTAGATAAAGTCATCACCAGAACCACCATCAATTTGGTCATCACCTTCGCCGCCGGTGATTTCATCATCACCATCACCACCGGAGATTTGATCATCACCTTCACTACCGTTTAAAACATCGGCACCT
>JAPHRK010000016.1 GCA_026196105.1 Rhodospirillales bacterium | reverse complement strand
TATCGCAACACGTTACGACCGATGTGCTCACACCTTCTTCTCCGCAATATGCATTGCTGCAATTGTCATATGGTGGATTTAATGAGTCCTGAGCCTAGGCAATTTTACTCGCTCAACAATTTCATCAGGCCCTAAATCCATGTTGATTCCACGCACCGTTTGGTCATGGACAAACTGAATTGCGTCACGATAATCCGTCAAAATGCCAAGAATTTTCTCTTTTCCAACTAGGGGTCTTGTATGGCTAGGGACTAAGAATTCCGGTTCCAATTCACGCATCATATCAAGGCTCTTGGCCCATTCTAAAACATCTCGATAGGCAGTGCCACGAATGGCATAGAGATTGGGAAAGGCTTTGTAAAAATTGTCCCCAGGCAACAGAACTTTCTTTTCTGGAAGCCAAACAAAAAGCTGGTCCGCTGTCTCACCCGGCGCATGGTAGAGTTCCATCTTTATCCCTGCGACTTCAGTTTTGAGAACTTTGTCAAAAGTGTCGGTAGGGCGGGCAAGGCTTAGGGCGTTTTCCCCATCAACCTTCGCCAAAAAAGGTCCAATACCATCATTGATCCGCCCTCCAGGGGGGAGATAGCTGCCAAATTGGCGCATGGCTCTGGTGTAGATAGCGGGACGAATGACATTAACCACTCGGTCGATGTAATAGTTTGTGCTTTTGTGGGCAAAAACTTTGGGGCTTCCCCCTTCAGCAAAAACTCCTGAGCCAAAAATATGGTCTGTGTGGTTATGGGTAAAAACTAGGGCCTTAATTGGCTTTTGGGTAATCTTTGCAAAATCCGCTTTAACAGCCCGAGCGGTTTCGTTGCTCTCCATTGTATCGACAATGACAACCCCGTCATCACCTTCAAGCAGGATCGAGTTAGCAAGGCCATAGCCTACGGCGACATAAACCCCCTCAGTAACTTTGATAACTTCTTTATGGAACTCCGCCGTATGAGCATGGAGCTCTGCATTGGCATCCACATTGACGGGGGCTGGTTGTTTAGGGCTAAAATCTTGGGTGCTTAAAACCCCAAGGACAGCAACAATCAAAATCGCCAAGGTGAACTTCTTCATATGAAACTCCAAAGTTAAGGAAAGTTACGCTCCAGGTTTTCTTATTACAGCGCGAGTGACCACGGCGGCCCCTGCAGGCTTATGAGGGCGTGTGGGGAGATCAACGGTCTCTTCTGAAAGATGGATAAATTCACAGCCTTCAAAATCAGTTTTCAATATCTCGGCACTCACCAGATAGTTCACATCAGAAGGGCCTCCTGTATCGTTGGCAACTTGGTCAGGGTGAAAAGCTTCAAAGATCAAGACTCCGCCTGGGGTCAAAGCCTCCAGCATCAACTTATTAATCTGTTTTCGTCCAAAAGAGGGGAAATGTACATGCATGGAGACAAGCACTTCATATACCTCTCTAGGCCAGTCCCAAGCAAATAGATCAGCGGGAGAGGTTTCAATCTTGACGCCTCGTTCCCCCGCTAAGGCTTGAGCCTTACCAAGGGCAACATCGGATTGATCGATGGAAAGAACTTTCAGCCCCTGCTCTGCCAACCAAACTGAATTCCGCCCCTCACCGCCACCCACATCTAAGCAGCGTTGCCCCTTCACAAGCAAAGAAGCTTGGCTGGTGAGGAACTTATTAGGTTCGGTGCCGAACAAATACTCTTTACTACTGTATTTTTTATTCCAATTGATATCGGTGTTATCCGCCACCCCTTAGCTCCCCAATACCCGTGCCCGAGCCTCAGCATATTCAGTTTTGAGCCGTTCAACCATATCTCCACATGTAGGTATGTTCTTAACGGCCCCAATCCCCTGCCCGCAGCCCCAGATATCTTTCCAGGCTTTAGCCGAAGTTGTCCCGCCCGAACCAAAGTTCATTTTGCTAGGGTCGCTCTCAGGTAGATTATCAGGATCAAGACCCGCGTTAATAATTGAAGGCTTCAAATAGTTACCATGGATTCCGGTAAACAGGTTGGTATAAACAATATCGTCAGCACAGCTTTCAACAATGGCTTCTTTGTAATCATCTGATGCATTGGCTTCTTGGGTCGCAATAAAGGCCGAGCCCACATAAGCCAAATCTGCTCCCATAGCTTGAGCACTTAGAACACCGTTCCCCGTTGAGATCGAGCCACCAAGGAGTAAGAATCCATCAAACCATTCGCGGATTTCATGGATAAGAGCGATGGGGGAAAGAGTTCCCGCATGACCACCCGCGCCAGATGCAACGGCAATAATTCCATCAGCCCCTTTCTCAACAGCTTTCTTAGCAAAGAAATTATTGATCACATCATGAATAACAATCCCACCATAGGAATGAATAGCGTCATTAACCTCAACGCGAGCGCCTAGGGAGGTAATGACAATCGGCACCTTATATTTCACACACATCTCTACGTCGTGCATCAGACGGTCATTGGATTTATGAACGATTTGATTTACGGCAAATGGTGCCGCGGGATTATCTGGATTGTCTTGATTATAGGCATCCAGCTCCTCGGTAATTTTAATAAGCCATTGCTCAAAAACTTCAGCTGGGCGAGCATTCAGAGATGGGAAAGATCCGACAATTCCAGCCTTACATTGGGCGATAACCATGTCTGGATTTGAAATAATAAATAGGGGTGAACCGACAACAGGCACAGATAGGCGCCCCTGAAGAACTTGAGGTAAAGACATATTGTTTATAGCTCCGATGGTATTAAAATTATAGTTGTGCAAAGGCAGCTTTTAAGCCACTCCCACATTCTTTAAGGCAATCTTTAGCCGCATCCAGAAAAGCGGGCATATTGATAAAGCCGTGAATCATGCCTGAATAATGACTATGCTGAGATTTAACACCCGCCTTTAAAAGCATCCTATGGTAAGCCGCATTTTCATCTTTTAAAGGATCGTAACCGGCGGAAATGATGAGGGCTGGAGGCAAACCACTCAGGTCTTTTGCGAAATACGGTGAGCATAGAGGGTCTTTGCGATCTTTGTTATCCCCGCTGAAATAAGCATCCATGAACCAATTGATCAACGGCTTGGTCAGGCGGTAACCTTCTGAGAGGGCTTCGTGGGAAGCAAAGCTACCCGTCATATCAATGCCAGGATAAATCAGCAACTGGTAGACAAAGTTTGGGCCGCTCTGCTCTTTCGCCATTGCGCAAAGTACTGTCGAAAGGTTCCCCCCCGCACTATCTCCGCCAATGGCGATTTTATCAGCCCTGCCACCAAAAGACTCCACATTAGCTGCAATCCATTTCGCCGCAGCCCAACAGTCTTCAACGGGTTGGGGGAAGGGAAACTCTGGGGCCATACGGTAATCTACAGAGACCACAATGCAATCCCCTTCAAGGGCAAGGTATCGGCAAGGAACATCGTGGCTATCACGGCTGCCAATCACGTAACCCCCACCATGGATATAGATAAGGACGGGGAGCTTTTCCTCTTTAGGATCACGAGGCGTATAGACTCGAAGCGGAATAGCGCCAAAGGGACCATCAGCTTCCAAATCCTCAGTTTTAAAAACCTTAGGAGGTTTCCCTCCACCCACCTTCGCCATCCCTTCATAAAGCTTTCGCGCTTCAACTGGCGCAAGGCTTTCCAACAAAGGCCGCCCACTTTTTTCCGCAATATCAAGAACCATTTTGGCTTGTGGGTCGAGTGTCATTTATCCATCCTTCACCTGCACTTCGTATTTACTTAACCTGACTTCTTAGTTAATAAACATTCTCAATCATAAAAATAAAATAGGCAACCATTGTGTAATTTTTGCTAAAAAATAGAACATAATTTCAAAAATCATCGGTACGGTAACGTGGTTGAAGCTAAGCCCATAATTAAGACTACAGACAGCAACACATCCCTCCTTCATTACAAGACAATACTAGAGGTTCTAGACGTTAACACCATGTATCGTCTACGTGGAACAAGCCTCACTACGTGAGCTTTATGATGAATCGAAAGACACTGGTATAAGAACTCATTTGGTCGGTGGAGCTTTTGAAGCTTCAGAACTGGATGCCAAAAGAGCGATTAATCAGGCTTATAATTTGGCAGTAGCCGTTTAAGTATCCCTTCAACAGCTTGTTCCACTCTCAGAGTCAATCCTTCTCCATTGCCGAAATCTTCCCCTTCAACGGCGTAGATTTCAACTTGGGGAGGGAGGGCTTTGAGGTTTCGGGCTAACTCCACGGCCTCCGCTACCCCAAACCTATGCGTTGTGTAGCGGAAGAAATCGCGGGGAATTTCTGTTTCAGTGGCGTTGAAGTAGTGGAAGACTCCAGGTTCTGCAGTGCCGGAATGGGCGGCATCGACGATGATGACATGGGAACGGCCTTCCCAAGCCTGCATAAGCTTCGTCCCCTCCCCCCAGGACTCTTCGATATCCATATCAGAAATTTCTAGCGAACGAAGTTCGTCGGCAACAACAGGGCCGAAACCGTCATCTCGGCGGAGGCGATTACCTACACATAGGATAAGCGGACGCTTGTTAGTCACGATCGACGGTCAGCTTCAGGAAATGAGTAGCGCAGGAGATGCAGGGGTCATAGTTGCGGATAGCTTGTTCGCACACCCACTTGAGGTCCTCATCTGGCAGATGCAGATGGCCTTCTACCACGCCCCACAAATCACGTTCAATTTGCTTTTGGTTCTGTGAGGTGGGGGGCATAATCCGGGCGGTTTCTATGCGCCCTTCCTCATCCAACTCATAACGGTGATAGCAAATACCGCGTGGTGCTTCTGTACAACCTGTTCCCCGTCCTGCTTTGGGGGTGATCTCGATGTGAGCGGCCTCAAGGGTTTCATAGGCTTCAACCAAACGCAAGGCTTCCTCGAAAGCATAAAGGGTTTCTACCATGCGCACGACAATGGACTTAAAAGGATTGTTGACCGTCTTTTCTAATCCGGCAGCTTTGGCGGTTTCCTTTGCCAATGGGGAGAGTTGGTTAAAATTATTGTTATAGCGGGCGATGGGGCCTGTTAGATATGGTTTGGAACCATCCCCCATTACTCCATGCAAAGCATTGGAGTGGGCGACATGTTCTTCATCAAAGTGGTTTTCAAACTCACTAATGGGAATATCTAAGCCTCTGCTGGAAATAATATTGCCTTCGGTAATAGCATATTCATCCGCATGGCGCATAGAAACCGAGGTGTAATCGTATGTATAATCTGGAAAGGTAAAGCTACCAACGAGGAGAGCCAATTCTCGGGACGTTTCAATTCCCCATTTGAGGCCCTCGGCAAGACCTTTGACCTCTTTCTTCTTGGGAGCGCCGTGAAAGCCCCCTACTGCCAAATTAACTGGATGGATCGCTCGACCGCCAATAACCTCGATTATTTTGTTACCAATTTTCTTCAAGTTCAGAGCTTTCTTTACCACCTCAGGGTGGTCTTTAGAAAGTTGGATGGAATCTTGATAACCTAAGAAGTCGGGAGCGTGGAGAAGAAAAACATGGAGCACATGGCTTTCAATCCACTCCCCGCAATAAGCAAGGCGGCGCAAATCTCTCAGCGCCCCTGTAACTTGCACACCAAGGGAATCCTCCATGGCATGGCTCGCTCCCATGATATAGGCCATGGGGCAGATACCGCAGATACGGGCTGTAATGTCGGGAGCATCACTATAGATTCGCCCTTGGAGCAAGGCTTCGAAAAAGCGTGGTGGTTCATAGATGCGGAATTTCAGGTCTTTTATCTTGTTGTCTTTAACCCGGAGATAAAGTGCCCCCTCCCCTTCAACCCGAGCTAAAGCATCAACTTTAATGATACGTTTTTTACTCATGGGCGTTTCCCTCATCGTGGAAAGCTGGGGCTCCAGTATTGAATAGGCGGTAGAAGTGCTTCACTTCCCGGTCACTCAAACCAAGTTCTTTCATCCGTGTGCTTAGAGCGGCAGGATTTGGGGTTTCTTTAGGGCCAAAGCAGCCATAACAACCCCGATCACACCGAGGGCATACATTACCGCACCCAGCTTGCGTAATAGGCCCAAGACAGGGCTTTCCTTGGCTTACCATAACGCAAACCGTACCAGCTAGCTTGCACTCTATACATTGGCTATGTTGGGATACATTGGGTTTGCGCGCGTTCAAAGTAGCATTAATTAGCTCTAACAATTGCTCTTTGTTAATCGGGCAACCGCGAAGCTCAAAATCCACAGTTACATGATCAGCAATGGCCGTTGAGGTCGTCAAAGTGTCGATATATTCAGGATGGGCATAAACTGTCATAATCAGGTCATCAACATTACGATAGTTTTTTAAAGCCTGTATTCCCCCAACTGTAGCACAGGCTCCAATGGAAATGAGGGCTCGTGATTGGGCACGCACTTTCTTAATGCGTTCTATCTCATGAGGCGTGGTTATAGAACCTTCCACCAAAGAAATATCATATGGTCCGGCAATTTCAGCTCGTGACGCTTCCAGAAAATAGGCAATTTCAACGGAATCAGCTACCGCCAGCAACTCATCTTCGCAATCAAGTAAGCTCAATTGGCAGCCGTCACATGAAGAGAATTTCCATACAGCCAATTTGGGTTTGCGATTTTTTGCCATGGCCTACAACTCCCTTACATCGAAAATCTCTTCGAGGTCACTAAAGGGGAAAACTGGACCGTCCTTGCAGACAAAAGCCGAGCCGTACTGACAATGGCCACAGAAGCCGACAGCGCATTTCATGTTACGCTCCATAGAAACATAAATACTGTCATTACGAACGCCCAACTCATTTAGGGCGCGCACTGAAAAGCGCATCATCACCTCTGGTCCACAGACCATAGCGACAGTTTGGTCCGCATCGAAACCACCTAAATCTAAGAGCTTGGTCACAACACCAACTCGTCCATTCCAACCAGCCAAAGCCCGATCAACAGTCACTTCAACTTTAAGATCAAATCGCCCCCGCCATTTTTCTAGCTGCTTGCGAAAAAGAATATCTTCAGGCGTTCGAGCACCATAATAGATGCAAATATTGCCATAGCGCTTACGGTTAGCGAGCAGATGATAAATAGCAGGGCGCAAAGGAGCCAAGCCAACGCCGCCTGTGATAATTACAACATCAGAGCCTTCCGCTGCTTCAACAGGCCAATTTGTGCCAAAAGGTCCTCTGACCCCAACCATATCGCCTTTCTTGAGACGCATCATGGCTTCAGTAACCTTACCGACGGCGCGAATGGTATGGGTAAGTTTGCTTGGGTTTAATGGGTCACCACTAATGCTGATAGGCACTTCCCCTACGCCAAATTGATATAGCATGGTGAATTGGCCGGGTTTAAAAGAAAACGGATTTCCAGATTGGGATATCAGTTCAAGGGTAAATGTATCCGACAGTTCACGCTTGATCTTGCCAACCTCAAACAGGACCGGAGTCATAGGATCAGCAACAGCTGTCCCTGCATATTTGACTTGGGCCTGGGTCACGATTTTTTCCCCTTCGCCTTTTTAACTTTTCCTGGGGTAGGTTTTGCTGGAAGCGTATCCTTTTCAACAGCCTGTGTTTTTTGGGCATATGCGATTGGATCCCCATACATATCAATCATCTGCAAACGAGCAGCCCCTAAACGACTTGAGATAACAGGAAGGAACTGCTTGTAGAATTGATATCCTAAGGAATGATCTTTCTCACATTTACCGCGAAGACACTTTGCATCTATGGCTATGGCTCTGACGACACCAATTGCCCGGGCATCAAATCTACAGCGGTAAGGTGGAACCAACCATGACCAGCCTAATATTTCTCCATTACTCAGAGTTTCAATAACCAGAGGTTCCCTTGCTGGGGTGTGAACCTCTAAAGCAATGGAACCATGCCGGATAAGATAAAATGTATCGGCAGCGGCGCCTTCTTTGTAAACCATATCATCATCATGAAAGACGGCGTTTTTAGCACAGCCGACAATTAATTTCCGGGCCCCCTCATCCATGCCATCGAAAAAAGGATGGCCTTCCAAGATCGGGCCAAGGTCCGTTTTCTTTACCATCTTATTTTCCTCCCTTTTGAAGGGCTTTAATTTCTTCAGTTATATCAATCCCAACAGGGCACCAAGTAATACAGCGACCACACCCGGTACAACCTGAAGTGCCAAATTGGTCATGCCAGCTTGACAACTTATGGGTTAGCCATTGGCGATAACGAGCTGCACTATCACGACGTATAGGACCACCATGGATGTAACTGAAATCAACCGTGAAACATGAATCCCAACGACGCCATCTTTCAGCAACATCACCGCTCAAGCTGGTCGTGTCTTCAACTGTTGAACAAAAGCAAGTAGGACAAACCATTGTGCAGTTGGCGCAATTAAGGCAACGTGCCGCAACGTCTTTCCAATGAGGGTGCTCACTATTTTTTGATAAAATTTTTGCCGCATCCTTAGGCATTTGGCGCTTCATAGCTCGTTTGGCGCTGTTGACACGAGCAGCTGCGGAAGAAAGATCGTGGCGCTCTGCAAGAGTATGGTCAATCCCCTTGAGCAGCTTACTGCCTTTTTTGCTTCCAACCTCAACAATAAAGCGATGGTTTTTGCCATCAGAAATTTCAGTTAAAGCCAAATCAAAACCGCCATTTGCTTTTGGCCCCGTGTCCATTGAGCGGCAAAAACAAGTAGAGACTGAGCGTGTGCAATTAACCGCAATGACGAGACTTTTCTTTCGCTTTTCTGCATAGCCTTTATCTTGAAAGTCATTATTACAAAAGACTTTATCTTGAATTTTAAGAGCAGAGACTTCACAAGGCCTGACCCCAAAAAATGCATATCGAGGAGGTTTTTCTTTAGGAGATTCAATCGAAAAACTCTTACCCTCACGCACGGCTTTCCAAAGCTTTTGCTCAGGTGGGAACAGGAAACGCTTCCAGCTTGATGGACCGACAGTATAGCGAAACAAAGCGTCCCTCTCACCTCGACGGCCAGTGGATTTCTTTAGGCGATAATGACCACCCTCTTGCTCGTCTTGATACCCAGAAGGTAAGTCTTCAATTGAATGGATTGTGTCGTAGATTATGGCGCCATCAGCCAGAACAGGACCAACCACATGGAAGCCTTGACCTTTAATATTACCTAAAAGCTTCCCCACCTCAGACAAACTGATAACGTATTTTAACGTTTCCGTACCCATGTCTTTTTCTGCTCATTGATAGGAAAATATTATGGCATATTTAGGGTGTTTTGTCTCTCTTTATTTTGTATATTTCCAATTTCGCAACAAACCCTTATGGTTGAATTTTAAAGGCAGTACAAATGTTTTGTTTGCAATTTTTTATAGCCGTGATAAACACTCTAAAGTAGTCAACGCATTTCAACTGTCAAACTTAATAGTTGATTTAATAAACACCCAAATAGAAAATTTAATGGAGCGCTTTGTTTAATGCATACGCATTCAGATATTTCCGCGTTGTTAAATAAGACTACGGAAGCTTTGCGTTCAAAAAACTTAGGCAATGAACTGGAGAGCGAAGATACATTTCAATGCCTATTCGCGGCTCGCCTTATGCTTGAGGCCTTAAGTCACGAAGCGACACAATCTGAACTCAATGCAGCTTGCGGTGAAATTGAAGACGCCTTAAATCAGCTTAACGTAACGATTTCCCCTTACGCTGAAGCAAAAAGTGACGTCAACGCTATGATCACTCAAATTGAGCAAATCAAGTTGACGATCAGAAACTGACCCCAGGCTTTTTACTCAGCTAATAACTTAATCTGGTAATGTGAACACTTGACCTGGGTAGATGAGATCAGGGTTATCTATTTGTTCTTTATTGGCTTCATAAATTACTGAGTAATTAAAGCCTGAACCGTATTTTTTATGGGCTAACCGCCACAGACTATGCCCTGGCTTTACAATAATAAAAGTCCCAGGTTTTAACTCACCTGCAAAATCACTTTTAGAGAAGGGCATAGTGACACGGGCAAGAACTTTCCCACTATCGTCCACATGATCTGCCCGCAGGGTATAAACTCCAGGTGATACAGTCTTTTTAGAAATTAAATTCCAAGCACCATTATCCAATGAAACCGTTCCCCCCATATGGTTATTATTGAGATAAACATGAACCTTGGCAGAAGGAACCGCATGCCCACTAACGCCTAAACGTCCCGTTTCATCATAATCTACCACATCAACAGTGAGGCTAAACTTATCACCTGATTCACTCGGGGTTTGCATGACTTGTGAAGGCTTAGAGCCGTCTCTTGATACTTTGAGAGCTAATGCTTTTGCCTCTTGTTCACTTGGCATTCCAGCAATATCTTTTCCACTTTCTGGGACCACCAAGACAACAACAGATTCTGAAAGTAACTTGTCACATCCCTCAACAATCATCGCTAAACTAAGCTGACGGCTGCCGGGAGGTAGAGCAGATGTCGGGACAAAAACCCATTCACCTCGGCTATCAGCCTTCGCCTCTCCAATAGGTTTCCCATCATCAAGAATTTTAACTGTGCCATTAGGTGCCCCACGGCCAGCCATAACAGAATCACCAAAAGGATTAATTCTAACGACGTCAAAGCTAGGCTTCACACATTTTGAAATTGGCGTAGAAGCCGGCGGCGAAGAATTTATGGCATTCTCTTGTTGTTGACTGGTTTGTGCTGGAGACGTTTCCTCATCCCCTCCCCCCAAAATAAAATTGAGGGCAATTGCTGCGATAACAACAATAGCGCCAATAATAGCAACGATGAGTGGTCGATTCACGGTAACCCCCAGTCCTTTTACATCCCGAGATTTGAATAACCTTAGTACGCAGCGCGAAAGGACGCAATGCCTAGCCGCTATTCTACAAGATAGAGAGCAAAAGCTATAAGATATTAAAAATCGGTAAAACAATACCGATTTACCCTTTTTATTTACCTCCAATTGATTTACAACTATGTTAAATTACACATATCTGGGAGAAAGGCGGAACGTTGACCATTTCCGTTTTTTAAAAAGCCCTAAAAAAACCGCTCAATAAGAAAAATAAAATAAGGGTGGCATTGGTTATCAATTAAAGGGAAAAATAATGACTTCTGCTGAAAATCCGCAAGAGCCAGTAAAACTTTCAATTCGCTTTGGTATTGGCAAAAAGCTTAGCGTAGCATTTATCGCCGTTACAGCTTTGACAGTTATCGCCATTTACGTCGCTCTCTATTCTTATACAAACCTAAGCACTTCTTTCCAACAAGTTGCTGAAGAGAGCTTACCAGCTATTACCGCAGCCTTAAAACTGGAAAAAGAAGCCAGTTCAATTGTGGCTGTAGGTGCTTCTGTTGCTTCAGCAAAATCCGAAGACGAAAGGGCTAAGCAGCTTTCAATTTTAGCCAAAAAAGATCAAACGGTGACAGACCTGATGAAAGGACTGTCTACTGCTGATAAAGAAGGTGAAATCACTGGATCTATCCAAAAAAGCTACAATAGTTTTTCTGCCAATATGGGTAAGCTTAAGACCACAATTGATGACCGGCTTAAAACGGGCAACGAAATCAAAGCAATGATAACGAAAATGCTTGAGTACCGTAATTTACTCGGGAGTGGTTTTGAAACAATTATGGATGGGCAGCGCACTGGCATTATTGGGGCTATGCGCGAAGATTCTCCTGACGTAATTGACGCTGATGAATTAAGGGGCAACTTGATGAGGGTTGCATTTAGTCGAGTAGGCAACCTCCAAGACCTTAATAAAATTCCTGCGGCATCGGACCAGCTTGTTGCTGCTATGAGCGGCACAGTTAACGCCCCAACAGCAGTTGATGTTGATGCTTTCGTCAAAAAATTTACTGAGTTTGTAGATTTAGCTCGAGCAACGATTAGCATAACTGAACTTGCGAAAGACGAGGAAGGAAAACACCTCGTCGATAGCTTTGAAAAACTCGCAAAAATAGGTGAAGATAAAAACGGTATTTTTGCACTGCGCAAAAAAGAACTAAATATTATTGCTAAAGAAAAACAAATTCTCGCGATCGGTGCCAAGCTTAGTGCCTCAATGGGAGCAAATGCCAATAAATTGGTTGGTATTACCCAAGAGCAAATTGCAACAACCCAAGCGGAAGTTGGCAAGACCGTAGCTAAAACCAAATGGCTCTTAATTGCTCTCGCAATTATAGCTGTCGTAGGTACCCTCCTCATTGCTGTGGTTTATGTACGTCGCCAAATCGTTGCCCGCCTAACCCATATTTCTAACTGCATGAATGAAATTGCTGACGGTAAGCTTGAAACACGCATTCCCCGCACAGGGAATGATGAAATTACTGGAATGGCTTTAGCAGTTCGGGTTTTCCGCGAAAATGCAAAAGAGAATATCAAGCTTGTTGCGGAACAAGAAGAGACTGAACGTAGAACAGCCGCAGCAAGACGACAAATGCTTGATAAAATGGCCTCTGAACTTGAATCAAGCGTTGGTGAAATTGTGACGTCTCTGTCTGACGAAGCAACCAAGATGCAGTCATCAGCCCATTCAATGCTGACCAGTGCATCTGAAAACATTGAACGCGCTTCTACGGTTGCCTCAGCTTCTGAGCTAGCCTCAAGTAACGTTCAAACCGTTGCCGCTGCTGCTGACGAACTCTCCAGCGCAATCAGCGAGATCAGCAATAGGGTAGCTGATTCAACTCGGGTTGCGACTGATGCTGTCAATGAAGCAGAAGAAAGTACTCAGCTTGTTCGTGGTCTAGCAGACGCTTCTCAGAAAATTGGTGACGTTGTTAATTTGATTACTGACATTGCTGAGCAAACCAACTTGCTGGCATTAAACGCAACAATTGAGGCAGCTAGAGCCGGCGATGCAGGCAAAGGCTTTGCCGTGGTTGCCTCAGAGGTGAAAAACTTAGCAACGCAAACAGCCCGTGCAACCGACGAAATCAATACTCAAATTAATGGGGTTCAATCAGCAACCCAAAAAGCAGTTGTTGCTATTGAACATATAGCCGTAACCATTGGGGAAATCAGCAACATCTCATCGAGTATTGCCGCGGCTGTTGAAGAACAAAGCGCTTCAACTCAGGAAATCGCCCGAAACGTTGAACAAGCCGCTGGTGGTACTGAAGAAGTATCAACTAATATCCAGGGTGTTACCGTTGCAGCCAAACAAACAGACGATTCTGCTCATATTATTGAAACTGGGGCCAAAGAACTTTCTGGGATCGCAGATGCTCTTTCAGTTGAAGTGGATAAATTCCTCACAGCGGTACGGACAGGATAAATCAAATAAAGAAATACTAAAAACTATCTATATCGCCGAGGAACTTTGTCCGCTAAGCTCCTCGGCGTTTTATTACAATACCCATTAGCAGGTCTTTCATGGAAAATATTAAATCTCTTTGCGTTTTTTGCGGCTCCCGCTTGGGTTCCTCCCCTGCTTTTGAAGAAAGCGCGAAACAATTAGGAGAAATCCTTGCGAAGAGAAATATAAGGCTTGTCTACGGCGGCGGCGGCGTGGGCATTATGAGGGTCGTCGCAGAAACTGTTATTGAAAACGGCGGGCAAGTTACCGGCATAATTCCTAAGTTCTTAATGGAATACGAAGTTGGCAACGTGGATGGAGTGGAAACCACCGTTGTCGAGAGTATGCACGAACGTAAAAACCTGATGTTTGAACACTCAGATGCTTTTGTTATTTTGCCAGGAGGCATTGGCACCCTTGATGAAACTATGGAAATCATGACCTGGAAACAATTACAGGTTCATGCCAAGCCCATTATTCTCGTTAATCAAAATGGCTTTTGGGACCCTTTGATAGGCCTTCTTGAACAAGTTATTGACAACGGGTTTGCTCATCCGAAAATAATGGACCTGTTCACTATGGTGAAGAGCGTTGACGACGTAATGGAAGCAATCAGCGAAGCTCCACAACCTGACAAAATTGTCCTAACTAGCCACTTATAATCACATAAAAAAATCATTTCGGTGATATTTCTACAATTAAATAGTTTTATTGTAGGCTCAAACAGCTTGAGCATTTTACAAAATTTCCATTATTAAAAAGAGCTTCTCATGTTGTATCATATGGGGTTCTTTTTTAGCCTCCTAACAACCAAGTTTAACACGGCATTGGTCCTACCAATCCTTTGCTTGCCAAGGCGTTGATCCCCCCCTATGTTCGGCACTATTTTGTTAAGTTTTTTGTTGGATATTGGGAGATAACAACATGCCAAAAATTCAAGTGAAGAACCCTATCGTCGAGCTTGATGGCGATGAAATGACTCGGATCATTTGGGAGTTCATTAAAGACAAACTTATCCTCCCTTACCTTGACGTCGATCTGAAGTATTATGATCTCGGTGTTCAAAAACGTGATGAAACCAATGATCAGATCACGATTGATAGCGCAAATGCGATCTTAGAACACGGCGTTGGCGTTAAATGCGCCACCATCACCCCTGACGAACAACGGGTTGAAGAGTTCGACCTTAAGAAAATGTGGAAGTCCCCTAACGGCACAATCCGCAATATCTTAGGTGGTACGGTTTTCCGCCAGCCAATTATTTGTAAAAATGTTCCACGGCTTGTCCCCGGCTGGACCCGCCCAATTGTAATTGGTCGTCATGCTTTTGGTGATCAATATCGCGCCACCGATATGCTCGTCCCTGGTCCTGGTGAATTGACCATGACTTTCAAACCAGAAGATGGCGGTGAAGCCGTAACGCACAAAGTTTACGATTTCCCCAGCAGCGGCGTTGCCATGTCCATGTATAACCTGGACGACTCAATCATTGGCTTTGCCCGCGCTTGCATGAATTATGGCCTTAATTTGGGCTGGCCAGTTTACCTCTCTACCAAGAACACCATCATGAAAGCTTATGATGGTCGCTTTAAAGATTTATTTGAGAAGGTTTATCAGGAAGAATTTAAAGACAAGTTTGCCGCAGCTGGCATCACCTACGAGCATCGCCTGATTGATGATATGGTTGCTTGCGCCATGAAGTGGAACGGTGGTTTCCTCTGGGCCTGTAAAAACTATGATGGCGATGTGCAGTCCGATACAGTTGCCCAAGGCTTTGGCTCACTGGGGCTGATGACCTCCGTGCTGATGACCCCAGATGGGAAAACCGTTGAGGCAGAAGCTGCCCACGGAACCGTGACCCGTCACTATCGCATGCACCAACAAGGCAAAGAAACCTCCACCAATCCTATTGCCTCCATCTTTGCATGGACCCGCGCCCTTCAATATCGTGGTGAATTTGACAGTACGCCTGAAGTGGTTAAATTCGCCAACGATTTAGAAAAAGTTTGCATTGAGACCGTCGAAGGCGGCGCAATGACAAAAGATTTGGCCCTGCTTATCGGTCCAGATCAATCTTGGCTTACCACCCAGCAGTTCCTCGACGCATTGGATGGTGCTCTAAAGCAAAAAATGGGTTAAACGACTTAAAATTACTAAATTTTGGGAGTTATAGAATAATGGCTGATAATACACCTGACATCATCTACACGAAGGTCGACGAAGCACCTGAATTGGCGAGCGGTTCATTCCTGCCAATCATCCAAACATTTACCAAAGCTGCTGGCGTTACCGTTGGCACCAAAGACATTTCGTTGGCCGGACGGATTATCGCCAACTTCCCTGAAAACCTGACAGATGCTCAAAAGCAGAGCGACGATTTAGCTGAACTAGGCCAACTGGTTAAAACCCCAGGCGCCAATGTTATCAAACTGCCAAACGTCAGCGCCTCAGTTCCTCAGCTCAAAGCCGCGATCAAAGAGCTTCAGGACCAAGGTTATAATATCCCTGATTACTCGGAAGACCCCCAAACCGACGCTGAGAAAGAATCCCAAGCCAGATACGATACCATCAAAGGCAGCGCGGTTAATCCTGTTTTGCGTGAAGGCAACTCTGACCGTCGCGCTCCAAAAGCGGTTAAAGAGTTCGCCAAGAAGAACCCTCACCGTATGGGGAAATGGGCTTCTGATTCCAAGACCCACGTCGCGACCATGAGCGGCGGTGATTTCGCTTCAAATGAGAAATCAACCACCATCACCGAAGAGACCGCTGGTGACGCTAAAATTGAATTCGTCGCAGCAAATGGCGACGTAACCGTCCTTAAAGCAAAAGCGCCCCTTATTGTTGGTGAAGTTGCTGATGCAACCGTCATGAACGCCAAAGCGCTTCGGGCTTTCTTGGCTGAACAAATTGAAGATTGCAACAAACAAGACATTTTGTTCTCCCTGCACATGAAAGCCACCATGATGAAGGTTTCAGACCCCATCATCTTTGGTCATGCCGTAACGGTTTTCTTCAAAGACGTTTTTGAAAAACACGCTGACCTGTTTGCTGAACTTGGCGTTGATGCCAACAATGGTGTTGGTGACGTTGTTTCTAAAATTCAATCCATCGACCCCGCCAAGAAAGCTGAAGTTGAGGCAGACCTTCAGGCCTGCATGGATGCCCAACCTGACATGTACATGGTGAATTCTGACAAAGGCATCACCAACCTTCATGTCCCAAGTGACGTTATCATTGATGCCTCCATGCCAGTGGTTATTCGTGGCGGCGGCAAAGGCTGGGGACCAGACGGCAATGAAGCCGATACCAAATGCGTTATTCCAGACAGCAGCTATGCGGGTGTTTACGCTGAAACTATTAATTTCTGCAAAGAAAACGGTGCCTTTGATCCAGCCACCATGGGCAGCGTCGCAAACGTCGGCCTGATGGCTCAAAAAGCTGAAGAGTATGGTTCTCACCCTCAAACCTTCACAGCCCTTGGCAACGGCTCTATCCGTGTCGTAAGCGCTGCAGGTGATGTGATCCACCAGCATGATGTTGAAGAAGGCGACATTTGGCGTATGTGCCAAGCCAAAGACGCCCCAATCCAAGATTGGGTCAAACTAGCGGTTAATCGCGCCAAAGCAACAGACTCACCAGCTATCTTCTGGCTCAACAAAGACCGCGCTCATGATGCCCAGTTGATCACAAAAGTTGAGAAATACCTCAAAGACCACGACACCAGTGGACTTGATATTCAAATCATGTCTCCCGAAGCAGCCACTCGCTTCTCTGTTGAGCGCATGAAAAAAGGCCAGGACACTATTTCTGTGACAGGTAACGTTCTGCGTGATTACCTCACCGATCTGTTCCCAATTCTTGAAGTTGGTACCAGCGCTAAGATGCTCTCCATCGTTCCTTTGATGAATGGTGGTGGGTTGTTCGAAACCGGTGCCGGTGGCTCTGCCCCTAAGCACGTTCAGCAAATGGTTGACGAAGGTCACTTGCGTTGGGACTCACTTGGTGAGTTCTGTGCCCTTGGCGCTTCTTTTGAGCACCTCGCTCAAACCAAGAATAATCCCAAAGCGGCGATCCTTGGCAAAACACTTGATCTGGCAACAGAGAAACTCTTGGACAACAACCAATCTCCAAGCCGTAAAGTAAATGAGCACGACAACCGAGGAAGCCACTTCTACATCGCGCTTTACTGGGCTCAAGCTTTAGCAGCCCAAGACGAAGACGCTGACCTCAAAGCCCACTTTGTGCCAATTGCTGAAAAGCTCGCCATCAACGAAGCAACCATTGTTGAAGAACTCCTTTTGGTCCAAGGCAACCCCGTTGACCTCGGCGGCTACTACCACGCCGACCCGGTAAAAGTAACCTCAGCCATGCGCCCCAGCCCAACTTTGAATGAGATCATCGGCTAGAACCGCATGTTCCTTAAGTTAAAGAAAAAGCCCCGCCTGGTGAACTGGGCGGGGCTTTTTCTTTGTTAAAAGGGAATAAGTCCGTAATTTAAAACCTGCTAATTGTTATTGGCACCTGGGTTAAATTAAATACGATTATCTTGCTCAGACGGCCTTTAGCTTCTCTACTTCCATAATTTTCAACTGGACACGTGCGTATCTTTTTGCCTCATTCAATCCTTGTCGAAAGTCGTCGGCAGCAAGAGAGAGCGACTCGGGTGAAGTTGCCTTGTCCAAAGCATCAGAATTCCAGTCATCCGAGAGACGCTTACTTATTGCGTAACACACTGCTTTGCCTACGCGAAAAGCCATTGATCGACGTGCCGCTTTGACAATTACTGCACGACGTTCTTCTGGTTCACCTTCCGTCACCATTTCATTTTCAAGTTCAGCAAACATCCGGTCAACCACAGGATACAGACCATTTACAAAAATTTCTTGGCTATCTTTGTAATACTTGGCGGCTCGCCCCTTAATACCCTTATCATTAATCTCCTCAGGGTCGTCTAACACTGTAATATTTGGCACCCTCTCAAGGGCTTGAAGAGCCTTTGAGGTCTTTGCTCCTTTCGGTGCAGTTCGAACTTTTTTATCTTGTGCGCGTTGTCCTGAATTTATTTCATTGTCATGGGGTTTGAGGCCAAAATTAATTTTTCCCGGAAACTCCGAGAAGTCTTCAGAAACAGGTTGTGACTCATCTTGGCCTGAGTCATCTTTCTCTATTGGCAGTGCGGATTTGGATTTTAGTTCTCGTAATGCCGGTGTCGGCACGCGAAACTCATCCAATAATTTTTGGAGATCAGCTTGGAGATCATCAAGGTTTTCTATGGATTTAGGAGATTCTGCCCTGATGATGTCTTTTACCCACTCAGGCATTAACTCGTGGACAAGGTGATCAAAGTCACGAGCTTCGATAATAGATCGGTCACCTGGGTCCGTTAGACCATCTCGGTATTGATTGGGCGAAGCAAGTTCGTCTGGCAGCAGTATTTCCACCGTCAGCACACGTGATCCAAAGGGGATTCCAAAATTTGGCGCGGCAGAAGACCAAGCCTTCTTCGTTTTATAGTCATACCTTTCTCCCTTGTAGACAAGGGCACAGAAAGTTGTCGAGGCTACAGCGGGAATTTTCCGCGCACTTTCCGTATGGCTTGATGTCTGATGTTTCGGATCGTGGATGTAGCGAACAGAAATACCTGTTTCGGGGTCCATGCATGTTTCATATCTTGGGAGGTCGTGCAAAATATCTTCCAATGTGCGGACGCGTCGATACCGTCCTGTCTCCTCCTTACCTCCACCCTTAGTCATAGCTACATCTACCATCACCTCCAGTTCAGCTTCAAAACGTGAAAACCTCCGGAAAATTTCACTAGAAACGTAGCTGCGTTCTTGTAGTTCACCCTGTTTGAGGGGCTCTGATATGGTATCGTGATCGTCAGACTCTCCCATCAAAACGACCTCAGTCCAATCGTAGTCGGAACTTTGACCTTCCTCTATTGCCGTTTCCGTGACATCAATAATGGTGTCTGTCGTCCCGTCTTCAAATTCAAACGCGAACCGTACATAAGTATCTTGTTCAGGGTCGTAACCGACGGTTACTTCAGAAACGGAACCATTTTTACATGAGCGGTATCGGATACCATTAGGTGAAACTGCCAACCCAGAAACTTTAGCGCCGATTCCAAAATTTCCGTCAAGCGCCATAGTCTTGTTAACAGAAGAGCTTAAATCAGTCGCTTTTTTCAACTCGTATTCACTCATTCCGACACCAGTGTTCCAAAACGCTAGCTTCCTAATCCCCTCGATTTCCACGGGGTAAATCTTAACCTTGCCTAATCCGTTAGGGGTAAGTGCTGCGTTTTCTTCAGCATTTTTGAAAAACTCACGAATTAGGGTTGAACGAGGCGCCTGTTGGATAAGGCGATTAATTAGAAACGTTTTGTCCGCGATATTCAATGGTTCAGAGGTCAATTTAGGCTCCTACAATTTGAAACTGTCTTGTTGTTCGCCTGACGAGTTGAATTTACGTTCAACGTCGCTCACGGCTTCCTTGAGCGCGCGGATTATTTTTTTGATGTCTGCATCAGTGTAATCATAAGCGCGCTTATTTGAGAGGTTGCCAATTTTTCGCAATGCCGTGAGGGCAGACTGGGTACGTCCTTCCGCTAATTTCACGAATTTTTCTCGTTTTTGAATAGAATTTTTCATATCTTACCTACAATTCTTGCCAACTATCACTACGAATATCATAACAAAATTTTACAGTCAAATATTTTGCTTATTTTGAAGAATTTTATGGTATTGTTCAGTATACTTTCAATTTAAATTAACATTTTGTTCCAAAAAAAGATAATTACAGCAACCATTTTGTACAAATATTTGGAGATAAAAAACATAATTACGCTAAAAAATAAGATTGTCAGGTCAAGGCCACTAATGTCCGGTATTGACGAGTGGAACATCGGGCCGAAAACACCCCCTCCCTAAAGACTTTCCTCCCAATATCGGATTACGTTGACAGTTTACTAAATTAGACCAAAACACTTTTACTTCTCATACATCCCAATAAAACTATGGCACAATAACCATATGGCATTGACACCATAATATAATTCCCCTATAATTCCCCATGGGTAAAGCGAAGCTGCTTTTTGAGACTAAGCAAATATTGGAGGATGGGGCGATCCTTCAGATTAGGGTTTGGCGTGTACCGGAACCAGTACCACCGTCCGAGCACTCTTTGAAGTATAGCCTTTACTTCGGCAAGGACGGTAAGCGCTTGGTTTCTTACGACAATGAACGTGGTAAAGGCGACCACCGGCATATTGGGAATGAAGAATTTCCCTACAATTTTACCGACATCGACACCCTAATTGCAGATTTTATGGCCGATATGAAGGAAGCCCGCAAATGACTGACGTAAAGCTTGAAATCAAAACCATTGATGAAACCATGGCTCAGTTCAAAGAGGCTTGGCAACGGGCCGAGGCGGGTGAGGATTTTGAAGAACGCACGATTGCCTTTGAATCATACGATACCATGATCAAAACTCTGACAAGTGCACGCTACGATATCTTGAAACACCTCAGCACACACGAGGTCAAGAGCATACGCGCCCTAAGCAAGGAGCTAGGCAAGGATTACAAAAACGTCCATAAGGACGTGAGTTTTCTTAAGCAAAGCGGCTTTGTGACAGAGGAACTGCGGCTACCTTTCGACCACATTACAGCGAATGTGATTTAGCTCATCTTCTACAGACTTTCCTCCCAATATCTGCTATAATTTACCCCGGCCAATAGCCCTCGCCCGGCCCGCAGTTTTTAGCTTTTTTTGTGCTCGTTTGAGAGAAGAGGTATGTGATGAGACTGTTGATTGTTTTTTTATGGTTTCTGGCTATGACAACCTTGCTGCCGGTGCCTAGTTTGGCGGATGGGCTGTCAGATGGGGCTAAGGGGATTATTGTCGAGCATTGTGTGAAGTGTCATCAGGTGCCCACCTATAATAACCAAGAAGGGCACCCTACTTTAAATGAACCTTCGTTTCTTTATATGGCGAAGAACCCCAAAACCTATACGCCCGAGCGCCTGCGCGCTGCGCTGCGTGCGCCTCACTACCCCATGCAGAAGTTTATTCTCTCTGAGCGAAATGTAGAGGCCATCATCGACTTTATTGAGAGCTTGAGGAAGCATACTAATCAAACCTGATTCCCCAAAAAAGAAGGAGCGGAAAAATCCGCTCCTTAAGTTGGTTACCCTTGGGGTCAAGGGTCTAAATTCCAAAAAGAATAAATAGAATATGCTAAGTAAGATAAGTCCTCACCAGATTGAGAACATCCATCAAGTGATTGAAAAATGAAAAAAAACCAAAAATAATTGGAATGCTTCTATATTTTAACATGAAGCAGATAATTGTCTTTTATAATCAGTATTTTAGGAAAATTTTACTTAGATTATTTTTTTTCAGCGCTGTGGTCTTCATAAGCCGCAGGGCCGGTCAAAACCAAACGGATGAGGTCTGCTTGGTTAGAGGCAGACGTCTTACCAAAGGCGCTGTGGAGCTGGCTCCTTAGGGTACTGATGGAAACCCCAAATTCTTCCGCAATCATTTTGAGGTTCTTACCCTTCGAAAGGGCTTCTGCCAGACGTGCTTCTGACTTACTCAGGCCGTAAAGTTTGCGCAGTGTCGCAATTGAAGAGCCTGTTTCTCCCCCCGGGTCGCCAATAAATATAGCCGCTGCCGGGAAATGCCCTGCGGTAACGGTTGGAAGCCGGCGCAAAGGGGTTCCGAGAATATTTAGTTTTTTTCCGCTGGCCATGGACTCAACCGTCATCGCATCTGGGGTTCCGATTTGCTTATCTTGTCCCGTACCAACAGATTGTTTGATCAGCTTTTTTAAAGCGCGGTTATCCTTTTGATTAAGGCTGCGCAAATGCCCGGCCCGATCAACGGCCAGGCCATCTCCATTTTCTATAATTTTATCAGCGCGCTTATTCATCTCCATCACCAAGCCTTCTTTGCTCAGGAGCATAACGCCCAAAGGAAGACGTTGAAGAAGCTCTGTCATGCCCTGGCGTTGGCCTTCAATGGCATTAAATCGCCTGAGAATATTAATCGCTCGGATCAAGTGGGGAGAAAGTTTATTAAAAGTCGCCATTTGCCCTTTTCTAAAGGGGCCTGTTTGGGCTGTTGAATGCAGGCTAATAACGGCTGTAAAGGCCTCATCCCGGATAAGCACCTCAGCAACCATGTTGTCCAACCCTGTGGGTAACAAAACATTTTGAGCCAAAGGGTCATTGGTAAAAGCATCAATTTTGGGCAGCATATTTGCTGTCATGATGTCACCAACAGGGCCTTTAAAGGTCAAATTATAAAAGGGTGCCGATTGTCCATAATTTTCTTTTATGCCCTCGATAAGCTCCTTCGTCATGCCTGCCGTGGTAAGAAAGCTTAACTCATGAGTACGAGAGTCGATAAAGTATAAGGCTGCGCTTTCTATGTCCAATGTGCGAATGAGACTCGCAAGCACATAGGGCCACTTCCGATACTCGGTAGCAGCATCATAGATCAGACTCATTAAGTCTGGTGTATTAGATGTATCGTCCACCCAAGACCTTTCTTAGAATCCCCATTTACACAAGCTACAATGATCCTACTTAAAATAATTGTCTTTCGCAAATCATTGGTTTAACTCCAGGTTTTCCGAAGCCAACCAGCTGTTCCTCGGATACATTGGTTTCCTTGCGGGATTACTTTACAAAGGCTGACAAAAGCATGAATTTGCCCTGGATAGTGGGCATGGGTAACAAGGGTGCCTGTTTTCTTTAATGCATCCGCAAACTCAATTCCCTCATCTCTTAAGGGGTCGAAACCAGCGGTAACGATAAATGTTGTCGGCTGCCCCTGCAGGTTTTGGTTCAGGTTAACGGAAAAGCGAGGGTCCGCGACATCAGATAGATCATTAATATAAGTATCGCGATACCATTCCATCCGATCTCGAGGAATAATGTAGGCCTCTTTTAGTTCTTGATGGGAGGCTGTTTCCATTTGCCCGTTGATGCCTGGATATATCAGGGCCTGAAAATCAGGTACTCTTTGGTTTGTAAGGATCATTTGTTGGCTAATTGCTGCTGAGAGGTTGCCTCCGGCGCTATCACCACCTACCCCTACCTTGTCAGGATTTCCGCCAAAAGAGGCGGCATTTTCTCTTACCCACAGATAGGCTGCAATAGAATCATCGACTGCCGCCGGGAACTTATGTTCGGGGGCGAGCCTATAATCAACAGAGATAATAATCCCCCCTGACCACTTGGCTAACTTCCCACAAATCCCATCATGGGTATCCAAATCACCTTGAACATATCCTCCACCATGGAAAAATACCAAGACAGGAAGTTGGGTCTCCCCTTTATCCGAATCACTATATAAGCGCGCCTTTAATTCCCCGGCGGCGCCTTGGAGAGTAAAGTCTTCCAGTCGTTTTATGGGAGGGCTAGGCTCATCAAAAACCTCAACTATTTTCTTGGTTTGGACCCGAGTTTCCTCAATAGTCGGAATGTATCCAGGAATGCGCAAGGACTGCGAAAAACGGCCTACCGCTTGGGCCTTAGCATCGATCACTCGCTTTCCAAGCTTCTCTCGCCGCCCCATATAAAGGAGCTTAACCAAAGGCTCCGGTAGTTTCGTCATAACTAATCCCGCTAAAACCCCAACCTTGCCCATGTGCTTTTCTTTCCTTATGGTCTAATGAGTGACGTAATGGTAACTATAATAATATTTTATGACGAGAGGCTAGTATGACTGACTTGGTATTAACAGAAGAAATTGATGGTGTTTTAGTTGTCCGGATCAACAGAGCCGACAAAAAGAACGCGTTCACTCAGGATATGTATAAAGTTCTTTGTGATTCAATTGAACGTGTCGAAAACGAAGATGCCTTGAAGGTTGTTTTATTTACCGGAACCGAAACCAGCTTTACAGCCGGGAATGATCTCAACGATTTTCTAAATACGCCGCCAACCCAAGGGGAAAGTCAGGTTTTCCGTTTCTTAAAGAAATTAGCCACTGCGGAGGTTCCCCTCGTCGCTGCAGTTAACGGCATTGCAGTTGGGGTTGGGGTAACCATGCTTCTACATTGCGACCTCGTTTATGCTAGCCAATCAGCCAAGCTTACCATGCCTTTTGTAAATTTAGCCTTGGTCCCAGAGGCTGCTTCTTCATTAATTCTCCCCCGACTGACAGGGTATCAACAAGCCGCAGAGCTCCTTATGCTCGGTGAACCTTTCGGACCTGAAAAAGGCGTGGAAATAGGCTTGATTAATGGCATCACCTCTGAGGAAGAACTCTTTGAAACAGCCTTAGGAAAAGCCAAGGCTTTAGCTATGAAACCCCCAGCCTCCCTTCGGCTCACCAAAGCTTTGTTAAAAGGCGATACGACGGAGGTTTTAGAGCGTATGGAAAAAGAAAGTAAACTGTTTGGCGAACGCCTAGCCTCACCCGAAGCAAAAGAAGCCATGAGTGCAATTTTAGAAAAACGGGCACCCGATTTCTCAAAATTTAACTAGTTCCTTATCTGGAATCGTAAAAATTCTTAAAAAAGGGAGGCATTAGCTTCCCTTTTCTTGACTCAAGAGTATGTAAACCGACAAAGTATCCGACAAAATTTTTAAAGCGACTACAAAAGATTAAGTGTCTCATACAGGGAGTATATAAAGACATGCTTGGCTCAATGCAGAGTAAACAACTTCTAATCTCTTCAATCATCGAATTTGCCGAAAAGAACCACCCAAAAACTGAAGTGGTGTCTAATACCACTGAGGGCGGCATCCATCGTTACACCTATGCGGACGCAGCCAAGCGCTCCCGCCAAATGGCAAACGCATTGACCAACTTAGGCGTAAAGCTAGGTGATCGTATCGCCACTTTAGCCTGGAACGGATACCGCCACTTTGAACTTTATTATGGTATTTCTGGCCTTGGGGCGGTCATGCATACCATTAATCCTCGGCTTTTTCCGGAGCAAGTGGACTACATCGTCAACCATGCCGAAGATAGCTATATCTTTGTAGATTTGACCTTCGTTCCTTTGGTTGAGGCTCTAGCTGACAAAATACCCACCGTGAAGGGCGTCATCATCTTAACCGATGAAGAACACATGCCGGAAACCAGCCTATCTGGAAAAGTTAAGGTCATGTGCTATGAAACTCTGATCGCGGGCGAAAGCACCGAATTCGACTGGCCTGAGTTTGATGAAAACACGGCAGCTTGTCTTTGCTATACCTCAGGCACAACAGGAAACCCTAAAGGCGTTCTCTACAGTCACCGCTCAACAATTATCCATGCATACGCAGCAAACCAACCTGATGTTTTGGGATTAAGCGCTTTAGACGTGGTCCTTCCTGTTGTCCCCATGTTCCACGTGAATGCTTGGGGTAATGCTTATATTTGTCCTATGGCAGGTGCTAAGCTGGTTTTCCCTGGTGCCCATTTGGATGGTGAGTCTATTCAAAAGTTGATGGAAAGCGAGAAAGTCACTTTCTCAGCAGGTGTTCCCACCATCTGGCTCGGTTTACTACAATACCTTCGCTCCTCAGGCAAACGTATTGATACGGTCAAGCGTTTGGTCATTGGTGGTTCTGCCTGCCCACGAGCTATCATTGAGGGATTCCGTATGGAATATGGCGCTGTTGTTGATCATGCCTGGGGCATGACTGAGCTTAGTCCCTTAGGCACCTTCAACCGACCGAAAGCCGGTATGGAGAACCTCACCGATGAGGAATATATCGACCTCAGCATGAAGCAAGGCCGCGGTATGTTTGGTATTGATATGCGTATCATTGATGATGAAGGTAATGAACTCCCCTGGGATGGCGTTGCTTTTGGCACCCTGCAAGTCCGTGGTCCTTGGGTTTGTGAGAGCTACTTCAAAGGTGAAGGCGGACAAGTTATTGATGAGAACAATTGGTTCAGCACCGGGGACGTTTCCAAAATCGATCCTGATGGCTACATGATCATTACGGATCGGACCAAAGACGTGATCAAGTCGGGTGGTGAATGGATCAGCTCTATTGATCTTGAAAATGTAGCTGTTGGACACGACGCCATTCAAGAAGCTGCCGTCATCGGCATCACCCACAAAAAATGGGATGAGCGCCCTCTTCTCGTTTGCGTTAAGAATGAAGGCGCAGAAGTCAGCAAAGAAGATATGCTCGCTTACATGGATGGAAAAATCGCTAAATGGTGGATGCCTGACGATGTTGTCTTCGTCAACGAACTTCCTCACACAGCGACAGGTAAACTTTCTAAGCTTCACCTTCGGGAGAAGTTTGAGGACTATACCTTACCAACGGATAAGTAAGATTTTCAATCTGTCTCTTTACCGTCATGCCCGAGCTGATCGGGCATGACGAGATTGATTGAACCAAAAGTCACCTAATCCAAAGCTTCCGGAACGATAAGGTGGAAAAACTCCAGGATACCGTCCCCGCGAGCTTCAAAATAAGCTGTTTCAGTAGGGGCGAGGTAAATACCGGCCCCTTTTGAGACATTGTAGGTTTTGCCCTCTAAGGTAATAGCCCCTTCGCCGTTCTTAAAATAGACCAGTTGATGAGTTCCTGGCAAAGGAACGAGGTCGAAACGGTCATCATCTTTAAGCCAGCGCAGCTTTGCTATGATATTGCGCGCGCCACAGGCTCCTTCTTCCAGCACATTTGCGACAAGACCTTCACCAATGCCCAAACGTTTGCGAGGACAATCTGTTGTTTTAATATGGGTAATTGCCATTAATCTGCCCTCCTCTAACTCTGAACCCAAACGTTGCCGTCAACCTGGCGCCACTTAAGTTCTTGTTCTGACCCCTCAAGAATATTGGTCTTAAAGTGGTTAGGGGCTTTGCATTCAAAAAAGGTGAGATCTTCAGCTGCAGTCAAGCGGTGCTTGTCATTAGCCCCAATAAAAACCAAATCGTCTTTAACCAAAGAAATTGAGCCTTCCGATGTCTCTAGTAGACCTTTTCCCTCTAAAATAAGGTAAAAGTGATCACAATTATCGTGAAAGTGATAGGGCGATACTGTGCCTTTGGCAAAGCGCATAATCCCTGCCGCCATATCGTCGGTCCCGGCTAGGTCCCTGTCAACAAAGAAAACCCGTTCCCGTCCCGGTACCACCGAAACAAGTTTTGGCAACTCATCTTGATTAAAAATATAGGCCATATCAATTTTCCCCATCCCGTGGAAGAAATAGGTATTTCTTTACCTCTTTTTTTGTCTTGTCTCATATTTAACCCAACGAGAACAGCAAAAAATAGATTTTTAAGGAATAGCCCTTCTAGATAGATATAAAAATACGGAGAGGAATAAGCTATCCACTCTCCGTATTTATTAGTTTTTATACTGTATTATCTAGTCGTTAGTGAACCTTGGGACGTACCCTTGAACACTGGAATATTGGTTAGGCCATGGCATATCATAGCCGTATTCTGTAGCGGCATGACGGCTCCAGTAAGGGTCAAAGAGATGAGCTCTAGCGATAGCGCAAAGATCAGCACGACCTGCTGCGAGGATGGAGTTGGCATCGCCGTAAGACCCGATATTACCCACGGTCATAGTTGGGATATCTGCTTCTAAACGGATGTGGTCACTGAAAGGAGTTTGGAACAAACGGCCATATTCAGGCTCTTGTTCGGCAACCACCTGTCCTGCGGAAACATCAATAATATCACAACCTGCCTCTTTAAGAGCCCGAGCAACAGCCAAAGCATCTTCAGGAGTAAACCCGCCTTCAGCCCAATCTGTAGCTGAAATACGTACAGAAATTGGCTTGTTGGTTGCCCAGGTTTTACGAACAGCTTCAAAAACTTCCATAGGGAAACGCATACGATTCTCAATAGATCCACCATATTCATCATCACGATGGTTAGTAAGAGGCGACAGGAAGGTGGAGAGAAGGTACCCGTGGGCAAAATGGACTTCAAGCATATCAAAGCCAGCTTTTTCAGCCAATTTTGTCGCATTGACATAATCAGCTATCACCCGGTCCATATCGGAACGGTCCATTATCTTTGGCACCTGGTTAGCAGGGGTATAAGGAATAGGAGATGGGCCGATGACAGTCCAGTTGCCGTCAACGAGAGGTTCATCAATACCATCCCATAAAAGCTTGGTAGAGCCTTTGCGCCCCGCATGGCCTAATTGACAACAAACCTTAGCCCAGGAATTTTGGTGAACAAAATCAATGATCCGTTTCCAGGCTGTTGCATGTTCTTCCTTATAAATTCCGGCACAACCTTCAGTGATTCGAGCATCTTGAGAAATATCTGTCATTTCGGTTATGATCAGTCCAGCACCGCCCATGGCTCTGCTCCCGTAGTGCACCATATGCCAATCATCTACCAACCCATCGGTAGAGGAATATTGGCACATAGGCGAAACGACAACTCGGTTTTGCAAAACCATTTCTCGGAGCTTAAATGGCGTAAAGATCGGTGGTGGAACATTATCATCCAACGGAATCATCTGTCCGCTCTGCTCTGATGCCTGCTTTGCATAGAGTTTATCGACTCCATCAACGAACCCTTCATCACGTAATTTGAGGTTTTCGTGGTTAATACGCAATGAGCGTGTCAGTAAGCTATAAGCAAACTGCGAAGGATTAAGCTTACCATAGTAACGTTCTACATCCTCAAACCATTGGAGGCTGGTGTGAGCAGAACGTTGAAGACTTTCAACCTGAGGCTTCCAATCATCTTCATAGGCATTTAGCGCTGCTTCCAAATCTCCTTCGTTGGCTGTCAAAGCATCCACCAAAGCAATACCATCTTCCATGGCCAATTTTGTTCCTGAACCAATAGAGAAGTGGGCGGTATGCATAGAATCGCCTAGCAAAACATATTTGCCATGATGCCAACGCGCATTTCTAACCGTCGGGAAGGTGCGCCAGATCGATTTATTGTTAAGCAACCGGTGGCCTTCAAGTTCTTCCTTAAAAACTTCTTCAAGATAAGAAACGGTCTCTTCTTCGCTGGCTTTGTCCATACCTGCCTTGAGCCATGTTTCTTCTGCACATTCAACGATGTAAGTCGCTTTCCCGCCTTCGAATTGATAAGCATGAACACGGAACAAACCTGCTTCATTTTCTCTGAAATAGAAGGTGAAAGCGTCTTCAAATGTATGGGTAGTACCGAGCCAAACAAACTTATTTTTGCGCCAATCCATAGAGGGTTGGAAGGTCTCTTTGTACTTTTCACGCACGATAGAGTTGATGCCATCAGAGGCTAAAACCAAGTCGTAATCATCAAATTCACTGGCATCATCAACAGGATGCTCAAAGTTAAGGTTAGCCCCCAGTTCTTCAGCGCGATCTTGAAGTATATTGATCAAGCCCATACGAGACATGCCTGCAAAGCCGTGCCCTTTAGAGGTTATTTTTTCCCCTTGATAAAAGACGTCGATGTTATCCCAATGGCGGAAGGCAGCACTAATTTTCTCATAGCTATCAAGGTCTGCATCCGCAAAACCGCCCATAGTGGCATCAGAGAACACCACACCAAAGCCCCAAGTGACATCGCGACGTTCACGTTCAAAAACATCAACGGTCCAATCAGGGCGTGCCTTCTTCATTAGAATGGAGAAGTACAGGGCTCCGGGGCCACCACCTACACAAGCTATTCTCATTTTTCATTTTCCTTGTTCGCCCCCCGACGTTTGTTAGAATTTTGTCCTCCCAGCTTTGTCTCTTATCTCTCCCTAAGCTTGAACCGTTGCAGTTTCCCCGTTTGGGTTTTTGGCAACTCATTCACAAAGGTAATTGCCCGAGGGTATTTGTAAGGTGCAATGTTCTTTTTGACGAAGTTTTGAAGCTCCATAGCTGTATATTCTGAGGCGTCTCCACCTTGATTGAGAACAACATAAGCATGGACGATATTGCCGCGCTCTTCATCAGGGGAGGCAATAACAGCACATTCAAAAACATTGGGATGGGTAAGCAAACAGTCTTCCACTTCTGGGCCGGAGATATTGTAACCGGCAGAAATAATCATGTCGTCACCACGCGCGACAAACCAAAAGTAACCTTCCTCATCTTGACTGAAGATATCCCCTGTGAGGTTCCAGCCATCTTGCACATAAGCCCTTTGGCGCTCTTCATTTTCCAAATAACGACAACCTGTTGGGCCTTTAACGGCAAGGTGCCCTGGTTCACCACGAGGTTTTTCATTGCCCTCATCATCGACAATTTTTGCCTGATAACCTGGAATAGCTTTTCCTGTAGAACCGGGGCGAATAGCACCACCACCTGCAGAGATAAAGATATGCAGCAGTTCCGTAGAACCAATACCATCAATAATCTTAATGCCCGTCGTCTCATGCCAATCTTCCCAAGTCGCTTTAGGCAGATGCTCACCCGCACTGATGCACCACTTAAGGCTATTCAGGTTTGCATTTTTAACCATATCCATCAGGGCGCGATACATGGTCGGTGCGGTATAAAGGGTCGTTGCCTTATATTTAACAATGGCCTCTAAGATCAGGTCCGGTGTTGGAATCGGGAGCAAGATCGTCGATGCCCCATAACGCATTGGAAATAAGACAAAAGCACCAAGACCAAAGGTGAAAGCTAAGGGCGGAGAACCTGTTGTTCTATCACTTGGTTTAATTGGCAATACATTTTGCGGGAAGCAGTCAGCCGCTGCTAAGAGGTCACGGTGGAAATGAATGGTTCCTTTGGGGTCACCTGTTGTCCCTGAAGTAAAAGCAATAATTGCGGGGTCATCAGCCGAGGTGTTCACGTAGCCAAAACTACCATCCCCAGTTTGCATATTCCAATCTAAGTGAGCCAACTGGATATTGCTGTCTCCTAAAGGCGTAAAGCTCTTCAGTGAAGTCAAAACCCCTTTGCAATCCATCCGAGCAGCATCTAATTCCTCTTGTAAGGCCAGATCACAAAGAGCAAAAGTCACGTTAGCTTTTTGAATAATATATTTGAGTTCTTTCGCCCTCAACAAAGGCATGGTCGCCACAACGACAGCACCAGCTTTTAGAATAGCAAACCAACAGGCGACAGCCATTGGGTTGTTAGGCGCTCGTAGCAATACACGGTTACCAGCTTTCACCCCCATATTATTCATAAGAATACGAGCGATCCGAGAGGATTTGTCTTGTAGGTCGTTATAGGTCCAGGTCACATCACCAAAATGAAGGGCCGGACGATCACCATTCCCCTCTTCTATATGTTTGGTGAGCAATTCTGCAGTGATATTGAGGCGGTCCGGGTAACTCGCTAAAGCCTTGGTTCCTGAGAAATCCATATCAGGCATCAATTCAGCGGGAGGTAACATCCCTTTCACAAATTGATCAACATGTGCCGAAGCGCCTTTTCCAGGTGCAGACATGGCCTTACTCTCCCTCTCTCGTAATAGACTTTTTAAATACCCCTAATAGCTCATAAAACTTAACAAGTTCCTCTCGTGACATTCCTGACATCACATCAGAAATCCACTTGGAATGCTCCGGAACCATGTGGGAAAATTCTTTTTTTCCTTTGGGGGTCAACTTCACCACCAAGACACGCCTATCTTCTGGCGTCGGGGTACGATCAACCAAACCCTCGCTAACAAATCGATCAATCACGCCTGTAACATTCCCATTACTAACCATGAGGCGCCGAGAAAGCTGCCCCATCGTTAAACCATCAGGTGCTCGATCAAGCTGCGACATTAAGTCAAAACGGGGTAAGGTTGTCCCGAAATCTTCCCTTAAGCGATTACGAACCTTGGACTCAATAAGGTTTTCACAAGTGAAAAGCCGCAACCAAACCTTCAGATCCAATTGATCATCTTCGGTAAGGGCAGTTTCATAATCCAAGGGCTCCTGTTCTTTATCCATCACATCACTTCTCCACCAGCCACAGCAATTGATTGCCCGGTTATTGAACCCGAACTTTCCTGGCAAAGCCACAAAACAGCCTCAGCCACCTCTTGAGGGTCAATTAATCTACCTTGGGGGTTATTTGCTGCCAATTCAGCAACAGCCTCTTCTGAAGTCCGCCCAGTTTTCGCAGCAATGGACTGAACGGCCTCAGCGACCAATTCAGTATCCGTAAAGCCTGGACAAACCGCATTAACAGTAACACCCGTCTTTGTCGTTTCTAAAGCAAGTGAGCGGGTCAACCCAATAAGGCCATGCTTAGCTGCACAATAAGCCGTGGTATAGGCATAACCCTTAAGTCCAGCCGTTGACGCCACATTCACAATACGTCCATCTTTAGCTTTAATCATGGCTGGGAGAACTTGTTGGGTGCACAAAAAAACACCCGTCAAATCCACACCTAAAACCTTATTCCAAGTCGCCAAGTCGGTTTTCATGAAAGGTGCCGCTGGAGCAATTCCGGCGTTATTGATTAAAAATGTTGGTGCCCCTAGCTCGTCACTCACAATCCCAAAGGCCTTAGCAACAGCTTCTGGGTCCGATACATCAACGACAACAGGTAAAATTTTGCGCTGAGTTTCGCTAGACAACTCTTGGCAAAAAGCTGATAACTGCTCTTTGTTACGCCCCATAACAGCAACATCACACCCCTGCAAAGCAAGACCACGACTAATCGCCGCACCAATGCCACGAGCTCCGCCCGTTACAACGGCTATTTTTTCAAATGATGTTTTTTGATCCGTCATTGCAAACTTTTGCCTAACAATTTTCTAAGCTTGTTTTATAATTAGTTTAAGTTTAAAATAATTTTTGTTACGGCGTCAAGGGCCTTATTAATTTTTATGCGGAGATCGTTCAGATGAATATTTTACAGCCCAAAGGATGGGAAAAACCACGGGGTTATGTCCATGGGGTAAGTGCGACAGGGAAACAAGTATTTGTTGCCGGACAAGTGGGATGGAATGCTCAGGAAATTTTTGAATCTGACGATTTTATTGATCAGGCGAAACAGGCTTTAGAGAATATTAAAACCATTATGGCTGAAGCTGACGCTATGCCTGAACACATGACCAGAATGACTTGGTATGTGCTCAGCAAAGAGGAATATCTCGCCGATACTAAAAGACTTGGTGAAGCCTACCGTTCGGTAATGGGCCATAATTACCCTGCCATGACAGCGGTAGAGGTTAACAACCTAATGGCTCGCGGATCAAAGCTAGAAATCGAAGTTACAGCAGTGGTTCCAGAAGGTTAAGACCGTTTTTTAGATTCTAAAATTTACATAACCCTCTTTAAAACACGACCTACAGACCCCATATACTAATTGGGAGGCGACTGATAACGCGAGAAAACAACGCGGAGAGTACGCAATGGAAGAAAGAAAATTTGTGATAGAAATGGAGGGCGAGCAGCACCCTATAAGCTATAGTGATGAAGCACTCGATTCCTTTACCCAAAAAGCCGCAGGAGTTATGGATCGTGAAATTCGTACAATTTCAGACGACCGCTTCGGGCCAGAGTTTTACCTTAAACGCTCAAATCGGCTCGGTGTTTTAGCTCCTTTAATCTATAATGCTATTGCCCAACAAGATAACAACAGGGTCCTCTTGTGTGTCTTGTGGTTAGCCACTCACTTCCCTGAAATTACAGGTTTAGAAGTTGATGAAGGGGTTATTCAATATGTCCAAGAAGAAGCCATTGACCCTAGGCTTAATGGCTTTGAGCGCCCTGAGTATTTAAATTAATTTCATATTAAATACGCTATGAAACATGATGTCTAGAGGAGGAAAAATCAGTCCTTGAGTTGATCCTCAACCAATTGGGCCCAATAACTTGCTCCTATGGGCAAGGCATCATCGTTGAAATCATATCCTGGGTTATGAAGCGTTGGATCATTATCCGTCCGTGCTGTTCCCAGGAATAAATAACACCCAGGCTTCTCTTTAAGCATATAAGAGAAATCTTCGGCCCCCATGGTTGGGTCTGGGTCTAAAATCAGATTTTCCTCCCCTAAAACTTTCCCCGCTGTTTGAATGGCGAGCTCTGTTTGTTCCTTATGGTTAACAGTAGGGGGATAGCCCGTCATATAGTCCAATTCATAGTCGGCATTATGAGCCTGGCAGATATTTTTAACGATACGCTCAATTGAGGATTTAATTTGGTCCTGAACCTCCTCCTTAAACCAGCGGGTGGTTCCACCTATGTGGGCTTTCTCAGGGATAACATTATAAGTATCCCCGCTATGAATTTGCGTAACCGTTACTACCCCGGAATCTAAGGGACTTAGAGTCCGGCTTGTGATGGTTTGCAGGGCCATAATTACTTGAGAAGCAATAACGATCGGATCAACCCCTTGGTTAGGCATAGCAGCATGGGCCCCGCGCCCTTTAACGATAATATCAAAACGATCATAAGCCGCCATCATCGGCCCTTCGCGCACAGCAATTTTCCCAAGAGGTAAGCTTGGCCAATTATGAAGGCCATAAACGGCCTCTACAGGGAATTTTTCAAACAACCCCTCTTCGACCATACGTTTCCCTCCTCCCTCATTTTCTTCAGCAGGTTGGAAAATAAGATGGATCGTCCCTGAAAACCGTTTGGTCTCCGCCAAATATTTAGCAGCTCCTAGGAGCATTGTGGTATGGCCATCATGACCGCAGGCATGCATCTTGCCGTCATTAATTGATTTATAATTATGATTGTTTGTTTCCTGCATATGCAGGGCATCCATATCAGCCCGCAAGCCAATGGTTGGTCCATTACCAGTCGATAAGGTTCCCACAACCCCCGTTCCAGCTAATCCTTGATGCACCATATAACCAAACTCTTCGAGTTTCTCCGCGACAAAGGCAGAGGTGCGAACTTCTTCAAAAGCCGTTTCAGGATGGGCATGAATATCCCGCCGCCAAGTGGTCATCTCTTCATGAAAATTCTTAATTTCATTTTTGATATTCATCATCACACCTTGCATTCGTAACTGACCTGTCTATTTTCAGGCTTAATACCAAGTGTCGATAATAAAGACTCATAGAGACGGCTTACAACGGATTTCGGCTAGGCGCGTTCGTCGCAGCGATGCGGGGCATCGTCAGATGGACGGAACGACGACCGAAACCCGTTGTAAGCCGCCCTTAAGGGTTCCATAGACGATCCGCCGAGTTGCGTCAGGATGCCTTAACGATGCCCCGCATCGCCTGCACCATCCTTCCTAATCGGCGAATCGTCTATGGAATCTCTATGGGTCTTTATTATCGACACTTGGTATAACCTAACCTTAATTCGAGACTGGCACATGAAAAAAATCTCTGCTTTTATCATACTCGCTTCAATGTTCGTCTTGAGCGCCTGCGACAAAGGCCCTGACGAAATTGATATCCGTGCCAATAAATTTGCCCGAGATGATTTCACAGAGGAAACTGTTCGCAAGGCTATTGATGGCTTCTTCTATGTGGATAATTTTAAAATCAAATCAATTGCTGTGACCGCGCCCGGCGTCGTCAGCATTGATACGGATGCAGGAACAGTAAAAGAGAAACGTGTCCTCTTATTACGCGCTGCAGCAACAAGTTATGCCTTCACTCGAATTCTAATGGTGAGCGACAAAACACAAAAAGTAAGTGTTTCATTTAATGGCAGTGTTGTTGAGGAAAACGGTTCCGTGACCCCTTATAAAGTAATCACCACTGAAATGACTAAAGAACGGGCAAGTGAGGTTGTTTGGGATTCTGTTGAAGATGCAATTGCCCGAGACCGCGGATTTGACAAGGCTCTCTCCGAATTCAAAATCACTCAATTTGATAAATCTTTCGAAGAGTTTGTCCAAATCCAACTCTTCTCCATAATCAACGAAATTACCCCTCAGTAGAGCTTTCACCCACCACAACAGCTCGCCCTTCAGGAATTTGGCTATCTCGACTGATAAGCCATAAAGCTGTCGGTACCATGATGGTTGCCATAATCACAGGTAGGACCATAGTTTCTGCATAAAAGAATGTCACATAAATGAAGCTTACCATCATGGTAGTTACAGCTAAGATCTTCGCACGAAGCGGAACCACCTTATGATCTCTCCAAGCTCTTAAACTAGGACCAAATTTGGGGTGGGTATAAAGCCAGTCATGAAACCGTTTAGAGCTTCGTGAAAAAGCCCAAAGAGCAAGTAACAGAAAAGGTGTCGTGGGTAGCACTGGCATAAACGCCCCTAGCGCACCCAAACCAACACAAAGCCACCCAAAAGCCAGCAACAGTATTTTTGCTGGCGGGCTTACATGATTGTTGACTTGTTCTTCCTGCATGATCTCATTTCGCCGCAATAACAAATTGATTTCATCTATTATATAGGTAAGTTTCACAGGATGCATCACAAAGAAGCTTCTTATCCCTTAGAACTCTGCTCTTTTTAAAAGGCCCGAAGGAAGATAAATGTCCGTAATCAAGCTACCTGATAGTGCAAAGCTCGATCATGAAGGTATTTGGTGTCAAACAATCAACAGACCTGATCGGAATTTAGAGTGGACCAAGGGAAAAGCGGCCCTCTTTCTTGATCGTGACGGGGTTATGGTCGAAGAAGTACACTACTTAAGCCGCCCCGAAGATACCCATCTTATCAAAGGTAGTGGAGAGCTTATAGCAGCTTGTAACAAATCAGATATCCCTGTCATTGTGGTCACCAACCAGTCAGGTATCGCTCGGGGGTACTTTGAGTGGGGTGATTTTGCAATTGTTCAGCAAAAGATGCTGGATGACCTAAAGTATTTTGAAGCAGCTGTTGATGCTGTTTATGCCTGTCCACACCACAAAAAAGGCAATCCTCCTTATAACATTGATAACCACCCAGCACGTAAACCCAATCCCGGCATGCTCTTAAGAGCCGAAGAAACCCTTAAGGTCGATTTATCCACCTCATGGATTATTGGTGATAAAGCAGGAGATTTGGGGGCTGGGAAAAATGCTGGTTTAGCTGGGGGTATTCATGTTCTTACAGGTCATGGCAGAGACGAAGGGGAAGCAGAAAAATCACAAGCTCTCGATTCGTCTGACTTCAAAGCAACTTCTGCATCTGACATTTCCGCCTGTACAGAATTATTACCTTTTTTTGAGACTGCGATTCGTTGATTTTGAAATAGCAAAACAGATTTAGAAACTTCAATTCTTCTTATTTTTTTCTCAAGGTAGAAATAATTTTCTAACCACTCTAATATGTCAGAATGATAACGCCGGAAACAATTCTAGAAGTTGAATCCCCCCAAAGAGGGACAAGACACTTATCCCTACTGACTTTGCTAGCGGTTTTAATTACCGTGTTAGTGCCAATTGTTGTACTTGCCGTGCAGCGAGACACAGAAGAAGAATGGATTAAAACAGAAGCAATAGGCAATGCCCAAATTCTTGCCCAACAGGTCCATCGTTCCTTAGAATCCGTAGATCTAATTCTCCAAGCGATTACGGGGCAGGTTGAACGTGACCTTATGGGGGATAAACGCCCTCAAGAGAAAATTATTAAATCCCTAGCTTCTATTAAACGCTCTCGCCCTGAATTTTACCGAATCTTGATTACAGATGAAAAAGGGAAGGTTGTTTACTCCGATAGCAAGAATGCGATTCATACAGATGCTTCTAAACTCCGAAGTTATAAAGCGCATGTTAACCGGGGTCGGCAAGGGCTCTTTACCGGGGAATTGGTCAACTCCAGCAAAGCAAATTTACAGTTCTTAGCTCTCAGTCGCCCCTATTTTACACCTCAAGGAAAATTCGCTGGGGTTACAGTCTCAATTTTGCGCCGCAATTACTTTGTAACCACTCTTGAATCTTTGACTGTAAACCAAGGATTTAATGCAACAATCCTATCAAGAAACGGTCGAATTTTGGCAGCTTCAAATGAGCTACCTGATGAGAAAATCTATAAGAAAAAGATAACGGCAGATGTCTTTAACAAATGGATTCAAACCAATGCTACAGAGGCTCTAGAAGGACAAGTTAGAGAGTCAAAGGCAACCCAAATAGTTGCCTTTGCCCCCATCAAGAAATACCCCTATCTGGTGATGGCTTCCATCCCAAAGGGTATTGCTCTGACTGCATGGACAACTCATGCTTATGTCATGGGGGCCGTTTCTGTTTTTGCCCTGATCTTTATCATCGTGGTCTATACTTTAGCACGCAAAGAGGCTCTTCGTCGTATTGAGATGGAAGAACGCCTTATTGTTGAGAAAGAAAGAGCTGAACAAGCCACAAAAGCAAAATCAGAATTCTTGTCAAAAATGAGCCATGAGCTCCGCACTCCACTCAATGCTGTTTTAGGCTTTAGCCAGATTATGCAAAACAGCAAGAAAGAACCGCCAACCAAACGTCAATCCAATGCCATTACTCATATCATCAAAGGAGGGAATCACCTCTTAGAGCTCATTGATGAAGTCCTTAATCTCTCCAAGATTGAAGCTGGCCGCTTAGATCTTGAAATCTCAGATGTCCCCCTTGATGGAACCTATATTGCGTGCCAAGAATTAGTTGAAGTTGCGGCTTCTGATCGTGGCATACAAATCGTTCATTCACCCGAACCAACCCTATCTGTAAGAGCAGACCCTACGAGATTGAAACAAGTCCTGCTCAATTTGATGTCAAATGCGGTTAAATATAACCAAGCTAATGGAATGATTACAGTTGGCTATGAAGAACCAACCCCCGGAATGGTACGTATCTTTGTCAAAGACACAGGAAAAGGCATTCCCCTTGAAACCCAGTCAGCCATTTTCGAGCCTTTTAATCGCCTCGGCGCTGAACAATCAGGTATAGAAGGAACGGGCATTGGCCTCACTATTACCAAACAGTTGGTAGAGGCTATGGCTGGTGAAGTTGGTTTCTCATCAAAGTATGGATCAGGAAGTACATTCTGGTTTGAACTCCCCAAAGCTAAAAACAAAGTAATTGAAGTTAAAACCGAAGAGCTATCTGACAACGGCTTAAACCTTGACGATCAATCGCTTAACGGGAAAATTCTTTATATTGAAGACAACCAAGAGAACCTCTCTCTCATGGAAAGTATTGTTGAAGAGCAACCTGGCTTGGAAATACTCAGTGCAATGTCAGCAGAAGTTGGTCTACCCATGGCCCAACTTGAAAGACCAGACCTTATCTTGATGGATATCAACCTCCCAGGCATTGATGGGTACCAAGCTCTACAGCTTTTACAAGCTGATATGAGGACACGAAATATCCCCGTCATTGCGGTCTCTGCAGCAGCAATGCCTCATGACGTGAGCAAAGGATTAGAGGCTGGTTTTAAGGCTTACCTCACCAAGCCCATTCAAATTTCTGATGCAATATCCTTGATCGGGAAAACTTTGTCGTCTTAATTCAAGTCACACTCACTGCAACAAATAATAAAACCTGCTCGGAGGGGGGACCCGAACAGGTTTTATTTTTATAACGAAACAAGCTGGTCGGTTTGTTGGGGGAAGGAACGGCCCAACTTGCTTCGCTTGGTTTGTGAGACAGGCTATTGAGGGAGGGGTACAAGTTGCTCTGTCTCTCGATAAAAATAATCTAACACCATCATCTTAAAGCGTCCAATGAACTAACCGCGACCTAGGCTTCACGCTTGCTCACAAGTTCGTGATACAAAGTACGGCCTCATGAAACATCTTTTTAGTCTCAAGCTTGTGTCATCAAAATTATCAGTTAAATTATACTCAATGTTTAACAATTAAACCCACAGGAAACCTTCCATGAGTGCTTCCACTGATATTCTATTTAAGCCTTTTGATGTAAAATCCGTCAACCTTCCTAACCGCCTTGTTATGGCTCCCATGACCCGACGTAAAAGCCCCGGAAACGTTCCAGGCGCTGATGTCGCTGCCTATTATCGCCGAAGAGCGGAAGGTGGTATTGGCCTTATCATCACCGAAGGAACCTTCATTAACCACAAAGCAGCCAATGGCTATGACAACGTCCCTGATATCTTCTCAGATGCAGCCTTAGAAGGCTGGAAACATGTCGTTGATGAAGCTCATGCAGGAGGTGCCAAAATCATTCCCCAAATCTGGCATGTAGGGGCTCAACGTCTGACAGGAGTTGAACCAGACCGCAGTGTCCCAGGCTATGCCCCTTCAGCCATTGCAACAGGTGATCGAGAAGTCCCTGTAGAGATGAGTAAAGCAGATATTGATGAAGTCATTGCAGCCTTTGCTGAAGCCGCAGCTAATGCTGAAAAAGTTGGTTTTGATGGTGTTGAAATTCACGGTGCTCACGGTTACCTAATCGACCAATTCTTTTGGGAACGCTCCAACCAGCGCACCGATGAATATGGCGGTAGCTTTGAAAGCCGTTTGCGGTTTGGTATTGAGGTTGTTGAGGCAATTCGCAAAGCCGTTAGCCCCGACTTCATGGTCGTCTTTCGTTTCTCCCAATGGAAAATTGACGATTACAAAACCAAAATTGCTGAAACCCCAGAACAATTAGAACAATTCCTCACCGCTCTTTCAAACGCTGGCGTTGATGTTTTTCATTGTAGTACCCGCCGTTTCTGGCAGCCTGAATATGAAGGATCAGACCTAAATTTGGCTGGTTGGACCAAGAAGATTACTGGCAAACCCGTCATCACTGTCGGGAGCATTGGCCTTGATGACCCATCTTGGGCTGGAGCAAAATCAACAGACGTAGACGAACTGATCCGCCGTATGGGGGAAGGTGAATTTGACCTTGCCGCCGTTGGCCGCCAGTTGCTCTCTGATGCTGAGTGGGCCATTAAAATTAAAGAGGGACGTCTGGATAAAATTGAACCCTACACCCAAAAATCTCTCAGTGGCTTGAAATAGCCCTCCCAGGGCTTTAACTTTTGGAAGAGGCTCGGTAACGTGCCTCTTCCAATCAATGTGGGGCATCAAAATGAAACTTGTTAGACACGGCAACAAAGGCCAAGAAAACCCCGGTATTCTTGATGAAAATGGACGCATTCGTGACTTGTCGGACCATATTTCAGACATCACTTGCCAAGCTCTTGCCCCTGACCAACTTAAAAGGCTTGGGCGTCTTAATTTAAACGACCTCCCCATTATTGAAGGTTCTCCTCGCTTAGGCGTTCCTATCGCTAATATCGGCAATATTTTTGGTATTGGTCTTAATTATAAAGATCATGCAGAAGAAGCTGGAATGCCCTTACCTGAAGAGCCAATTTTGTTCACGAAGGCGACTTCTTCGATCAATGGCCCCTCCGACACAGTCATTCTCCCTAAAGGTTCTAAAAAATCTGATTGGGAAGTAGAACTTGGCGTTATTATCGGGCAAAAAGCCCAGCATGTTGAAAAAGCCAACGCTCTCGACTATGTGGCTGGCTATACCATCGTTAATGATCTATCTGAGCGCGCCTTCCAAATGGAACACGGAGCCGGACAATGGGTAAAAGGAAAATGCTGTGAAACCTTCGCCCCCATTGGCCCATGGCTGGTAACGAAAGACGATGTTCCCAACCCACAGAACCTCAACCTTTGGCTTGACCTCAACGGCGAACGCCGTCAAACAGGAAACACCAGAAGCATGATCTTTGGTGTTGCTGATTTAATCAGCTACCTAAGTAAATTCATGGCTCTCATGCCCGGAGACATCATCACGACAGGCACCCCGCCAGGAGTCGGTATGGGTTGCAAGCCCCCTGTCTTTTTGAAACAGGGGGACAAGATGCGCTTAGGTGTTGAAGGCCTTGGCGAACAAAATCAAGAAGTGCTTATCTTTAAAAATTAACTCTTTTTGGCTGTGTTAGATTGGTACTCTTCCATAGCCCTCCACAAGTGTAGAGCAGCACCAGCACCAGCTTCAGCATAAATATTGTAAACGTCGTCAACACCATTTGCTTTCAAGTGTTCTTCTTGGTCTGGGTAAAGCGCTGTGGCAACAATTGGCCCGGTATAGCCACGTTCTCGAAGACGTTTCGTTGCGTTAATATTTGCGGTGTGATTTGGCATAGCTAATAAAATTAGATTAATTTCCTCACGCCATTTGCCAACTCTTGACCAGAATTCAGGGTGTGTCGCATCACCTAAAACAACACGACGCCCTCCTGCAATGTTCTTTTCCACCTGCTTTTCGTCTAAATCTATCCCAAGAATTTCATCACCAACACGAGTTAACATCTCATCATATGCCGCACGCCCTACTCTCCCCATCCCAAAAATCAGAACCTGGGACCCCTGGATAGGAATGTCTTCATCTCCCTTCAGTCGTTTATCATTTTCCAAGCGAAGTAAAGCTGAACTGAATTTCCCATAGATTGCATCTGCAAAGCTATTAAGCGGGGAAGATAAGAGAAATGAAGCTGAGACAGCAAGAGCAATAACCGTTAGCCACTCGCCTTGCACCCATCCAGTACTAATGGCGATAGCCGCAACAATTAAGCCAAATTCTGAATAATTACCAAGGATAGCAGCGCCAAGCGTTGCCCCCCATGCTCTAAGGCGGAATTTAGTCAATAACAACAGAAACAGAACTGTTTTAAATGGTATGAGTATAAGGAGAACTAGGGCGGTAAGACTAGCTTCCCACGATGGAAGTCCCGTCAACCCAATTGTTAGGAAAAAACAGACAAGGAAAACATCTTTAAAGCCCATCAAGTTTTTAGATAACTCTGAAGCCCTTGGGTGCTGGGCTAAAAGCACACCAAAAATGAGCGCGCCAAGATCGCCTTTCATGCCAACCAGTTCAAATACGGCTGCGCCTCCCAAAGCCATAACAAACCCAAAGACGGAGAGCAGTTCTTTATGCCCTGTGTTGGTGAGGATAAACCCTAATAAATGGCGCCCGGGAATAAGTAGAAGTAATCCAATTGACCACATAGACGGTATTTTTCCAGCGGAAACAGCTAGAAAAATAACCGCAGCGATATCTTGCATAACCAAAACACCAATAGCCACCTGACCATATCGTGAAGCAAGAGCCCCTCGATCTTCTAGAGTTTTGACAGCAAAAACTGTACTTGAAAATGAAAGGGCAAAAGCAACGATAAGGGCGCCCGTTAGATCCAACGCACCAAACATAAGTATATTAGCGGCACCTACACCTAAGAGCAAAGCAGTCGCCAAGATAATAGATGCAGTCATATGAATCGTGGTTGTTGCCCATATCTCAGGCCGAATTAAAGTGCCTAATCGTAGTTTTAATCCAATGGTGAAAAGCAATAATGTTATGCCTAAATCAGCAATTTCCACTAAAAACTTATCGCTTTCCGCTCCGAGGAAATTTAGAACAAAACCCGCAACAAGAAACCCCACCATAGGCGGCAGTTTCATTTGTTTGAAAAACAAGCCAAAAGCAAAGGCTATTGCGATCCACAATGGATCTCGGTAATCGATAGCTATAAAAATTGAATCCATTTGAGCACGCCCTTCCCTATAAGCTTCTTGTTTATTTATTCAGTTCCTTCATACCCTCATCAAGCCCACCTAAAGTGAGGGGGTACATACGGTTGCCCATAATTTGTTTGACCATGTTGATGGAGGCGGTGTGATCCCACCATTTTTCAGGTACAGGATTAAGCCAAATGGCATTAGGGAAGTTTTCCAGCATGCGGTTCATCCACACCACACCTGCTTCTTCGTTCCAATGCTCAACAGAACCACCTGGATAGGTGATCTCATAGGGGCTCATAGAGGCATCTCCTACAAAGATAACCTTATAATCCTTTGGATAAGTGCGAATGACTTCTAAAGTCTCTGTTGTATCAGTGTAGCGGCGCACATTATCTTTCCACAGATTTTCATACATACAATTGTGAAAGTAGAAATATTCTTTGTGCTTAAACTCAGAGCCAGCCGCAGAGAACAGCTCTTCACAAATACGAATATGGTCGTCCATAGAACCGCCAATATCAAAGAACAATAACACTTTGATTTTATTGTGGCGCTCAGGCACCATCTTCACGTCAAGCCAGCCTTGCTTGGCGGTAGAGTTGATAGTGTCTTGTAAATCTAGCTCCGTCTCTGCCCCTTCGCGGGCAAATTTGCGCAGACGGCGCAAGGCGATCTTGATGTTTCGAGTTCCAAGCTCAACAGAATCATCAAGGTTTTTAAATTCCCGTTTATCCCAAACCTTTACGGCTCGACGATGGCGAGATTCCTTTTGACCAATCCGAACCCCTTCCGGGTTATAACCATAGGCACCAAAAGGTGACGTACCTGCCGTGCCGATCCATTTAGAGCCTCCTTGGTGGCGTTTTTCTTGCTCTTTCATGCGTTCAGCAAGGGTTTTCATCAACTCATCGAAACCACCAAGAGATTTAATCTTTTCCATCTCTTCCGGACTTAGATGCTTTTCAGCAAGCTTACGCAACCATTCTTCAGGAATTTCCTTCCCAAAGGCTTCATTAAGAGCCTCAAGTCCTTTAAACACACTGCCAAAAACTCGATCAAATTTATCTAGATTACGCTCGTCTTTAACGAGACAGGACCGGCTGAGATAATAAAAATCATCCACTGAATAGTTCGCCACGTTCTTCTCTACCGCTTCAAGCAAGGTAAGGTACTCTCGCAGTGAAACCGGAAGATTAGCAGCGCGGAGTTCTGTGAACAAATTGAGGAACATAGCCTTCGTACTTTCCTAGTTTAACCTAATTATACTGTTTTATTCTTCACTTGGGGAGAGCTATCCGTAGATACCTCCTCGTTATTTTTTTCAAGAGATACCCGCAGGGGTATCGCCTCTTTGATATGAAGGTCACGCTGAGGATAAGGGAAGTTGATATTGTGCTCATTAAATAACTCCCAAACCTTCATCAGCATATCACTCCGTGCATTTGCAACACCATTTTGTGGATCATTTATCCAAATTCGAGCTTCAAGCAAAACACCATTATCAGCAAAATCAATCAAATGGCACATGGGAGCCGGATGTTTTAAAGCTCGAGGAACACTGGCGATTGCCTGAAGTACCAATTCTCGAGCTTTGTTAACATCTGAATCATACGCGATACCGATCTTCGTTTTGATCCGCACCTCCGTATTGGAGTAAGACCAATTTTCTACCCGCTGACTGATCAGCTCTTCATTAGGTATCAAATGCTCAGTGCCGTCACGGGTAATCACCGAAACATAGCGCGCGCCCAGAGAATTGATTGAGCCGTAAGTTTGCCCAATAGCAATCACATCTCCTGGCTTCACAGATTTATCCAGCAACAAAATAATACCGCTGATCAGGTTGGAAACAATCTTTTGCAGGCCAAAGCCAACCCCTAAACCAACGGCACCACTGAACACTGCAAAAGCCGTCAAGTCGATACCAACTGATTGCAGTCCCATAATAATAGCAAAGACAAACAGTGCAGCACGACTCAGCTTGCTAAACAGCACCTGAACTGAAGGAGAAAGGTTTTTCGAGCTTTTGAAACGATTTTCTAATAACCGAGAGGCAAAACTTGCCAGCCAGAGCATAAAGGCAAGAGCGATGACCCCTTTTCCTATCTCAAGGAGGGAGATTCTAATTTTACCAATTTCAAAGGCAATGCTCTCCAAAAAAACTAAGGTATTATCAAGCAGACCAAGTAGGTTTAAAGCCGCCAAAGTCCAGGCGACCATAGCAATCACTCTTGCCCATGAGGCATTCCCCACCACCGATGCCATAAGGCGTATCACAACCCAGGCAAAGAGCAGGCCGACAACACTAGTAATTAAGTGATGAGGCCAGCTTGAGAACTCAGCAATTGTCGCCATAAACCAAAAAGTTATGGCCATAACAATAGGTAGGGCGAGTTCCAAAACAGATGTTGCTAGTTGCGAAAAATACCGCACAATCCACGGAACAACTAAGATTTTTTCAAGCAGACTCTTAAGCTTTGGCGCCAGCCAACGCCCAAACAAATACCCCCCCAAAATCAAAACAAGCTGAACCACACTGCTTGGCACGATGACTGTGGTTAGTACCCAGTCCTTCAGTGCCAGCAGATAAGGCTCAATTTTGTCCCAATAGGGTATGGTTTCCATTTGTATCCCTTTTAAGGGTTACCCATCACGGCGATTCAAAAAGGCCAAACGCTCAAATAGGTGAACGTCTTGTTCATTCTTAAGCAATGCCCCGTAGAGCGGCGGAATAAGGTCTTTTTTGTCTTTACTGCGCAGTGCCTCTGGGGGAATATCTTCCGCTAGGAGAAGCTTAATCCAATCAAGCAGTTCTGAGGTTGATGGCTTCTTTTTCAGGCCGGGAACTTCCCGGACTTCATAGAAGGCCGCTAAAGCTTCTCGTAGAAGATTTTTCTTCAGGCCGGGGAAATGAACCTCGACAATATCCGCCATCGTTTCTTCATCTGGGAAACGGATATAATGGAAAAAACAACGACGCAAGAAGGCGTCAGGCAACTCTTTCTCATTGTTAGAGGTAATTATTACGATCGGGCGCTGAGCTGCCTTGATCAATTTTTGAGTTTCATAAACATGAAACTCCATGCGATCAAGCTCCAGGAGCAAATCGTTAGGAAATTCGATATCAGCTTTATCGATTTCGTCAATCAGCAGGACTGGGCGTTTGGTGGCTTCAAAAGCTTCCCACATCTTGCCTTTAACAATGTAGTTTGAAATATCATGAACCCGGCCGTCCCCAAGCTGAGAATCTCGCAAGCGAGAAACAGCATCATACTCGTAAAGACCCTGCTGGGCTTTAGTTGTTGATTTGATGTGCCAAGGGATGAAGTCAGCTCCAAGTGCCTTAGCAACTTCAATAGCCAAAACAGTTTTACCTGTTCCTGGCTCCCCTTTAACAAGGAGGGGACGTTCCAATGTAATGGCAGCATTAACCGCAACCATAAGGTCTTCTGTAGCGACATAATCGTCAGTGCCGGTGAATTTCATGACTTTCCGGTATCCATTTCTAATATAAAGATAGTTTACTACCCAACAAATTAGGCAAAGCGAGGCTTATGATCAAGCTGGAACCGTCCTAAAAAATGAGATTACTTCATTTCCTTCAGATGGGTTAGGCGGAATCATTCTGGCAAGGATTAAAGAAGCGAAGGCAATCCCTGCCCCAACTAAGAAGACAGCCATAGGTGATACTAACCAAATGAAACCAAGAGCGACAGGTAAAGTAACGGCTGCAATATGGTTAATGCTGAAGGCGACCCCTGCCGTCGGCGCAATATCTGCCGGGTCTGCAATTTTTTGAAAGTAGGTTTTAATCGCAATCGCCATGGCGAAGAACATATGATCAATAATATAGAGAGCCACAGCCCACCACTCATTATCAACAAAAGCATAGCTGGTGAAAACGACGACAAGGCCGGTATATTCTAAGGTCAGCGCTTTACGTTCACCCCACTTGGAAATCAACCGACCAATCAAAGGAGCTACATACATATTGATTGCCATATTAGCCAGGAACATCAAAGTAATTGCAGCGGCATCATAACCAAATTTTTCCACCATCAAGAAGCTGGCAAAGACGGTAAAAATCTGTCGCCTGGCACCGGATAAGAACGTAATAGCGTAATAAAGCCAGTAACGCTTACGAAGGACTAAATGTTTACGTTGCTCGACCTTTTCAGGGAAATGCGGATAGGCAATCCAGGCAAACAGGGTCAGTACCGCCGTTAACCCTCCTCCGAGGGCATAGACCCATTCCATAGAGAGCCCAAAAAAATCGAGGGCAAAATAAATAACCCCATAAGATACAAGGGAGGCAAAAGAACCCACAGCAACCAGCTTACCCATAACTGTTGGCGCTTCGTCAATCTCAAGCCATTGTAAGGCAAGAGATTGGCGTACAGTTTCATAATAATGAAAGCCAACAGACATAAAGAGCGTGGTAGCACACAACCCCCAGAAGGTTGGGAACAACCCGGTAAAAGCGGTACCGATTCCCAGCATCATCAAGGCAATCATTGCCAGAGTTTGCTCTCTAAAGAGCAACAATAAAAAGACGACGGCAAAGGCAAGGAAACCAGGAATTTCACGGATACTCTGGAGCATCCCTATATCGGCCCCATCAAAGGCTGCCCGCTCAATAGCAAAATTATTAATCAAAGCCATCCAGGTTCCAAGAGACAAAGGCATTGCGGCTGAAATCAGAATCAACAACCCCTTAGGACTTCGCCAACCTTTTTGATGATGGGGATTCAACGAGTTCTCCTTGGCTTTCCGCGTGTCAGTGATTAAAGGTGTGACACCATATAGGGATTAACGATGACCAATAGCAATGGCAAAACGATGATTGACCTCACCATTCGATTAGAAACACCCGCCGATCATCCCCTGGTCTCACAGATAAATGAAGCAGCTTTTGAGCAGAAAGACGAAGCCCAACTAATCGTTGCTTTGCGTGAAGAAGGCGCATTGAGGCTTTCCCTTATCGCTATCTTAGAAGGCCAACTGGTCGGGCATATAATGTTTAGTGATTTACCTATTACTCGTGATGACCTGATCGTTGATGGTGTTGCTCTTGCACCAATGGCAGTTCTGCCTGAATACCAAAACAAAGGTATCGGAAGCGCTTTAGTTCGTGAAGGAATTGAGATTTGCCAAATTTTGGGTGTCGAGGCCATTGTCGTATTAGGCCACCCTAAGTTTTATCCCCGTTTTGGGTTTGCCCCCAAACTCGCTGCCCTCCTTACCTCTCCTTTTAAAGAGGTTGGAAATGCCTTTATGGCTCTCGAATTAAAAGAGAAAACCCTTAGCCAAGGCGGTCAGGTTCACTATGCCAAGGCCTTTGCCATTTAACCAGCGAGAACCGCTTCAATAGCAGCGATAGCCTCACCTGCTTTGGAACCATCTGGTCCCCCAGCCTGAGCCATGTCAGGACGCCCGCCACCGCCTTTGCCACCAACAGCAGCAGAGCCAGCGCGTACCAAGTCAACAGCACTGAGTTTATCTTTAAGGTCATCGGTAACCCCAACAACCAAAGAAGCCTTACCATCATTAACCGCAATAACAGCAACAACACCAGAGCCAAGCTTTTGCTTCATGTCATCGACCAAGCCCTTAAGCTCTTTAGCGGGAAGGTTCTCAACAGTTTTACCCATATAAGCAATGCCATTGACGTCCTTAGCCGCGTCACCACCCGCAGCAGCACCCCCAGAGGCAGCAGCCTTGCGCGCTTCGGTTAATTCACGTTCTAGCTTTTTACGTTCTTCAATCAGTGCAGCAACACGTATGGTTACGTCTGCGGGGGCTACTTTTAAAACTGCTGCGGTTTCAAACAGGGCTTTTTCTTGCTGCTCAAGGTAAGCAAAGGCAGCTGAGCCAGTCAGAGCTTCTATCCGACGCACACCAGCAGCAACAGCGCCTTCACTGACCACTTTAAATACACCAATATCACCTGTACGGCGCACATGGGTACCACCGCAAAGTTCTGTCGAGAACGGTTGCTCACCATCTTCACCCATAGAAACAACCCGGACTTCTTCGCCGTATTTTTCACCGAACAGAGCCATAGCTCCTTGTTCAATGGCTTCATCTGGGGTCATTAACCGGGTAACGACTTCACTATTTTGGCGAATACGACTATTCACTTCAGCTTCAGCCGTCGCCATTTCCTCAGCAGTAATGCCTTTTGGGTGGCTAATATCAAATCGGAGGCGCTCAGAGGCGACTAAAGAACCTTTCTGTGTAACGTGGTCTCCGAGACGACGGCGCAAAGCTTCGTGCAATAGATGGGTAGCTGAGTGGTTGCCACGAAGAGAGGCCCGACGCTCTTTGTTTACCTCAAGGGAAACCGCATCACCAACAGCCAAGGTCCCTTTTGAAACCTTGCCAACATGGACATGCAATGATCCAAGCTTTTTCAATGTATCTTCAACAGTGGTTTCAGAACTTTCACCCTTAACCAAACCAACATCACCCATTTGACCGCCAGACTCACCATAAAACGGTGTTTGGTTGGTAACGATGCTAACAGATTGGCCTTCGCTAGCCTGCTCTACCCGCTCACCATCAACAACTAGGGCAATTATCTGACCTTCAGCGGTTTCATTTTCATAACCGAGGAATTCAGTCGCCCCCAACTCTTCATTGATATCAAACCAGATTTGTTCAGTTGCGGCATCGCCAGAACCAGACCATGCGGCACGAGCTTCAGCCCGTTGGCGTTCCATAGCGGTTTCATAACCCTCAATATCCACCTCAATACTGCGGTTTCTGAGAGCATCTTGGGTTAAATCAAGAGGGAAGCCATAAGTATCATAGAGTTTAAAGGCTACTTCGCCAGAAAGCTGGTCGCCTTCATTGAAACCATCGGTTTCCTCATCTAAGAGCTTCAAGCCGCGTTCCAGAGTTTGTTTGAAACGGGTTTCTTCCAGCTTCATAGTTTCTTCGATAAGGGGTTGAGCACGAACTAATTCACCAAAGGCTTGCCCCATATTGTTAACCAAAGCTGGTACTAGACGATACATTACGGGATCTTTACATCCGATCAATTGGGCATGGCGCATAGCGCGGCGCATAATACGACGGAGCACATAACCACGGCCTTCATTTGACGGAAGAACACCATCAGCAATCAAGAAACTACATGCCCGCAAATGATCTGCAATAACCCGATGGGAAATCATATGTTCCCCATCTGGGTCGGTGTTAGTGGCATCTGCAGAAGCCATAATAAGATTCCGAAGCAAATCTACTTCGTAGTTGTCGTGGGTACCTTGCATAAGGGCAGAGAGACGCTCCAGCCCCATGCCTGTATCAATAGATGGCTTAGGAAGTTCAAGACGGCCCTCAGGTGTTTGCTCGTACTGCATAAACACCAAGTTCCAAATCTCAATAAAGCGATCACCATCTTCATCAGGTGAACCAGGAGGTCCACCTGGGATTTTATCACCGTGATCATAGAAAATTTCAGAGCAGGGACCGCAAGGGCCTGTATCGCCCATTGCCCAGAAGTTGTCTGAGGTCGCGATACGAATAATCTTATGATCTGGCAGACCAGCTATTTTTTTCCAGAGATCAAAGGCAACATCATCTTCTGCATAGACAGTTGCGATTAGTTTATCTTTTGGTAAGCCATATTCTTTGGTTACCAGTTCCCAAGCAAGAGAGATGGCCTCATCCTTGAAATAATCACCAAAAGAGAAGTTCCCCAACATTTCAAAAAATGTGTGATGGCGAGCTGTATGCCCGACATTTTCAAGATCGTTGTGCTTACCACCTGCGCGAACGCATTTTTGCGACGTTGCAGCCCGTGAGTAATCACGTTTTTCAGCTCCCGTGAAAACGTTTTTAAACTGAACCATCCCCGCATTGGTAAACATCAGGGTAGGATCGTTAGACGGCACTAATGAGCTCGATGGCTGAACGGAATGACCGTTCTTGGCAAAAAAGTCGAGAAAAGAGGTGCGAATATCGTTTGCAGTCTGCATGGTTATACTTCACGAGCTATGGCTGAAAAAATCAAACCAGAGCTTTTACCTCGCCAATGCCCCCCTGTCCAGAAAACACACCTCGCGTGGTTTGAGTTATCTATAACCTGAGATAAAAAAAACGCACACCTCAATTCTTGAGATGTGCGCTATGTGATGATCTCGGGGAAGATCATATTCAGAGGGAAGTTTTATTTTGTATCATCTTTGGCGTCACTCACAGGTTCATCCATCATTTTTTCAGAGATCAAGCCTGCATTTTTACGAATGAGCAGCTCAATTTCATCTGAAATTTCAGGGTTTTCGCGCAAGAATTTTTTCGCGTTTTCACGACCTTGACCAATGCGTTGATCTCCATAGGAGAACCAAGAACCAGATTTTTCGACCAAATCAGCTTTGACACCTAAGTCAAGCAATTCACCCATCTTGGAAACGCCTTCACCATAAATGATATCGAATTCAACCATCTTGAAGGGAGGGGCGAGTTTGTTCTTCACCACCTTGACTCGGGTCTGGTTACCAACCACCTCATCGCGATCTTTAATTTGCCCAATACGGCGAATTTCCAGCCGAACAGAAGAATAGAACTTAAGGGCATTACCGCCAGACGTAGTTTCCGGATTACCGAACATCACGCCAATTTTCATCCTGATTTGGTTGATAAAAATAATTAGGCAGTTTGAACGATTGATAGAGCCTGTAAGCTTACGTAAAGCTTGGCTCATCAAGCGAGCCTGTAAGCCGACATGGTGATCGCCCATTTCGCCTTCCAACTCAGCCCGCGGGACCAAAGCGGCAACACTATCAATCACCAAGACATTAACCGCCCCAGAACGAACCAAGGTGTCCGCAATTTCTAGGGCTTGCTCGCCTGCATCAGGTTGAGAGATGAGCAGCTCATCCACATCCACACCTAACTTACGAGCATAGATTGGATCAAGGGCATGCTCAGCATCAACAAATGCACAGGTCCCACCGACCTTTTGAGCTTCCGCAATAGCGTGAAGCGCCAAGGTGGTTTTACCAGAGCTTTCTGGGCCATAAATTTCAACCACCCGACCATAAGGTAGTCCACCAATCCCCAAAGCTATATCAAGCCCCAATGATCCCGAAGAAACAGCAGGAGTTTGAACCGCGCTTTCACGCTGGCCAAGCTTCATAATTGATCCCTTGCCGAAGGCTCTTTCAATTTGAGTAACGGCTGCCTCTAGTGCCTTATTTTTATCCATGGTCTGTTTGTCCACCAAGCGTAAAGCTGTCTGCATTTGAATTTCTCCCCTTCTTATTTCACAGGGCACTGTGTGATGCAATATGATCAATGTACTCATTTTGTTCTTATTGGCAAGATAAAATTTTAATCTGTTGATTATAATAGAAAAATTTACTTAATTTCATCTTTTGTTCTTATTTTTTTAGTGTTTTTTTGAAACAAATCGGTATAGAATAGAATCGGAAAACAGGATCACTCTAGATAAGAATCACACTTCACCCAGAACCGTCTTCACTAAAGCAGCAAGGTCTTTGAGGCTGAAGGGTTTGTGCATAAAATTGATAGTCGTATCAGTTCCAATTTCTTCAGGAATCGCATCTTCTGCATAACCTGACATCAGGATCACTTTAATATTGGGATGGCTCTCACGGATATAACGTACCATGGTATACCCATCCATACCGGGCATCACCATGTCTGTAACAATCAAATCGATTTTAATTTTATTCTCTTTGATAATATCTAGAGCTTCTTCAGCATTTTGCGCTTCCTGAACTTTGTATCCTTTATTTGTTAGAGCCCGAGCCGCAAACAGGCGTACCGCATCCTCATCTTCAACAAGTAAAATATTGCCAACACCTGTAAGGTCAACAATCCCTTTTTCTGGAGCGCTATCAGCTTCTTCAGAAACTTCTTCTCCCCCCTCATAACAAGGGAGAAAAATACTAAAGGCAGTACCGTCACCAGGAGCACTATCAACAAAGATAAAGCCTCCTGTTTGATGAATAATGCCATGGACTGTTGAAAGGCCGAGACCTGTCCCAGCACCTACTTCTTTTGTTGAAAAGAAGGGTTCAAAAATACTGCCAATATCTTCTTTAGAAATCCCAACACCCGTGTCAGCGACTTCAATTAAAACATAATCGCCAGCAGGCATGACGTCTTGGTCACGTTGCTCAGGCTGCTCCAATATATGGTTTCGTGTAGTGATCGTGAGTTTCCCCCCAGAGGGCATCGCATCACGGGCATTAACGGCGAGATTAATGACAACTTGATCAAATTGACCAGGGTCGACACGGACCTTACCCAAGTTATGCCCATGAACGATCTCAAATTCCATATTCTCGCCGATCAAGCGGCGAATTAGGTTCGACATTTCAGAGATCGCCCCTGTAACATCAATCACCTTAGGTTGGAGCGTTTGCTTACGGGAGAAAGCAAGGAGCTGACGAACAAGATTGGCAGCACGGTTAGCATTTTGCTTGATCTGCATAACGTCAGCAAATGACGGGTCTCCTGGACCATGGCGACCAAGCAACAGATCACAGAACCCAATCATAGCCGTCAGCAGGTTATTAAAATCATGGGCAACACCCCCCGCGAGTTGACCAACGGCTTGGATACGTTGAGATTGGGTAAACTCCATTTCCAGATGTTTGCGTTCCGTCGTATCAATGAAATGCAACATCAAGCCAGAAACATCACCATCTCCGTCATCAATACAACCGGCATAAACCGTACTTACTTTCTCACGGCCTTCTTTGGTGGCAAACCTGACTTCAAAATTCCCAGCAGGCACTGTTCCCATAACGATTTTGGAAAGCAAAACCTCCATATCCTGGCGGTCTTCCTTCTTAATAAATTCATTTAGTGCCTTCCCCGTTGCCTGATCCCGCCCCATACCAAGCATTTTGGTGAAAGCCATATTGGCTTCAACAATCTCACCACTAATATCCATTTGAGCGATGCCTATCGGAGCCGCATCAAAGAGAGCCTTAAGTTTATGAGCAATAAATCCGACCACAGCATTGCCACTATCCGCTGCAACATCTCTTAAAACAACTGAGCGACTATAGACAAAATCACCACTTTTCGAGGTTCGCTGGGATTGGCGCAAATAAACACTAAAATCACCCCCACTCGCGCCATGCAACAATACTTCTCCGTGATCTGCCTCTTTATCTTTCCCTGGTGTTCCCTCTTTTGCATCATCACCAACAATAAAATCAGCGAGGCCTTCATCTCCATATTGCTCTCCTGGCTCTATACCAAGCCAATTTGCCAGAGTCTCGTTGACATAAATGAACCTCCCATCGGCATCTGAAGAAAAGAAACCGACTGGCAAGTGATCAATAAAATCCCTCACCAATTTCTCTTCGCTCCGGCGAACTACTTCAAGTTCATGCCGAGCTGTTACATCGCGTGCTGAAACCAGAAGGTATCCTGGAAATTTTTGAATTGGGGAAACATTTAATCCCCGCCATTCATAGTGGCCTGAAGGGGTAGTGATACATATTTCACCGGAATCATTACGCTCTTCAATGGCACTTCCTAATAAGCGATCGAGCTCAATTTGCGAGGCCTCACCATGGACTAGAGAGGCGATAGCTGAGATCGAGGCCTCTCCTCCCTCAACCCGAAGGCCATCAACGCCTGTAGAAGGGAAAAGGCGGTGGAAAGCTCCATTGGCATAAACGGCTTCCCGGTCAGGGCCAACAATAAGCAAAGCTGCACCATCAGATTCAGCTGCTGCAGCAAGTAATTTATCTAACTTAGCTTTATCTTGAGAACTTCCTAAGGACCATGAAAGTCCTCCAAAGGAAAAAACACTGAGTAGGGCTGGAATATCTTTGTAAGGGCTATATTCCCCCCCAAAGAACGACAATAATACATAGAAAGTCGAGAAAACAATGAGCAGGATTGACCAAAATGAAGACAAATACCAAAAACCTACCCCACCTCCTGCTGCTTCCTTTGTTTCCCCACTGGAGATCATAAAGACCCACCCTTAAGGCGCATAACGTAACCAATAACCTCAGCAACAGGTTTATAGTGTTCCTCAGGAATTTCTTCTTCCAGTTCTACTGTAGCATATAAAGCACGAGCAAGAGGAGGGTTCTCAACAATTGGCACATCGGCTTCTTCCGCTACTTCACGTATTTTTAGGGCCAAACTATCTACCCCTTTAGCAACAACCGTTGGGGCAGCCATATCGTCTTCACTATAGGCTAGAGCAACTGAATAATGCGTTGGATTTGTGACGATAACACTGGCGTCAGGGACATTAGCCATCATTCTGGTCCTCGCCCGCTCCATCCTGATCCGACGTAAACGCCCTTTGATTTGGGGGTCACCTTCGGTATTCTTGTTCTCATCTTTTACCTCTTGCTTACTCATCTTCAGCTTCTTGATAAAAGTATATTTTTGATAAAAGAAATCAAAGAAAGCGAGAACGGTTAAAACGGCAGTAGTACCTACAAGAATTGCCGCCCCAAAATCCCCCATACGATCGAGTATCTGAATAGGTGCAAGCCCTGGCCATGTTGTCAAATCACTGAACATAGGCATGACAACAGTAAAAACGACGATCCCAACAATACAAAGCTTAACGAAATCTTTGACAAATTCAAAAATTGAATTGAGGGAGATAATTTTTTGAGTCCCTTTAATAGGGTCCAACCTATTTAACTTCGGCGCCATCTTTTTTGGCGAATAAACCAAGCCAGAAACACCAACATTTGTCGCGAATGCAACGATAATAGCCACTAGAAAAATAGGAGATGTCCAAAGTCCAACGTCCCTAATAAGCTCGGAGAAGAAAACACTAACATTCCCCGTATCCAGCCTGATCGCGTGGGGGGATTCTAAGAATGTTGATAGAATTGGTTTAAGGTGCCCCATAATCCATGGTCCCATAACAAACATGGAAAAAGAGGCGCCTAAAAGCACCCCCCAGTTCTTGACCTCAGAAGATTGTAAAACCTGACCTTCTGTCCTGGCTTTATCGAGTTTTTTGCTAGTTGGCTCTTCTGTTTTTTCTTGATCTTCTGACATCCGTCACCTCAAGGAATAAAAAATTTCTCGATGGTTTCCTCGTAATTTTTAAGGAAGATCATCAAAATTGACGGAATACAAATCATTAAACCAGCAAAGGCTAAACCAATGCTTAAAGGCATACCTACAAAGAATACATTCAACTTAGGCATTAATCGGGCAAGCGTGCCGAGAGCAACGTTATAGGTAAAAGAAATTAACAAAAAAGGAGCAGCAAGCTGAATACCAAATGAAAATGAATCTGCTACAATTCTGGCTATCAACTGAGCAATATCAGAAACTGGGGGTACATGGCCCGGAACGAACATTGTATAACTTTCTACGTAAGCAGCAATCATCAAGTGGTGTAAATCAGCTACAAAAATAATCACCGTTGCCATTGTTGTCAGAGCAACACTAACTACGGCGCTTTGTTGTTGGGAAATTGGGTCCATAATCATGGCGTTAGCCATTGATGAAGAAAACGCAATGACTGTCCCTGCTGTTTGCAGCGCTCCCAGCAAAATCCTCATTACAGAACCAATCAATAGGCCAATGATTGCCTCACCAATAAAAATCAAAGTCATCGCCATTGCTGAAGCGGGTATAGGAGGCATAACGTCCTGAAGAACGGGGACTAAAACAAAAGAAAAAACAACAATAAAAGCAATCCGTATCCGCATAGAAACGTAGGTAGCACTAAAACCTGGCATCACAGTGACTGCTGCTGCAAGTCTTGAAAAAATCACAAAGAAGAAGAAAATATTTAGATTGAGAACCTCGCTTAACATGCGCGGTCTAACCTAATTTAGCAGGGTTATTTTGTTAAACATATCTTGCCCGAACTCAATCGTAACCCTCATCATGAATGGCAGAAAAACGATAATTGCAACAAAAATAGCAATAATTTTTGGAACGAAAACCAAGGTCATTTCCTGGATAGAGGTAATCGCTTGAAATAATGCAATGGCAAGGCCTACCACAAGCCCAATAAAGAGCAGAGGACCGACAACCTTCATAATTACAAAGAAGGCTTCTCTTCCAACTTCGAGGACGGCAACTTCGTTCATGGGAGTATCCCTAAACTGGCATCCGGAGAATCTGTTTGTAAGAGGTTATCACCTTATCTTTAATAGCGACTGCAGCCTTTACCGTGAATTCAGCTTCTGCAACGGCTGTAACAACTTGACTTAAATCTGCTTTACCCGCAACAGCTGCAACAGAAAGTCGCTCGGCATTTTTATTATCGTCGATGGCTGTACGAACTTTATTCTTAAGCATATCAGCAAAATCATTAGAGGTTACTTTATCATTTTTTATCGTCGCACCAGCCCCAACATCTTTGGCAGCTTGATTATAAGCGCTAATAGCTTGATTAAAGGGTATTGTCATAACCGTCTTTCCATTTCCATCTAATTTTTACCGTAAGAGACCGAGAGTCTTGCCGATCATATCTTTCGACGCTTTAATTGCTTTTACATTGCGCTCATATGAGCGTTGTGCATCTTTCATATTCATCATCTCAACCAGCGTATTTACGTTGGGAGTTTGCACATAACCATTAGCATCAGCTGCTGGATGATTAGGATCGAAACGCATTTTAAATTCTGATTTATCGGGCCTTACTTGATGAACATTAACTGTATTAGCCCCCAACTCCCGGTCTAATTTATTTTTAAAAAGAGTCACTTTGCGTTGGTAAGGGCTTTCTCCCGGTTTTGTTGGCAAAGAATTTACATTAGCCATATTTTCAGAGATCACCCGAAGTCTCACCCCTTGAGCCTTCATTCCTGAAGCCGAAATACTCATGGTTTTAAAAAGGTCATCCATCTATTTTTTCCTGGCCTTGCCGTTACTTACCAATTGCCGCTCTAAAAAGAGACAGATGCTTTTTGTAAAGGTCATTGGTTAATCGATGATCAATTTGTGTTTTATTAACTTTGAGAACCTGTTCTTCGAGAACAACTGAGTTACCGTCAGGAGAGGTTTCATAAGGTTTACGTTCCTTAGCAACTTTATTATCACCGGAATCACCACTTAAGCCTGTTAAGTGTTTTGCCGAAGTTGCCCGCATTTTAAGGTTAAATTGGTTTTTTCCAATCATATCCCTAAATTCGATAGGCTTTAAGTCTTTGGATTTAAAGCGAGGGGTGTTGGCATTTGAGATATTTTCCGACAACACCTTTTGGCGTTGTGTAAGCCAACCCATTTGCTTTTTCATCGCGGTAAAAAGTGAGATTTTGCTGAAATCCATACCTTATTACGCCTCTTTAGAGCCTTTTGGCTCGTCCAAATTTTCTACAGAATCGACATTACATAACTCTTCGATTATTGAATCCGTTCCCTTAAGAAACGATGAATCATGGCCTCTTGAAAGCCAGATTGGGACTCATTTTCGGCTATTTTCTCTTACTTAAATTTACCTTTAGAGCATTAAAGGAATCTTTAAGCTTATAACGGCACAATTCCCTCAAGATAAGTTCTCCTATTTTTTAAATACAGGCGGTCCATTGACCAGTTCAAAAAAAGATCAAGATTTTGAAGCAATAGCTACCCGAAAACTGGCCGTTGCCCTCGATCATGACCGGGATAACAACCGTCCTCCAGAAGTTATTGCCTCTGGAAAAGGAGCTTTAGCAGAGAAGATTCTTGAAATAGCTTTCGCAAATGACGTCAAAGTCCGTGAGGACGCTGATTTAGCTGAAGTATTACAAGCTCTTGAAATCGGAGATGAAATACCTTTAGAAGCCTTTGCTGCTGTTTCAGAGATACTGACCTACGTCTATCGAGCAAATGGTGAAGAAGTGCCCATTGATATTGGGGCTGGATTAAGCAAATACCAAGAGGCACGAAAATGACTTCTACGGAACTTGCGAATTTCACCAGCAAAGTTGAACGCGTATCTTCTCTCGTTAATGCGGCCAAACGCCTTCTTGATGAAGGGCAAAGTATTGAGTTGAGTGCATTAACAGGCCACGTTGAGGAATTGTGTCGTTATGTGCAGGAGAACCCTGCAGAAGACAATATCCCACATAAAATATCCCTGACAGCTATTATGGAAAGCCTTGATGAATTAGAAAATAAAATGGTTGAACAACATCAAGAGTTTTCAGAAATTCATGAGTTTTCAACACGTTCGCGGGCAATGGAAGCCTATGGCAAAACTGAAGAGGACAAGCCCAAAAAGGGCGAATAAACCTGTATGGATGATGTCATAGGATTACAAGAATACCTGGAATTTGTCATGGCCCTGGCTCTTGTCTTAGGCTTAATCGCTTTGCTGGCTTTTGGAGCCAAACGGTTTGGTTTTGGAGCAATTGTTTCTCAACGGGGCAAATCCAAACGGCTCGCCCTGACAGAAGTAATACCAATTGACGGTAAACGCCGACTTATTCTCGTTCGCCGGGACAATGCTGAACACCTTATTCTTTTAGGGCCTACTTCAGACACGCTAATTGAAAAGAATATATTGCATGATGGAGACACAAATTTTGCACAAGCCCTTGATATGGCAACATCCTCAAAAGAACCGACGGATGTAGTGCAATGAAGGCAAAAATTTCAATAGGTGTCTTTGTTATTGGGCTTGTTGCTTCGGGTCTTATTTTTATGACCCAACCTGCTTTCGCCCAATCATTCACGTTAGACCTTGGTGGTGACTCTTCTGCAACCACACGAGTTGTTCAGCTCATTGCCCTGACAACGGTTTTGAGTCTCGCCCCGTCAATTCTTATAATGATGACCTCTTTCACACGAATCGTCATTGTCTTTTCTTTTGTGCGTACAGCGTTGGGAACACAACAAGCCCCTCCCAACCAAGTTCTGATTAGCTTAGCCTTGTTTTTAACCCTATTCATCATGATGCCCACCTTTGAAGAGGTTTATGACGAAGCGTTGAAACCGATGATGGAAGGGCAGATGGAAGAAGTAGAAGCTTTTGATAGAGCTTTGGTGCCTTTCCATAGATTCATGTCAAGACATGTTAGAGAGCAAGATCTTCAGCTTTTCTTTGATATTGCTAAAATTGATGACACAAAATTAGATGGTATCGAAAGCGTTCCCATGAAAGCTCTCATTCCAGCATTTATGCTGAGTGAAATTCGACGGGCTTTTGAGATCGGCTTTCTGATCTTCGTTCCTTTCCTGGTTATCGACATGGTGGTGGCATCGGTCCTCATGTCCATGGGTATGATGATGCTCCCGCCCATCATCGTGGCATTGCCTTTCAAGATCATTTTCTTTGTCTTGGTAGATGGATGGTATTTGCTAGTCGGAAGTCTTGTTAAGAGTTTTGGAGGATAAGGAGAGGGCTATCAATAGCCCCCTCCTCTCCTATTTAGGACGAACTCATATTTAGGACGAACTTACTTCAGCTAAGAACTTTTTAACTTCAGCATCTAAGCTTCTAGATTGTTCAAGCATATCAACAGCAGCTTCAGCCATCTCTTTTGCTCTTTCACCATTTTGTTTAGCCGCAGTGCTAATCGTTTCAATATTTGATGAAACTTCTTGGGTTCCCGCAGAGGCTTGCTCGACACTTCGGGCAATTTCTCCTGTTGCAGCCCCTTGTTCTTCAACTGCAGCAGCAATACCTGAAGCAATACCATCAATTTCCCGGATAATTTCCGTAATCCCGCCAATTGCTGAAACAGATTCTTCTGTTGCTTGTTGGATTCCTGAAATTTGGGTACCGATTTCGCTGGTGGCTTTAGCCGTTTCATTAGCAAGATTCTTCACTTCTGATGCGACAACAGCAAACCCCTTGCCAGCTTCGCCAGCGCGTGCGGCTTCAATTGTTGCATTGAGAGCTAACAAGTTTGTTTGTTCAGCGATATCATTGATTAAATTAACAACATCACCGATCCGCTGAGCAGCATCAACTAACCCTTGAACCTTTTCATTGGTTTCCTCAGCCTCATGAACTGCACGTCCAGCTACAGAAGAAGATTGAGCAACCTGATTGCTTATTTCACTAATTGAACTAGATAGTTCTTCCGCTGCAGAAGCAACAGTTTGAACATTAGCAGCGGATTGTTCTGAAGCTGATGCAACAGCTCCTGATCGATTAACGTTATCTTTGGCTTGCTCAGCCATTTGGTTTGCGGAGTCTTCAACACCTGAAGCTGAGTGTGATACACCTTTAACAACTTGGCCAATCGCCTGCTCAAAATTAACAACAGCATTTTCAACTTTAATGCGACGTTGTTCTCGATCAGCCTCCTGCTTAACCTGTTCGTCTCTCAATTCGTCGGCTTTAATCATATTATCTTTAAAGACTTGGACGGCTCTCGCCATACCGCCAACCTCGTCTTCATCGTTTGCATAGGCAATTGCAGTTGTCTTATCGCCTTGAGCTAAGATTGCCATGGAGTCAGATAAAGCACCGATACGACCAACAACTTTATTGGACATGAAAGCGTAGACGCCACCAACTGTGCAGAAAATAATAATTGTAGAAATCATGATTGCCCATGAGATTGTATTCTGGTTTCCAGCGGCAATTTCTGTATAACGAACGACAACGGCATTACTTACACCTCTAAGTTCATTCGCTTGGCTACCTAGTCTAAGCGCCGCAACTTGCAGCCCACGGCCTTTACTATTTAAGATCGTCCCAATGGTTTTTTCCATTTCAGCAGAAGTGACAGCAACTTTCGCCATTAAGTTTTGTGCAGTTTCATCATCAATGGCTGGAATCTGCGCAAAGGCCTTACGGCCTAGGTCTAAAGAATATTTCCCACCTGAACGAAGCGCCGTGAGGGTTTCAGAAAAGATTAATTTGGCAGTTTCGTATTCTTTTATACTTGGCTTAATTAATTGGTTTCCGATTGCCATAGAATCAGCAAAAGGTACTTGATAACGGCGGATCCCCAAGACATCCCCAATTTTGTATGGGCGACCTTCCATCTTTGTATGACAATCAGCACACCCTTGAGTAACAGCGAGATCTGCTGTGTAGTAATTCAAAACCATCTTGCCGTCTTTTTCGCTGGCCTCAAAAAAGAGGCTATTTGGCTCTTTCTTAAAACTCTCATTGGCTTTCTCATCCATATCTGATTGAAAAGCGCTTTCCGGGTTAATGGGAAAATCAGATAGAATTGCGACGGAGAAGCCATTGGCGCTTGTTGTTTTCGTGTTCACAAGGCGCGTAAATGTGGCTGGAAAAGGTACTGAAGCATGTTCTTCAGCTTCTGGGGTCATTGAAATCCCCATCTCCACCTTTTTAGAAGGGCCAATAACCGACTTAGTATATTGACTGCGCATGCTAGTTATAAATTTATCAAGTGATGTGATTCTGGTTTCCATACTGCCAAGACTTTGCTTGGCAGATGCATATCCAAGAACGGATTTCGCCATGGCCTGACTGAGCATTCGTTGTCGGCCTAAAGCCTCAATAATGCTGGCATCATTTTTTGATGCTGAGAGTGCAGAAAACAAATAAATACCTGTCACAACCGAAACACCAGCGACAATGGCAAGTAAAATAGCAACTCGGGACTTAATGGTCATTTATAGCTCCTCGCTAATACAGACTTCTAGTCCCTACCCATTATGATAGTTTATTCTCGTAAAAGTTTGTTTTTCTTATTGTTTATATAAGTCTAGGCTCAGGACTCATTAAATCCACCATATGACAATTGCAGCAATGCATATTGCGGAGAAGAAGGTGTGAGCACATCGGTCGTAACGTGTTGCGATA
>JAPHRK010000076.1 GCA_026196105.1 Rhodospirillales bacterium | reverse complement strand
GGATGACGCAAGGCAATGAGCCGAATCGCTTGGTTGTTCACTTCGCTTTCTAAAAGATCAATAGATTTATCAGCCTGACGTATGATTTCTGCTTGTTCTGCATTGCGTTTAACCAAGGCATCAATAGCGCTGGCCAGTTGGTTTTCTGCCAAACCGCCCATTTCCACAATAAGCTGATCTAGTTTCTGGAGTTCTTCGTCAAAGGCGCTAACGATATGATCTGCGGTCATCTACCCAATCCTCCCCGTAATGTAGTCTTGGGTACGACTATCTTGAGGATTGGTGAAAATTTGCTCGGTTTCACCGCATTCCACCAATTTTCCAAGATGGAAAAAGGCAGTTTTTTGTGAGACTCGAGCGGCTTGTTGCATAGAGTGGGTGACGATAATAATCGTGAAGTTTTGTCGCAGTTCATCCATCAGTTCTTCAATTTTAGCTGTTGCAATTGGATCAAGAGCCGAACAGGGCTCATCCATCAAAATAACATCAGGGCCAACGGCAATAGTCCGGGCGATGCACAGTCTTTGTTGCTGTCCGCCCGATAACCCTGTCCCAGGTTCATCGAGGCGATCAGATACTTCTTTCCAAAGCCCTGCTCTTTCCAGGCTGCTTTCGACAATATGATCCAGGTGTTGCCGATCTTTGGCTAAGCCATGGATGCGAGGCCCGTAAGAGACGTTGTCATAGATTGATTTAGGGAAAGGGTTGGCTTTTTGAAAAACGATCCCAATCCGGGAGCGCAACTCAACCACATCAACGGAGCGGTCTGAAATATTGACGCCATCAATTTCGATACTCCCGGTTACCCGGCAGCTCTCAATGGTGTCGTTCATCCGATTGATGCAGCGCAGGAATGTGGATTTTCCACAACCTGAAGGGCCGATCAAGGCAGTGACTTGGTTCTTATAGATATCAAGATCGATACCAAAAAGTGCCTGTTTATCACCGTAATATACAGCCACATCAGAGACTTTGACTTTGAGGTTGTTTTCCAAATGGATACTCATTTGCTGGTTTTGCCCCATTGTAGGGGTGGAAGGATCAATTTGTTGTTGGGCGAGCATTTACCAATGCCTTTCGAATTTTTTACGTAGGAAAATAGCTAGGGCGTTCATTGAAACGAGGAAACCCAGCAGTACCAAAATGGCAGCGGAGGTTCTTTCAACAAAAGCCCGCTCAGGGGCATCAGCCCACAAGAAGATTTGTACAGGAAGGACCGTTGACGGGTCTGTTGGTCCACCGGGGACGTCGACAATAAAGGCCACCATACCAATCATCAGCAAAGGAGCTGTTTCGCCCAAAGCTTGAGCCATGCCGATGATGGTACCGGTCATGATGCCGGGCATGGCTAAAGGTAAGACATGATGGAAAACTGTCTGCATTCGAGTTGCCCCTAGCCCTAAAGCCGCTGCGCGAATGGAAGGCGGAACACTTTTTAAAGCTGCTCGGGAGGCAATAATAATGGTCGGCAAGGTCATTAAGGCGAGCACCAGCCCACCAACAATGGGAGCAGAACGTGGCAGGTGCATCACATTTAAGAAAATTGCTAAACCGAGAAGGCCGAAAACAATGGAAGGCACCGCCGCCAGATTGTTAATATTCACCTCGATCATAGCGGTCCAGCGATTCTTTGGGGCAAACTCTTCCAGATAAATAGCGGCTGCAACACTGGTGGGGAAAGTTAACAGAAGGGTCACCAGGAGAGTATAAAAGGAACCAATAATCGCTCCCTTAATACCAGCGGCTTCTGGTTCTCTTGAGTCGCCAGCACTAAAGAATTGGCGATTAAATTGTTTTTCCAAGCTGCCTGCTTCGATTAGCTGATCAACCCAGGAAATTTCTTTGTTACTAATCCGCCGTTCGTTTTCCGGCAATTCGCGTGGGATGTGGCCTTTTATCAGCATATCCACATCATCTGAGGCCGTGAGCCAAAGAGAATGGGTTTGGCCAATGATTGAAGGGTCGGCCATGGTTTTGGCTCTAAGCGCGAACACAGCGGTAGAACTAACCAAATTATAAAGCTTTTTCTTGTCCCGCCGGGTCTTAACCTCTGGAAACTGTGTCCGCATGGCTTTCTTCAACAAAGCAGCATAATCGGCCGAACTTAAGTCCTTTGTTTTACGGGTGCCTTTAGGGTCGATCACGCTTTCATCAAAGGTAATATCAAGTTGGATATTGGTTTGGTAAAAAGCTGTATAGCCTTTAGTTAAAATGCTGCTAAATAAGACGACGAGGCCTAATAGAGCCACGCAAACAGCAACAACCCCATAACGCCGAAAGCGCTTTTCAGCAGCATAACGTTTTTTCAAACCCTGATGAACGATTTCTGAGGTGTTCTTTGGGATGCTGAGGGAGGTATCGATGGTATCAGTCATATTGTTCTCGATATCTTTGCACCACTTTGAAAGCGATAAAGTTGAGCGTCAAAGTGACGCAGAAAAGCAGGAGGCCAAGGGCGAAAGCTGCCAGGGTCTTAGCGCTGTCAAACTCTTGGTCACCGACCAGCAGAGTGACGATTTGAACGGTTACTGTGGTCACGGCTTCTAAGGGGTTTGCGGTCAGTTTGGCGGCAAGACCTGCTGCCATTACCACGATCATGGTTTCTCCAATTGCTCGTGAAGCAGCGAGGAGAACCGCGCTGACAATTCCTGGAAGAGCGGCGGGGAGAACAACCTGACGGATGGTTTCAGATTGAGTTGCCCCGAGGCCAAGGGAAGCGTCGCGCAATGACCTTGGCACCGCTCTAATAACATCATCGGAGAGGGAAGAGACAAAAGGAATAATCATAATTCCCATTACCGACCCTGCGGCCAAGGCACTTTCTGAGGCAATATCAAGGCCGAGGACGGTGCCTGTTTCTCGTAAAATGGGGGCTACTGTGAGGGCGGCGAAAAAGCCGTAAACCACGGTGGGGACACCCGCTAGAATTTCTAAAGCCGGCTTAGCCCAATTGCGGAACCGTGGCGTGGCATATTCAGCAAGATAAATTGCGGCAAACAATCCCACAGGGACAGCAACGGTCATGGCAATGGCTGAAATGAGCATGGTGCCAGCAAGCAATGGCAAGGAGCCAAAAACGCCAGAACCTCCTACTTGATCGCCTCGCAAAGCGGTCTGTGGGCTCCATACTGTGCTGGTTAAGAATTCCAGAGGAGAAACCAAGTTAAAGAAGCGGATGCTTTCAAAGAGGAGAGAAAGAACAATGCCGACGGTGGTTATCACCGCTATCAGAGAACTTAAAATCAATAAAACCCGAACGAACAGTTCGACCTTTGGGTTGGCAACAAGACGAATGGAATGGCGCCAGCGATAGCTAACTATTGCTGGTATCGAAAAGGCAACGAGGGCCAAAATTATAAAAATCGTATTCATTCGTACGGTTCAATCTGTTAAATAATAAAATCCCTCCGATCAGCCATAGGCCAACCGGAGGGGGGCGTTTTCCATTTACATTTGGATGTTGTTGGTTTGAGTTTTAGCTTCTTCGCTAAATTTGTTACGCTCAGCCATTGGCATGGGGATCAACCCTTTATCAGCTAAGTAGCCTTCTTCACCCCAAGCTTTGTTGGACGTAAACTCTTGGATAAATTCGGCAATTCCGGCAATTTTCCCAACGTGGGCGTTTTTCACATAGAAATATAAAGACCGTGAGACTGGGTAGGCACCAGAAGAGATATTTTCAAAGGTTGGCTCTTGGCCATCAATCAGGTTGCCTTGAATTTTGTCACCATTTTGATCGAGGAAACTATAACCAAAAATACCGAAGGCTTTAGGGTTGGCTTCAAGTTTGCGAATGATCAAAACATCATTCTCGCCGGCTTCAACATAACCGCCATCTTCCCGGATAGAATGACAAATGGCTTTATACTTATTCTTGTCTTGCTTCTTCATGGCTTTGAGCCAGTCAAACTTCTTACAGCCACCTTCAAGCGCAAGTTCTGCGAAAGCGTCGCGGGTACCTGAGGTTGGGGGAGGACCAAGAACTTCGATTTTCAGATCGGGGAGAGAAGGATCGACGTCTTTCCAGGTCTTGTTGGGGTTTGCGACAAGTTTACCTTCACCAGCAGGAACGTCTTTAGCCAAAGCTAAGAACAGTTGCTTGCGAGTGATGGTCATTGGTTTAGCTTTTCTAGAGTTTGCGAATACAATTCCGTCATAACCGATTTTTACTTCGGTGATGTTTTTGACGCCATTTTTTGCACAGCGGTCAACTTCAGATTTTTTGATGGCGCGTGAAGAGTTGGTAATATCTGGGGTGTTATCCCCTTCGCCAGCACAGAAAAGCTTCAAGCCGCCTCCGGAGCCGGTGCTCTCGATCACAGGGGTTTTGAATTCGGTGGTTTTGCCAAAAGTCTCGGCAACAGCGGTCGCAAAGGGATAGACGGTTGAAGAACCGACAATCCTGATTTGATCTCGCGCTTGAGCAGCGTTGATATTTGCAAGTGCTGCTACGGTTAGGGCCGTTAGAGCTAGTGTTTTCGTAAATGTCATTTTCGCTTTCCTTAGCGGTTTCATAGTAAATCTGCAGCTATGATTAATCCCGCTTAGGAAAGTTTTTATGACAAGTCAGTGACAGTTATATGACGATCGAGAAAGTTTTTTAAATTATTTGCCATTCATCTTCCGATGTCCGATCAGGCTTGGTCTTTAACAATAACGCCAAAGATTAAGAGTATAATTTACCTAGGCCTCAGTGAGGCCCTCAGAGTAGAGGCCATCTTGATTCGTTAGGTTTTTCCTTCAAGGGGATGGTGGTATCTGAGATTGTCCTTTCCCTTTGTGAAAAAATGAATTTATATTCATTTAATTAAACTTTTAAGATTGGGAAGGCTATAAAAATGGAATTTAAAGATATTACCTACGAGACCGAAGGGCGCATTGCGCGCATTACTTTGAATCGTCCAGATCGGCTCAATGCCATTTCTCTTGATATGCCTAGTGAAATAAGACGGGCTGTTGAGAAAGCCAACAATGACAACTCTGTCCATGTAATCATTCTTCAGGGCGCAGGACGAGCTTTTTGTGCCGGGTATGACTTGATCGACTTTGCCGAAACCGAAGGGGAAAACGCGGGCGTTCAGGAAATGCCTTGGGATCCTATGCAGGATTACCGCTTTATGAAAGGCTGCACCGATGATTTCACCTCCCTGTGGCGCAGTTATAAACCGACCATTGCTAAAGTGCAGCAATACGCTGTTGCTGGAGGGTCAGATATTGCCCTTTGTTGTGATTTTGTGATTATGGAAGAAGAGGCTAAAATTGGTTACCCCCCTGCTCGGGTGTGGGGTTGTCCCACGACAGCCATGTGGGTTTATCGACTGGGAGCAGAAAAAGCCAAACGTATGCTTCTGACAGGTGACTTGGTGACAGGGACGGAAGCCAAAGAAATGGGCCTCGTGCTTGATGCGGTGACCCTTGACCAGTTAGAAACCCGCGTGATGGAAATGGCTGATCGCATGGCCGGTGTGCCGCGTAACCAGCTTATGATGCAAAAGATGATGATCAACCAAGCCTATGACAATATGGGTTTGGCGAGCACCCAGATGATTGCCGCGGTTTTTGATGGCATCACTCGCCACTCTCCTGAAGGTATGTGGTTTAAAGATTATGCTGAAGAGCATGGCTTCCAAGAAGCGGTTAAGTGGCGGGACAGTGGTAAACCGATTCCCCAAGGCCGGGAGCGCAAGTAAGAAAAAGGGCGTCCTGGTAAATTTAGGACGCCCTAGTTGACGGTTGAAGCTTCGGGGAGAAGTGGGGCGCACCGTCAAACGCCACCAGGGAGGAGAGTTTTTAATCTGTTACCCAACATCTTTCATATCAGCCAAACCACCCGTCAAGCTGTTGAGGCGGGCAGTTGCAGCACTGGCTTCGCTCATCAGGCCTTGGACAATATCTGACAGGGGCTCCACTTTTTCAGCGAAGGCCACGGATTGACCAACTGCCAATAAGCCTTTTGACCAATCACCTGTTTCATAGGCAACTTTACCCACTTTACCGGAAATATGGGGCATCAATTTACCCAGATCACCAGGGGTTTCTTTTTCGATTTTCTCAACAACAGCGGTAGTTTCATTGCGCAGAGACCGCGCTGTGTTGCGTAAAGATTGGAGGGATAAGGTCGTGTCGGTTTCATTAGCTTGGACCAAGCGCTGCTTGTAAAGATCGTGAGCCCAAATTTCTTCACAAACCAGAAAGCGGGTGCCAATGATAACGCCGTCAGCGCCAAGGGCCAAAGCCGCTAAAAGCTGTTCACCTGTTCCGATGCCGCCACCAACGATCAACGGTATGGTGAGTGCACGGGCGGCGACGTTGGCTTGAATGATGGTTCCCACCATATCCAGGCCGGGGTGTCCACCGCATTCAGCGCCAATAATGGTGACGGCATCAACGCCAATAGCTTCGGCTTTTTTGGCAAATTTAACGCCAGGGACTTTATGGATAACTTTAATGCCAGCTGCTTTGAGGGCAGGGAGATAGGGCTCAGGGTTGCGCCCGGAGGTCTCAACAAACTTAACCCCTTCTTCAACGATAAGGTCGAAAATTTGTTGGGTCTTTTCCCCTTCAACAAGCTTGGGGAACATGGAGACGTTAACTCCAAAAGGTTTGCCTTTGCTAAGCTCGCGGCATTTACGGATTTCGGCGCGAAGATCATCAAGATCAGGGAAGCTGGCCGCGGTGATAAAGCCCATGATGCCAGCGCGTGCTGCCGCAGAAACGTAATCTGCATTGGCGAGCCATTGCAGGCCTCCGGCGATAATTGGGTAGTCAATTCCGAGAAGGTCAGTCAGGCGAGTTTTGATCATGGTTTGGCCCCCGTAGATTGGTCTATATATTAGCTTGCAAAACAAAAGTGATAACAGGATAATAATGATCTACTTGTGAAATGCAAGTTAATTTTGTATGGTGCTGAAATTATTAAAGTAGGTCCTAAATGAAAAAAAGCTCCGTCGGTGAATTTGATTGCTCTATTGCCAAAACCGTATCAACCATCGGTGATACCTGGAGCTTATTGATCTTGCGCAATGCCTTCCACGGCATGCGCCGCTTTGAAGATTTTCAGAAGCATCTATGTATCGCGACCAATATTCTAACCGACCGTCTCAAACGTTTGACCAAAGCGGAAATTCTTTACCGGGTTAAAGATCAAGACGATGCCCGTCGGGTTCAATATCGCCTGACAGAAAAAGGTTTTGCTCTTTATCCGGTCTTGGTCGCCCTTAAAGATTGGGGCGATAAATGGGAAGGAAACTATGATCAGCCGCGGATGGTTCTAAGGGTTCGTGAAACGGGAGAACTCATTCCCCCTGTGGCGGTTCGCACATCTGATGGGCGTGCGCTCCATCCTCAAGAAGTTACCCCAACTCTTGGAGAGGGAGCTGATGAGCTAACCAAAGAATTAGTTGAGTTTCGAGTTAAAGATTAGTGCAGGTGCTTCAAGAACAAAACCCTTCCCCAAAACGACCGACTTTAGCAATTCTTGTGGTCATCACCATGGGCAGTGCTTTGGCAATGAATATCATTCTGCCTTCTCTGCCTGCCATCCAGGAAAGTTTTAAGACTGATTATGCAACGGTTCAGCTTACGCTTACGCTGTTTTTAGCCGGGCTTGCCATTGCTCAGCTCATTTATGGCCCTCTCTCTGATCGATATGGTCGCCGGCCCATCGCTTTAATTGGTCTTGGTCTTTTTATCATTGGAACCACGGCCTGCCTTCTCGCTCCTTCAATAGAGACAATGATTATGGGCCGAATCCTCCAAGCCGTTGGCGGCTGTGCAGGAGTGGTGATCGGGCGGGCAATGGTTCGCGACCTTTACGATACCGACCAGGCTGCTGTCATGATTGCTTACTTAACCATGGCAGTAGTTGTTGTTCCAACTCTGGGTCCTATGCTTGGGGGCTATCTAGAGGAATGGTATAGCTGGACAGCGAGCTTTGTCTTTATTCTGATCATGAATATTGTGTTTTTCATTGCTGCTTTTTTTAAAGCCCATGAAACCTTGCCTCCGCCCAAGCGCCATAAAGCACATTTCTTAGAAATGTTTGGCTCATTTAATCAACTGTTCAGAAACCCAACTTTTGCCGGATATGCCTGCCAGGTCAGCTTTTGTACCGCTGCTTTCTTTGCCTTCCTCGGTGGTTCCCCTTATGTGATGATAAATCTTATGGGTAGCTCCCCGGCGAAACTTGGCCTCTATTTTGTTTATGTTTCAGTGTTTTATATTATAGGGAATTTTGGCACTGCGAAATTAGCCAAAAAAGTTGGTGTGCTGAATATGGCCCGCCTAGGAACTCTGATTGCTCTTTTGGGCGGAGGGATACTCTTAATCACGGACCTGATGATTGGATTAAATCCTATCACGTTCTTTGGAATAATGTCCTTGATTGCCCTTGGTAATGGATTCTGTATTTCTTCTGGTATGGCGGGGGCTATTGGCGCTGATCCGCATAGGGTTGGTGCCGCCGCAGGGTTAGCAGGCTCTATGCAAGTTGGGTTTGGCGCAGCTAGTACTTATATTGCTGGATCGCTTCTGGCTTATTACAAGGTCACCTCAGTACCCCTGATTTCAGTGATGTTTGCTTGCTGTGTCTTAGCTATGCTTTCTCTTCTTCTTGTGCAAAAACCAAGCTCTTGACAAAGAAGTGAATTTAAGTTCATTCTATATAAATGAATGGAGATTCACTTTATGGCCTACCGAGAAACTGAAAAAGTAATTGCGCGAAAAGAAGATAAGCGGGTTCGGCTTATTTCTGCAGCGCGTGAATTGATCGCTGAGGGGGGATTCTCTTCAGTACAAATGTCTTCTGTTGCGGCGGCGGCTGGTGTGGCAACGGGGACAGTTTATCGCTACTTCCCCTCAAAGGCTGAGTTGGTTGCCGAAGTTTTTCGAGTCGTCACTCAGTGGGAAGTCGATGTTATGGGCCAAGTTGCGGCTACTGGCGACAACCCTCGTGTCAGACTTGAAGGTGCAATAGCCACTTTTGCTAAACGAGCTTTGATGGCCCCTCGGTTAGCCTACGCCCTGATTTTTGAACCCGGTGACCCTCTCGTAGAGGCTGAGCGCATCGTCTTCCGTCGGTCTTATGCCAGAATAATGTCTGAAATATTGAAAGACGGTATTGCCCAAGGTGAATTTATCTCGCAACCGGTCGATATCGTCGCCAATTGTATCGTTGGTGGGTTTGCTGAAGCTTTGATCGGCCCTCTGGCGCCGGATCATGCCGCGACCCAATCCGAGCGAGAAGAAACAATCTCGACTATTGTAAATTTCTGCCTCAAAGCTGTTTCGAAATAATGGAGCTTCCTTATGTCACCTCGTAATCCAATTTCATCTTTGCCGACCCATGAAGTGATCAACATGCCCCCTCTGCAGGGTGATCAGGATTTGTACAATACTGATCTCGCTTTGAAAGAAGGGCTTCGCCGAGAAGGGGCTGATTGGGCCGAGGAGACTTTATCTGCTTTTGGAGCTTTGGCTGGGTTGGAAGAAACATTTGAATGGGCTAATCAAGCCAACAAATTTGGCCCAGAAGTACAGCCCTTTGACCGCCACGGAATGCGTATCAATCAGGTCAGTTTTCATCCCAGTTATCACAAACTCATGGATCTTGCTCTTGCCAACGATGTGGCAACGTTTGCCTGGAATAACCCAAAGCCAGGCAACCATGTGGCCCATGGGGTGTTTTCTTACCTCCTCAATCAAGCGGAAGGGGGTGTGCTTTGCCCTATGGCGATGACATATGCAGCCGTTCCAGCCCTTAACACAACGCCTGCTGTTGCTAAAGAATGGCTTCCTAAACTCTTTGCTAAAGAATATGACAAACGGGATATCCCGGCAGCAGAGAAAACCAGTGTGACGATCGGAATGTTTATGACCGAGAAGCAAGGAGGCTCGGATGTGCGCAGTAACAGCACTAAGGCGATACCTCTTGGCAGCGATACTGGACCAGGCGCAGAGTACATTTTACAAGGCCACAAGTTTTTCTGTTCAGCCCCCATGTGTGATGCTTTTCTTACCTTAGCTTACACAGAGAATGGTCTTTCTTGTTTTTTGATGCCGCGTTGGAAACCTGATGGCAATCGTAACGGTCTCTTTATCCAACGACTTAAAGACAAACTTGGCAATAAATCAAATGCTTCCAGTGAAATAGAATTGGTGGATGCCTGGGGTCAGATGGTCGGTGAAGAGGGTCGTGGAGTACGAACCATTATCGAAATGGTCAGTGGTACCCGTTATTACTGTACTTTAGGATCTGCAGCTCTCATGCGCCAAGCATTGGTGCAAGCTTTACACCATACATCCCACCGCTCGGCCTTTCAGAAAAAATTGATCCAACAACCCCTAATGCAAAATGTTTTAGCAGATATGGCTCTTGAATCTGAAGCGGCAACAACTTTGTTCTTACGCATTGGCCGGGCTATTGGCGACAGTGGAACCAATCCTGCAGAAGCTTCATTGGCGAGGTTTGGTACAGCAATTGGTAAATATTGGGTCTGCAAACGAGCCCCAAACTTGGTTTATGAAGCCATGGAATGTCATGGGGGACCTGGTTATGTGGAAGAAAGTATCCTTCCCCGCCTTTACCGTGAAGCCCCAGTCAACAGCATTTGGGAAGGCTCAGGAAACGTTATGTGCCTCGACGTGCTCCGGGCTATGTTCAAGGACCCAATGGCGATTCCTTCTTTCGTAGCAGAGATAGAACAGGCAAAAGGAGGCAATGCAGCCTTAGATCGTCAGATTGAAGCTGTGAAGTCAGAACTTGGAGATAATAAGGACCTTGAAGTCAGAGCAAGGCGGGTTACGGAAATGATGGCGCTGGCCTGGCAAGGTTCGCTTTTGGTGCGCCACGCACCTGCTGCGGTTTCCGATGCTTTCTGCGCGTCTCGTATGGGGGAATATTGGTCTGGTGCTTATGGCACCTTGCCTCGAGGCGTGGATTTTGAGGCAATAATTAAAAGGGCCCAGGGAGAGGGTTAAACCGGGGGGGAGTTAGACTTAACCTAGCTCCCTGGGCCTTCTTACGCCCAGCGCAAATTCTTAAGCGCCGAACATAACTGAATAGAATGAACTTGGGGTCTGGGTTGCAGCCCAGAGGCCTTGAGCGATAACGGTGCTGAGGCTACCAAGAACTGCGATGGTGCCGCCGATAAGCCCAAAACGAATTACGTTTGGTTTAGTCATTTTTATTCACTCCTTAAACTGTCGGTGCGCTGCTTTGCGCTCTGTTAAGGAGTTTATACCCGACTAAACTGATATGGTATTTGACCACGGTCAAAAACAGCATCAAAGCTGCAAATAATTAACAGACAATCAATTTCCGCGATTGTCACATAGTTATTATTTTTTGAATGTATGGCGTCTTAAAGCTCTGTATCAGCCTCAAAACGATAAGGGTGAGGCGGGTAAACGCCGAGCACAGTGACTTCGTGGGCAAAGAAGGCGAGTTCTTCTAAGGCGAGTTTTAAGTCTTGGTTGTCAGGGTGCCCGTCAACGTCCGCATAGAATTGTGCCGCGGTGAAATGCCCATCGACCATATAGCTTTCCAGCTTGGTAATATTGACACCGTTGGTGGCAAATCCACCGAGCGCTTTATAAAGTGCTGCCGGGACACTACGCACCCGAAAGATAATGCTGGTGATGGTTTTGCCAGCTAGTGGGTGAGGGCGAATCGGTTCTTTTGCCATGATGACAAAACGGGTTGTGTTATGAGCGGCGTCCTCGATATCTGCTTTTAAGGAGACAAGGCCGTAGATTTCTCCGGCCAGTTCTGAAGCAATAACCGCTTTTGTTTTATCGCCGCTTTCGGCAATTTCTCGGGCAGCCCCTGCGGTATCAACGGCAACAATGGCTTCAATCCCCAGTTCGGCAATCAAGTCTTTGCACTGGCTAAGGGCATGGATGTGGCTATGAACTTCTTTAATATTTTCAGCAGTCGTCCCTTTGACCCCAAGAAGATGGTGATTAACGGGTTGGTAGTGTTCACCAATAATATGTAGGCCAGAATGTGGCATAAGGTGGTGAATATCGGCGACTCGTCCTGCGACGGAGTTATCAATAGGGATCATTGCTAAGCGAGCTCGGCCTTCACGCACAGCGGCAAAGGTATCGTCGAAGGAGCGACAAGGCAGAGTGATCATCTCTGGCCGAGCGACTCGGCAAGACAAATCTGAATATGCGCCTGGCGCTCCTTGGAAAGCGATTGTGCTGGCAGGGTCTGAAACAGGTTGTTGGTGCCATTCATCTCTAAGCTTGTTTTGGGCACCAGAGAGGAGCCATGCAGCAGAAACTTTAAGAATGTCGGCAAGGGATTTCAACTTTTCAGCCGAGAGGTCAACGCTCCCTTTTTCCCAATTGGTCACGGTCGATTGATCACAGCCCATGCTGGCGGCAAGTTCTTGTTGGGTGTACCCGAGTTTTTTCCGAGTTTCTTTAATTCGCTGACCGACACTCATAATTTGCTCCGTAAACATATAATATGAAGCATAAATATGTATTAAATTAATAAATGTCTAGTTAATTATCTGTAAGGTTAATATTTACTATTTCAGCAAGTTCCGCGCTTTTTCCAAGTCATCAGGCGCATCAACGCCAAGGGGGATGGTTTTGACCAAAGCAGCATCGATGCGCATGCCGTCTTCAAGAGCGCGGAGTTGCTCCAGGCGTTCTCTTTGTTCCAAAACTCCAGGAGGAAGTTTGACAAAACGTTCCAGGGCGGCACGACGGAAAGCATAGAGGCCAATGTGGTGATAAAGGGGGCCGTCTCCAGTGGGAGCGGTAGCGCGGGTGAAATAGAGGGCGCGGCCGATTGTTTGTCCTGGGGCCAAAGGAACAACAGCTTTTACCACATTGGGATTGGTTTTCTCTTCTTCATGGGTGATTTCACAAACCAAGGTTGCCAGATCAACCGAGTCATTTTCAAGGGGGGCAAAAACCTGACGGATAACATCTGGTTCTATAGTGGGCAAATCACCCTGGATATTGATAATGGCGTCAAATTTCCCGTTAGGATCTATGTTGATCAAAGCTTCATGAATACGATCTGAGCCTGAAGGGTGATTTGGGTCGGTCATGACCGCCTTGCCACCAGCCTTTTCAACAGCCTCAAAAACCTCACCTTCAGAACAGGCGACCACGACTTCTCCGATTTCTGACTCTTGAGCCCGGCGCCAAACATGAACAATCATTGGCTCACCATGGATATCTGCCAGGGGTTTCTTGGGCAGACGAGTTGAGGCCATACGGGCGGGAATAATAACAACAGGGTTTTTAGGAAGGCTCATAGGGCGACACTGACCAAAGGTTTTGATATATTTATAAGGTTATAACGCTTATATAAGTCACTCGTGACTTAAAATGGAAGAACCAAGTTCCTAATCATCATGACAAATACACAAATTTGCCCCAAAGAATTCGTTGACCTCGCCCTGCGTTTAGCAGAGGTCGCCCGCCCCATTGCGCAAAAATACTTTCGCTCTAACGTAGCTATTGACGATAAAGACGATGCCTCACCGGTGACTATTGCGGATAGAGAAATTGAAGCGGCAATGCGCAAATTGATTGAAGCAATCTTTCCTGATCACGGTATTTTTGGTGAAGAATATGGCAAAACCAATGAGAATGCCGAGTTTGTTTGGGTGCTTGACCCTATTGACGGCACCAAGTCCTTTATCACCGGGAAGCCCTTGTTTGGCACCCTGATTTCCCTGACCGAAAATCGAAAACCCATATTGGGGATTATTGACCAAGCGATAAATGATGAGCTTTGGCTTGGGGCAAAAGGTTTACCCACCATGTTCAATGGCAAACCCGCGACAACCCGCTCCTGTAAAGCTTTGGGTGACGCTTATATGTATTCCACTTCTCCTGATCTTTTCGACCGGGAAGACGGGACCTATGCAGATTTTGAAAACTTGCGGCAAAAAACCAAGCATACCCTCTATGGCGGAGATTGTTACGCCTATGGTTTGGTTGCCAGTGGACATGCTGATATTGTTTGTGAAACTGGGCTCAATGCCTATGATTTCTGCGCCCTCATTCCAGTGGTCGAGGGTGCTGGCGGGTCTTTCACAGATTGGGACGGTCGCCCTTTAACCGTAGATTCTGCAGGTGATGCCTTAGCTTTGGGGGATGCTTCTTTGCTAGGTGACGCTCTTGCGGCTCTAGGAAGCTAAGCCATAATTTCATCATATTCCAAGAGGATGCTTGCCTAGCGAGCCCAAGGGCTCCAATATTCGCTCTATTATCAAAAGGTTGGAGAACTTTATGCGCCTCGCTGCTGCCCTAATTGCCACAACCCTGACTTTCTTGCCCTCAATTGTTCAAGCTGAACAGCCCGTCCACGCCATCGCCATGCATGGTGAGCCTAAATACCAACCGGGTTTTAAGCATTTTGAATATGTAAACCCAAATGCCCTAAAAGGCGGAATAGTGCGCCAAGCTGCGATTGGTAGCTTTGATAGTCTCAACCCTTTCATCGTGAAGGGTGACTCAGCTTCTGGTGTTGGCTTAATTTATGAAAGTTTGACCACTGCGTCGGCTGATGAAGCCTTCACCCGGTATGGTTCACTAGCTCAATCTATGGAGGTTCCCAAAGACCGTTCCTGGATTATCTTTAATATGCGAAAAGAAGCGCGCTGGCATGATGGTAAACCAATCACCGCTGATGACGTTATTTTCACCTTTGAAACCATCCGGGAAAAAGGCACTCCGCAGTTACGGTACTACTATGCTTCAATTGGTAAAATTGAAAAGCTCGGACCCCATAAGGTTAAATTTACCTTCTCAGGGGGAGAAAACCGGGAGATGCCGTTGATTGTTGGTGAACAGCCAATTCTTCCCAAGCATTATTGGCAAGGCCGAAAGTTTGAGGAAACCACTTTAGAGCCTCCCCTTGGCAGTGGTCCCTATAAAATTGGTGCTCTCGAAGCAGGTCGTTTTATCACCTATGAACGGGTAGAAGATTATTGGGGTAAAGACCTTCCAGTTAATATCGGCACCGATAATTTTGGTCAAATCCGCTTTGATTATTACCGTGATGCAACTGTGATTATTGAAGCTTTTAAGGCTGGAGAATTTGACTTCAGGTCGGAAAACTCTTCCAAGGCCTGGGCTACGGCTTATGAAACCCCAGATGTTAAAGAAGGGCGGGTAGTTAAAAGCGAGATCAAGCATAACCGTTCTGCCGGAATGCAGGGCTTTGTTTACAACACCCGTCGGGACCTTTTTAAAGACCTAAAAGTCAGAAAGGCCTTGGCCTTTGCTTTCGATTTTGAGCGCTCAAACAAAACCCTTTTCTATGGACAGTATGCCCGGTCCCGTAGCTACTTTGATAACTCAGAACTTGCAGCAAATGGTTTGCCTTCCAAAGAGGAACTAGCTCTGCTGGAACCTTACAAAGACAAGCTCTCTGAAGAAGTGTTTAACCAAGTTTACAATCCTCCCTCAACAGATGGTTCAGGGCGAATTCGGGCTAATTTAGGCAAAGCTGTGAAGCTGCTCAAAGAGGCTGGCTGGACCATTGGCAAAGACCGCAAATTGGTTAATAGCGCAGGGCAACCTTTTGAATTTGAGGTCTTGCTCGTCAGCCCCATGTTTGAGCGGGTTGTTTTGCCTTTTGCCCAAAATCTGGAGCGTCTTGGTATCAAAGCAAATGTGCGCACAGTTGATGTGGCGCAATACATCAAACGCCTTGAGACCTTTGATTTTGACATCATTGTCGGGTCATGGGGGCAGTCGCTCTCACCGGGCAACGAGCAACGAAGCTATTGGGGTTCCGCCGCTGCTACACAAAACGGCAGTCGGAATTTTGCTGGAATCTCTGATCCGGTGATTGATGAATTGATTGCTAGTATTATCGCAGCACCTGACCGGGAAAGCTTAATCACCCGGACCAAAGTTTTAGACCGAGTGCTGCAATGGGGATATTACGTGATTCCTCAGTGGCACCTGGATTATGATCGCCTCGTCTTTTGGAATAAATTTGGACGTCCAGGAATTACACCTTTGCGTGGTGCTCAGTTCAATACCTGGTGGGTGGACCCGGAGAAGGAAGAACCTCTCCGAGGTAAGATAAAGTCCGTACCAAGAAAGTAATCAAACTATCATGCTCGCCTATATCTTCCGCCGCCTGTTGTTGATCATCCCCACACTGTTTGGGATCATGGTGCTCAACTTCTTTATTGTGCAAGCGGCACCGGGTGGCCCTGTAGAGCAAATGATTGCTCAGGTTCAGGGCTTCGCGGTGGAAGCAACGGCGCGAATCGGTGGCGGACAGGGCTCCGAAACCGGGGGAAACGAAAAGCCAGCTCAGGGGTCCTCAAGCTCAAACAACAAATACCGTGGTGCTCAAGGTCTCGACCCTGAATTTATCAAGCAAATCGAAAAGCAGTTCGGCTTTGACAAGCCCATCCATGAACGCTTTTTTTCCATGATGTCGAGCTATGTGCGTTTTGATTTTGGGCAAAGTTTCTTTCGAGATCGAGATGTCGTCGACCTGATTATTGACAAGATGCCTGTCTCGATCTCTTTAGGGCTTTGGACCACTTTGCTGGTTTATCTCATCTCGATACCCCTTGGTATCGCTAAGGCAGTTCGAGACGGTTCCAAGTTTGACAGTGCCACAAGTGGTGTGATTGTCATTGGTTCGGCGATACCAAGTTTTCTTTTTGCCATCTTGCTCATCGTTGTTTTTGCCGGAGGCCGCTACCTGGATTGGTTCCCCCTGCGAGGATTGATTTCAGAGGACTGGGAAACCCTTAGTTGGTCGGGCCGTATTTTAGATTACTTCTGGCATCTTGCTCTGCCTGTTTTGTCTATGGTGATTGGGGGCTTTGCCGGTCTCACTATGCTGACTAAAAATTCCTTCATTGAAGAGATCAACAAGCAATATGTGCTGACCGCCCGGGCTAAGGGTTTAAGCGAGCGCAAGGTGCTTTATGGTCATGTGTTTAGAAATGCCATGCTGATTGTTATCGCCGGATTTCCCAGTGCTTTTATCGGCATTTTGTTCACGGGGTCATTGCTGACGGAAATTATTTTCTCTCTTGACGGGCTTGGTCTGCTGGGGTTTGAAGCAGCTCTCAAGCGAGACTATCCAGTGATGTTTGGCTCCTTGTTTTTCTTCACCCTACTCGGTTTGGTCATGCGCCTGATTGGTGACCTGATGTATCATATTGTCGATCCCCGGATCGATTTTGATAAGCGGGAGGTGTAAAGCCTCGTGCATATCTCCCCAATAAACCAACGCAGATGGCAGAATTTTAAGGCAAACCGTCGGGGTTTCTGGTCCCTATGGATTTTTTTGTGCTTGTTTATCCTCTCTCTCTTTGCCGAGTTTATCGCCAATGATAAGCCGATCCTGGTGGTCTATGACGAGCAAGTCTATGTACCGATCTTTAAGGCCTACCCTGAAACGACCTTCGGTGGTTTTTTGGAAACTGAGACGGAGTATAAGGACCCAGAAGTTCGAGAGTTGATCGAAGAGAAGGGGTGGATCGTTTGGCCCTTAGTGCCCTTTAGCTATGACAGTATCAATTTTGACCTGACAGTTCCGGCCCCGTCACCGCCTTCTGCTATCAACTGGCTTGGAACCGACGATCAAGGCCGTGATGTGGCAGCACGGATGATCTATGGCTTTCGAATTTCCATTCTCTTTGGGCTGACCCTGACCTTGTTTAGCTCAATCATTGGAGTTTTTGCTGGAGCGGTCCAAGGCTATTACGGCGGCTGGCGAGATTTGATGTTTCAACGCTTTATGGAAATCTGGTCAGGCCTGCCGACCCTCTATCTGTTAATTATTCTCGCAACTTTAGTTCAACCAAATTTCTGGTGGTTGCTTGGCTTGATGCTGATGTTCTCTTGGATGGCCTTGGTTGATGTGGTGCGGGCTGAATTTTTGCGGGCTCGGAACTTTGAGTTCGTCAATGCCGCACGAGCTTTAGGGGTGTCCAACAGCAAAATTATGTTCCGCCATATCCTGCCCAACGCCATGGTCGCGACCTTTACCTTTTTGCCTTTTATTCTTAATGGCTCCATCACCACCCTAACGGCTTTGGATTTCCTGGGTTTTGGGATGCCAGCAGGGTCGGCCTCATTGGGAGAGCTTCTTAATCAGGGTAAGGCCAACCTCCAGGCTCCTTGGCTCGGCCTGACCGCTTTCTTCGTTTTGGCAATAATGCTCAGCTTACTCATCTTCATTGGTGAAGCAGTGCGTGACGCTTTTGACCCGCGGAAGACCTTTCGATGAGTGAACTTCTGAAGGTCAATAATCTCAGTGTCTCTTTTGGCTCTGGTGAGGGCGAGGTTAAGGCTGTGCATGGGGTTTCCTTTGAGATTGAAAAAGGGGAAACCGTGGCCTTAGTGGGTGAGTCGGGTTCTGGAAAATCGGTAACGGCTCTCTCCGTGATGCAACTTCTGCCATACCCCCATGCTTCCCATCCTCAAGGGTCAATCCTCTACCGAGATGAAGAGCTGATCGGGGCGTCTCATGGTAAGATGAGCCATATCCGGGGCGATGAAATTGGGATGATTTTCCAAGAACCCCTGACCTCACTTAATCCGCTCCACTGCATCGAAAAACAAATCAGTGAAGTGCTGCTGCTTCATCGTAAGGTTAAACCCGCCCAAGCCACAGAAAGAGTGAAAGAGCTCTTGAATTTGGTGGGGATGGAAGAGGCTCATTCGAGACTTAAAGATTTGCCCCATCAATTTTCTGGTGGGCAACGCCAGCGCATTATGATTGCCATGGCCTTGGCAAATGAACCAGATTTATTGATCGCCGATGAGCCGACCACAGCTTTGGATGTGACTGTTCAGGCGCAAATTCTCGCCCTTCTCAAAGACCTGCAAGCAAAACTCGGTATGGCCTTATTGTTGATCACCCATGACCTCGGCATCGTACGCCACATGGCGGATCGGGTTTGTGTGATGACAGAAGGGAAAATTGTTGAGCAAGGAGAAACGGAGCAAGTTTTCTCAAAGCCTCAGCATACCTACACCCAACATCTCCTCGCTGCGGAACCCAAAGGACAGCCGAACGTGGCTCCTTATAAAATGCAGCTACCCATGATGATGGGGAAAAACATCAAGGTTTGGTACCCTATTAAAGGCGGGCTGTTCCGGCGGGTTTTAGGCCATATTAAGGCTGTGGATGGCATTGATCTGGAAATCCGCCCGGGCAAAACTTTAGGGATTGTTGGGGAGTCAGGCAGTGGAAAATCCACCTTGGGCCGAGCCCTTTTGCGCCTGGAAAAGAGTGAGGGTGATATAACTTTTGAGAAGCAGTCTCTGCAAGGGTTGAGCTTTGAGGAGCTGCGTCCTCTGCGTCATGAAATGCAGATGGTTTTCCAAGACCCCTTCGGCTCCTTAAGTCCGCGCATGAGTGTTGGCGCAATTGTCGGGGAAGGACTAGAGGTTCACGCTCCGGCGATGGGTCGCCTTGAAAGAGATGAAATCATTGCCGAAACCTTGGTAGAAGTTGGCCTGGACCCTGAGGCGCGTCACCGTTATCCCCATGAATTTTCAGGTGGACAACGCCAACGAATATCCATTGCCCGGGCTTTGGTTTTGCGCCCTAAGCTAATTGTTCTTGATGAACCCACCAGCGCCTTAGATATGTCGGTCCAGGCGCAAATCGTTGATCTGCTTCGTGACCTGCAAGATCGACATAATCTGGCTTATGTTTTCATCAGTCATGACCTGAAAGTGGTCCGCGCTTTAAGCCACGATATTGTGGTGATGAAAGAGGGCAAGGTGGTGGAAAAAGGTACCACTGATGAGGTGTTTAATAGCCCACAAACCGATTATACAAGGGCACTCATGGCTGCAGCATTTGAGAACAAAGTTGAATAAATTCATAGTGTTATACTATATCAACTTGCAAGAAAAATGACTAATGTCATTTACCTTTAATAAGTTCTGGCATAAATTAAATCTTCTTTGAAAATAAAGAGGTAGGCACTTGAAGAGCGAAGAGCAGTCGTTATTCAAAACCCGTGGGCTCACCAAAGTTTATGTAACCGGAGATGTAGAGATTCACGCGCTTCGGGGCATTGATCTTGATATTTACCAAGGGGAAATCATTGTGCTCTTGGGGCATTCCGGGAGTGGCAAATCAACTTTCTTGAATATCCTTGGAGGGCTCGATCGTCCGACGGCAGGGAGTGTTTTCTATAAAGAGGATGAGATCACCACCTTAAATGACGGAGGCCTTACCAAATATCGCCGCGATCATGTAGGGGTGGTTTTTCAGTTTTATAACCTTATCCCCAGTCTGACAGCCAAAGAGAATGTTGCCCTGGTGACGGAGATTGCTCGTGACCCCATGGCCCCTGAGGAGGCCTTGGCATTGGTTGGGCTTGAAGATCGGGTTGATCACTTTCCCTCTCAACTCTCAGGTGGCGAGCAACAACGCGTCGCCATTGCCCGCGCTATCGCCAAGCGCCCCGACGTCATGTTTTGTGATGAACCAACGGGGGCTTTGGATAGCAATACGGGGACAGTGGTTCTTGAAGCCTTAGAGCGGGTCAATCGGGAGCTTGGTACCACCACCGTATTAATTACGCACAATGCGGCGATTTCTGAACTTGGCGACCGAGTGGTTTTCTTTGCCGATGGGCATATTGCTGAAGTTAAAACGAACGCGACCCGCCGCCCTCCTTCAGAGTTGGTTTGGTAGGCCATTATGGGTGCTCTCGATCGCAAACTGTTTAGAGATTTATGGCGAATTAAGGGGCAAGCCCTAGCGATTGCTATGGTGATTGGCTGTGGCATTGCGACTCTGGTGATGTCCCTTGGCACCTTAGAATCCCTGGAACAAACCCGAGCTGCCTACTATGAGCGTTATCGTTTTGCCGATGTTTTTGCCAACCTTAAGCGCGCCCCACAACGGCTCGCCGCGAAAATTGAAGCTATCCCGGGCGTACGGCAAGTTGAAACCCGGATTGTTAAAGACGTCACTTTAGACATTGAAGGGTTGGATGCACCAGCTTCCGGGCGGCTGATCTCTATGCCTGACCACGGTTCTCCCGCGCTCAATAATGTTTACCTAAGGCAGGGGCGATTGCTGGCGGGAGGGCGGTCAAATGCAGTTTTGGTTAGTGAGCCCTTTGCTGAAGCACATGGGTATCATCCAGGCGATACGATCACGGCGTCTTTAAACGGTCGTAAAAGAGCGTTAGAGATTGTTGGTATCGTTCTCTCGCCAGAATATATTTATTCCATCAAAGCTGGCGACATGGTGCCGGATAATAAGCACTACGGCATTATTTGGATGAAACGCCAATCTTTGGCGGCGGCCTATGGTTTGGAAGGGGCCTTTAATGACATTGCCCTTACCCTGTCCCGAGATGCCAAGGTTGATGATGTTTTGGCCCAAATTGATAAACTGACGGCTCCCTTCGGTGGGGTTGGTGCTTATGGGCGGAAAGACCAAATCTCTCATGCTTTTCTCAATAATGAAATGCATGGGCTCGAATCAACCGGGGCTGTGGTGCCGCCAATTTTCTTAGGGGTAGCGGCCTTCCTGCTCAACATGGTGATTCTGCGCATTATTGAAACTGAACGTGGGCAAATTGGATTGCTCAAAGCCTTTGGCTATACCAATTGGGATGTGGGGGCTCATTACCTTAAATTTGTGATGATTGTAACAATTGTCGGGGTGACTTTGGGCTGCATTGGCGGGGCCTGGATGGGGCGGGGATTAACGGAGATGTATACGGAATTTTTTAAATTTCCTTTCCTCTATTACCAATTAGATACAGCCCTTTTTGCCATTGCCATTATTGTTAGCCTTGTTGCGGCATTTTTGGGAACTATTGGGGCACTTCGCAAAGCAATTGTTTTGCCACCTGCTGAGGCCATGCAACCATCGCCTCCTCCTGTTTATCGCAAAGCTAGCTTTGGGTTTAGTAAGCTCTTTACCGGGTTTAGCCAGCCGGTACGGATGATCATTCGCCATGTGACCCGTTGGCCGATTAAATCTTTTTTCACCTCCCTTGGTATCTCGGCATCAGTCGCAATTTTAGTGGTGGCTTTTTTCTTGGAGGGGTCTATTGATCGCCTGATAGAAATTCAATTTGATGAAACCGCTCGACAGGATGTTGCCGTGGTTTTTGAAGGTGCTCACCCCCGTTCGGCTTTAGCTGAACTTGAAAAAATGCCCGGGGTATTAAAAGTTGAGCCGATGCGGTCTGTCCCGGCACGATTTCGTTTCGATCAAAAGCATCGTCGCGTTGCCCTTTCTGGCCGCCTCCCTGAAGGGGAGATTAACCGCCTCCTAGATACCTCGCTTACCCCGATGGTTCTGCCTCAAGAAGGACTGGTTATCTCAAGTAAACTTGGGCAAATGTTAGGGGCAAAGCTTGGAGACCGTATTGCTGTTGAAATTTTAGAAGGTCGCCGCCCCACCCTTACCCTTACCGTGGCAGGGATTGTTGAGGAATACATTGGTTACTCAGCTTATATGAATATTGATGCCCTGGATAAGGTGCTTGGAGATCAAGCTACCGTGACGGGGGGATACCTGCTAATTGACCCGGTGCAGGAAAAAAACCTCTACCAAGAACTTAAAAATACGCCAGGTATAGCCGGGGTTTCGTTACGCTCGACAGTCTTAGGGTCATTTAAAAAAACCATGGCCGAGAATATGTTAATCATGATCACGTTCTACATTATCTTTGCGACCATGATTGCGGTTGGAGTGGTTTATAATACGGCCAGAATATCTTTGTCCGAGCGAGGTCGTGAGCTCGCAAGTTTGCGGGTCTTAGGTTTCACCCGACTTGAAGTATCTTCCATTCTTCTAGGGGAGCTTGCTCTGCTGACTGCCTTTGCCCTCCCGTTGGGTTGTTTCTTGGGATATGGCTTGGCCTGGCTGACGGTAAGTGCCTTTGATACAGAGCTTTTCAGGTTACCTTTATGGCTTACTGCCCAGACCTATGGCAAAGCTATGTTAATCGTTGCCTTTTCTGCTGTTGTTTCCGGTTTAATTGTTCGTCATCAGGTTGATCGTTTCGATCTGGTTGCTGTGCTAAAAATGAGAGAATAGAGCTATGACTTCTAACCCTCGTAAAGCTGTTCTTTGGACCGTTGTCCTTATTGTTGTTGTGATCGGGATATATGTTGCCTTTCAGCCTAATCCAGTCCCCGTTGATACCGCGACCATAAGCAAAGGATCGCTTGAGGTATCGGTGGGGGATGAAGGGCGGACCCGTATTCGAGAAATTTATGAGGTTTCAGCCCCGGTAACCGGGCGGGTACTTCGTATCGAGGGAGCCGCTGGAGATCAGGTCAAAAAAGGGGAAACGGCTCTTGTAGTTATCCAGCCCAGTGATCCGACGTTCCTTGATCGCCGAAATCGTGCTCAAGCTGAATCAGCAGTTAAAGCTTCTGAGGCAGCTTTGAAGTTTGCTGAAGCTGATTTGGCCAGGGCAAAAGCAGAATTTGATTTCACCTTTACCGAGCTTAAGCGCGCCCAAAAACTTGCTGCACGTAAAAACCTTTCAGCCCAAGGGCTGGATAGGGCTTCCCTTGATTTCAAAAAAGCTGGCGCTGCTATGGCAACGGCCCAGGCAACCTTAGATATGCGACGTTATGAGCTGGAATCCTCAAAAGCGGCATTGATGGACCCGATTGCCTCGGCAAAAGAAAAAGATCAAAAAACCGTCACAGTTTATGCTCCTATTGATGGGCAAGTGCTCCGTTTGCTCAGAGAGAGTGAAGCTATTGTTCAAGCTGGAACGCCTTTGATGGAACTTGGCAACCCGAATGATCTTGAAGTGGTGGTGGACCTGCTCTCAAGTGATGCGGTTAAGGTGCGTGCCGGGGCACCTGTTCGTATCGTTGATTGGGGTGGTGAAGGGGAAATTACAGGTAAGGTTCGCTTGATTGAGCCCTATGGGTTTTCAAAAATTTCTGCTCTAGGTATTGAAGAGCAACGGGTCAATGTGGTGATTGATCTGCTAACTAAAGACCTGCGCAAACTTGGTTTGGGCCATGGCTTCAGGGTTAATACCAAGATTTTAGTTTGGCAGAATGACAGCGTGCTGCGCGCACCCTTAAGCGGCCTGTTCCGCCACGCCAATGAATGGTCGACCTTCGTCGTCCATGAAGGCCAAGCCATGTTGAAAAAAGTGAAACTCGGTCGTCGTAATGCAAACTTTGCCGAGATTACGGAAGGCCTCAAAGAAGGAGACCAAATCGTTCTTTATCCAGGCGACCGAGTTGACGACGGTATTAGTGTTCAGCAACGCTCTGATTAATTACTCAGCAGCTTTTTTACCCTCGTTCGCTTTAACCCGTTTGAAGTGGTCCGGGTGGAGAGCAAACTCGGCGACTTCTTCTAAATGTTCTAGGTGCATTTGATGCATGAAACCATGGACACTGGCGGGGCGTTCGGCCTCGTCGTGGTCGGGGTGGTGAACAAGCAAGATGCAAAGTGCCCCTGCTAAACAAGCTCCAGCGCAAATGGAGAAGGCAAGGGGGAAGTTTCCCATATCGCCGAGCATACCACCGAGCAAGGGACCTGCAATACCGCCTACACCGTAGGATAAAAAGATGAGGGGGTAATTTTGCCCAACCCGATCATTGCCAAAGATATCTGCAGTTAATGTTGGGAACAGGGCGAAGTTACCGCCAAAGTTAAAGCCAATTAGTGCTGCACCTAAGTAAAGAAGATACTCGTTTCCGGCCATGCTAGAGAAGGCAAAGAGGAAAACCGCTTGGGTTCCGGTCATCACCACAACCGAGCGCCGACGCCCGATAATATCACTGAGTGTCCCCCAGGCGATTCGACCGATTCCATTGGCCAAGCTGAAAAAAACTGCCATGGCTGTCCCAGCAATCGCACTGGCTTCAATTACACTATATCCTTGGGCCTGAAGAGCTTCCATGGGGTAAAGTTTCATCAACCCGATAGACATAAGGCCGGCTCCGGCGCTCACAGCAAAGGTCAGGAAGATAAGATAAAATTGAGGGGTTCGCAGCATTTCAGGGACAGTGAAATTTTGTTGTCCCTTTGCAGCTTCTGGAGTGGTTGCAACAAAACCTTCTGGCCGCCAGCCTTCTGGTGGCATCTTCATCCAGTAGCTCCCCACTAAGATCATGACAGCAAAGGCACAACCATAAACAAGGAAGGTGTTTGAGAGGCCGTAAAGCTCAATCATGTGACCCCAGGCACCAGCCATTTTGACCCAACCCATAGCCCCAAATCCAAACCCTGCTACGGCGAGACCTGTAATTAGGCCCTTCTTGTCAGGGAACCAGCGCATGCCAACAGCAATGGGCACTACGTAGCCTAAACCAATCCCGGCACCACCAATGAGGCCGACACCAAGACAAATAATCCAGAAATCAGTCCCGCCAAAAAGACCAGCAAGGATATATCCAGCCCCTAAAGTTATGCCACCACTGGCGGCAAGTTTGCGGGGCCCCAACTTCGCCATGGCGCGCCCGGCAAAGACCATAACCACAGCAAAAGAGACTAAACCAACGGCAAAAACCACTTGGGTATCCATCTTGCTCCAGCCTGCGGTTTTGAGGGCGGGGGTAAAAACGGACCAAGCGTAAATAGCTCCAAGGCTGAGCTGTATGAGGATAGATCCAAAAACAATAAACCAACGGTTAGGGGAATGATTGGAAGGCATTATTCTAACTCCAGATTAAGCTTCTTTTTTCGTCGAATTATCCAAGAATTATCCAATATATATACTCTTGCCGATTAGAATTTTCTTTAACTCTGTGCAATAAATTCCCAATTAATTAAAAAATATAACTCTTGAATGGTTTAGTGCGTGGGTAAGATTAATTTTGAAAATGTGACGATGGCTTTGGGGGACCAGAATCGAGATCTCAGGCAAAGTTTGGTTGCTATTTTACGCCAGCACGGTTTCCACAATGTTGTTCATAGTGGCACCATGCCTCGTATTGAAGAGGCCGCCGCAGCCAGCCGCACCGATTTAATCGTGTGTGATGTTGACCTGCCTGAGGGTGATTTATGCCAGCTCGCTAAGGATATCCGTTATAATCGAATGGGCTCTAATCCCTTTGTCGTTATCATGGTTCTTGCTGATGAGCCGGCGAGTGATAAAGTTCGAAATATTATCAATGCTGGTGTTGATGATCTTATTCTTAAGCCCATTTCGGCAGGGCTTATTGCGGAGCGCATTGTTAACCTCACCAAAACCCGTAAAAAATTTATTGTTACCACAGATTACATTGGGCCAGACCGCCGCAAAGCAGGGGCACCTAAAAGGGAAGGTCAGGAAATTCCACAGATTGATGCGCCAAACCCCTTAGCGGTTAAAACATCGGGCGGTAGCTTGGCGGATATGGAAGAGCAAATGCAAGCGGCCCTTCATGTGATTAATGAACAAAAAGTTGAGCGTCACGCTTTCCAAATTGAGTATTTAGTCAACAAAATCATGCCTATCTACCGAACAGGAGCAACGAAGGAAGTGACCCCTCTTGTCCAGCGTTTGGTTGACGTTTCAGAAGATATTCGGGCAAGGCTTGAAACCACAAAATATGCTCACGTCAGTGAGCTATGCAATACGATGCATGAAGTGGCAGAACGAATTTCTAAAAGACCCCTTAAGCCTGAGCGCAAAGATATAGGGCTGCTTCCCAATTTGGCGCAAGCTATCAACAAAGCTTTTGCTGCGGATCAACAAGACGTTGAACTCGCTCGTGATATTTCAAAATCAATCAAAGCAACGGGGTGAAATTGAAACGGTTTTAAATTCATTTCATTGAGCGGATAAGAAAAAGGAGTTCAGAAAAAATGTTCAGTGTGATTAACCTATGGCCCACATTTTTACGATATGGATTAGTTCATGGCCGAGTATGATTTTGAAAAAGTTCGCTTGGCCATTGGCGATCCTAATAGAGATTTAAGAGCAGCCTTGGTTGCAATCTTGCAGCAACACGGGTTTCATAACGTGCTCCACAGCGCCAATATGAAGGTTATTCGAGAAGCTGTTGAGGCAGATAAAGTTGATCTTCTTGTCTGTGATGCGGGCCTTGAAGGTGGCAATTTTAGCCAAATGGTATCGGATATTCGTCATAACAGAATGGGGGTAAATCCCTTTATCGTTATTATTGGATTGCTCGAAAACCCAACCAAAGAATTGGTTCATCAAGTTGCAGGAGCCGGTGCAGATGACATGCTGCTTAAACCGATCTCGGCGGGTAAAGTTGCTGAACGGATCATGATTTTAACCAAGTCGCGAAAAGAGTTTGTCGTTACGACTGATTATGTTGGTCCAGATCGTCGTTCAGGGCACCGACCTGGCACTCAAAAAATTGAAACCATTGCTGTTCCTAACCCTGTTGCTGTAAGGGCGACTGGGGGTAGTTTGGATGAAATGGAAGCTGAAATTCAGAAAACCCTCAGCAGTATCAATGAGCAAAAAGTGGAACGCCATGCGTTTCAAATTGAATATCTGGTTAAGCAGATTGTGCCTCTTTATCAAGGGCCACCTGATAAAGCGGTTCTCCCCTTAATCAAGCGATTGATCGACGTCTCAAAGGATTTTGGCCAGCGGCTAAAATCAACCCAATACGCCCACGTAGGAGAGCTTTGTCAGTCCGTCAATGATGTGGCTGTTCGCGTTGCTAAAAAGCCTCAAGCTCCGAGCAAAAAAGATATCGACCTTCTCCCTCAGCTATCTAAGGCTATCCAAAAAGCCTTTACCATGGATGTTAAGGACACCCAGGCTGTTCAAGATATTTCAGAGACGGTTAAAATTCGCGATCATGCGTAAGCTAAAGCTAACAGTGCCGACCCTAAAAGCAGGCGGTAAATGACAAAAGGTGTGAATGTTGCCCGGCGGAGCCAGGCCATTAAGAGGGCAATGGACACCAAGGCAACTGCAAATGAAAGCCCTGCGCCCATAAAGGCATCTGATGTCAGTTGGTGGTTGCCGGATTTATAAAGTTCTAAGCCTTTGAGAGCGCCCGCTCCTAGGATGGTTGGTATAGACATCAGCATAGAAAAACGGGCAGCATCTGAGCGCTCAAACCCTAAAATTCGTGCCATTGTCATGGTAATGCCAGAGCGAGATGTACCAGGGATAAGAGCCAAGCATTGAGCAAGCCCGATCATTATTGCAGTTCCCCAGGTCATATGCTCTACCCGGTTTATGGTCATGCCGAATTTATCACTAAAATATAGAAGAACACCAAACCCGAGGGTGGTCCAGCCGATGACTTCGAGGGTTCTTAGTGAATCAATATCGTAAAATTCATTGATGTAATACCCTGCCCCGATAACAGGCAAAGTACTGAAAAAGACGAGCCCAAACAGCTTAGCCCCTTTATGACTTTTACCTTTCAACATTTGCCCTAGGCCATAGAGCATGTCGAAAATATCACGCCAGAAATAAACCATAACCGCCCCGAGGGTGCCCACATGAACGGCAACGTCCATCAACAAGCCCTGGTCTTTCCAACCCGTGAAGATGGGAACAAGTGCTAAGTGACCCGATGAACTAATCGGTAAAAATTCGGTTATTCCTTGAATAATCGCGAGAACCGCTAAATGCAGAAGCTCCACGCCGTACTCCCCTCATATTATTATGTTTTGCTTATAGCACCGGGAAATAAATTGCTAAAGAAAACTATTGGTACCAATTTGGTACCAATAACAGGATGCTATAAGTAATTTACCTTTTAACCGTGTCAATAATCCTTGAATAAGGACAGTTATACTTACCTATATGGGTGTTTTCCCTTGAATAGGAATAAAAATTCGGGCATATAGGGGCTAGAATTATCAACGGCGCACTTGGGTGAAGCTCTTCTCCCCTACCGACATTTCGACCATGCGCCAATTATTGACAAACACCCGACTTAATAAAAAGTCATTTGATCAAGATATTAGGAAGTACCGCCATGACGAAAGCCATGCAGCAGTTCACGTCTGTCGACCAAAAGATGCCGGAGAAACGAAACTCCCATGAGCGTGCCAAGGATTTCGGTGAAATCTATCAAGGTTTCCCTGTGCCAAAAGCGGCAGAACAATCCTCACGTTGTGAGCAGTGTGGTATTCCCTTTTGTCATGTGGGTTGCCCCTTAAATAACAACATCCCCGACTGGCTCCAACTTACAGCGGATGGGCGACTTGAAGATGCTTTTCGTTTGTCACAAGCGACAAATAACTTCCCAGAAATCACCGGGCGTATCTGCCCACAGGATCGCCTCTGTGAAGGTGCGTGTGTGTTGGAGCAATCCAGTCATGACACCGTGACCATTGGGTCAATTGAAAAGTTCCTGACCGATACCGCATTTGAAAATGATTGGGTCAAACCTATCAAACCATCGACGGAAAAAACCGATTCGGTCGGTATAATTGGGGCAGGCCCGGCTGGTTTGGCTGCGGCGGAAGAACTACGTCGCCGAGGCTTCCAAGTTCATGTCTATGATCGCCATGATCGAGTAGGTGGTCTGCTGGTTTATGGTATTCCCAACTTTAAGCTCGATAAAGAAGTGGTCGAGCGTCGAGCTAAGTTGATGAAAGAAAGCAAAATCAATTTTCATCTGTCTTTCGAAGTAGGCAGAGACGCAACTTTGAGTGACCTTCGTGAAAAGCATGATGCTTTGTTGATTGCCACAGGAGTTTATAAAGCTCACGGCATTAAGGTGCCGGGTAATGACTTAGGCGGCGTTGTACAGGCCTTGGATTACCTGATCACTTCCAACCGTAAAGGCTTAGGGGATTCAGTTCCTTCTTTTGAAGATGGCACTTTGAATGCCAAGGACAAAAACGTTGTCGTCATTGGCGGCGGAGATACGGCGATGGATTGTGTCCGTACGGCCATTCGCCAAGGGGCTAAATCGGTTAAATGCTACTACCGTCGTGACCGGGTCAATATGCCGGGTTCTGCTCGTGAAGTTCAACATGCAGAAGAAGAGGGAGTCGAGTTCGTTTGGCTTGCTAATCCCCAGGCCTTCTTGGGAGAAGGTCACGTTACCAGCGTTCGTGCGGTTGAAATGCACCTCGGTATTGCTGATGAAAGTGGCCGCCAAACGCCTCAACCTATTGAAGGTTCAGAGTTTGAAGTTGAGGCTGATCTAGTGGTGATGGCTCTTGGCTTCGCGCCGGAAGATCTACCTAAGAAGTTTGGGGAAGAGAGCCTGGAAGTGACCGACTGGGGCACAGTAACTATTGATGATACCAGTAAAATGACCAGCTTAGACGGTGTTTTTGCCGCAGGTGATATTGTCCGGGGGGCCTCCTTGGTGGTCTGGGCGATCCGGGATGGGCGGGAGGCTGCTGAAGGCATCCGCCGTTATATAGAAAACAAAACTCAGCTTGCTGCAGCTTCTTGAGAGGGAGAATGACCATGAAAAATGAACTAGCTCGCCAAGAGGCAAACATTAAGCACCTAAGTGAAAATGGCCTTTATGACCCAGCTCATGAAAGTGATGCTTGCGGGGTTGGCATGATTGCCGCTGTCGATGGAGTACCAACCCGTGCTGTGGTTGAAGCTGGTATTTCAGCTCTGGGCAAACTGTGGCACCGGGGTGCTGTTGATGCAGACGGCAAAACGGGCGAT
>JAPHRK010000069.1 GCA_026196105.1 Rhodospirillales bacterium | reverse complement strand
GTGGTTACCGTCAATGATTATCTCGCCCAGCGCGATGCTGCCTGGATGGGACAGATATTTGAATTCCTTGGCTTGACCGTTGGCTGTATTGTTCATGGCATCACCGACGAAGACCGCCAACGCGCTTACAACTCAGACATTACCTATGCCACGAATAACGAATTAGGTTTTGATTATCTGCGTGACAATATGAAATTCCGCCTGGAAGATATGGTCCAACGTGAATTCAACTTTGCTATCGTCGATGAGGTTGATTCGATCCTGGTTGATGAAGCTCGGACTCCGTTGATCATTTCTGGCCCAACTGATGACAATTCTGAACTTTATACCGCCATCAATAAGTTAATGCCCAAATTGGCCGATGACGACTTCGAACTGGATGAGAAAAACAAAGGGGCAAGCTTTACGGAAAAAGGCACTGAAACTCTGGAGAACCTCTTACGAGAAGCGAACCTTCTGACCGAAGGTAACCTCTACGATATCACTAATATTTCACTCGTACACCACGCAAACCAAGCTCTTCGTGCCCATAAGGTTTTCGAATTAGATACTGATTACATCGTTAAAGACGGTAAAGTGGTCATCATTGATGAATTCACAGGTCGGATGATGGAAGGCCGCCGTTATTCTGAAGGTCAGCACCAAGCTTTGGAAGCCAAAGAAGGTGTGAATATCGAGAATGAAAACCAAACCTTAGCTTCGATCACCTTTCAAAACTACTTCCGCCTCTATCCCAAGCTTGCTGGCATGACCGGTACGGCAATGACGGAAGCAAGTGAGTTTGATGAAATCTACAGCTTGCAAGTTATCGAAATTCCGACTAACCAAGATTGTATCCGCATCGACAATGACGATGAAGTTTATCGTACCACTGCAGAAAAAGACGAGGCTATCGTTAAGCTGGTAAGCGACTGTCAAAAACGCCAACAGCCTGTTCTTGTTGGAACAGTCAGTATTGAGCGCTCAGAGCAACTGTCAACTTTGCTTAAAAAGAATAAGGTTAAGCACCATGTTCTTAACGCCCGCTACCATGAGCAAGAAGCTGGGATCGTTTCGCAAGCTGGCGCTCCAGGTGCTGTGACCATCGCGACCAACATGGCGGGTCGTGGTACTGATATCCAGATGGGCGGCAATTTGGACATGCGGATTACTCAAGAAGCCGAACACCTTGAAGGTGCCGAAAAAGAGAAAAAGATCGAAGAAATCAAAGCTGAGATCGCCGGATATCGGGAAATCGTTATGAAGGCTGGTGGGCTTTATGTGGTTGGTACTGAACGGCACGAAAGTCGCCGGATTGATAACCAACTCCGGGGTCGTTCTGGTCGTCAAGGCGATCCTGGGACATCTTCGTTCTTCCTCTCCCTTGATGATGACCTCATGCGTATCTTTGGATCTGAGCGTATGGATGGAATGTTACAAAAGCTCGGCCTTGAAGAAGGTGAAGCCATTGTCCATCCTTGGGTGAACAAAGCTTTAGAAAAAGCTCAGCAAAAAGTGGAAGCTCGGAACTTCGAAATTCGGAAAAATCTGCTCAAGTTCGATGACGTGATGAACGATCAACGTAAGGTGATCTTCGAGCAACGTAAAGAACTGATGGCAGAAGAAGAAGTTTCCGAAACCATTGAAGAAATGCGTGACGACGTTATTGATAATATTGTCCATACCTGTATTCCTGAGAAAGCTTATGCTGAACAATGGAATATCCAAGGCCTGCATGAAGAAACCTTGCGTATCTTTGGCCTCGACCTTCCTTTTGCTGATTGGGCCAAAGAAGAAGGGATTGCCGAAACAGAAATTCACGAGCGCCTAACAGCTGCTGTTAAAGATAAAATGGCGAAAAAGGCAATCGACACTGGTCCAGAAATGATGCGGTCTGTGGAGAAGAGCATTCTTCTCCAACTTCTCGACCAAATCTGGAAAGAGCACCTGTTGGCGCTTGATCACCTTCGTCAAGGTATTGGCTTGCGGGCCTATGCTCAGAAAGACCCGCTCAATGAATATAAACGGGAAGCTTTCAGCCTTTTTGATATAATGCTGGACGATTTGCGTGAAAGGGTCACAACCCTACTCGCCCATGTTGAGTTTCAAGCTGAGGAAGAAGTACCTGAATACCAAGGCAACAATCAGGTGACTCATGAAGGCCATGAAGACCCTGCTTTTGCTGAATCCGCTGAAGAGTATGGTTCCGCAGCTGCAGTGCCGATAAAAACCCGCAAAGGGGCGGACGAAAGAGACCCTAACGATCCAAGTACTTGGGGTAAAATCGCACGCAATGAACCTTGCCCCTGTGGTACAGGCAAAAAATATAAGCACTGCCATGGGCGCCTTGCATAGGACCAATTATCATCCTCACTGATTAGTCGTCTAGTTAGTGAGGAGAGATAGCTCCTAAGCCCTTTGATTTACGCCATTTGATTCTTGCTCAAAAGGTTCGACATTCATTTCTGTGCCATCATACCTTTTAGATACGCTGAATATGAACAGATAGGGTAATAGGCTTCGTAGAACAGCTCAGCTCTAATCTACATAATCAAGGGGGAGTTCTGTGGAGAGTTTAATTTGTTCCATGGCAAAAGAGGAACTGACATCTGAAAGAGGCACTTGCTCAATCAATCGCTTATAAACCGCATCGTAGCTCGGAATATCAGGAACAACGATCTTAAGAAGGTAGTCTACGTCACCGCTCATCCGGTAAAACTCAACCACCTCATCAATGTGGTTCACAGCTTTAGAAAACCTTTCATACCATTGGGAACTATGATCGGCAGTTTTGATGGCGACAAAGACCGTTGTTGTTAGGTTGAGACTTTGCTGATCGAGTAAGGCCACTCTTTTTAATATAACCCCTGCAGCTTCGAGGTTTTGAATACGCCGCCAACAAGGGGTTACCGAAAGAGCCACTTTTTCTGCAATATCAGAAATCGAAAGAGTGGCATCTTTTTGTATGAGGCGAAGTATTTTTTTATCTATAGCATCCATACAAGAATTATTTTCTATAATTACTATTAATGCAACAAAATAATTCCTCTCCCTATTGTTGAGAGAGGAAAGAAAAAGCTTAAATTACATCCCTGCAAAAACATCGGTACTGATATACCGCTCTGCAAAATCAGCAAAGATGGTGACGATTGTCTTGCCATCCATCTCTGATCTCTTTGCAACTTCTAGGCTCGCGATAGCCGCAGCACCTGAAGAAATTCCAACCGCTATAGCCTCTTTCCGCGCAACTATCCGAGCCATAGCAATCGCATCTTGATTTTCTACAGTGATAATTTCATCAATCAGGTCAGTTCTTAAAATATCCGGCACGTGACCAGAGCTAAGCCCTTGAATTTTGTGAACACCAGAACGACCGCCAGATAATACCGGGCAAGAGGCCGGCTCTACAGCAACGACTCTAAGGTTTGAGTTTTTAGCTTTCAAAGCCTCAGCCAAACCTGAAATCGTTCCTCCAGTACCAACACCAGCAACAATAACATCGACTTTACCGTGGGTATCCGTCCATATCTCTTCAGCAGTTCCATTGCGGTGGGCTGAAGTATTCGAACTATTTGAGAATTGACCTAGCATTTGCATATGAGAATATCTCTCAACCAGTTGGTTGGCTTTATCGATTGCTCCTTTAGTTCCTAATTCTTTAGGAGTAAGAACCAGTTTGGCCCCAAACAAAGCCTGCATTTTCCGCCGTTCAACAGACATATGCTCAGGCATAACGATAGTCAGAGGGATTTCTTTCATGGCACACACCCAGGCAACGGCAACACCGCAATTCCCAGAAGTTGCTTCAATCAACTCAGTATCGGGGCCAATCTTGCCTTCAAGCTCCATTTTTTCGATCATAGTAAAAGCTGCCCGATCTTTAACCGAACCTGCTGGGTTAAAGCTTTCAACTTTAGCTAGTATCTCACCTTTGACCTCATAAGCAGCAGCGAGACGACTGAGACGCACGAGCGGTGTGTTGCCAATGGTTTGTGTGATGTCATCATAAACACCACCCCGTCCAACAACGGTAGATGAGTTTTTATGGTAGCTTTCGATAATTGCCATGGTTCACACTTTCACTCTTTGCCAGTATCTGTTCTTGATTTCAACAGTATGGAGAAGAGCAAATAGAAAGTGTGCTTTAATATTTTATAGAATTGCCTGTTTAAGAAAAATATTTACTACTACACAATTATCTAATAGAAAATTTTCCTCAAAACAAAACTAACTTAAACCTTTTTTACCCATGGCAAGGAATTTTTCACGGCGTTTAGCTCTAAGAACTCCACCATCTTCCTTCGACAGCTCAAGCAAAGCTTTTTCGATAGCATCGCCAACGTCTTTGATGATAATTTCAGGCTCCCGGTGAGCACCACCCATGGGTTCTGTAATAATGTCGTCGATAACATCCAGGTTCTTGAGGTCTTGAGCCGTTACTTTCATCGCTTCAGCCGCATCTTCAGCATTATCGCTGTTGCGCCATAGGATAGACGCACAGCCTTCTGGAGATATGACAGAATAAACCGCATGCTCTAGCATCAAAATATGATTACCTGTAGCAATCGCGATAGCCCCACCGGAGCCACCTTCCCCAATGACCACGCAGATCAGAGGTGTTTTAATTGACAAACAAGTCTCAATTGAGCGCGCAATGGCTTCAGCCTGGCCCCGTTCTTCAGCATCAATTCCGGGGTAGGCCCCAGAGGTGTCAACAAAAGTAATCACGGGAAGCTTAAAGCGGTCAGCCATATTCATCAGCCGTTGGGCTTTGCGATAGCCTTCAGGACGAGCTGAACCGAAGTTATGCTTAATACGGCTATCCGTATCGTGGCCTTTCTCGTTACCAATCACCATAACTGAATGGCCCCGGAAACGTCCGATACCGCCAGTAATGGCAGCATCTTCAGCAAATAGTCGATCTCCAGCCATAAGGGTGAAGTCCTCGATCAACCCACTGATATAATCAACCGTATGGGGCCTATCTGGGTGACGGGCAACTTTGGTTTTCTGCCACGGTGTGAGCTTTTGATAAGTTGTACGTAACATCTTATCGAGCTTAATCTGAAGCTTCGTGACCTCTTCAGCAATATTCATCTCATCTGAGCTGGACAAGTGTCTCAACTCAGCAATTTTGCCTTCAAGTTCAGCGATTGGCTTTTCAAAATCGAGGAAATTGTGCACCGACGTTTACTCTCCGAGAAGCTTGGTTTTAAGTTCTAACTGGTCAGCCTTAGCAACCATAGCCTTGGCTTGCTTGATAGAAGCAATATCAATCAATTTTCCGCCGAGTGCAACCGCGCCCATGCCATCTTTTTGCGCTTGCTCCATAGCTTCAAGAATTGCCCGGGCTTTACCCATCTCTTCGTCAGTTGGTAAGAAGAGCTCATTGGCAAGATCAACTTGGCTTGGGTGGATGGCCCATTTACCTTCACAGCCCAACGCTGCACCACGTCCGCCTTGAGCGCGGTAGCCATCAGGATCAGAGAAATCGCCAAAAGGGCCATCAATCGGACGCAAGCCGTTTGAGCGAGCGGCAATAACGATACGGTTCATGGCATAGTGCCATTGGTCGCCCCAATGCTTTTGGCGTTCGCCGTTTTCGTCTGGGTCAGTCAATACGTGGTAATCAGCAACAGCGCCACCGATTCCAACTGTTTTCGCTTTGGTTGAGGCTGCATAATCAGCAACACCAAAGTGTAGAGATTCGTTCCGTGGGCTGGCAGCAGCAATTTCGTCCGCATTGCGTAAGCCCATAGCAGTTTCGAGAATAATCTCAAAGCCAACCCGGGATTTGATGCCTTTTGCCGCTTCAATTTGCGTAACCAGCATATCAACCGCGTAGATATCAGCAGCAGTTCCCACTTTTGGGATCATGAACAGGTCAAGTTTTTCACCAGCTTGTTCCATGATATCAACAACATCACGGTACATATAATGGGTATCGAGACCATTGATACGAACAGAAACTGTTTTACCGTGGCCTTTCCAGTCAAGATCATTGACCGCCTGAATAACGTTCTTGCGGGCTTCTTCTTTCTTATCTGGGGCAACGGCATCTTCTAAATCGAGGAAAATAACGTCGGCCGACCCTTTAAGGGCCTTCTCAAAGAATTTGGGGCTAGACCCAGGAACTGCTAGCTCAGAACGATTAAGGCGAGGGGTGCATTCTTCAATGATCGTAAAGCTCATCTATAACTCCGTGTTTTATCGGCTACCCCTGATCTGGGGCTTGATAGAAAATAATTTGGCGCTTTATAGCGCGTTGAATAGGGGGAATTCCAGTCTTAGTTCAGATAAAGGGCAATGAATCTCTAAAGCGGATACTCAAGGCTCAAAACTTCAAGCTCATCCATGCCTCCTGGAAGCATAATTTCTTTGGAATCTCCGACCTTTAACCTCATCAAAGCTTTGGCGATAGGAGAGATATAACTAATCTTTCCTTGTGCAACGTCTGCCTCATCCATACCCACAATCTGAACGGTAATTTCTTTATCATTCAAATTGACATAAGTGACCTTGGCCCCAAAGCGAACCTGCCCATGGCCTTGCTGTTCTTCTGGGTTAACAACGATAGCATTCTCTAGCTGCCGCCGGAGATATCGCACTCGACGGTCAATTTCCCGCAAGCGCTTTTTGCCATAGATATAATCGCCATTCTCAGAGCGGTCCCCGTTTCCAGCCGCCCAGGAAACCACCTTAACCATCTCTGGTCGTTCCACCTTCCAAAGATGATTTAGTTCATCTTCTAAGGCGCTAAAGCCCGAAGGCGTCACATAATGTTTCTTTTTATCACTCAAAGTTTTACTCGCGCTGGCAAACCAATATTCAAGAATAAGATGAAAATTCCTGTTGCACAAACCAACAAATTGAGACAAATTTAACCCCAAGGTATATTTATTGAATCCAGAGATAAACTGAAAGCAGGAAGTTATGACCATCGACGCCCTTCGCACACCAGAGGATCGGTTTGAAAATCTCCCTGGATATAATTTCGCCCCTAATTACGTTGAAGATCTTGAGGGCTATGAAAGTTTAAGGGTTCATTATCTGGATGAAGGGCCAAGTGATGCAGATCAGGTTTTCCTCTGCCTTCACGGTCAACCCTCTTGGAGCTACCTCTATCGTAAAATGATCCCGGTTTTTAGTGCAGCAGGTCATCGATCCATTACCCCAGACCTGCTTGGTTTTGGCAAATCTGACAAACCTAAGGAAGATGCGATCTATACCTATAACTTCCACCGAGGCATGTTGGTCACGCTGATAGAACGCCTGGACCCCAAAAACATAACCTTGGTATGTCAGGATTGGGGAGGGCTTCTTGGCCTCACTCTTCCTATGGAAATGTCAGACCGTTTCACCCGCATGATTGTCATGAACACAGCTCTTGGCACGGGTGATGTCCCCTTGGGCAAAGGCTTCACTGATTGGCGTGCCTTTAGCAATGCCAATCCGGATATGAATGTTGGCAACTTGTTTAAACGCAGTTGCCCGAACCTAAGCGAAGCCGAATGGAAAGCCTATGACGCTCCCTTCCCTGACGTGAACTATAAAGCAGGTGTTAGGCGTTTTCCTAACTTGGTCCCAGATAACCCCGACGCTGAAGGCGCGGCCCTATCTCGACAAGCTAGAGACTGGTTCTCTACCGAATGGAGCGGGAAAGCATTTATGGCAGTTGGTATGCAAGACCCCGTTCTTGGCCCACCCGCCATGGCCTATCTTCGCAGCCACATTAAAGGCTGCTCAAAACCACTTGAAATGGCAACAGCCGGACATTTTGTACAGGAAGAAGGCGATGTAGTGGCTCAAAAGGCCCTTGAATACTTCGGATAAAGATTAACCCAAGAAAGTCACAAAATCAGACAAAGGTGCGCGTTCGGTTTCTAGGCTATTCTCTGGTGCCGCTGGGTCTGCATAACCAAGGGACATAGCGCAGAGAATCGTTTCTTCTTCTGAGGCACCGAGGTGTTTTCGGATAATGGTATGGTAAGGAGCAAAGGCACCTTGTGGACAGGTGTCTAATCCTTCGGCTTTAGCCGTGAGCATTACGTTTTGCATCAACATGCCACAGTCAAGATAACTGCCCTGACCAAACCCTTTGTCGATGGTGAAGATCAACCCAACAGGCGCATCAAAGAAGTCAAAGTTGCGAGCATGCTGGGCCTTCATTCGTTCTTTATCGCCTTTTTCGATCCCCACAAGACCGTAGAGGTCAAAACCGATCTTCCGGCGGCGCCCTAAAAATGGTTCTTTAAATTTGGCAGGAAAATAATTGAATTCAGACTTGTATTCATCTGAGCCAGAGAGAAAAGCAGCTTTTATCTCCGCACAAAAATTATTTCGCACCTCTCCTTGCAACACATAAACCTTCCAAGGTTGAACATTGGTGCCACTTGGGGCACGTGAAGCCAAGGCGAGTACTTTTTCTATAAGCTCTTTCGGCACCTGGGTGGGCAAAAATCGCCTGATAGATTTGCGATTTAGAATGGTGTCGATGGCTGTCATATAGGCTCCACTAATTAGGTTACATAATTAAAGCTTGGGGATTATGCTTCTCCATAGCTGCCAATGCAACTTAATCCCCATTCTTTACTTCTCCCCCAACCAGTCATTTTGCGTCAGTTTTCGTCATGATCAATCGCTTGAATAGTAAATCACTTGAGTGCTTAGGCTCAGGACCCATTAAATTTTAAGATTCCCAATTGAGCTAATCTGTGATTCATTGAGGCAAAGGAGATTCTCTCAATGAATGACTTGTTTTAT
>JAPHRK010000055.1 GCA_026196105.1 Rhodospirillales bacterium | reverse complement strand
GTTCAGAAAAAATTCTTTTAGAAACGTTTCAGGCCGCTGTAGATGCAGCAGCCCCCAAATTTTGTGTCCCAAAGTATCTCCCTGATAAACCCAAGGGAAGAACCGTTGTTATTGGCTTTGGCAAAAGCGCGGCTGCTATGGCCAAAGCGGTTGAAGATAGCTGGGAAGGGGATGTAGAAGGCGTTGTCGTCACCAGATACGGGCATGCTGTCGAGTGCCAAAAAATTAAAGTACTAGAAGCCTCTCACCCTGTTCCAGATCAAGCTTGTGTTGATGCTACAAATGAAATTATCAACACAGTACAGGGTTTGAAAGAAGATGACCTTGTGCTTTGTCTCGCTTCTGGTGGTGGTTCAGCTCTCTTCATGATGCCACCAGAGGGCGTTACCCTTCACGATAAGCAAAAGCTCACTCAAGATATGCTCGCTTGTGGGGCAACCATTACAGAAATAAATACGGTCAGAAAGCATTTGTCCCAGGTTAAAGGGGGACGGCTGGCAAAAACTTGTAGCCCGGCACGAGTTGTTTCGTTGATGATTTCTGATGTGCCGGGAGATGACCTTGCCTTTATCGCATCAGGCCCAACAGTTCCAGATGAAACCAGCGCTCAAGATGTGCAAGATATTTTGAACCGTTATCAGGTTGAACTTTCTGAGAGCTTACAAACCTTCCTTAAATCTCCTGAGGCTGAGACCATAAAGCCTCATGATCCTCTCTTTGATCAGGTACAGAATACCCTTATTGCCACGCCGCAAATGTCTCTTGAAGCTGCAGCTGAAATCGCCAAACGAAATGGTATCACCCCTATGATTCTAAGTGATCGGGTGGAAGGTGAATCTCGTGAAGTTGCCAAAGTCATGGCTGCAATTGCCCTACAAGTAGCTGAGAGGAACCAACCCCTCGCTACGCCAGCCTTAATTCTTTCTGGAGGAGAAACAACGGTTTCTATCCAAGGGAATGGGCGAGGTGGCCCTAATACAGAATTTCTCCTCTCTCTTGCTATCGCTTTGAATGGTGCTCCTGGTATCTATGCTATTGCCTGTGATACCGATGGCATAGATGGCAGCGAAGATAACGCCGGAGCCATGATTGGCCCTGATACGCTCGCAAAAGCCCAAGCCGCAGGTCTAAACCCCAAAAAATATCTTGCTAACAATGATGCTTATAGCTTCTTTGAGACCCTAGATGCCCTTGTCATCCCAGGCCCCACCCTAACCAATGTGAATGATTTTAGGGCAATTTACGTAGGGGAATAATGAGGTTGTGAGGGTGCTACCTAAAGAACATTATAATATTTTATTTTGTTTGATTGCGTTTCTGTGCAATTTTTAATTATTAAATAAATAAAAGCATGGGCGGGGGCCGATCTGATGAATGATACACCACAACCATCACCTTCGGGAACAGGAGGCGCTGGCTTGCCTTATGAAAACCATATTAATAAGGTGGAGATTGAAGATGTCTTCCTGTGGTTAGCAGCAGGGTGGCGAGACTTTAAAGCCTCGGGCATTGTTAGTTTTAGTTGTGGACTTATTTTTGTCATTGCTGGGCTCGTTATGACGGTCGGCATGTATTACAGTGGTTTTGAATATCTTATTGCACCGGCTATTCAAGGTTTCCTCTTAATTGGCCCTTCTTTGACGGTTGGTTTTTACGCCATAAGCCGCTCTCTGGAAGTTGACGAAAACCCATCCATTTGGAAGGCTGTTTCGGCCTGGCGCACTAATAAAATTTCCCTCATAGCTATGGGCTTGGCTCAACTTATGTTTCTTGTTGTTTGGCTCAGAATTTCGGTGCTGATATTTGCCCTATCGTTCCCCTATACCCCTTTTGATCTGCAGAGCATGTTGAATGCGATCTTGTTTACCATGGATGGTTACATCTTCTTAGCTGTTGGAACCTTGTTTGGCAGTCTTTTGGCCTTTGTTGCCTTTGCCACCGGTGCAATTTCGCTTCCCTATATGATGGATAAAAAGGTCGGCCTTATCCAGGGTATTGTCACAAGTGTTGTTGCTGTCATTGTTAACTTTAAGACGATGATGGTTTGGGCAGCGGCCATTGTTACGATAACCGGGGCTGGTTTGCTTACCGGTTTTATCGGCCTTGCCTTCACCCTTCCCCTTGTGGGGCATGCCAGTTGGCATGCTTATAGAGCTTTAATTAAGCAAGAAGCTACTCTACAGCGTTAAAATGTTGCCAAAGAGGACGCTATCTCCTATAGAACACAAAATTAAGGCATAGATTAAATTATAGGAGACTAAAATGGCTAAAAGTTCGACAGGTAGAAGAGGGGCTAAAAGCTCGTCTCCACGCCGTGGTTCTAAGAATACCAGAAGCCGTGCACAACGCGCTGCTCGTATCTTAACCGTACAAAATTGCATTAAACGCCCAGGTCGTCGCGCTAGAGCCGTTTAATCAATTATTCAGCTGCTTGCTAAACTAGCAGCTTAAATTCCTGGGTAAGCGTGCTTCTCGCCTAGCGCTCGTAACGCTCCCAGGAACTTAATTTTTGCCTGATAGCATTGGGCTTATTAAATACTCCCCCTACATGGAAGCTTCATTTGTAAGCCACTAAACCAGTTTAATGGTTTATGGGGCCAACTGGCTATTCTTTTTCAAGGAAAAATGGTGGGTCCGGATGGACTTGAACCAACAACCAGACCGTTATGAGCGGCCGGCTCTAACCAATTGAGCTACGGACCCACCGTGCAGAGCTTAAAAGCTCCATGCGAGAGGGTTGATAGCAGAAGAAAATGGATCAGAAAAGAGTTCTCGCTCATTCTTTTGTCATTAATCTTATCTGTATGCCTTGATTGGGGTTTTTGACAGGGCCATATTATTAACAGTAGTGATGTGTATATTTTTGCAGCGTAACTAGAGTTCAGTTTTTTTAGTCTTTTTTGCAAACAAAAGGAGGCTTTAATGGTTGAAGAATCACATGCTGTTCCCAGCCGTCATGAAGGTGATTGGTGGACACAACTTTATGATCCACTACGGGTATTCGGCTCAAAGATTGCAGATTTCTTCTCTCCTACCGCAGATGCAGCAGCGACTGATGACTATTATGAAATCTCCATGGAACTTCCTGGTGTGACTGAGGAGGAAATTCATGTTGAAGTTCATGATTATGTCCTCAAGGTAACAGGTGAGAAAAAGCATGAGCATACGGAAACAGGTAAAACCTATTACTTTTCTGAAAGGGTATATGGTGCCTTTGCCCGTTCATTCCGTCTGCCTGAAGATGCTGATCGCGAGAAGATTTTTGCTGCCCATAAGGATGGAATCTTAACGATCAAAGTTGCCAAACTTGAACCAAAAAAACAAAAAACTCGTAAGATTGAAGTTTCCAAAGGCTAACCAAGTATAAAAAAGGGGCCTGTATTTTACAGACCCCTCTTAAAATTTATACAAACAAAGTTTGTCTGACGAAGTTAGTAGTCGAGGAAGCTGCGTAGTTTGCGAGAGCGGCTTGGGTGCTTCAGCTTGCGCAACGCTTTGGCTTCAATCTGCCTGATACGCTCACGCGTAACGGAGAATTGCTGGCCAACCTCTTCCAAGGTATGATCTGTATTCATTCCGATTCCGAAACGCATCCGCAAAACTCTTTCTTCACGGGGAGTTAGGCTGCCAAGTACGCGCGTTGTGGTTTCGCGTAAGTTGCCTTGGATAGCTGCGTCAAGAGGCTGTAGAGCGTTCTTATCTTCGATGAAATCACCCAAGTGGCTATCTTCTTCATCCCCGATGGGGGTTTCAAGGCTGATAGGTTCTTTGGCAATTTTAAGAACTTTACGAACTTTCTCGAGAGGCATGTTCAACTTCACGGTCAGTTCTTCTGGCGTCGGCTCACGACCAATTTCATGCAACATTTGACGCGAAGTGCGGACCAGTTTGTTGATGGTTTCAATCATGTGCACAGGAATACGGATGGTGCGAGCCTGATCAGCGATAGACCGAGTAATCGCTTGCCTGATCCACCATGTGGCATAGGTCGAGAATTTATAACCACGGCGATATTCAAACTTATCAACAGCTTTCATCAGGCCAATGTTGCCTTCCTGGATTAAATCGAGGAATTGCAAGCCGCGGTTGGTGTACTTTTTGGCGATGGAGATCACGAGGCGCAGATTGGCCTCAATCATTTCCTTTTTCGCTTTTCCTGCTTCCCGTTCACCTTTTTGAACGGTTTTCACCAGGCGGCGGAACTCGCCTAAAGGCATTTTAGCTTCTTCAGAAATCAGGCTGATACCTTCACGTAAATCAGCAATCTCGCCGCTATATCTTTCGACAAAACGTGACCAGCCTTTGCCGGGAAGTTTAGCAACCCGTTCGGCCCAGCCTGGATCAAGTTCATGCCCAAAGTACTGCTCTAAGAAGTCTTCCCGCTTGATTTTGCATTTAATAGCAAGACGTAAGAGTTTGCCTTCAAGACCCATAATCGCCCGGTTAACTTCGTAAAGGTGCTCAACCAATTCTTCGATACGTGAATTGTTGAGGTGAACATCGTCCATAAGGGCGACCAACTCATGACGAACTTTTTCGTAGCGTTTCTCAAGAGCCGCTGGGACTTTGTCGCCTTTTTGTAAAGCATCCAGACGCTGGTCTTGCATCTTGTGGAGCTTTTCATAAAGAGCCGCAATTTTTTCAAAATTTTCGACAACTTCAGGTGTGAGCTTGAGTTCCATGGCAGCCAATGAAAGAGTGTTTTCTCCTTCATCGTCATCCTCATCATCTTCGCGCTCGCGCTCACCTTCGGCTTTCTCGCCTTCTTCGCCTTCTTCGGTCTCGTCGTCGTCAGATTCTTCAGTAGCCTCTTCAGGGATTATTTTGTCTTCATTCTCTGAAACGTCTTCTGCATCAACCTCTTCGCCTTCCTCCCCTTGTGCCACGGCAAGGCCAACTGGGGTAACGCCGTGAGTGGCCTCCAGGTCAATGATGTCACGGAGCAACATCTTCTCATCAACGAGAGCATCATGCCATTCAACAATAGAGCGGATAGTCAGGGGGCTTTCACACAAACCACCGATCATCATTTCCCGTCCGGCTTCGATCCGTTTAGCAATGGCGATTTCGCCTTCACGGGAGAGAAGTTCAACACTTCCCATTTCCCGAAGGTACATACGAACTGGATCATCAGTCCGTCCAACGTCATCTGCAACGTTGCCGGCTGTGCTGGCGTCTTCTGTTTCTGCTTCAGGAGCAGCTGCGGTGTCTTCAGTTTCTTCGTTTTCAACCACATTAATGCCCATTTCAGAGAGCATAGTCATGGTATCTTCGATTTGTTCTGAGGATACTTGCTCGGAAGGAAGCGCTTCGTTCAACTCATTATAAGTGACAAAACCGCGTTCTTTGCCCTTAGCCACCATTTTTTTGACGGCGGCACCTAAGGAATCAAGAAGAGGGCCGTCGCCGCCCTCTTCACTACGTTCAGTCGTTTGGCTCTGCTTTGCCGCTTTAGCTGCCATTAAAACCCCACTTAATAAGTCACAAGATTATGTCCGATACTACGAGTCTGTTTAGAACTCATCATCGGAATCATCTTCTGCTAATTGTTGTTCCATTTCGCGAAGTGTCCGCAAAGCAGCATAGGTTTCATCAGAGGGGTTATCCTCAAGGCGCCGTTGCGCGTCCCTAATCTGCGTTTGTAGTTCTTCACGTCCATATAGTCTGAAGGTCTGTTCCCAGCCTTTTAATGCATCATCTTGTGATCGCTCTGGTCTGGCAAATCCTGCATGACCAAAAACTGCAGCGCTCAACAAAAAATTGACGCTGCGATCACCACTTTCAATGTTCATTTCATTGAGATGGTCCGCTAGCGTCTTAAAATCAAGAGTCGGTTTCTCAGCCAGCGTCTTTAAAACCTCCTGACGGAGTTTGTCAAGGTCTGGTGATGAAAAGGAAAGATATCCGAGCCTTTCTGCAACATCATCTGCGATGTCTGGATGGGTTATCAGAGTTGCTAATAATATTTGCTCATGGCGGTTTCGCCGATCTACAGAGGTGCTGAGGCCTGATTTTGCATCCAGTTGAGTGTTCTTCTCCTGTTGCCAAGGGGCTTTTCGGCCTTTGTTTCCAGATGACCAGGACTTAGTCGCCCCTCCCTTTTGCCGCCCCATTTTCCAGAGACGATCTTTAATATCATTTAGGTAGTGGCTTTGAAGGTCTTTATCTTCAATTGAGAAAGCGTGGTCTTTGAGACGTTTTTCAAGCCAGCCTTTTTGTTCGGGTGTCGTAATATTGCCGTTGCCCCCTTCCATTCGCCAGATTTGCTCTGACAAAGGGAAGGATTCATCTAACAAGGCCTGCATAGCTTGTGGGCCTTGTTTTTGGATAAGAGTATCTGGGTCTTCGCCTTCAGGCATGATGACAAACTTTAACCCATAGCCTGCTTTAAGATGCGGGAGAGCCCGCTCAGCCGCTCGTCCAGCCGCTCGCTGTCCGGCTGTATCTCCATCAAAACATAGTACTGGTTCCCGCTCTACCCGCCATAACAAGGCAATTTGTTCTTCAGTGAGAGCTGTGCCAAGAGGGGCGACTGCATTTTCAAACCCCCCTTGCGACAAGGCGATCACATCCATGTAACCTTCAGCAACAATGATTTCCTTTTTCTTGCGCGCCGAATCCCTGGCTTGGGCTAAGGCGTAAACCGTACGCCCTTTATGGAAGAGGGGGGTTTCTGGCGAGTTGAGATATTTGGGGCCGTCGCCTTTAAGAATCCGCCCACCAAAGGCGACAACTCGGCTGCGGGTATCCGTAATTGGGAACATTACGCGTCCGCGAAAACGGTCATATGGTTTACGGTTTTGGTCGTCGGGTTGGATAATCAGCCCGGCTTCAAGCATTTGCCCTTCGGTGGCACCTTCTTTTGTTAAAGCTCCTTTGAGGCCATCCCGTCTATCCGCAGAAAAACCGAGGCGGTACTTTTTTATGGTGGAGTCGCCTAAGCCCCGTTTTTGTAAATAAGTCAGAGCTTCGCGTCCTTCAGGCATCCGCAAGAGCTTTTCAAAATGAATCGTTGCCAATTCCATCACTTCATAGAGGTTTTCTGCTCTTTGAGCTCTTTCTTGTTCTTCAGGAGACTCTATAGGGATTTCCATACCTGCCGATTCGGCAAGATTGCGAACCGCCTCAGGAAAGCTTAATCCGTCAATCTTCATGACGAAATCAATAGCTGAGCCACTCTCCCCACAACCGAAGCAATGATAGAAGCCTTTTTGTTCTTCAAGATGGAAAGAGGGGGTCTTTTCGTTGTGAAAAGGGCAGCAGGCCCACATGTCTTTGCCTTTACGCACGAGCTTAAGATGCTTGCCAATCACACCAGACAAACTGGTGCGCATCTTCAATTCATCAAGAAATTGAGGCGTAAAGGCCATGAAGCGTTTATTCCTGCGTGAAACCCCGTAACGTCTTTTTGTCGTCTATTGCGATGAGGCCTTAAGCCAATGCTTTCTTAGCGGCTGCTCCAGCTTTGGCAAAATCCATACATCCGGCGTTACGTTCGCGAAGTGCAGACATAACTTGGCCCATTTCTTTTAATGATGAAGCCCCTAATTCTTCAACAACCGCATTAACTGCGGCAGTGATTTCTTCCTCGGACATTTGTTTAGGAAGGAATTTTTCAATCACGACTATTTCGTCGGCTTCCTGCTCCGCCAGCTCTAAACGACCACCTTTTTCGTACATGATGATGCTTTCCCGGCGTTGCTTAACCATAGATTGGAGCAAGGCAATGATAGATTTATCATCAATGCATCCATCTGCGTCACTGCCACGTGAAGCAATGTCTCGGTCCTTAAGAGCGGCAAGAATGAGCCTAATAGTTTGAGTCTCACGAGTATTTTTGGCCTTCATTGCGGCCTTCATGGCGTCTTTCAAGCTATCGCGAAGCACAGTCCCACCCAATCTTGTTCTGGAAAGCCGATGAGACTACAGGAAAAAACCACAAAAATCAACCTTCAAAATTTTCGTAACTCATTGATAAATATAGTGTTTTTAAAATAATTACAGGCTTGACGCAGATCGTACAATCCCTTATCAACGCCCGAATTTGCGCGAACGTCGGCGTCCTATCGTCTGGGCTTAATTTTAAACCAGATTGTGACTCCCCTTTTGGGAAAGTTGGACTATATAGTGTGTCGGCGCCAACTGCGTCGCTCATTTGTTATTTTTGCCGTTCTTTTACTTGTTGATTGGCGTGAACATGTCTGACTCTAACGCACCCATAGCCCCCACTCCAAGCGGAGTGAGGCCTCCTGGCACAAACGCTGCCCTGGTTCTGAGTGACGGAACCGTATTTTGGGGTAAAGGCGTTGGTTGTCAGGGAATTGCCATTGGCGAGGTTTGCTTTAACACCTCGATCACAGGCTATCAGGAAATTCTGACCGACCCTTCTTACGCAGGGCAAATCATTACTTTTACTTTCCCCCATATCGGCAATGTCGGAACGACGGATGAAGACTTAGAATCCAACGTGCCTGCAGCAAGAGGATGCATCCTCAGGGCTGATATTACGGACCCTGCCAATTGGCGCTCTACTCAGCATCTACAAGCCTGGTTAGAGGCCAAGCAACTGGTTGGCGTTAGCAATATTGATACCCGTCAACTTACCCGCCATATCCGTGACAAAGGGGCTAAGGTCGCGGCTCTACTTTATACAGAGCAAGATGATATTGATCTTCAGGCTCTAAAACTTATGGCATCTTCGACCCCAGACCTGAATGGTCAAGACCTTGCCAAAGAAGTAACCTGTAAAGCGCCTTATGAATGGACCGAGGGTACCTGGACCATTGAAAAGGGTTATGACAAGAACCCTGAGAAAAAGTTCCACGTTGTTGCCATGGATTTTGGCGCCAAACACAATATTCTCCGCTGTCTGGCGGCAACAGGTTGTAAAGTGACCGTTGTGCCTGCCAGCACCAGTGCTGAAGATGTTCTGGCTTATAACCCTGATGGTGTTTTCCTCTCTAACGGTCCGGGTGATCCTGCTGCTACGGGCGAATATGCAGGCCCTAACATTAAAAAAATTGTTGAGAGCGGTTTGCCTGTTTTCGGTATTTGCCTCGGTCACCAAATGTTGGCCATTGCGCTCGGTGCTAAGACCCACAAGATGGACATAGGTCACCGCGGCGGTAACCAACCCGTTAAAGATTTAACCACGGGCAAAGTAGAAATTACCTCCCAGAATCATGGATTCGTGGTCGATGGTGACACTCTCCCAGATGGTGTGGCTTTAAGTCATGTTTCCCTATTTGATGGCTCAGTTGAAGGTATCAAACTAGAAGGCAAACCTGTCTTCTCTGTTCAATACCACCCCGAAGCCTCCCCCGGCCCGCAAGACAGTCACTACCTGTTCGAGCGGTTTGTAGATCTGATTGCAAAGTCAAAATGATGAAGGCGCTGTAACGATATGCCCAAACGGACAGATATTAAAAGTATTCTCATTGTAGGCGCAGGGCCAATTGTTATTGGTCAGGCTTGTGAATTTGATTACTCAGGAACTCAGGCCTGTAAAGCTTTGCGAGAAGAGGGCTATCGGGTGATCCTGGTGAACTCTAATCCAGCGACCATTATGACGGACCCAGATTCGGCGGATGCCACTTATGTGGAACCCATTACGCCGGAGATGCTGATCAAGATCATAGAAAAAGAGCGTCCCGATGCTTTGTTGCCAACTATGGGAGGGCAAACCGGGCTGAATGCAGCGATGTCGCTCTTTGAAAGTGGAACACTGGATAAGTATGGTGTCGAAATGATCGGCGCAAAAGCCGATGCCATTCGTAAAGCTGAAGGACGGGAAGAGTTCCATACAGCCATGCAGAAAATCGGTTTGGATCAGCCGCGCAGTGCTGTCGTTCGCGATATGGATGCTGCTCGCAAAGCGATGGAAAAAATTGGTCTGCCGATGATTATTCGCCCTAGTTTTACCATGGGTGGTCAAGGCGGCGGTGTTGCTTACAATAAAGATGAATTTGACCAGATTGTTGCTTCTGGCCTTGCCATCTCACCGACGACTGAAGTTTTGGTTGAAGAATCCATAATCGGTTGGAAAGAGTACGAAATGGAAGTGGTTCGTGACAAAGCGGACAACTGTATTATCATCTGCTCTATCGAAAACGTTGATCCTATGGGCGTGCATACAGGCGATTCCATCACTGTTGCCCCGGCTTTGACTCTGAGCGATAAAGAATATCAAATCATGCGTAATGCCTCGATTGATGTACTGCGTGAGATTGGAGTGGATACGGGCGGGTCTAATGTTCAGTTTGCGGTTAATCCTGAAAGCGGACGTTTGATCATCATTGAGATGAACCCACGCGTGAGCCGTTCATCTGCTTTGGCCTCTAAAGCCACTGGGTTCCCTATTGCTAAGATCGCAGCCAAACTCGCCGTTGGTTATACTTTGGATGAGCTTGACAATGATATTACAGGCTGCACTCCAGCTTCATTTGAGCCAACAATTGATTACGTAGTTACCAAAATCCCTCGTTTTACCTTCGAGAAGTTCCCAGGCGCCGACGCTCTGCTTTCAACAGCTATGAAATCTGTCGGCGAGGCCATGGCTATTGGACGTAATTTTCAAGAATCCCTCCAAAAAGGTCTCCGCTCCATGGAGACAGGGCTGCGCGGCCTCAATGAAATTGAAATTGAAGGGGCTGAAGGTGGCAAAAATAAAGACGCTATTCGGATGCAACTTGGCAAAGCCAGCCCTGATCGTCTGTTGGTGATTGCCCAGGCTTTCCGCTATGGTATGAGCTTAGAAGAAGTACAGCTAGCCTCTAAATACGAACCGTGGTTCCTAGATCAGATCAAAGGGATTGTTGACGCTGAAGAAGAACTGCGGCTTAGAGGTTTGCCAAACGATGCACCAACCATGCTCAAATATAAGAAAATGGGCTTCTCTGATGCCCGGATCGTCGATCTGACTGGGCGGGACCGCGAAGTGGTTGCTCATCGTCGTCATGTTCTCAATGTGCACCCGACCTATAAGCGGGTAGATACTTGCGCGGGTGAGTTCCCCGCTAAGACACCTTATATGTATTCGTCCTATGAAGGCGACGGTATGACCGTCCCTCAGTGTGAATCAGAGCCTAGCGATAGGGACAAGGTGGTTATTCTTGGTGGTGGTCCAAACCGGATTGGCCAAGGTATTGAGTTTGACTACTGCTGTTGCCATGCCTCATTTGCTTTAAGTGATGCCGGATACGAAACGATTATGGTTAACTGTAACCCTGAAACAGTTTCTACAGATTATGATACGTCAGACCGTCTCTACTTTGAGCCACTGACCAACGAAGATGTCATTGAGCTGATCCGAGTTGAACAATCCCGCGGAAATGTTAAGGGCGTTATTGTCCAGTTTGGTGGTCAAACGCCTCTGAAACTGGCAGATGCTCTGGAAAAATCTGGCATTCCAATTCTCGGTACTTCTCCTGATGCTATTGATTTGGCGGAAGATCGGGAGCGGTTCCAGCAATTACTCCATGATTTAGAGCTGCGCCAACCTGTTAATGGTCTTGCCCGGTCTGAAGGGGAAGCTGTTAAGGTCGCTGAACGTATTGGCTACCCATTGGTTATCCGTCCTTCCTATGTGTTGGGTGGTCGGGCTATGGAAATTGTTCATTCTTTAGAACAACTTGAACGCTATATGCACACAGCCGTTCAGGTTTCTGGTGACAGCCCTGTTTTACTTGATAGTTTCTTACAAGACGCTGTTGAAGTAGATGTGGATGCCATTTGCGATGGTGAGCGGGTCTATGTTGCTGGGATTATGGAACATATTGAAGAAGCGGGGATTCACTCTGGTGATTCAGCCTGCTCTTTACCTCCATACAATCTAAAGCCAAAAATCATTGCGGAGTTGAAACGACAAGCTGGTCTGCTGGCCCATGGCCTAAAAGTTGTCGGTTTGATGAATATTCAATTCGCGGTTAAAGATGAGGATATTTATATTCTTGAGGTTAACCCCCGGGCAAGCCGGACCGTACCATTCGTCGCCAAAGCGACGGGTATTCCGATTGCAAAGATTGCAGCTCGGGTGATGGCTGGTGAAAAACTGGATGACCTGGACGTTCCTGCAGATACGCCTGTCCTTGACCATGTTGCGGTTAAAGAAGCGGTCTTCCCTTTCTCTCGGTTCCCAGGCGTTGATATTATTCTCGGCCCTGAAATGAAATCGACTGGTGAGGTCATGGGGATTGATAAAGATTTCCCCACTGCTTTTGCTAAAGCCCAGCAAGGTGCAAGTGTTCATTTACCTACAGAAGGCGGTGCATTTATTTCAGTACGGGAGCGTGATAAACCCACTATTGCCAATGTGGCTAAGAAATTGACCGAGATGGGCTTTAATATTATAGCCACCAGCGGAACAAGTAAATTCCTTGAAGAACAAGGGCTTACAGTTCGCACAGTGAATAAAGTTCCTGAAGGTAGGCCTCATTGTGTTGATGCTATTCAGAACGGTGATGTCCAGTTGGTGATTAATACAACGGAAGGGGCTCAAGCGATTTCTGATAGTTTTAGCATCCGCCGTTCAGCTTTGGTTCTTAATATTCCTCACTACACGACAGTGGCAGGTGCCGATGCAGCAGTTGGGGCAATTGATACGTTGAAAAAAGGAACTCTTGCAGTTTCACCTCTACAAGACTATTTTACGGCCTCCGATTGATTACAGCAATAAGCACAAGAGCACCGATGCGACCCCGGTAACGGAGCCGCACGAGGGCTCTTTTGTTCGTTGTCACTGCCGTCATCAATGGGAATTGTGAATTAACTTACACGAAGGTGTGTTTGGATATGGAACGCATACCCATGACTAAGGCGGGTTATGACCGTCTTAGCGTTGAATTAAAGCAGCTAAAGAGCGAAGAGCGTCCGGCAATTATTAAAGCTATTGCTACTGCCCGTGAACATGGTGATCTTTCAGAGAATGCCGAATACCATGCTGCCCGCGAGAAACAGAGCTTTACCGAAGGTCGCATTAGCGAGCTTGAAGCCGTGCTTAGCAGAGCTGATGTTATTGATCCTAGTACTTTATCCGGAGACGTAATCCGTTTCGGTGCGACTATTTTGCTGGTTGATGAAGATACAGATGAAGAAGCGACATACCAAATTCTTGGCAGCCACGAAGCCGATATTTCACAAGGCCGCCTCTCTATTACGGCTCCCTTAGCTCGTGCTCTTATCGGAAAAACCTTAGGCGATTCTATCGAAGTACAAGCCCCAGGTGGATCAAAGTCATATGAAGTTCTAAAGGTAGATTATATTTAGAACTTCTACATTATTATGCAAAAAACCGACCTAAGTCAGGGTTGGTTTTTTTGTAGCCAAAAGATAAATAGAAAACTATTTGTCATCTTCCCCATCGGGAACATGAACCGCCAAAGGGACACCTGGGCGGTTTTTTGCTGTGCGCACAGCAAGAGCTGACTTGACGTGATTAACATTTGGAGCCGCTGTAAGGCGCTCTGTCAGGAAGCTTTGATAAGAATCCCAATCTTGCTCCACGACCTTAAGCAAAAAGTCAGTCTCACCAGCCAGCATATGGCATTCACGCACTTCAGGCCATTGGCTAACAAGGTCCTCAAAAGCTTTAAGGTCGGGTTCTGCTTGGCTGTTTAAGCCGACATGGGCGAAGACAGTCACGTGAAAACCAAGAGTTCCGGGGTCAAGTTCTGCATGATATCCTTTGATATAACCAGAATCTTCAAGAGCCCGTACTCGGCGTAAGCATGGTGGTGCTGAAATCCCCGCACGACGTGCCAATTCTACATTGGTCATTCTGCCATCTGTTTGGAGATCGGAAAGAATACGACGATCAATCCTGTCTAATTTAACTCGCTGCATTTCCAGCCCTCAAAGCTCCCGAATTATTCTGTCACGAAAGTATATTTCTCGTGCACGCAATAATATTACAGAAAACTACTGGATTGAACAAGCCTATTATATTTTTCCTGAGTTTGAAAAGTGGCTAAAAAGGGTGTTTTAATTGCAACTTATCCACTGTTTACCTCTTGAAACGGTAAGATCGAATCAGTATGGTGTGGCCAGTTTAGTTTTGTTCTAAGAAACAAAACAACGTCACCTAGTAAAAAGAGGAAATCCAAATGAGCGATGCACGTGTACTGGTCACCCAAGAAGCCCCTGACTTTACCGCGCCAGCAGTAATGCCTGACAATTCAATTGATGAAGAATTCAACCTAAAGTCTTACCTAAAAGGTTCTTATGGCTTAGTTTTCTTCTACCCACTGGATTTCACCTTTGTGTGCCCATCTGAAATTTTAGCTTTCGATCATCGTATGAAAGCATTTGAAGAACGTGGTGTTAAAGTTGTTGCTGTGAGTGTTGATTCACACTTCACCCACTTGGCCTGGAAAAACACGCCTGTTAATGAAGGTGGCTTGGGTAATGTTCAATTCCCCATGGTTGCTGACTTAACCAAAAGCATTGGTAAAGACTACGGCGTTTTGATCAATGATGCTGTTACCCTACGTGGTACATTCTTGATCGATAAAGAAGGAAACGTACGACACCAAGTCGTTAACGACCTTCCTCTCGGCCGTAATGTTGATGAAGCCATTCGTATGGTTGATGCCCTTGCGTTCCATGAAGAACACGGTGAAGTTTGCCCCGCTGGTTGGAACAAAGGTGATGATGGTATGACAGCCACTCCTGATGGGGTTGCAGAATACCTTTCAAGCAATGCTGATAAGCTCTAAAACTAAGTCTAAATTGAAATGATTAAAGGAGGTCTGTTGGCCTCCTTTTTTTATACATAAATTTCCACAAATAAATCGCTGCCTAGCTCTTGCCTCACCAAGGTTACCTTTCTATTTTATGAGCAACTTATTATATGCTTATACCTAAAGAGGTTTCGTTCCATGTCTACCACTCATCACGCCAAAGTGTTGATTATTGGCTCCGGTCCTGCAGGCTACACAGCAGCAATTTATGCAGCGCGCGCCAATTTGAAGCCTATGCTCGTTAAAGGTATCCAACCTGGTGGGCAATTGACCATTACAACAGATGTTGAAAATTACCCTGGTTTTGCTGAAGCAGTCCAAGGTCCGTGGCTCATGGAGCAAATGCAGGCTCAGGCTGAAAATGTTGGTACGGTGATGCATGAAGATACCATTGTTGAAGCCCGCTTGAATGAACGTCCCTTTAAGCTTGTTGGTGATTCTGGTGATATCTATACAGGTGATACTTTGGTTATCTGCACTGGTGCTTCAGCTAAATGGCTTGGCTTGGAGGGGGAAACCACCTTTCAGGGACAAGGTGTTTCGGCCTGTGCTACCTGTGATGGTTTCTTCTATCGTGAAAAAGAAATTGCCGTTGTTGGTGGTGGGAATACTGCCGTTGAGGAAGCTCTCTTTCTGACTAATTTTGCCAGCAAAGTCACTTTGATACATAGGCGTAATGAACTAAGATCTGAGAAAATTCTTCAAGACCGCCTCCTAAATAATGAAAAAATTGAAATGGCTTGGGATACGGTAGTTGAAGAAATTCTTGGCGAAGGCCCAATGCCGGGGGTCACTGGTTTGAGCTTGAAAAACGTCAAAACAGGCGAAACGAGTAAGCTTGCAGTTGATGGTGTTTTCATTGCAATCGGGCATAATCCCAACACAGACTTATTCAAAGACCAGTTGACCATGGATGAAGAAGGCTACATTGTAACGACGTCGGGAACACCTCGGACAAGTATTCCGGGTGTATTTGCGGCTGGAGATGTACAGGATAAAGTTTACCGCCAAGCGGTAACAGCAGCGGGAACAGGCTGCATGAGTGCTCTAGAAGCTGAAAAATTCTTGGCTGAAATGGAAGCACAAGAGGCTGCTGAATAAATAGAAACCAAGCTTTACCCTGAGAGGAAGCTATGGACTGGGACAAACTTCGAATATTTCATTCGGTTGCTGACGCGGGCAGCTTTACTCATGCCGGAGAGGTTCTAAACCTCAGCCAATCGGCAGTCAGTCGTCAAATCAGTGCTTTGGAAGCTAGTCTGAACTGCCATCTTTTCCACCGCCATGCCCGTGGGTTGCTTTTAACGGAGCAAGGAGAGTTACTGGATAACACTGTTCGGGAGATTTTTAGCAAGCTAGCCATGGTTGAGGCTCAACTTAATGAGAGTAAAGAGCGTCCCACAGGTCCTTTAAAGATCACCACGACAATTGGCTTTGGCTCAGTTTGGCTCACGCCCCATATGAAGGGGTTCATTGATCTTTACCCTGATATTGATGTCAATCTCCATTTGACTGATGGTGAGGTTGATTTAGCCATGCGGGAGGCTGATGTTGCAATTCGTTTAAGTCAGCCAACTCAGCCTGATTTAATTCAGCGCCACTTAGCAACATTAGATTTTCAAATCTATGCCTCTCCTGAGTATGTCAAAGATTATGGAATGCCTAAAACCCCGCAAGATTTAGATGACCATCGCTTGGTGGTCTATGGGGCGGGGGACCTTCCTATGACCGCAAACCTGAATTATCTCTTAGAGGTTGGGGCAAACCCAGAAAAGCCTCGTCATGCCATTGTTGAGATTAATAATATCTACGGTATCTTCAAAGCAGTGCAAAACGGTATCGGATTAGGGCTTCTACCAGGTTATATGGGGCATTTAGGGGCTGCAAATTTGATTCCCGTCCTGCCTGAAGTCGAAGGCCCAGAAACAGAGATATACTTTGTTTATCCTGAAGAACAACGCCACTCAATGCGGATTAAGGTATTGCGGGATTATCTGCTTCAAGCCTTTTCCAGAGTAGGTAAGCGAGCCCGTAAGTAGGGTTAAATAAGCCGACCTTAAGAGCCATGCGACTTGCGCATATCAGCCTTGGTGAAAAGGCATTTGTTATCCTGGTAACCATCTTTTATGGTCTTTTTCAAGCGATGCTGCACCGCACCATCGCTTATCCTCAAGTTTCGGCTTGAGTAGAGGGGCCTTCTTCGATGAAGGGTCCTACGTCTCCCAGACGTGAAGCCTCCCTGTTAGACTCGCCCGGCCCATTGTGGCCGGGCTTTTTTTTATATACGACTAAAGTATTAAGGGTCTTATGCGTTTTGCGCATATCTGGTATTTGAAAATTTCATTGGTCATATTGCACTGCAACATGTATAAATATTTTCAGACGATGTTGCGACGCAACAATTCGTCTCCCTCAAGCTCTGGCTTGAGTAGAGGGGCCTTCTTCGATGAAGGGTCCTACGTCTCCCAGACGTGAAGCCTCCCTGTTAGACTCGCCCGGCACATTGTTGCCGGGCTTTTTTTTGGGATTTCTATGGATTGGTTTTCTGACACAAAATTGAAAACGCCATGCCCAAAGGAACAGGGCATGGCGTTAGTTATGCGAAGCGGGAGATAAATTTATTTTTGAGCTTTAGCTCGTGCTTCTACCACTTGATCCGCTTGCTTACCTGTAAACTCTTGAAGGTGATCGAATTCATACTCGTAAGTTCCAACCCCTAAGGTCAAAGAGCGCAGCTCAATGATTAGGTCAACAGTTTCGGCTTGAGGCATCATAGCCTTAACCTCATCCCAACCATTACAGCCCTCTTTGGCATTAAAGCCAAGAATTTGCCCTCGGCGTCCACTCACAAGGCGTTGAATTTTTGAGGTGAACTCATTGGGGATTGAGATTGAGACGTTTAAAATAGGTTCTAATAAGACCGGGCTACATTGCGGCATACCTTCCCGCATGGCAGCTGCTCCAGCTCTTTGGAAGGCCATGTCGGAGCTATCAACAGCATGGTATTGTCCATCGGTTAAAACAACGGAAAGATCAACAACTTGGAAGCCTAGTGGACCTCGTCTGAGATAATCAATCACCCCTTTCTCTACAGCCGGAATATACTGCTTGGGGACGACTCCTCCAGTGATGGTATCACTATAAGAGAAACCTTCACCTCGAGGGAGTGGCTTAATATCGATATGAACATCTCCAAACTCACCATGTCCACCACTTTGTTTCTTGTAACGTGCGTGTTGAGAAATGCCTTTGCGAATTGTTTCTTTGTAAGGCGCATGAGGTCGTTCAGTGACAATACTCAAGTTATAGTCGTTTTTGAGACGAGCCGCGGCGATTTGTAAATGGATTTCGCCTTGCCCTTGAAGGAGAAACTCTCCGGTATCTTCGTTCTGGATAAAGCTAAGGGAGGGGTCTTCTTCAGATAACTTATGTAGAGCCCCCATTAATTTCACTTCATCGGCTTGCTTTTCTACATGGATAGCAAAAGAGAACAAAGGAGTAAGAGGGGAGGGCCAGGAAGGGGCTTCGGCTGAGCCAGAAGTTGACAGAAGATCACTTGTCTGGACTTCGTCCATACGGGCAAGAGCGATAATGTCACCTGCTACGGCTTTGGCTAACTTGTTGGTTTGGCGCCCAAACATTTTGGCGACACCACTAACTCGGTTTTCCCCGAGCGAATCCCCATCTTTTAGTTCACCAGACCAAACCCTTGCTAAGGAGAGTTTACCACTGTGACCTGCATGCAAAGTTTTGAAAACCTGAGCAATCGTTTCATTGCTGGACGTATCAATACCTAATCTATCAGCTGTTTTATCAACTTCGGCTGTTTCATGACGCAAAGCCTTTAACAGCCGTGTGATTCCGTTCTCGTGTTCTGCTGAACCAAAGAAAACGGGGACAATGAGGTCTTGTTGCAAATCTTTGGTGAGGTTTTCATAGATTTCATCTGTTGAAGGTACGACATCTTCAAGTAGCTCTTCCATCAAGCCATCATCAAAATCTGCAAGTGATTCAAGCATTTCTATGCGAGCAATTTGCTCCTCGTCTGAGGCCGAGTCGGGGAGCTGCATTAATGTTGAGGGTTTATCTTCGTTCCAGCCATAAGCTCTTTCACTTACGAGGTCTACATGCCCAATAACTTTATCCCCTTCTCGAAGCGGAATTTCCCGTAAAATTAAAGGCCGATCCGAAACGGTTTGCAGGGCTTCGAACGTACTTCTAACTGATGCAGCGGGCGTATCCATCTTGTTGATATAAATAATATGAGGGATGTCATGATCATCAAGGACTTGTAGCCAGGGAGAAACAGTAATGGCTCGGTCAGGTGTAGGTTCACAAACGACAACGACAATATCGGCAACCATGATGGCATTACGCCCGTCTTGGGAAATCTCTACCGACCCAGGGCAATCAATAATTGTCCAAGGCTCATCCAGGTAATTGATAGAGGTGACGTTGATTTCAGTGCTCATTGATCGGGAGCGGGCTTCAGTAGACGAGTCCCCAACGGTATTTCCGTCCTTAATCGTCCCACGTCGGTCAGTAGCGCCAACCATGTGTAGTATATCTTCAAGTAACGTGGTCTTACCGCTTAAGTAAGGTCCAACTATGGCGGCACAACGGGGGCCGGATACGGTTTTGGTCATAAATATTCCCTCCCAGAACAATTCAAGTCCAGGCAGCGAGGGGCTGACCATCGCCACCCAATTTCCCTAACATTGAAAGGTTAAACCGCCTTATATTTGATGCAAGGAAAAAGGAAGATTATTCCCTGCCATTGGCACTTTATTGAAGGGATAGGAATGAAACGGTTGTTTTTAATCTTATGGAAACCCAAATCCTCAAGGCAGAAATTTTGTTAAATGTTGAGGAAGTCTCGAAACTAACGTAAAAGTAAAATAACTGCCCAAGAAATATCCATTAAATTGTCGTTAGGGGTGTGCATGTCTTTAGACCAAAAAAGTTATGATGGCCTAAGGCGACGCCTCAACTTGTTTGCCGTTGGGACCGTTGCTTCAATCATTATGGTCGCTGGAATCAGTAGTTGGCAGGATCACGTAAACACGATTGCCTGGACAGAAAGACATATCCAATCGCTTGCGGGGAACTTAGCAGAACACGCAGCGCGTTCTCTTGATGCGGTTAATCTGACCTTGCTCACAGTAAAAAAACAAGCTGAACGAGACCGCAAAGAAACACCTAGAACAGCACAGGTTATTATTAAAGAATTTAAAGATTATATTGCTGAACTTCCACAAATTAGAGGAATGATTCTCACCGACGCTAATGGGATCATCCGCTATACGGAACGCAAGAAAAGCATCGGGATGGACATTCATGATCGAAAGTACTTCAAATATCTGAAAGACATCCCAAATGCCGGCCTTTATATTGGCCAACCTTTAAAAGGGAGAACGACGGATAACTGGTTTTTCTCGACCAGTCGGCAGATCGTAAAACCAGATGGCTCCTTTGATGGAATTACCATGGCTCTTGTCAAACAAGAGTACTTTAATGATGTTTATAAACGGGTTGAAGAAGAGCAAGGTGTTAGCTCGGCTTATGTGACTGATAAAGGGCTGATTTTCGCTACTTCCCCGAAGTTTACAGTAGGGCTTGATCCTGTCTATGGACAAGTTATTGATTTTATTGGTAAAGACGAGGAGGGAGACAAAGAGTCAGGTAGCTTCCAACTGATGCTCTTTGATGAGAACTTTGAAAGATTGGTCTCTTATGCCAAGGTTCCAAGCTTTCCTATATATATAGTAACGTCTATTCCTGTAGACAAAGCCCTAGTCCCTTGGAACGCCCGCAGTACCTACCTTTTCATGTTGGTTGTTGTGTCCTTGGGGGTTCTGTTAGGGTTAGTTTCAATTTTGAAAATCCATTTGCAGAAACGTAAAGAGGCTGAAACAGCCCTGTTTTTAAGTGAGCAACGCTATAGGGATGTGGTTGAATCTTCTTCCGATTGGGTGTGGGAGTGCGATGCTGATTTAAAATTTACGTATTTTTCTGAGCGATATAAAAAAGTCACCGGGATGGACCCTGAACAATTTATTGGTACGGTCAGGGGAGTATATGCCAAAGAAGGAGAAGGTTCAGAAAGCTTTAAGAAGCATTTTTCGGATATGAAAGCCGAGAAAACTTTTCGTGATTTTATATATGAAGCGACATTCCCAAATGGGCGGCATTTTCACTTCAAAGCCTCAGGACGTCCGATTTATGATGTTGATGGTACCTTCATTGGCTATCGAGGCATTGGCACGGATATCACTGAGCAAACCCAAATTGATTTAGAAAATAAAAACCTAGAAAAGCAACTTCGGCACTCGCAAAAGATGGAAACAATTGGCCGACTAACGGGGGGGATTGCTCATGACTTTAACAACATCCTAAATCCCATTGTTGGTTTCTCTGAAATCCTCGGAACAAAACTACCAAAAGACAGTAAAGAACATGAATGGGTTGGGAGAATTTCTGCAGCTTCCCACCGAGCTATCAATTTAATTAAACAAATTATGACTATGAGCCGCCAAGGTGAAAGTACAGCTGAACCAACGAATCTTCAGCAGGTGGTTTCAGAAGCTTTGGGGCTTTTAAAATCGGTTATTCCTAAAACCATAAAAATCCACGAAGAAATACTTGGTACTTGCCGCCCTATTTTAGCTGACCCTGCTCAAATGCACCAAACGGTGATGAATCTTTGCACCAATGCATCACAGGCCATGGAAGAGAAAGGTGGGGAGCTCTCAGTTGTTCTGGAAGAATTTGATGTTGATGATAGCTTTGCCAATCACAGAGTAGATTTACAGCCAGGAACCTACGTACGCCTTAGTATTAGCGATACGGGCTACGGCATGGATGAGGCGATAAAAGAAAAGATATTTGAACCGTTTTTTACCACCAAAGAAAACGGCAAAGGGACGGGGTTGGGGTTAGCCACTGTTCACGGCATTGTCCGCAGCCATGGTGGTTGTATCAATGTATATAGTGAACTGGGTCATGGGTCGACATTTCAAGTCTATTTGCCTGTTGTTGAGGGGGAGGGCATTGTCGCCGTTGCAGAAGAAGCCTTATTTAAAGGACGGGGTGAGCGGGTTCTTGTTGTAGATGATGAAGTTGAAAATGTTGATATGCTCCTCACGATGTTCTCAGCTATGGGCTTAGACCCCACGGGGGTGACCAGCAGTCTTGAGGCCTTAGATAAAATTAAGGCTGACCCTAACTTTTTTGATGTGGTGATAACAGATCAAACGATGCCTGGGATGATAGGGTCTCAACTTGTTGAGTTCATCCTTGATGTCCGTTCTGACCTTCCCATTGTAATGGTGACTGGATTTAGCGCGACAATAGACTCTGAACGGGCGAAGGAAATTGGCGTTGCTGAGTACCTAACAAAACCCCTGACCAGGATGAGAATGTCCAAGGCTCTTCAAAACATCCTTGGCTAAAGGTTACTTATTGCTGGGTGAGTTTCATTTCGATACGGCGATTGCGTTTTAAGGCCGTTTGATTTTTTCCTTCAGCTAAGGGCTGGTATTGGGCAAAACCCGTAGCAGCAAGACGTTCCGCAGGGATGCCTTGGTCAATCAGGAATTTAACAACAGAAATTGCACGAGCCGAAGCTAGCTCCCAGTTAGAGGGATATTTCCAGTTTTTAATAGGCACCCTGTCCGTATGGCCGTCGACTCTGAGAATCCATTGAATGGTGTTTGGGATTTTAGCAGCAATTTCTTTGAGGGTTTCAGCAAAGACCTGAAGCTGAATTTTTCCTGGCTCACCCAAGTCAGCAGAGCCAGTTGTGAAGAGTACTTCAGATTGGAAAACAAAGCGATCACCAACGATCGTTAAATCCTTCCGGCGACCGAGAACCTCTTTTAAGCGACCAAAAAACTCAGAGCGATAGCGGGAGAGCTCCTGTACCTTACCTGCGAGTGCGGCATTAAGGCGGCTGCCTAAATTCGTGATTTGGACTTTCTGCTTTTTGGCAAGTTCTTCAGATGCTTCAAGGGTGGCATTAAGAGCTGCCATTTGTTCGCGCAAGGCCTTAAGCTGTTTGTTCAACAAAGCAACTTCAGCGCGGGCAGACTTTGAAAGATCTTGCTCTTTTAGGAGACCTTTTTCATTCTCATCCAAGCGCCCCGCCATTTTGGAGAGTTTTTCTTGGAGTTCCTCTTTTAAAGCATTTAGGGCTTCAACTTCAGCAGCCAATCGGTTGGCTTCCGTAATTTTCTCTTTTAGAGCTTCTTTATCAGATTTTCCTGCCCTAAGCAGCTTCTCAGCTTCAATAGATAGATCATCTTGTTTAACGACTGAAGACTGCAGCTCTTGAGAAAGCTGAGAAATGTCTATCTGAAGGGCTTCGTTGGTTTTGCGCTCAAGGGCTAGGAGGCTTGCTAACTCACTTACCTGACCTCTCAAATGGTCTAAAGCTTTATCCCGTCCTGTAAGGGCCTGACTCAGGAAAAACTGAGCCAAAACGAAAATCATCAGCAAAAAGATAATCACCATCAACAAAGTCGCTAAAGCATCCACAAACCCTGGCCAGGTGTTTGTATCGCCGCGGCGTCTTCTGGTGGCGAGTCCTGCCATGGGGCCTACCGACCCATCTTATCGGGCATGGCAGCGATAGTGCGGGCTAAAAGTTTTATCTCACTACGCAACTGCTGAACTGTATCATCACGACCACTGGCCATTTCTTCGATAAGGCGAACCATATATAGGTCTAGATTGCGAATGTGGTTTTGTGTAGCTGCATCCATGCCGCCAACATTCTCCATGCTCTCGGCAAGCTTAACCAAAAGATGTTGTTGAGCCTGCATCTGGTCACCCATAACGCTGAGCTTCTCGGTCAGGGCTATGGTATTGCGGGAAGATTGGATACGGGCGTCCTCGCCTTTAGCCATAGTCCGTTGCAAATTCTCTAAGCTCTCAGCGGTTTGCTCAAGCAAAGCTTGAACGTAGGCAGGAACTGATTGATCTCCGCCATCACCGATGCCACCACTTGAAAGGTGGGTCAAGCTTGAGAGCCATTCTTCTAGATCGTTGTAAAAGCGGTTTTGAGCTTGGCCAGCCTGCAGATCAAGAAAACCAAGGACGAGTGAGCCAGCCAAACCAAAGAGAGAAGAGCTAAAAGCTGTTCCCATGCCGTGTAAAGGCGCTTCAAGGCCTTCTTTCAGCTCCTGGAACATGTTGGTCATATCGCCGCCAACAACAGATAGCCCTCCGATGACAGATCCAATTGAACCAACAGTCTCAAGTAATCCCCAAAAGGTGCCTAAAAGACCAAGGAAGATGAGGAGGCCGATGGTATAGCGAGAGATTTCACGAGATTCATCTAAGCGCGACGCAATGCCATCTAATAACGACCGCATAGAAAGGGTTGATAGCTTTAAGCGGTTTTTCTTTTCACCCAGCATGGTCGCCATGGGTGCCAACAACTTAGGTTGTTTGTTATCTTCTTGGGAAAGGGCTGGACGATCCTCGTTCTCCCGGAAGTTTTCAATCCAGGTAACTTCCGGGTAGAGCATACCCACTTGCCGGAAGTTATAGATGATTCCAATCAGGAGAACACCAAGAATTAATCCATTAAGGGGGGCATTAGAGAGGAAGGCTTCGCGTAAAGGCAAGTAGAGCAACCCGCCTACTGCCGTTACTGCCAATACGAAAAATATCATCCGCATTAGAAAACGCTGGGGGCGGGTCATCCGTTAGGTTCCTCTAAGTTTAAATGAGATCAGCGAGCGATAACCTTCAAGTCTACCCGGTTAGGAGCGCCATCGGGAACTTTGCTTCCTAAAGCTCGGACGTCAATTCGTGTACTACGAAGGCCTTGATCGATCAAATATGAACGAACCGCCAAAGCCCGAGAGAGAGACAAACGTCTTGCCCGGCTCGGTGAGAGTGTGTCACCTCCGGCATATGCCAAAATTTGTAATCGCTTTCCAGTTTCGTCTTTCAAACTCGCGGCCATGGGTTTCAGAGCTTCTTTGGCTGTGTTTGAAAGCTTGCTGGAAGTTGCATCAAAACCAATAGTGAAAAGATCGCCTTTTGAGCCTGTAACAGCCTTTGGTGTTGCTTTGGGCGTCAGGGCAGCAACTTTAACTGGTTTTGGCTTGGTGACCATTTTTGGTGCAGGAATAGTTTCTTTGGTTACCGCAGGCTTCTTGACCGCAGGAGGTGGAGGCGGTGCATCCACTTTTTTCATCGTCGGTGTCGCGGGAGGAAGATCAGGGGTTTTCTGTTGAACTGATTTTGGTGCCATAGGTAAGGCTTTTGGCATGCCAACGTCCTGTTTAGGTTTTAGCTGAACCTTAACCTCTTGTCTCTTCGGCTTTTTTACAACTGGCGGAGCAGGCTCTATAGCGGCAACCTTTGGAAGAGCCGGAGGCGGTGTGAAGCTTGAGGCTTCTGATTTCATCACTACAGGTGCAGGCTTCGTCAGTGTCACCGTTTCTGGCAGAGGTACAAAGGTAGAAACAGGCGTGTTCGGGCTCGGCATCTGGAGATAGCCATCTCCTGTTGGAAACGTGCGATACATTCGTTTCGAAGATGAGCTTTTTGATGTAACGCCATTGTCTTCCAAGACGCTAAAGTCAACGGAGACATTTGGATTGTTAAAATTGCCTTGAGCCTGAGCATTACTGACAGACAAAAGTGTCATGCCAAAAAATGCTAAGCCAGACAATGCATAGCGAGAATAGGTCATATATTTTTTTCTATTCAGGATAGACATCTATCCGTCGCCCCCAGGATTCAAGGTTTATCAATTTCATCCCCAAAAAGGGACTTTGTACAAAGATACCTAAGGCCATAGCCAGTTACAATATCCTTAATGCTTTGTTTTTTTATTATTTTCAGGTGAATTAAAGCGATTTTGGCGGTTTTTTACTTAAAATGAAACAAAAAACAACCAATATTGGTCAGTGACTACGGGTTTGGGCGTCGTCGTCCGTGAGCTTGTATGGCATTTGAACGCGGATTGAATGCACTGAATTTTAATAAAAAGAAAGTGGAGGGCTTCGGTTGATCGGTGCCCTCCGGACCGCACCTATAAACGCTCAGGAATACAGGAATTTACATAGATTCGCTTTGATGGTGCTTACGCGGCCATCGCTGCTGGAGCCATACGATTATCGTTGGCATCTATAAAAATAGCCCGGTAACGGTGGTACAATACCGGACGAAAACTAAGTCTTTCAATACACGTCGATCCTATTTCGCCCCCATATTTCCAAACTGTCCTGAAGCAACAGCAGATCCCTAAAACACTGGGAAAATATGGTGGAGGCGCAGGGTACCGCCCCCTGGTCCGCAATATCTATTACACAAAGCGTTTATCGTCATAGTCGGTTGCCCGACGCCCCTAATATAGTCGGGACTAGTTAATTGCGCAAGCGATGCTTGCTGCGCTCAAGCGCTACGCAGGCTCACGTACGCCGACGTGGGGACTTGCAGTCGCAAGCCTATGGGGAGCTCAATTGGGATAGAATCTTATATGGGTCATTGAGGCCCAGGCGTACCATTGCGCCGTAAGCCAAGCGAGAAGAACACGTCCGGCGCCAGAGGGGTAACAAACTAGGCAATGGCCGAGGGTGTCTTTCTTCGATACCACCAAATAACAATTTTCCGTCGCTGGCGGCGAATTTTGGGGGAGTCGACAGAGAGAACAGCAAGACCGAGGGGGAGCATCCAGAAACCAATAATCGGCATAAAGCCAAAGAGTCCCACAATAAGCAGCCCCCAGCCAAGAATTAGTCTATTCTCTTTCTTCTCCGGCATCTTAAACTTCTTATTCTTAAACACCCAGCTTGCCTCTAAGTTTGTTGTTATTAAATCTTAATTTGGACTGTTTTTATTTCTGATCAAGTCACAAACTGTCGATAAATCATTCTTTGAAATTCTCTTCTTGCCCCAAAGGGCTAGGTGGGGATAATTCAGAAAACCTGAATTGAAGTGGGATGGGCTAGGCAGTTGAAACAGTATCACGACCTTTTGCGGCATGTAATGGATAAGGGCACGGCTAAAGGAGACCGTACCGGAACCGGAACAAAGAGTGTTTTCGGGTATCAGATGAGGTTTGATCTGCAAGAGGGATTTCCTTGCCTGACGACGAAGAAACTTCATCTTAAGTCCATTATTCATGAGCTTTTGTGGTTCCTTAAAGGAGATACCAACATCAAATACCTCAAAGATAATGGGGTGTCGATCTGGGATGAATGGGCAGATGAAAACGGCGACCTTGGACCGGTTTATGGTTATCAATGGCGCTCTTGGCCTGCACCCAATGGCGAAAAAATTGACCAAATTGCCGCTTTAGTGAAGCAAATCAAGGACAACCCGGATTCGCGACGACATATCGTTACGGCTTGGAATCCATCTGATGTGGACAATATGGCCCTGCCTCCTTGTCACTGCCTGTTCCAGTTTTATGTTGCAGATGGCAAACTCTCTTGTCAGCTTTATCAGCGCAGCGCCGATATTTTTCTCGGCGTGCCTTTTAATATTGCCTCATATGCCCAATTAACTCTGATGATGGCTCAAGTCACGGGGTTAGAGCCGGGTGAGTTTATTCATAGCTTTGGTGATGCGCACATTTACTCCAATCATTTTGAGCAGGTTGAACTTCAGTTGAGCCGGGAGCCTCTACCCTTGCCGAACCTTAAGCTTAATCCTGATGTGAAAGATCTGTTTGATTTTACCTTTGAGGATTTTGAACTCGTCGGTTATGAGAGCCATCCACATATTAAGGCTCTCGTTGCTGTTTAGGTTTCCTTTAGGTTCTTTATGTTAGGCTAATATTTCGAGGTTAATTTTTTTAGGATCGAGGGCTTTATGAGGGTGTCACTTATCGTCGCCATGGCTGAGAATGGTGTGATCGGTCGGGATAACAAATTACCCTGGCACTTGCCTGGAGATCTCAAATATTTCAAGGCTGTGACCCTGGAACACCCGATTATCATGGGGCGAAAAACCTGGGAATCCTTACCCAAAAAACCTCTTCCACATCGTCTAAATATCATTGTTACAAGAAACCCTGATTACCAAGCTGAAGGGGCTATTGTAGTTCACGATATCAAAGATGCGCTTCATACAGCGATGCGCTCAGGTATCAAAGAGGCCTTCATTATCGGCGGAGCGCAGCTCTATGAGGCGGCCCTTCCCGTAGCGAAACGAATTTACATGACTGCGGTTCATGCTAAGATTGAGGGTGATGCCCACTTTGCAGGCATCAACCATTCTGAATGGCGTGAAGTTTCAAGAGATCGAGTCGCGAACCCAGGTGGCCCTGAATATAGTTTCCTGATTTTTGATAAACTTTAAGGACTTTTGTTAACGTCATTCCCGAGAAATCGGGAATCCAGAGCCTCAAATTTCAAAGCACATCATCTATCCTGGATACCCAATCAAGTTGGGTATGACGAGTTCATGTTCCTAGAGTCCGCCGCCCAAGCGCAGGATAGCTCCCGTCGCGTATGATGATTTTTCAGACATAAGCCAAAGAATGGCATTGGCGATATCTTCTGGTTCGGCAACGCGACCTAAGGGGGCGGTTTGAGCGACCATAGCGGGGCGGTCTGGGTTGCCTTCCCGCTCATGAATATCTGTATTGGCGGTTCCGGCTTGGATGGAGTTGACCCGAATACCTTCGCACCCGACTTCTTTTGATAGACCAATGGTAAAACCATCAACAGCCGCTTTTGAAGAAGCGTAGTGGATATATTCACCAGGGCTGCCTAATGTGGCTGCAATGGAGGAGATATTTACAATAACACCCCCGTTGCCGCCATTGTTCGTCGACATACGACGGATGGCTTGTTGGGCACAAAGCATTGAACCCAGGGTATTGACATCAAAAACTCGGCGAATCATTTCTGGGTCAGCATCTTCAAGTTTGGTGGAATGTCCAATAATACCAGCGTTGTTGACAAGATGTGTTACCGGGCCAAGGCTTTCGCCGCAGGCTTTGAAAAGGGCTTCCACATCAGCAGGCATACCAACATCGCCTTGAACCGTGATTGCTTTAACACCAAGAGCTATGCAGTCTTTTTTTACGGCTTCGGCGGCTTTGTGATCGCTGGCGTAATTTATACAAACGTCATAACCTTCCTTGGCAGCCAAACGGGCTGTTGCTGCGCCGATCCCACGGCTAGCGCCGGTTATGACAACAACCTTGGTCATGTAGGTTATTTAAGCCTTATTCATTGCCCGGAAGAATTTTTTGTCGAGCAAAGCAGACATCGCAACGGTGATGGTCCGGGTATTGGTGGCTTCGTTTCTTTTGCGCACGAGACGGACATGTTGTGGTGTGTTGGGGAAATCAAGAATCCTCTCAACGGTCCACTGAGTTGGAGGAGTTCCCTCTTTAACATATTGGTCGCCCGGCTGGACTGCTACTTTAGCCATTTTTGGTGTTTTCCCTCGGCAATCATTTGTATCAACGATTAATCAAATCTTTTTGATAGATATAAGTATCTATCGAAAGGTTTACAGGAGAGATAGTGAAAATTTTACTAAAACTATTTGCTTGAACTTAAGTTAAGACAAATAGCTTTATCTGCTCCGTCGATCGACTCCACGCCGATCCTTGTCCGGTGGTGTCGTCGCCCCATATCTGCGGTCGTGACCTGAACGTCGATCCCCGCTTCGAGCATTGGCGACCATCTCTTCAAGTCGTTGAATATCTTTAATCTTTAATCCCCTTTAATTTTTTCAGTAATGCCCAATTTTACCATTTCACCAAAGGCACGGCTGACGGTTTCTCGTGCAGCACAAACTTGGTGAGAAATATCGGCATGTTGGGGGGAAGGGGAGATAATGACTTCATCATGTGTTTGAACAGGAGCGAGCCTAGCTAAGCGCAGAATTTCAGCATGAACCCTATTGTTTGCGGCAATAGTCCCTAAATCCATAATTCTACTATGACTGCGACTTATTTTTACACACAAGTTTTCAGCTATCATACGCCCGAATTTTGGCGTGTTATCAATAAAATTGAGGAAATCTACACGAGGCAAGATTGCCAGCTTTGATTCTGTTAGGGTCACGGCGGAGTTTTCATGGGGCTGACCGTCGATGGCTGATTTATCTCCAAAAATGTCGCCCGGTCCGATAATGCCGAAAAATATTTCCTGCCCCCCTTCAGAAAACGTTTTCAATCGGACTTGTCCTGAAAGAACGAAATAGACAGCCGTTGGTAACTCATCCTGACCATAAACGTCTTGTTGTGAAGAAAAGCTCCTTACTTGGCAAAGTGCTGACAGGTCCTGTCGTTCTTCGGTGTTTAAGCCGGAAAGAGCTGGAATATTCTCAAGGGTGGTTTCATTTTCCATAAGATAAAACTGTACCTGTAGGGGGGGATCATGTCTACAATGAGAAAAATGAGATTAGCAATGGGATTGGGATATGAGCTTGGATGACATTAAGGCACTGACTTTTGATACGGGCGGCACCATTTTAGATTGGCATTCGGGGTTTCGTGGTGCTCTAGCAAAGCTTGGGGCAAAGTATGGTGTTGAAAAAGATTGGGGCGAACTCGCTAATGAAATGCGACGCCAATCCCTTGGGAAAATGATTAACCTTGGGGAGCATGAAGCGCCGGCTTACAATTTTGATGGTGGGCATCGGATGGCTTTAGATGCAGTCCTTGCTGCCAATGGCCTTGATGCTGCGACAGAAGAAGAACGACATTCTATTTGCTGGGATACAGCTCATAATTTCCAATGTTGGCCTGATTTTCCGGGCACCTTACCAAAATTGAGAAACAAATATATTTGTGCTTCATTCACAATTCTTAGCTTCCGTATCATTATTGATACGGCTAAACGCAATGGCTTGAGCTGGGACGCAGTTATTTCCTGTGAAGCTATTGGTAAATATAAAATGTTGCCTGAAGCCTATCAAACAGCCGCTAAATATCTTCAGCTTGATCCTAGCGAATGTTGTATGGTGGCGTGTCATAATTTTGATTTGGATGCGGCTAAAAAGGTTGGCTTTAAAACCGCCTTCGTGCGCCGCCCAGATGAGTGGGGACCAAGTGGACCACCAGACCCAACTCCAAACCCAGAACACGATATCATTGTCGATACTTTCCCTGAATTAGCGGAAACCCTAGGGGTGAAATGAGCCGGGCCTGGAGCCAACAAGTTCGGGTAAAAGGGGTTGGACTAGGCTGATCCAATCACAGAGCAAGGGCCTTGTCTCTCTAGGATCAATCAAGTCGTGGACAGAGAAACATTCAGCCCTTGGAAAGGGTGATTGCTTGGCGGCGAGGGCTTGTTCAATTTCGCGTCGTTTTTTATCTGGGTTTTTATCGTTGGCAATTTCTTTACCAAAAGCCACGGCGACACCTCCCTCAACCGGAAGAGCCCCTGTTTCAGCTGATGGCCAGGAAAGCACATAGGCATCTGGCCCAAAGTGAGCGGCTCCAGCAACACCGAAAACCCGTCGTACGATGATTGAGGTCCAAGGGACTGTGCAGGAGCAGGCTGCAAGAACGGCTGCTGTACCGTAGCGGATGGTGGCATCCCGCTCGGCCTCTTCCCCAATCATGAAGCCTGGTTCATCTACAAAATTAACTATGGGGATGTGAAAGGTATCGCAAAGACTAATGAAGCGCCTTACTTTTTGCGATCCTGTGGCAGTCATGGCGCCCGCATAAAAACGGCAATCATTGGCGATAATTCCGACGGGTTGTCCATTTAACCGGGCTAAACCTGTCACCAAGCCACGACCAAACTCCCGACCCATTTCAAAGAAACTACCATTGTCTAACACCATTTCCAGCAATTTATACATATCGTAGGTGGTACGCCGGTCTCTGGGGATAATGCTGAGCAACCCTTCTTCCCGGCGCTCTGTATCATCTGTACAGTTGGCAACTGGAGGGACTTCCCAAACATTTTGTGGGAGGTAGCTGAGGAACCGTTGAATTTGCTCTAAAGCTTCTGCTTCGGAATCTGCAAGGCTGTCAACAACGCCGTTCTTTGAATGGATATGCGCCCCCCCTAATGACTCTTTGGTGGACCGCTTACCTAAAGCGCGTTCAACGACGGCAGGACCAGCCGTGAGAATTTGTGATAACCCTTTAACCATTACGGAGAAGTGAGAAGCGACCAACCGTGCGGCAGGCATGCCAGCGACTGGTCCGAGAGCTGCTGAGGCAACAGGAACTGATACCAGGGTTTTTGCTACAGATTGAAAGCGAGGAGGATAAAAGACAGGATCACCCGCAGGGCCGCTCCCTCCTTTACCTTTGCTACCGCTGACACTACCACCACCTCCTTCATGAAGACGAATAAGGGGAACCTTGAATTTAACGGCAAGTTCTTCTGCATAAATGCTTTTACGAAGGCCTGCAACGTTAGGTGACCCGCCCTGCAAGGTGAAGTCTTCTCCGCCGACAACACAGGAACGTTTATCAATCTTTCCGAAACCGAGAAGAAAGTTACCTGGTGTGAAAGATTTTAACGAACCGTCTTCTGCTATTTCAGCCCCACCAGCTGCGGGGCCCGTTTCTTTGAATGAGCCTTTGTCTAAAAGGGTGTCAATACGCTCTCGTAAGGTAAGCCGCCCTTTAGCGTGTTGGCGATCAACGGATTTCTTGCCCCCTTGCTCTTTAGCAAGGCGTTTGCGGCGCTCAATCTCTTCAACTTCTTTCTTCCAGCTCATCCTTTAAGGGTCTTTCAAATTCAATCTCAGACGGGAAGAGTTTAAGATAACAGTGCTTGGTCAACGACCTCAAGAAGTTGTTTCGCTGAAATTGGTTTGCTGATTGTCAGCTTAGCTCCATAGGCTTCTGCTGCTGAAAGCGGATTAAAGGGCTCACGCTTTTTACCGCTCATGGCAATGATTGTGATTTCAGGGTGTGTTTCCCTCAAAAGGCGGATTGTTTCCAGCCCATCAGTTTTGGGCATGTAGATATCAATAATGGCTAAATCAAAGGATGCTTTTTTAAGTATGTTCGGTGTTTCCGTTGGGTCGCTTAATATTTCAACGTCATGATCATATTCACTTAGAAGTGCTTTGAAGCTGTTGCAGACGGGAACATCATCATCAATAACCAGGATGGCAGCCAATTTTTTACCCTCATAAATATTATTTTTATTTAAATATTATTGTTAGTTTATATTCAAAAAAATAAATATCAACGGGGTACATTATATCCTCGCTGGCCCGAGTCTAAGTAACCAAGGTCTCTGAGGTTTTTATTAATTATAACTAAGCACTTGTTCGCCCAAGCTAATTCTTTTTGCTGATCTTTAATGTTTTCACCGATCTTCTTGGCTAGATTGTCCCAATCTTTGATATTATCATCCATCATTTCCTTTGTTTTGGCCCGATTAAGATTTAGTTCACGAGCTCTCTTGGCCACCATAGCCCTAAAATCATTAATACCATCCCGGTTTTCTGCTAGCAGTGAGCGCGACCGAAGAAGGTTTGCTGTAGATGATTTAGAAAATGATTCAAAATCGTACTGTTGCTCACGCCAAAATTTAAGGGGGGTGATTTTAGATCGAAGCCAGTCAACCGGGTCTGAGGGATTGCATTCTAAATTAAGGTTGGCTGATAAAGAAGCTAAAGGCGATCGGGCATGCGCTGCAGGTGCCATGCTGCAGACAATGAGTAAGGCCAAAATAAACCGATGGAATTGCATTGCTTACCCCTAATACCAAGTCATTATAATCAAGATTTGGTATAAAATTCGAACAAAAGAATATTGCCTCGTCTAAACGGGTTTGTCATCTGTAAATCTTTTTATACTGGAAGAAACAAGCAAACGGCTTGTATAAAAGTGGGTGTAATGGTTGAGTAAATTTGATTTGAAATAAAAAAGGTGGTGAGGATGTCTGGTTTTTCAATTCTTGAATTCATTGGGGCTATATTTGGAGCTGTCCTTCTTGTTATTCTCCTTAATTTATCAGTTGATGTCCTGATGGCATGGTCATCTATCTCATAAAAGCCAGTTATGGTGTCGAATAAGACTGTCGCTATGAAAACGGCAGCACCCGAAAAAGCTGTTGCGCTGCTGAGGTTGTAAAACCTGCAGAACCAGTGACGTCTGCTGAACCTGTTAAGCAGCAAGAGGTTTCCCAACCCGCAGAAGCCTCTATTGAAGAAAAAGTTGTTGCCTTGCCAAAAAAACTTCTGAGGCCGTTAGTGTTGATCTCGCTGCAGGGGCAAAGGTATTTAAAAGAAAATGCAAACCCTGCCATATTTTTGAAGAGGGCGGTAAGAATAGAATTAGTCCAAATTTGTGGGGTGCTGTGGGCAGCAAGCAGGCGAGTGTTGAAGGTTCTAAATATTCTTGTGTTTTCCAAAGTCTAACCAGAACATGGGATTTAGAACAATTAGGCCTCTTCCTGAAAAGCCCTAAAACCTATGCCCCTAAAACCAAGATGACATTTAAAGGATCAGGAAAAGACAAAGATCGTCTAAACGTTATGGGGTATCTTGCAAACGCAGGAAAGTAGAGGGAAAGAAAGGTTTATTGATCCATCCATTTTGAGAGAATTTTCAAAAGATCGATAGGTTCTATAGGTTTAGAGATGTAATCATTCATGCCCATGGCAAGGCTTTTACTTCGGTCACCAGCCATAGCGTTTGCTGTCATTGCAATGATACGTAAGGTTGAGGTTTGAGGGTTATCACGGATAAGTCTTGTCGCCTCATAGCCATCCATAACGGGCATTTGGATATCCATTAATACACAGTCAAACTGCTTAGTAAGAGACAATGCAATTGCCTCTTCACCGTTATTAGCAATTTCAACTTCAGCCCCAGTATCTTCAAGCATCATTTCAGTTAGTTCTTGATTGACAAGGTTGTCCTCGACCAAAAGTATTTTCTTACCAATAAATTTATCATCCCAGTCTTCTACAGATTCTGCAGATGGGTTTGTGTTTTTAATAATTTCTGATTGTTTCATTGTATCGACAATTTTCGTTAGCAAGTTGTCTTGTGAAATTGGCATATAAAGAAAATTATGAATGTATTTTTCTTTATCAGCAAGGACAGCTTCTGTTTCACTGGTTAATCCAGAGATCAGTATGAACATTGGAGCAACCGAAATATCCTTGCGCTCTTGGATAATACAGGCAACATCAAGGCCGCTTAAACTTGGGAGAGAGGACTTGACAAGGACGAGGTGAAACGGAGAACCAGCTTCTTCGGCCCTCATGATGTCATCAATACCCTGTTCACCCGTTTTTGAGGTTTCTATCGAACCAATTTTGGTTTCCAACATACTCATAAGAGTATCGATTGCTTCTTGGTCATCGTGGATAATCAGAAGACGCGTGTCAGGTAAAGTTGATAGCTCAGATTTTATTGAGTGCCCGTTCACACCTACAGAGGCTGTAAAGGAGAAAACGCTTCCTTCGCCGAGGATACTTTCAACGTCAATAGTACCTTCCATGAGGGTGACAAGACGTTGTGAAATCACGAGCCCCAAGCCTGTGCCACCATATTTGCGGGTAGTTGTTGAATCCGCTTGTGTGAAAGGCTGAAAAAGCCGTTTGGCTTGTTCTTCGGAGAGCCCGATTCCGGTGTCACGAACGATGAATTTGAGGAAGTTTTTTGAGTCGTTTTCTTGTTCGAAACTAATGGAAACAGTGACCTCCCCTTCTTCGGTGAACTTGATGGCATTGTTGGTGAGATTGGTTAAAACTTGCCCGATTCTTAGGGGGTCACCTATAAATTGTTCTGGAACTTCTGCAGGGATATCGAACCGAAATGTCAGGCCTTTTTCTTTTGCTTTATTAGAGACGATAGATGTGACGTGATTGATAACTTCTTCTAAGGGGAATTTTATGTTTTCAATTTCAATTTTCCCGGCTTCTACCTTAGAAAAATCAAGAATATCATCGACGATCATTAACAGGTTTTGGGCTGCTTTAAATGTTTTCTCCGTCAAGTTTTTCTGTTTCTCAGTCATCTCAGTTTGCATTGATAAATGAGACATTCCCATAATGGCATTCATTGGGGTCCGGATTTCATGGCTCATATTCGCAAGGAAATCTGATTTAGCCTGATTCGCGGCTTCGGCTTCTTCTTTGGCTCTTTGCAGGTCTTTTGTTCGTTCCGTTATTTGTTCTTCAAGACTGTTTTTGAGAGTTTCCATTTCGCTAATGGAAGCCTCTTTGTCTTTGTTTGCGTTTTCAAGAGTTAGGCTGCGTGTGTAAGCGTCATTAATAAGATCGCTGACAATGCGATTGAGTCGGGCCATAGAGCCAAGGACGCCTCCCGCTAATAATAGTGCGACCATGCCTTGAGTTACCCAACTGACAGGTAACGTCGCCCATTCACTTAAATTTGGGATATATTCTAATTTCCCGGAAATAAACCCATAGCCGAACAGCACATATATAATTATGAGCAATCCTAGTGTCCAAATTCCTGCTCGCGCTCCTAGGATAAGGCTCGTAAAAATCGGCATCACAACGGCGACTGTAAGGCCTGCGCCAGCGATACCAAAACGATAGAGAGCTGCAGTGCAGAGCAAGCCAATTACGCCAACAATAATCCAGGCTTTTGTCGAGTAAGAAATGTTTTTTCGAAGTACTGTTGTTATCCAAATAACAACGGCTAAGACCATATGAATCCCGATAGTAAAATGCCAACCAATTGAAGGAATTCTTGAAATACTGGCTATGAGAGCGGGGATGGCAATAATTGAGGTTGCGATAAGAAAACCATTAAGAATATTGCCTCTGGCAATTTCAATGGCCTCTTCTTTGGTGATGGGTTTTTCCAAGGTGCCAATTTTATTGGAAGTGCTCATCAAGTAACACAGTCCTTTTTCGACGTTTTTTATCGTTTATTTGTAACTTATCACGACTCTAATCGACAAAATAGAACCCATGCAAGGTCTTTGAAAATTAAGGACTTAGGCTTTGGACTATTTTCTTAGTCAGTTGATGAAAGGTTTCTCGTTCTGTTGGAGAAAGAGCCGAGAAAGTTTTGGCTTCGCTATGGGCAAACCAAGGGATGATGGTTTTGACTATTTCTTTCCCTTTTGGCGTTATATAGAGAAATGAAGAGCGTCCATCATTAGGGTTAGCTTCTCTCATTATCAACTCTGCCTTAAGAAGCAATTTAACCCCTCTGCTGATACTGTTCTTCCGAAACCCAGATAGTTTGACGATATCTTGTGCTTTGAGGCCATCTTGCTGGGAAAGAAGGAAAATGATGAGAGTCTCTGGTTTGGTAAGATTGAACTCTTTAGCTATACGAGAGTTAACCGGGCCTGCAAAATGGTCTGCAATGAAAGTAAGGTAGTAACCATCTGAAACAAGAATAGTATTTAAAACGTTTTCTATATTATTATCTTTCATTCCCGTACTTTCCTTTGAAAACAGGTTTTCTTTTATCTTCATCAGCATCAAATGCTATGGCGATAGCTCGGGTTGTTAAACACAATCTACCCAACTGTACCCTCTTTGGAGGTGAGAACTTTATCTGTCTTAAAATTCATTAAAGAAATTCCATGAGCAGAACGGGAAGAAGATACGCGTCGTTACTTCTTCATACCGTAACGCATAAAATAGGGAATATATTTACGACGTTCTTGATCCGTTTTGCCCATGCTACGGAAAAAAGCAGACTGGGTGGTTTCTGAAAACTGGTTAGGGTAGGCATAAAGAGCCCAAACAGAAATTAAATCTCCGTCAAAATGAAGTAAACTACGGGCGGTATGACAAAGATAGTCTCTGGTCGATCCTTCTCTGCCCGAACCTGTGGCTTCTTGTTCAATAACTTGTTGGACTCCGATGATGTTTTTACGAACATTCCCTAAGTGACGTTCAAACAAATATCGATACAGACGATGGTCATGTTTTTGTGGAGCTTGATAATCTCCCTGCCGAGCAGGTTGGGTAAGTTCTTCCCAGAGGCGTGAAAACGGGTTCTTTTTTTCTGGCTCTTTTGACAGCTTGGCAAAACCTCTTTCCCAGTTTTGCTTTGTTGGGTTGTTGCCTTGGTGTTGAAATTTTGACCGAAAATACTCATCCTCGTTGTCGCTAGGGATTTCCTGAATGATATTTTGGATGTCAGATTGTTTAAGGAGCCAAGGTAAGAGATGCTTGTGAATCCCTTTAATGAGTTGACCGGAAAAATTGGGGGAAAGAAAAAAGGGTGGGGGCTCATCACCTTTGCGTTCATAAACGAAGTAAGGTGACATCCGAGCCCACAAATAGTTACTTAAGGCATCCGTAAATTTATGAACTTTCTTTGCGTCTAGTGCGGCCCCTTCAGGGATCTGAATATTATGGGTTTCAGGTGGGGTGAGGTTAGGAAGGCGGCGCTTAACAGCTTTGTCTAAGTTTTTTTGGATTTCCGCTGTATGGGTACGAATGAATATTTTGAACTCTTTATCATGGGCGTCCATGCAATTAACCAGGATTTGCAAGATGAACTGAACGTTTTTAATCATCTCATTGGGTAAATCGCGAAAGGTTGCGTGGTCAATAAGCAGGCCGTTGGTTGTGATAAACGTTTTTTCCAGGAGAGAAACTAAGTCTTCTTTAGTCGCGTTTGGCGTTAGGGTGGCAAGCTCCGCCATGCGCTCTTTCATCAGAGTCGCCAGGAGGTCCTCTAAATCAACACCTTCGGCGTCAGCTTCTTTAAGAGATGATTCTAGAGAACTTTCCAGATCAAATGATGCAATTTCATCATCCATAATTTCAATTAACCTTCTACCTTAATAGAAATACAATTATGACGGTAGAGAGGCATCGATAATAGGACAACACCTAAATTGGGGGGGCGTTGAAATTAAATTAGAGGGTTGATCGCTAGATAGAGGAGAAATCCGGCATTCGCAAGGAGGAGGAGAGGGGCAATATAGGATGTGAAAGTTTGCCACTTCGTCATAATTCCTTGTCCCAGCAGTCCAAGGAAGAGAAGTGCTGGAATAGTTCCTATCGTGAAAGAGATCATAAGAAAGATACCACCCAATGCAGTGCCAGAAGCAGAAGCGGCTGCAAGTGCTCCATAAACTAAGCCACAAGGTAAAAACCCGAGAGCAATGCCTAAGATATATCCGCGCCACCCCGTAGGATTATTAAAAAGAGGAGACACAAGAGACCCTATGACTTGGGCTCCTTTCGAGCTTTCTCCTCCCTTTCTGCCAAAGAATGGCAAGGAGATATTGAGTTGCTTGAGGGCGTAACTGATGAAAAACAAGGCCCCGAAGACGAGCATTATAGGAGCGATCCATTTAAGGTTCCCCAGGCTCGCCATCTTTCCAGAAGCGGTGGCAACAACACCCCCCATAAGAGCATAAGTTGTCATGCGCCCCAAATGATAAGGAATAAGAGCGGCACCTGTAAGGCGATGAAACTCGCTCATAGTTTTTGCAGGGATTCGCTCCAATCTGGTCGCAATTTGAGAAAAAACGAAAGGACCACACATACCTACGCAATGTATCGCGCTGCCTGCTAATCCTGCTATGAATAGGCTAAGGAGGGTATCTCCATTTTCTACAACAGCTGTCTTACACTGGAGCAGACTCCAACTTACCAAATCGACGAGGAATGAGCTTTCATCCATGGAGTTTTCCAGCTTGTGGCTTTTTAAGAATTCAGGAATTGCGAAATCAGACGGCTGGGTATTAGCAAAAGTAGAGGGTGATTTACAAGAAAAATGGTAAACGCTAGTTTAGAAAATATGAGTTCTTGACTTTGGTCAATTCAAAAAAATATAGAATAATCAATATATTGAAAAATATATTAGAATTAGAAAAGCAGTTTTTAGAATTATTTTTATTATTATTAAGTGCTAATATTTTTCTTGCGGCAGGTGCGAAATAAAGGTACCCAGACTGCTAAATCTTATGTTTGGTATGACCAGCTTAGGTTTTAATTGTTTTAGAAGAGTAGTTCCGTTCCTGCCGATAATGTCAACTATGGGGGCATAGAGGGCATTGGTCGGAACATAATTGCATTTTGTTGGGGTAGGAGTTCGCAATGAACCAAGCTACAGCTCAAGGAGCCCCTGAATATAACGAAGACGTCGTAAAATTATTTACGTTAGCGGCTACGTTTTGGGGTGTTATTGGTTTTTTAGTCGGAGTAATTATTGCCTTTCAGTTGGCATTCCCGGCTTTAAACCTTGGGTTAGAATGGACGACTTTTGGTCGTCTGAGGCCCGTACATACGTCGGCGGTGATTTTTGCCTTCGGCGGTAATATTATGTTGGGTACCTCTTTTTATGTTGTGCAGAGAACCTGCCGCCAAACGTTGTTTGGTGGAAAGGGCTTAGCCAGCACCATCTTTTGGGGTTATCAAATTTTCATCGTCATGGCTGCGTTGGGCTACGTTCTGGGTATCACCCAGGGTAAAGAGTATGCCGAACCTGAGTGGTATGTTGACCTTTGGTTGACAGTTGTCTGGGTCTTGTACCTAGTTGCCTTCGCCGGAACACTGATGACCCGCAGAGAGTCACATATCTATGTGGCTAACTGGTTTTACTTGGCCTTTATCATAACCGTTGCAGTTCTGCACATCGTCAATAACATGACGATTCCAGTTAGCTTCCTCGGTGCTAAGAGTTATACCGTTGGGGCGGGCGTCCAGGATGCTATGATCCAATGGTGGTACGGCCATAACGCAGTAGGTTTCTTCCTGACCGCTGGTTTCTTAGGGTTGATGTACTATTTCATTCCTAAGCAAGCCAATCGTCCGGTTTATTCTTACCGTTTGTCTATTGTGCACTTCTGGTCTTTGATCTTCCTGTATATTTGGGCGGGTCCTCACCACTTGCATTATACGTCTCTTCCTGATTGGGCTCAGACCTTGGGTGCGACCTTCTCGATTATGCTTTGGATGCCCTCTTGGGGCGGCATGATCAACGGTTTCATGACCCTGTCTGGCGCTTGGGATAAGCTTCGTACTGATCCTGTCTTGCGTTTCTTGATTGCTGCTGTTGCCTTCTATGGCATGAGTACTTTCGAAGGTCCTGCAATGTCCATCAAAGCAGTGAACTCTTTGAGCCACTACACTGACTGGACTGTTGGTCACGTTCACTCCGGTGCTCTTGGTTGGGTTGCTTTCGTTAGCTTCGGTGCCATCTACTATCTTATCCCTAAACTTTGGGGACGGGAACGGCTCTACAGCTTGCGTTTCGTAACGTACCATTTCTGGATTGCGACGCTCGGTATCGTACTTTACATCACCTCTATGTGGATCTCCGGAATCATGCAAGGTCTGATGTGGCGTGCTTATGACCAGTTTGGTTTCTTGCAGTACTCCTTCATTGAGACTGTTGAAGCCATGCATCCTTACTATGTGATCCGTGCATTCGGCGGGGTTCTCTTCCTTCTTGGTTCGCTCTTTATGGTCTGGAATATTATTAAGACCATCGGTGGCGCTCAAAGGGATGAAGAAGCCTACGAAGATGTACATCACGCAGTAGCCAGTTAAGGGAGGGTGAAATGAAACACGAAATTTTTGAAACAAACGTAATTGTTCTCGCTCTCGCAATCGTGGTTACGATTTCTATCGGTGGCTTAGTCCAGATCGTTCCGCTCTATACCATGGAGCAAACGTTCGAGAAAGTTGAAGGCATGCGGCCCTACTCCCCCTTGGAGCAGGCCGGACGTAATATCTATATCCGTGAAGGTTGTTATACCTGCCATTCGCAGCAGATCAGACCTTTCCGTGATGAGGTGGAGCGTTATGGACACTACAGCTTAGCAGCTGAGAGTATGTACGATCATCCGTTCCAGTGGGGGTCCAAACGGACCGGTCCTGATCTGGCGCGGGTTGGTGGTAAATACTCCAATGCTTGGCATGCGGAACATATGATTGATCCACGTGCCGTAGTGCCTGAATCGGTAATGCCACATTACCCGTTCCTCGCAGAAAAAGAACTTAACTTTGACGATGCGTCAGCACACTTAAAGACGCTTGCCATGGTTGGTGTTCCTTACTCTGAGGAGCAGATCGCTAAAGCGGTGGAAGACTTTACAGTTCAAGCCCAAGGTGAAGACGGGGAAGGCGACGTAGATGCGTTTCTGGCTCGTTATCCGAAGGCTGCAATCGGTGATTTCGACGGTAACCCGGAGAAAATAACCGAATTGGACGCCCTGATTTCCTACTTACAAATGCTCGGGACCTTGGTGGACTTCACCAAGTTCAAACCCGAGCTGGCACGTCGGTAGGTGACGGTCGTGGACATGCAGTCCATATCGGAGTTCGTTCGCCCTTATTGGGTGGTCTGGTTAATGGGAATCTTCCTGGGGATTTTGTTCTGGGCTCTCCGTCCTAAAAATAAGGATCGGTTTGAACAGGATGCACAAATCCCGCTAAAGGATGATGATTAAGGAGGATGTCATGGCGCAAGTAGAAAAAGACGCCCTGACTGGTACTGATACCACTGGTCATGAGTGGGATGGTATCAAGGAGTTAAATACTCCACTACCAAAGTGGTGGATCTATACGTTCTATGCGTGCATCTTATGGGCGGTTGGTTACTGGATAGCATATCCAGCATGGCCAACCCTCAGTGGATACACCAAAGGTGTGCTCGGGTATTCATCCCGTGGCGACCTGGACAATCAAATGAAGATGGTTGCTGAAAGCCGTTCTGGTTGGATGGGCAAGTTTGAGGCTGCTTCTGTTGAAGATATTGCCAAAGACAAAGAATTGCTCACCTACGCAATGGCTGGTGGCAAATTTATCTTCAACGAGAACTGTGCACCATGTCATGGTTCCGGTGGTCAAGGTGCTAAGGGCTATCCTGTCCTGGCTGATGATGACTGGATCTGGGGTGGTAAGCTAGCCGATATCGAACAAACCGTACGCCTTGGCGCTCGGGGTATTCATGAAGATACGCGGATTAGTGATATGCCTAAGTATGGCAAAGATGAATTGCTTGAAACAGCTGAAATTAAAGCTGTTGCCGACTATGTGATGTCTCTGTCTGGTCAAGGTCAGGCATCAGATGATGGCAAAGTAATCTTTGAAGAGAACTGTGCAGCTTGCCACGGTGAAGACGGTAAGGGCCTCCAAGAAGTTGGTGGACCAAACCTGACCGATGGCATCTGGCTCTATGACGGTTCTGCTGAAGGCGTTCTCGCTCAGATTAATAATCCAAAGCATGGCGTAATGCCATCTTGGGAAGGTCGTCTGGACAATGCTTCAATCAAGCAAGTGACCGTTTACGTTCACTCTCTTGGCGGTGGTATGTAAATAAGGTTTTCGGGGCTGCCTCTCCAATCGGTGGCCCCGAAACTTTTTTTGCTAATCTGACCTAAGACAATTATTAAATAGCTGCCAAAGCTTATGTTAAGTGCGTGTGGGGGATTCGAAACTGTTTGTTGTTTGAACGAATAGTTTGACGGAATGCCTGTGAATTGATTTTCCCATAGGAAGAGTTATGGACGCCAACACGACGAAAGATGCTTCATCCACAGCATCAACAAAACCAATAAAACAAAATCCAGAAGAAAAGACCATCCGGTACGCTGATCGCCCTGAAATATATCCACGAAATATTAAAGGGATTTACCGTAATGTGAAGTGGATCACTCTGTGGGTTCTTCTCGGTATATACCATATCGTTCCATGGTTACGGTGGGATAGGGGCGAAGGTGTTCCTGATCAGATGATCTTGATGGACCTGAGCGGGCGTCGGGCTTATTTCTTCGACATGGTAATTTGGCCTCAGGAAGTTTATTACCTCACGGGTATTCTTATTCTTGCTGCCATCGGCCTTTTCTTTGTGACCTCTTTATTTGGCCGTGTTTGGTGCGGTTTCACTTGTCCGCAAACCGTCTGGACCGATCTCTTTTTCTGGGTTGAACGCCAGATTGAAGGAGAGTCTAATGCCAGGCGTAAACTGGATAAAGGCCCGTGGACTGCTGCAAAAATATTCAAAAAAGGTCTGAAGCATTTTATCTGGCTTATCGTTGCCTTCTTGATGTCATTTGCCTGGGTTTGGTACTTCAATGATGCTCCGACGGTGACCGTTGAGATATTACAAGGAACTGCAGGCAGTTGGGTGATGGCTACCATTGCTGTTCTAACAATAACGACCTATTTATTGGCAGGGTGGGCACGGGAACAGGTTTGCTATTACATGTGCCCATGGCCTCGTTTCCAAGGTACTATGTTTGATGAAGATACCTTGCTCATCACCTATGAAGATTGGCGTGGGGAGCCTCGTGCCCCTACCAATAAACTGAGAAATTTTGAAAACCGAGGTCACTGCATCGACTGTACAATGTGTGTCCAAGTTTGCCCAACTGGGGTCGATATTCGCCTTGGTCAGCAAATGCAGTGTATCGGTTGTGGCCTTTGTATTGATGCCTGTGATGGCATTATGGAGAAGATGAACCTTCCCAAGGGATTGATTCGTTACGATTCAATCTCCAACGGGTTAGCCCGTGAGCATAAAAAGCCAGAAACCTTCCATCTCGTTCGCCCTCGAACTATGGCCTATGTAGTTATTCTGCTAGTTGTTATGGGGGCTATGGGCTTTAGCTTAGGCACGAGATCTTTGCTGGATGTAACTGTCTTGCGTGATCGAGCACCGTTGTTTGTTACGTTATCTGATGGTTCTATTCGCAATGGCTATACATATAAAATTCTTAATAAAGACGATTCCGCCCGTACTTACACCCTGTCTCTTAAAGGGTTAGAGGGGGCGTCAATGACTGTTATTGGTGTAGAAAAAGAAGGTGCTAAACAAGTGATGCTGGATGTAGTCCCTGATACAGTTGGAACCTATAAAGTGTTTGTCAAAGCCGATAAGAAAAACCTTAAAGGTAAATCAACTGGCATTGAGTTTATTTTAGTAGATAATGTTTCCAACGAAACGATTGTTCATGACACCGTATTTGCTGGACCGGGAAGGTAAAAAATGATGGCTCAAGCTCGTCAACGTAGTTGGTGGTATCCTTGGATATTTGTTGCCTTTTTCGCTGTCATCATCACGGTGAATGGTATCATGATATATTTCGCCACAAGCACCTTTACAGGGCTTGAGACTGATAAGCATTATGTGAAAGGCCTGAAGTACAACGACAACCTTGAGGGGGTTAAAAAGCAGGCAGAAATGGGGTGGAAAGACACCACCTCATGGGTTGCTATAGCTGAAGACGGTCTAAGTCGTAGTGGTCGTATTAATACGGTGTTCCAAGATAAAGATGGTAAGCCCTTAAAAGGGCTAACGATCAAAGCTATGGTTATTCGTCCGACACATGCTGGCTATGATATGGACGTTGATCTCCAGTCAGCTGGTATGGGGACTTATGAGCTAGCCGTCACTTTGCCTTTGCCTGGATTGTGGGATGTTCGTCTTCTTGCTTCACGGGGTGAGGAACATTATCAACGTGTTCAACGGCTTTACATTAAATAATCCTCGTTAGGGGATATCGTGACATCTTGTACCCACTGTAACCTTGATATCCCCCAAGGGGTTTTCATTAAGAGTGAAGAAGATCAAAATCTTCAATTCTGTTGCACTGGCTGTGAGGCAGCATATCACGTCATTAAAGGGTTAGGTTTAGGCAACTATTACAAACGCCGGGTACTCGACCCGAATATTGCCGCCCTGAAGCCGGAAGATGATGTTGGGACAATTGATTACCAAGCTCATGCCATAGCTGAAACCGATGGAACCCAAGCTCTCTATATGATGGTGGAGGGGATGCATTGTGCTGCCTGTGTCTGGCTGATTGAAACCCTGCTTCAGCGACATGAAGGGGTTACTCATGCCCGCCTTAATATGTCTACCCGTCGTTTAGTGGTGAAATGGCAAGATGAGAAAAGCAGCGCCAACGAGTTAGCAGGGCTGATAAATGGGCTTGGTTATCGGCTTGTTCCTTATGACCCAGCAGCACTCGATAGAGTGAACCATGAGCAAGAAAAAGAACTCCTGCGTTCTATGGCTGTTGCGGGCTTTGCTGCAGGGAACGTTATGCTGTTCTCGGTATCTGTTTGGGCTGGTTATTTTCAAGGGATGCTCGATGTTACCCGGGAAATGATGCACTGGCTTTCGGCCTTAATTGCTCTGCCTGCCGTAGTATATGCAGGATTACCTTTTTATCGATCTGCTCTCGAAGCCTTACGCGCTCAGCGTGTCAATATGGATGTTCCCATATCCCTAGCAGTGATTCTCGCTTCAGGTATGAGCCTTTACCAAACGATCGTCGGTGCACAACATGCATATTTTGACTCAGCCGTAGGCCTGCTTTTCTTTCTCTTGATTGGACGGTATTTAGATCGTCGTGCAAGGGGGCGGGCTCAATCAGCCGCTGAACGCTTACTCGCCCTTAATGCTCGTTCAGCAACGGTAATTGACGAAGAAGGTAATCGGCAACTGCTCCCCCCATCTGAAATTAAAATAGGTATGGTGCTTCTGGTGGCGCCAGGTGAACGGGTCGCAGCGGATGGTGAAGTGATAGAGGGTACGAGTGACCTAGATACCAGCTTGATTACCGGCGAGAGTGCTCCTGCGACTGCATTGCCTGGCACAGGGGTTTTTGCAGGAACCAATAACCTCTCTGCAGCTTTGAAAGTGAAAATTACAGCTTCAGATAAAGATACCTTGTTGGCTGAAATCGTCAGGTTGATGGAAGATGCCGAGCAGGGCAGGGCCAAGTATGTGGCCTTGGCGGACCGTGTGGCCAAGCATTATGCCCCCGTTGTTCACACCTTGGCTCTCTTTACCTTCCTCTGGTGGTTTTTCTTAGGTGATGCGCTCTGGCAGGAAGCCTTATTGATATCAGTGGCGGTCCTCATCATTACTTGCCCTTGTGCCTTGGCACTCGCCGTCCCTGTGGTGCAAGTTATTGCCAGTGGGCGCCTGCTCAAGCGAGGTATCTTTGTTAAATCGGCAACGGCTCTGGAACGGATAGCTAAAACTGATATCGTGGTTTTTGATAAAACAGGCACACTCACCCTCGGCAAACCTCAGTTGGTTAACCTGGGGGAGATTTCTCAAGAACAGCTAAATCTTGCCGCTTCGATTGCCGCAGCCAGCAAACATCCTTTGGCCCGAGCCCTCTGCCAAGTGGCTCCTACAGTTAAGGTTGCTGAAAATGCCCAGGAAACCCCAGGAATGGGGATGAGTGCTGGCGATTATAAGCTTGGGAAACGGGCTTGGTGTGAGGTTGAGACAGAACTTAAAGTGATAGGGCCCGAGTTGTGGCTAACTGGGCCAGAAATCAAGCCGGTTCGATTTGTCTTTAAAGACCAAGCGCGAGAAGATGCTCAAGAGGTGGTCTCAACGCTCAAAAAACAGGGAAAAAGGGTTGCCCTACTTTCCGGAGATCTGGAGCCGGTCGTCCATTCCATGGTGATGGAATTGGGCATTGATGATTGGCAAGCTGAATGTTCCCCAGCGGATAAAGTGGCTAGGCTGGCTGAATTAAAGCGCCAAGGGTTCAATGTCTTGATGGTAGGTGATGGTCTAAACGATGCCCCAGCCTTAGCCGCTGCACATGGGTCGATCTCTCCAACAACGGCCGCAGATGTGAGCCAAACGGCTGCTGATCTCGTCTTCCAAGGAGCCAAACTTTCACCTGTTCTTGAAGCACTCGCGACTGCTGAAAAAGCCGATACTTTGGTTAAACAGAATTTCGCATTGACCTTTCTCTATAATGGGCTGACCATACCCTTGGCTGTGGCAGGATACGTCACTCCCCTGATCGCCGCCATCGCTATGTCGGCTTCGTCATTAGTCGTTATTGGCAACGCCCTTAGGCTAACCAAAAGTAGGAAACCATAAATTGGATAACCTGATCTACCTCATCGCCGCAGCTCTCGGTTTAGGGTCCCTTGGCTTACTAGCCTTCTTATGGGCTCTAAAAAGCGGCCAATTCGACGACCTGGAAGGGGCGGCTAACCGGATATTGTTTGATGAGGATGATGAGGAAAATAATAAGGATCCATAGTTAAATGTTTAAAGTTTTTTGAGCTATAATTTTGGTTAGTTGATAAGTGAAAATTATATTTCAGATATGGCATTATATGGATAGGACCACACAATTGTGGAATGTGTAGAATTGCAATTAATGGTGTGGTATTAAAATGCGTATTATTAAGGAAGTGGAAAATTTCAATGAACAAATACTTGTACTTAATTTTACCCATTATTATTTTTCCAGTGCTTACTGGTTGTAATACCACGCAGAAAATGGCTCAACCTATACAGCAAGATACATCGGTTCCAAGAAGTCTGTTGAGTTATGGGATGGTAAAAAAACTTCTCAAACCTAACGTAACCATTCAAGCTGAAGTCCTTAAGCATTTTGGTTCACCAAATAATATGACATACCAATCAAACGGTAATGAGCTCTGGATATACGATAAGGTTAGTACTGAAGTATCAACACAATCTTCTGGAAATCAATCTGGTTTTGGGCTGGGTATTGTAAATAGCAACGCAGGATCGGCTATTGGGGCAATGGCAGGGAGCAGGCAACATAATTCAGAAACAACCTCAAGGTCATCTCTGAGGACTTTAACTGTTATTATGGAGTTTAATGACAAATCAGTTCTAAAAGAAGTTTCTGCGAGAAAAGGTGGGTACTAAAATGAAAGTATTTACTTTAGTTGTCATTCCATTCCTTGTTGTTCTCGGTGGCTGCGTAACCCAACCGCAAAACAATATTGATATTTTGAATACGAATTGGGGAAATGAGAATAGAAAAATTATTTCTGAACTTGGTACTCGCTATTATAAACTTTCAAAGAAAAAAGCCCACTCAGCAATGCTAATAGCTTTATCTAATCTTGGTTTGATAATTGAGCAGCAAGACTCCGACTCAGGATTTATTATTGCCAAAGGGAATTCACCAAGCCCACTAAGCGATGATGAATGGAAAAGAGTAGCTGAACTAGAAACTCCATATATGAAATCTGTGCTCGGCCCGACAGCACATTTTAAATCTGGAACCTCTGATGCAATCTTTAATTCCATAACAATGGGAAGAAAAGATGATGTACAAATGAATTTAAGATACAGAACTAAATTCACAGGGACTACATATGGATTGGTTGTTGGTACACAAGGTCCTCCTGAATATTTGCGAATTTCGATTAGAAAAATTTGGAATGAATTTGAAAAAACAGCCTTTATCCAAGGCAAAGTGCTTCGAAGTACCCATGATTAGTTTTGATCGAGTAGCCATATTTTCAATTCTGAAAATTTAAAAAATACCTTCTTGCTGTAGATCGTATGGTCTTGCTCAATAGTGAAAGCCAGGATAGCCCATAGTAAGAGTTGGCAAACTAATTAATCTGCCTTAAAAAAATCTTCAAAGCCACCAACAAAAGTAATTTCATCACGGGGCGCTATGCCCTTCACGGCAAACCTTATGATGGACACAGGTTAAAGAAAATGTTGGCGCAAATCACCAAGCTCACAGGTGTAAGGCCACAGGAAGTAAATAAAAACCTGTTTTAGTAAGATGATGAAATAAATTAGTTTAAATTTAAAATAGTTTTGGCATTTCTAAATTCTGTCGTTATAAATAACCTAGAAACGTTTTAAAGAGTCTGGCATCGGCTGTAGGTATTTTGAGGAGTTTGAAGACATGTATAAGCTTAAAGGGGCTGAGTTTAAGCCAGAGCATTTTGGGTGGGAAGTTAAGGAGAGGGTGGCGACGATTACCCTAAATATTCCTGAGCGTAAAAACCCACTGACCTTTGAGAGTTATGCGGAATTACGCGATACCTTCCATAAACTTCAATATGTAGATGATGTCCGCACCTTGGTGATTACCGGAGCAGGCGGCAATTTCTGTTCTGGGGGGGATGTGCATGACATTATTGGCCCATTGGTCAATATGGAGATGGATGACCTGATGCGATTTACCCGTATGACCGGGAATATGGTCAAAGAGATGCGCCAATGCCCGCAACCGATTATTTGTGCCATTGACGGCATTGCTGTTGGCGCTGGGGCGATTATTACTATGGCCAGTGATTTCCGCTATGCCACTCCCAAAACCAAGACAGGTTTCCTCTTTACCAAAGTTGGCTTAGCTGGCTGTGATATGGGCGCTTGTGCGATTTTACCTCGTATTATCGGTCATGGTCGCGCTTCAGAACTTCTTTATACTGGTCGTATTATGAGGGCAGAAGAGGGACTCGCCTGGGGATACTTCAACGATGTTGTCGAGTCTGATCAAGTCCTCGCTCGAGCCCAAGAAATGGCGAGATCTTTGGCTGACGGACCCTATTTTGCCCATACCATGACCAAAAAGTGTCTACATCAGGAATGGAACCAAACTATTGAGCAAGCTCTGGAAACAGAAGCAGAAGCTCAGGCTATTTGCATGCAGACGGAAGATTTTGCTCGTGCCTACCATGCCTTTGTTGCCAAAGAGACTCCAAAGTTCGAGGGGAATTAATCATGGCTGATAAGAGTTATCTGGAGTGGCCCTTTTTTGAAGACCACCACCGGGCTTATGCCCCTGCCTTGGATAAATTCGCTGCCAAGGAACTGGTTGATATCGCCCATACAGTAAAAGACGAGTCCACAATGGATGAGGCTTGTAAGGCCATGGTCGCGAAACTTGGCAAAGCTGGATATCTCAAAGCCGCGACGGTTCTGGATGCAAATGATAGCTTTGACGTACGGACTCTGTGTTTAAGCCGCGATACCTTAGGTCGTCATGGTGGTTTGATTGATTTTGCCTTTGCTATGCAAGGGCTCGGCACCGGACCGATTTCTCTGTTTGGGACGCCTGAGCAGCGGCGTGACTACCTACCTCCAGTAACGGCAGGGGAAAAGATCGCCGCTTTTGCATTGTCGGAGCCAGATGCGGGGAGTGATGTTTCAAATATTTCAACCACCGCCAAAGAAGATGGAGGAGATTTCATCCTTAATGGTACTAAGACATGGATTTCAAATGGCGGAATTGCCGACCATTATATTGTCTTTGCCCGTACTGGAGAAGCTCCAGGAGCTCGGGGATTGACCGCCTTTATTGTTGATGCCGATACACCGGGTTTCAACGTGGCGGAACGGATCAATGTGATTGCCCCACATCCCTTAGCCACCATCACTTTTGAAGATTGTCGCATCCCAGCTTCTGCGCAAGTCGGGGAGCGTGGTGCCGGGTTTAAAGTAGCCATGGGAACTCTTGATGTTTTCCGCTCCACTGTTGGGGCTGCTGCCCTAGGTTTGGCGCGTCGGGCTTTAGACGAATCTGTGACTTGGGTTGGAGAACGTAAAGTTTTTGGCAACGCCCTTGGAACTTACCAGATGACCCAAGAGAAGATTGCTGAAATGGCTTTGGCAATTGATGCCTCTGCTTTGTTGGTTTATCGCTCTGCCTGGAACAAAGATACCCATGGGGGGCGAAATACTCGTGAATCCTCCATGGCGAAACTCCATGCGACAGAAGAAGCTCAATTGGTTATCGATAAGGCTGTTCAGTTGTTCGGTGGGCGTGGGGTAGTTTGTGGTGAACCTGTTGAAGAACTCTACAGGGAAGTTCGTGCCCTACGTATTTATGAAGGCACAACGGAAGTTCAAAAAATGGTTATCGCCGGGCAAGTGCTCGGGGGCTAGGAGAATTCTTGGCGCCTTGGGGTTAGTTCTGGAACTGTTCGCTCAAAATACGCTCTTCCAAGTTATGTTCTGGATCAAACAGAAGGATTGGCCCTTTGCTGCGGTCTTCATGGATGGTGACACGGGTGACGTTACGGACTTCTGTAAAGTCAGCCGTGGCACTCACAGGGCGTTTACCATTGGAAAGTATTTCAAAACTAACTTTGGCTTGGTGAGGTAAAATTGCGCCGCGCCAACGCCGAGGGCGGTAAGCTGAAATAGCTGTCAAACCAAGCACCTTGGAGCCTAAGGGTAAGATAGGTCCGTAGGCTGAGGTGTTGTAGGCTGTGCTGCCTGCAGGTGTACAGAGCAAAACCCCGTCACAAACCAAATCATCTAATCGTACTTTTTCGTCAACAATAACCCGAATATGGGCAGTTTGTCCGGTTTGTCTAAATAGAGAAACTTCGTTGATGGCCAAAGCTTCTACCCGTTCTCCATCAACATTTTCTGCAACCATACGCAGGGGATGGAGTTCAAAAGGCTGAGCTCTTGCTAAGTGCTCAAGGAGATTATCCTCAGTATATTTATTCATCAAAAAGCCAACTGAGCCCCGGTTCATGCCGTAGATAGGAGTTTGTTTTTCCAAGTGGGTATGAAGGGTTCGGAGCATGAAACCATCACCGCCGAGGGCAACGATGATATCCGCGTCTTGAGGGTCTACATGGTCGTAGTTTTCGGTGAAATGGTTGTAGGCTTGTTGGGCTTCATCATTCTCTGCAGCAACAAAACCAACCCGTTTGGTAAATCTAGGCATAATTCAGATGTGACCTGTTTTTTAAGAAGTTCCATCAATGGTTAAACGATGTAAATTGAATTCTCCACCTTTATTAATGATAGAAAATCCATCAAAGGCCTGTCTAAAGCTTAAGTCGTCATTTTCAAAGAGGGTTTTACCATCGAGTGATAAAGACATCGCCCCATCAGAGCTCCGTTTCCAGATTAGTTGGTGCTTTTTACCATCTTCAAGGACAACGCTAGGGCCACTATCAGCTAAAGTAACCGTTCCTCGACTTGAGACTTTAAGTATTTGAATGCCGCGACCTGGAACTGAGGTGATCCGATAACCTGCGCTTCGCTGGCTGCCTTGGAAAAGAACAAAGTCGACCCCGCCTGCAGTAGCTTTGCTGGTGAGGTCAATCGTCATCGCAAAGCTATTTGAAATGGACTGCTTGAGGTATATTTCTCCGGGTTCATAGCTCGGTGCAGTAGGTTGTGCCTGTTGATTGGAACTGCTTCCCCCTGACCCTTGATTTAAAACTTGTCCTAATAGAGCAAAGGCTAAATCTCGTTTGCTAACTTTTTGGGATTGCTGCTGTTGCTGAGCCGCTGCCTGTTTGGGTTGAACTGATGAGATCAACCCCTCCCAGCCCATACCAAATTTTCCGCTAGCGACTGTCCAAGTTGGGTTCGCTGTAAAATCACCATCTCTGAAGTCTTCGTCAATGATTCGAGTGCGCCAAGGGTTATCATAACGGCTAACCAAATCTTTAAGGTCTTGTAAAAATATAGGGTTTGCTGCCCGGGCCTTTTCAGCTTCAGAAATAAGAGCTCGAAGCTCGGTTGTTAGACTTGTTGCAGGGTCTTTCCCATCTTTCCATGAACCATACCTATTGGACTCAGCAAATGCCAAATAGGGCATCAAAGTGATGGCGAAAAAAACGAGAGTAATTTTGCGCATAGACGAGTCTCCTGAGGCGAGAAGATTAATATGTTTTTATCATGCCACGGAAAAAGAAAGCCGTAAATAATGTAAGAACTTTAAAGAGAAGGAAAAAATGCCAGTAAAAGAAAGTAATTTATCGTACTTAGTTGTTAAATCGGGTAGTGTACAACCTGATAATGCGTAATGGGCTTGGGCAGTTATGAATTTTTCTCTGGAAACAGCAGCACTATCGTCTTCTATAGCGCTGTCCCTACTAGCTTTTTCATTTTTGTATCTCAAGACGATCGTCCCGGTTAAGAAATCTTTGGGATGGTGGGCCATCGCTTTCTTGGCATTGTCCGTTGATAATTTTCTCGTCTACTTTCATCCAATTGATAGTTTTGGGATATTGATTCCCTTTTGGGAAGCTGTCCACGCTACTTTCGTCTGTATGACCTTAGTAGGGGTTCTTTTTTTCCTAGGAGCTAAAATAAACTACAAGCTCATAGGGTTGTGTGCCGTTATTATTATTGGTTGGGGTGTTTATAGTACCATTACCAAGCCAGAATTTTTCATCCAAACTTTTCCGGCGACAGTTCTTTCGTCGGGGCTAATCTTTTATGCTGCCCAAAAGCTTATTACTTTTCGACCCGAAGCCTTTGAAGCCTCAAAAGCGGGTTATAGATTTGCGGGTTGGGCCTTTGCTGTATGGGCGTTAAACAGGCTGACCTTCTCATTCCTTTTAGTTTTTCCTGCATATGGCCCTTGGGGATATATGATTTCGCAATCCGCTGCGATTTGTATGGGGATTGGGCTAATTGTGGCCGTTTTGGAGCGACTGCGAATGGAGGCTGTTTCGAATCATAAGCAGTTTTTACGTGTGCTTGAAACAAGCCCCGTTGGGATTGCTGTTGTTGAGCCAAGTTCTGAAGAAATTCTTTTTGCTAACTCTGCTTTTCAGTCAATGGCAAGGCGAGAAGAAACTATTGTAGATTGGTCCATAAAAGGAAGTATCCTTTTATCAAGTTATCTAAAACCGCAAGGCCATAGATCGTGGCAACAAATGATCAAACCAAGCCTAGCTCAAGGAGACGACGCAAGAGCTATTGAATTTTCAAGTTTGTCTTGGGACGGACAACCTCTCTGGTTTGAATGTTCGGTCAGGAAAATTCTTTGGGAAGGCCGGGTTGGTGTACAAATAACGTTAGTGGATATCACGGAGCGCAAAAATAGTGAACAGGCTCTAGCTCTAGCAAAGGAAGAAGCTGAAAACGCCAGTGAAGCAAAAACTAAATTCCTTGCTGCTGCAAGCCACGATCTGCGCCAACCTGTTCAGGCTTTGATGCTATTTTCTGATACCCTTAATGCTCTGGATCACACGGCAGAAACCAATACAATTGTGAACAGAATATTTATTTCCCTAGATGCCTTAAGGAGCTTGCTGGATACCTTGCTTGATATCTCAAGGTTGGAAGCAGGTTTGGTGAAGCCAAAGAAATCTCCATTGAGCTTAGCAAAGCTCTTTTCTCGTTTAGAAGGAGAGTTTAGCGGCCAAGCGAGTGTTCAGGATCTCACTTTCCGCTATGTACCTTCAAGTTTGAATGTCATGAGTGACCAAATTTTGTTGGAGGATATTCTTCGCAACCTGATTAGTAACTCCTTAAAATACACAGATGCAGGCAAGGTGCTTTTGGGGTGTCGGCGGCAAGGGAATAGAGTTCGGGTTGAGGTTTGGGATACAGGGCAGGGTATCCCAGAGGACCAACTGGATATGGTCTTTAAAGATTTTCATCAGATATCTGTAGAAAACAGGAAGCAAAATCGTGGTTTAGGATTAGGCCTTTCAATTGTTCAGCGGCTGTCCGGTTTAATTGGAGCAGAAATCAACGTTGACTCCACCCTCGGGCAAGGATCGGTTTTCTCTGTTTGGCTTGATCTGACCGATGAACCCGTTATTGAAGAAAACCCTGAAATATCTAAGCCGGACCGCCCAAACTCTAGATTAATCATTGCTGTTGTTGATGATGATATCGACATCTTAGAAAGCATGAGCAAACTTCTGTTAGATCGTGGACATGATGTAATTGCATTTGATGGGGTTAGCTCTGAAGGGACTGGCCTACCTGCTGGGGGGGATACCCCTGACCTGATTATCGCCGATCACAGTTTAACCAATGGGGCTTCAGGCTTAGATGCTGTTGGACAGCTTCGGCATCATTATGGAAATGAAATTCCAGCAATTATTCTTACGGGTGACACATCACCTCAAAAGCTCAGTGAACTAACCCAAACTGGAATCCCTGTTCTCCATAAACCTGTTCGCCCTTCAGAGCTTATTGATGTTGCCGAACGGGTTGCTCTTAAGAACTAGAATGAGACCTTAGGACAAACTTATCGTCTTATCCAAGCTCCATTGGCATCTTTATAGAACTGCCCTGGTGGGGTCCTAGAAATTAATTTTGCCCCAACAACGACCTCAACAGCGTTTAAGGTTGAGCCATTACTTCGGGCGATGGAAATATACTTCTCGCGCCGCTTTATGTTAATCTCTTGGGCAAGTACTAGGGCTGTCTCTGGCGCACTTGAGTTAACAACACCCAAGTAACCATTGGGCTGTTCCCCTAAGTAACCAGCCGCTTTTGCCTCAGCTAAAGGGCTCTGTGCATTTGCTGTCGTTAAGTTGCCAGAAAATACAAAGGCGAGGAGAAGGACGGATAGAAGGGTATAAAATTTTTTCATCTTGGTCGGTCTCCTTCGTTAGAACAGGTCTGAGTCTTTACTCAGAAGTTCATCGACATCTTTTTCTATTTTGATACGGACTTCGTGCTCAATTTTAACATTGAGATTAATTGTAATTGGTTTGTCTGGGGCTTCCACTTTAACTGTGGGAGAGCAGGCAGACGCCGATATAGATATTAATATCAATAGCGGAACAAATATTTTCATTCTTTCATTCCCATCCTCGCTCAAAGATTATTGTGAACCTTTTAATTGCTTGCGGAGATTAGTCGGCACGTCGGTTATGGTCGAGCTACTTTTCAAAAGCTGATTAACTCCGCCTTGGAGCTTTAAATTTAGCTCCAATGGATAACCATCGTAGAGGGACGGATTGTGTCCTGCAAGGTGAACTCCAATTTCCATCTCCCCGGTAAGGTCACCATTAATTGTCGCTTCTAAAGATTTGTAATGGAAATCCTCTAAGGCCGTTGAAAGAAGGCCCGCTGACCCTCCACCAGCTCCTAAAGCCTGAGCACCCGTTTGGCCTTTATACTGAATCACTCCTTTGTTTGCAGCATATAGTTTCGCCCCCGATATAATTGAGGCGCCTTTGGGCTTTAAGATAATTGGGATTTTCCCTCTGAGAATGCCTGTTCCCTGTAGTCCCTCTAGGTTTAATAAAGGAAGTACCTCTTCTAAATCTATATCTTCTACATCCATCGTTAATCGTGTTTCTTCGGATGTTAGGCCGAGCTTGGCGTTGTGAGTGCGGATGCTACCACCTGCCCAAGGCCACTCAATGACCTCAGCTTCAATGGTCCCTTTAGGGGTGATGCTAAAAACAGCATTGAGCTGGGTTACAGGAATGCCAACATCGGCTAACGCTAGGGTTAAGGTTTGTCCAGGAGGAGCAGAAGGAGGCCACAGACTATCGAAATCGATGGAAAGGTCCAACCCTTCAAGACGGGCCATCTCAGTGCTTAGTGCCATGTCCTCAATGTTGAGAGACATTGAGGATTTTAAAGGGCGGTTAGGCCAGGCAACTTTGCCTTGAGCCGTTATTTGTCCTGCGACCGAAGAGAGGACACCACCAATTGGAGGATAGAGGGATTTAGGCTGTAATCCATCAGGGGAAAATATGAGCGGTTTAAGGGTGAAGTCGAGCTTGCCTTTTCCAGAGGCAAGGGAATGAGTGCCTTGGGCTTGGAAGTTCAAAGCTTCGGAAGGGTCCTTTACCCCACTAGTAAAACGTATCTTGTCCTCTAAGAGGGAAAGGCTTCCACCTAAGGTGAGAGGGGTGAACAGAGGGAGTTTCTCAAGGGATTGAGCCATAAACCCTCGGCCTTTTGCTTCTGCTCTCAATTGTCCTTCTTGGCTTGTAAAGCTAGAGCTAAGGTTTCCTCCATTGAGCCTGAGTTTATGCTGAGGAAGAGTAAGTTGTCCTCCTTGGGTACCCAGCTTCCCCTCAAGGTTATGGGAGATTAAATTCAGTTTTCCTGAAACTTGAATAAGGGGGCTTTTTCCTTTGATTTTAAGTTTTTCCCTATCTTTTTTAATGAGTACATTGATATCTGTCCCGCTCTCTAGTGCATTGATAAGTATGGTATTATCAAACTTTGAAATTAATGCTTTCCCTTCATTCCTTTTGAAACAAAGGGATATACCCTTAGGGAAGATAACCGAGTCGAATTGCCCTTTGGCGATTGAGAGAGTTTGGCAATCTTGGGAAAGGAAATCAAAACTCGTTTCGGTTAGTTTATAATTTCCTGAAAAATTGAGCGTCCCTTGATCAATTTTTTTACTTGCTGATAAGGCACCTGAAGCAAGTAACTGTCCTGATAATTGCCCTGAAAACCCGTTTAAATCACCCGATAAGCTTCCCTGAAATTTAGGGAGAGATAATTTTAAATCATTATACTTCAATTGGTTAAGTGATATTTCGACCAGATCAGTGTTGATGGCTTTTAGATATGGAGGGGAAGCTACGAGCTTAGCTGTACCCCTTGCTTGCCCTTTGACTGTTAGGCCTTGTGGTGAGATCAGAGTTAGGGATTGGTTGAAACTAAGTTTTGCCCTCGCAAAGCTCTTGGGGAGGGTAATCTCCAGATGATTCTGTTTACCCGGTTCAGGAACGTAGAATTGTAAAATTCCCTCACTGATATTTTCCCGTAACTCGGGAGGGGTTTTTTGAGATAATTCTGTTGGAATTTCCATTTCCCCAAAAAAGGTGAAGCTTGGTAAAGTGGCTATGGTTATTTGTTGCTCATCCGATTTGAATGAGAGGCTTCCGAGTACCTTTCCGGAGGTCGGACCCGAGAGGGAGAGAGTAGAATCAACTTCTCCTGTAGTTACAAAGGCTTTAAGGTCCTTTAGGTCGAGTCGCGCCCGACTCTGAAGGCCAATCTCCCCCGTTATATTGCCCTCGATAGGAAGGGGTGAAAACCCAGGTATACCAACGAACTTAGCCACTTTTAACTGGCTATCCAGAGCTATGGAAAGGAGAGAAGGGGAGTGCATATTTAGAAGGGCATTTCCTGCAACTTCAATGCCTACTTTTGTTGTTTTTGCTTCGAATTTAGTAAATACTCCCTCCTTTTTGGCTAATGCGCTTATTGAAAAGGGAAGGTCCATTGATCCTGTGGAATATTGAAAAACAACTTTTCCATTTACTTCTATTTCATCGATAGGAATCGAAGAAGGAAGGCTATTAAGACTAGAGGATTCTGAGGATGTTGAGGTTGGGATGGTTTTTTGAATCGGGAAAGAGACTATACCCTCTTTGATATTTGATAATAAGTTAATACCTTGAATATTAAGGTTAAATAATCTTCCCTCCATTAAAGAACTAAGAGAATAATGGGCTGTTATCTGCTCTATTTTGAGAGAATCTCCTTTAAAATAGAGGGGAGAAATCTCTAAATTTTTTGTATTCAGTTTGGTTACGGCTATAGAACGAACAGGGAGCCCTTGTGAGGCCAAAACCTCTTTTAATCCCCATTTAGCGACCTCAAGGTGTTTGCCCGACAAGATGACCCCGCCGAGGGTAAACGCAATGACAACCATTGTAGTTGCAAAGGCTAGAATGACCCACTTTATTATGGTTTTTACCACTGAATCTGCCTTGTCTGTCTGCGTATGAAGTTTGCTTAACTTCAAGAGTAGGCGAAAACGTTGTTGTTAACTACACTTGTATTTTTCTATAATAAAAACAGATAGTTGTTAAGAAGGTAGAGCCTTTATTTCCAGGCAAATGTTGGTTGGTCGAAGTGAGAAACCCTTGTTTCCAGTCCTCGAATCGCCACTTCTCGGAACTGATAGAGCAGGGCAGCCGTTGGCGCGTAGACACTCCCCCCAACTGTGGGGATATGAGCTGATAGAACCGGGTGCTCGTGGCCAGAAGGCGTGAGAATGGGAATATGGGGGCTGTTGAGCTCTCTGAAAGGAATACGGAAAACTTCCTCTACTTCATTTTCAGCAAGCTGTAAGTCTGCCGCCTCTCCTCCCCACATGACCACGGGGGTAATACAAAACCCTGATCGGGTAGGATAATCATCTAAACGCCCTAGAATAGCTGTTTCTGGTAGGTCCAGGCCAATTTCTTCCCTAAGCTCTCTGAGAGCAGCCTCTTCAAAGGTTTCTCCTTCATCCAAGCGTCCACCGGGCAGGGCGAATTGACCACTATGACGATTTATGGTGGTGGGGCGAAGGGTAAGCAATACGGCTGCTTCCTCATTGCGGAGGCTTTTTGCCACAACAATCGCAACTGCAGCTCTTCGGAGTCCGTCATCATCAACAGCTATGGGTGAGAAACCGGATACGCGTGTTGTCACTTGTTGTTGAAGGTCACTGCTAAAGAGGATCTCTGGTACAGTATTATTAGACATGAAATCAGATTGGTAGACGTGGGCCACCGGGTCAAGTCTGGTGATGAGTGTTAGGGACAAAAAAGGCCGTCTCAATCAAGACGGCCTCTCTGAATTCAAAACTAACTAGGTTAGGTTCTAGCGAAGTTAGTTCTTTTCTTTGTCAACGAGTTGGTTGGCTTTGATCCATGGCATCATTTCACGGAGTTTCGCACCAATTTGCTCAATGTCATGTTCGCTGTGATTACGACGAGTGGCTTTAAAGCTAGGTTGACCAGCTTTGCACTCCAACATCCAGTCACGAACGAAGCGACCTGATTGAATGTCATCAAGAACGGCTTTCATGCGTTCTTTAACTTCTGGGCCAATGACGCGAGGACCAGAAACGTAGTCGCCGTACTCAGCGGTGTTTGAGATGGAGTAACGCATGTTGGCGATACCACCTTCATAGATCAGGTCAACGATCAATTTAACTTCGTGTAAGCACTCGAAGTAAGCCATTTCTGGGGCATAACCAGCTTCGGTCAAGGTTTCGTAACCAGCTTTGATCAGCTCGGTCAAACCACCACAAAGAACAACTTGTTCACCGAAGAGATCGGTTTCACATTCTTCACGGAAGGTGGTTTCGATAATACCGGAACGACCGCCGCCAACTGCAGAAGCGTATGACAGAGCGACTTCAAGAGCATTGCCAGAAGCGTTTTGGTCAACAGCTACGAGGCAAGGAACGCCGCCGCCTTTGGTGTATTCACCGCGAACCGTGTGGCCTGGGCCTTTAGGAGCGATCATGAATACGTCCAGGTCAGGGCGCGCTTCGATGAGTTTGAAGTGAATGTTCAGACCGTGGGCAAAAGCCAGGGCTGCGCCTTCTTTCATATTTTCTACGAGATCAGCGTAGTAGATGTCAGCCTGAAGTTCATCAGGGGTCAGCATCATGATAACGTCAGCCCATGCTGCAGCTTCAGCTGGGGTGTAGCAGGTGAGGCCTTCGCCTTCGGCTTTTTTACGGCTGGATGAATCAGCGCGAAGTGCAACAGCAACTTCTTTAACACCTGAGTCACGCAGGTTAAGGGCGTGGGCGTGGCCTTGGCTACCGTAACCAACGATGGCAACTTTTTTACCTTTGATCAGGTTAACATCGGCGTCACGATCATAATAAACGCGCATGGCGTAAGTCCTTTCGAGTGGTCTCTAATATCTATTTGAAACTGGTTAAAAAGAATAAGTTACATTGCCTCTGGGCCGCGCGAGATTGCGGCAATACCGGTCCGTGAAATATCCACGAGACCTAGAGGCTGCATGAGTTCGATAAAGGCGTCGAGCTTTTGGGTGCGACCGATAATCTCGAACACGAATGATTCATTGCTGCTATCAACAACGCTGGCACGGAAAATGTCGGCGATGCGCAAGGCTTCAACCCGTTTTTCTCCAACACCCTTGACTTTAATCAGAGCTAATTCGCGTTCCACACTTGGGCCATCTACGGTGAGATCAACCACTTTATGGATTGGAACAAGGCGCTGAAGTTGGGCTTTGATTTGCTCAATCACCTGATAGGTGCCACGGGTCACAATAGTGATTTTAGAAGTGCGTATTTCGCCATCCACCTCGGCCACTGTCAGGCTGGAGATATTATATCCACGACCTGAGAACAGGCCGATTACGCGGGCGAGAACCCCTGACTCGTTATCAACGAGGACAGAGATGGTGTGCAATCTCAATTCTTTATCTCTTATATTCACAGCATTCGCTCCGTGATGCCGGGGGTGAAAAGCTAATCCCGGCGATTGTTCTTTAAGGTTTCGTGGCCACTTAATCTAATTTCTTAGGTCAGGACCATGGCATCCGTGTTGTTTTGGGCATCATCAGGTAAGTCTTTCTCTCCCAAGATGATCTCATTGTGAGCTGCGCCCGCAGGGATCATTGGGAACACTTTTGCTGTCCTATTAATCTTAGCAACTGTCAGCACAGGGCCGTCAATATCCAAAGTTTGTTGGATAATGTCGTCCACTTGATCAGGTGTTTCTGCCATCAGGCCCGTCATGCCAAAGGCTTCAGCCAGTTTGACAAAATCAGGATGGCTTTCAAGAACACTGGCAGAGTAACGCTCACCGTGGAACATCTCTTGCCATTGGCGCACCATGCCCAAATAGGCATTGTAAAGCAGGAAGACCTTAACTGGCAGTTTATACTCAACACAAGTTGCCAGTTCTTGCAGGTTCATCATGAAAGAACCCTCACTGGTGACACAAACACAAAGCGCATCTTTGTGAGCGACCTGAGCGCCCATAGCCGCAGGAAGACCATACCCCATGGTGCCAAGGCCACCAGAAGTCAGCCAACGGTTTGGCTCTTCAAAAGGAAGGTATTGTGCTGCCCACATTTGGTGTTGCCCAACGTCTGTTGAGAAGTAAGCATTTTTACCTTTGGTCAGGGCAGCTACGCGCTCCAAGAAGAATTGTGGTTCAATAACCTTCTTGGTGGATTTATATTTCAAGCTGTCAACTTTGCGCCAACCTTCAATCTTCTCCCACCATTGCCCCAGAGCTTTTTTGTTTGGGATGGCTTGTTCTGATTTCCAGGCCTTGATCATATCTTCAAGAATATGTCCGGCATCGCCAATGATGGCGAGGTCAACCAAAACGTTTTTATTGATGGATGAAGGATCAATATCAACATGGATACGTTTTGAGTTCGGTGAGAAGCCATCAAGACGTCCGGTTACCCGGTCATCAAACCGTGCGCCGATATTGATGATTAGATCACAATCATGCATGGCTAGGTTGGCTTCATAAGTACCGTGCATCCCCAGCATGCCGAGATATTGCTTCTCACTTGCTGGGAAAGCGCCCAAGCCCATGAGGGTCAAGGTACAAGGATAACCTGTCATCTTGATCAGCTTGGTCAAAAGCTTTGAGGCATTCGGGCCAGAGTTGATAACGCCGCCGCCACAATAGAAAATTGGCTTTTTGGCAGCTGCCATCATCTTCACCGCTTCTTTAATATCGGTGAAATCGCCTTTAACTTTTGGGCGATAGGTTTTGTGTTCAACTTTAGAAGGCCCAACGTATGGACCTTCAGCCAAGAAAATATCCTTAGGAATATCAACCAGAACTGGGCCGGGACGACCTGAGCGAGCAACCAGAAAAGCCTCGTGCATTATGCGGGCCAGATCGTTCACGTCCTTGACCAAATAGTTATGCTTGGTGCAAGGGCGGGTGATGCCGGTTGTGTCAGCTTCTTGGAAGGCGTCGTTTCCGATCAAAGCGGTTGGAACCTGTCCGGTAATGCAAACCAGAGGAATGCTGTCCATCATGGCATCAACTAAGCCAGTAATCGTGTTGGTGGCGCCTGGGCCGGAGGTAACGATAACAACACCAACCTTATCGTTGGCCCGCGCATAACCTTCAGCGGCGTGCATTGCGCCCTGTTCGTGACGAACCAGAATATGTTTCAGTTCGTTTTGTTGGTAAATTTCGTCGTAAAAGGGCAGCAACACACCACCAGGAAGGCCAAATGCCACATCCACGCCCTGATCCTTCAAAGCACGAAGGACGATCTGGGATCCGTTTAGGGTTTTTGTAGCCATTATCTTCTACTCCAAAATTAAGTCTTTATTGGTCTTCGACACGAAAAAATCTTTTTTATTTCAAGCGGCTTCGCTTAAATCTTTCCCAAAGCAGGAAAATACGCACGGAATCACTCCCGTACGAAGCGCCGCACACTAGACTCTCATTACCTGTCGGTCAATACATTCTGACGAATAAATGAAAAGATTTTTGGTCGAATGCTTTCCGAATATTGCGTGGAGACCACTTTTGCCCCTTTGACTTGGTTGCGAAACCAAGTCGACTGGCGTTTGGCATAGTTTCGGGTGGTCTGTTTTGATTTCTCACGCGCCTGATCCAATGTGGTGTTACCTCGCAGAAACCCTAAGATTTCTGGGACACCTAGGGCTTTCATCGCGGGAAGAACTGGGTCTAAGTTGAGGGCCGCAATTGCTTCAACCTCTTCCAAAGCCCCAGCTTCAATCATTTTGTCAAACCTTGTCCCACAGGATTGATAAAGGTCTTCCCGAGGAGGGGCTAAGACAATTTGAGTGAATTGGGCTTGGGGAAGAGGAGGGGTTGGTTTGTTTTTTTTCTGGAGAACTGACAAAGGTTCTCCGGTGCACTCAAAGACCTCCCAGGCTCGAATAAGGCGTTGGGAGTCAGAAGGTGGGAGTCGTTTGGCAATTTCTGGGTCCCACTTCGCTACTTCTTGGTGAAAGCCTTCGTTACCAAGGCGTTTTAATTCAGCTGTTGCCTGTTCTCGGTATTTATCAGGAATTGTCGGAAGCTCGCTAATGCCTTCTACAATTGTTTTAAGATAAAGCCCTGTGCCTCCACAAAGGATCGGGAGTTTGCCATCTACCCATGCAGCTTTAATTTCAGTTATCGCTTGCTCCACCCAAAAGCCAGCAGAACAGGCTTTGGCAGGAGGGAGAAAGCCATAGAGCCGATGAGGGGCTTTCGCTTCATCTTCTTTACTCGGGCGAGCGGTAATTACGGAAAGTATGTCGTAAACCTGCATAGAGTCGGCGTTAATTACAACACCGTTAAACTCAATAGCCACGTCCAGGGCCAGGGATGATTTTCCGCTGGCTGTCGGTCCGGCAACAATAAGAACAGGTTTTTTCTCCATAATTTGCCTTATAACGCAGATGTCACACAACGCCACTTGATTTATTAGCAAACCAAGGATTATACCCCCATACATGCGCAATGTTCTAACCCTCATAACCCCAAGCGATAGCCATGACCTAGACGATGGGCTGGCGGCAGAAGCACGTGAGTCTCTTTTGCAGATGGGTGCTGTAATCGGGGAGACGGTTTCGCTCAAAGAGGGGGTTGCAGCCGATATTTACTTTGAAGGCCTTGACCCTGAAACCGCCCGAGCTGCTGTGCGTCAACACCTAGAAGGGTGGCCTGTCGATGTTGTCGCCCAAAAAGCCGAAGGGCGGAAAAAGAAACTTCTGGTTGCCGATATGGATTCTACCATTGTTATCGGGGAAACCTTAGATGATTTGGCAGAGTTTGCAGGCCTCAAAGATAAGGTCGCCCGTATTACAGAACGTGCGATGAATGGTGAAGTTGGCTTTCGCGGCGCAATTAATGAGCGCGTTGCTTTGCTCAAGGGCTTGCCCGAATCAAAAATGGCTGAAGCAATGGTGGATGTGAAGTTGACATCTGGAGCTATGCAATTGGTTCAAACCATGAAGGCGAATGGCGCATATTGTGCTTTGGTTTCAGGTGGTTTTACTTATTTTACCAGCCGGGTTGCTAAGCAAGTCGGCTTTCACTTTAACCGTGGCAACAACCTGGAAATTATCGATGGGAAATTATCAGGTAAGGTGATTGAGCCGATCGTTGGCAAGGAAGCGAAACTCGAGTCTCTTAAAGATTTGGCTATGGACCAGGGGTTGATGCTCGAAGAAACCATGACCGTCGGTGATGGAGCTAATGATCTTCCCATGCTCAAGGCCGCAGGCCTAGGCATTGCCTTCCACTGTAAGCCCATCGTAGCAAAAGAAGCCCACCACAAAATTGGCTTTTGTGACCTTTCTGCTCTGCTTTATGCCCAAGGGTATAAAGCAGAAGAATTCGTTGGATAATTTTGTATTACCTACGTTTAATCTCCTGAACAGCTCTCTCTAGCATTTCCAAAAACCGTGACCGGTCTCGCTTGGAAAAAGCTGCTGCACCGCTGGTCATTTCACCTGTTTCTCGTAGGTGAGTCATGAGGTCGCGCATGGCGAGGGCCATGCCGATGCTTTCTTCTGTGAAGGCTTTACCGTTGTGGTTTAGGACCATGGCTTGTTGTTTGATACAACGGTCTGCCAAAGGGATATCCCCAGTTATCGCTATATCTTCACAACCAATATGTTCGGCAATCCAGTCATCGGCGGCATCGGGGTTTTCGGGGACGACAACGACATTAATCATTGGGGTACGAGGCATACGCATCCACTGATTGCTGACGATATGGACCTTTAGGTTATGACGTTCGGCAACTTTAAGAACTTCGTCTTTTACCGGGCAGGCGTCTGCATCGACAAAAATTTCCACTAGGAACTCACTTTAAGGGTTAGCGACTACGACTCTATTACGACCCGCGTGCTTGGCTTCATACAAGGCGCCATCGGCTAACTCAATAAGTAGTTTGGATGTATCGTCATCTCCTGGGGTCAAAGTGGCAATACCAACACTTACGGTCAAATAATCCTCAATAGCTGAATATTCGTGGGTTATTTCGAGTTCTGCAATAACTTGACGCATCTTTTCGCCAATGGTTAAAGCGCCCATTTTATTGGTATGAGGGAGAATACAGGCGAATTCTTCACCGCCGAAACGTGCAAACACATCTGTAGACCTGACGAGAAGGTTTGAAAGAACCTCTGCAACCTTTTTAAGGCAGACATCACCTTCACTATGACCATAGTTGTCATTGTATGGCTTAAAAAAATCAATATCCAGTATAACAAGAGAAAGAGGGTCACCAGTCCGTTGAGCGCTGTGCCATTCCTGCTCTAGATATTCGTCAAAGTGTCTGCGGTTTGCTACCTCCGTCAGGGCATCAGTTTTCGATTGACTTTCCAGCAGTACTTTTTGTTTTTCTAGCTGGTCTGTCATACGATTAAACACGCTAGCTAATTGACCAATTTCGTCATTCCGGGGAATTTCAACGCGTTGTTTCAAATCCCCTTTAGCAATCCGTCTCATAGTGTTCGCCATGACAATTGCTGGTGCGACAAGACCTCGCGTAAGTAAGACGATCAAAATTAAGAGAAGGGCTCCGCTACCAGCGGTCCAAGCCAACATTCTAATCAAGAGTTCGCGTGTCTGTTTTATAAGGGTATCGTTAGAGATGATGACTGAAATAGAAAATGCAGATTGTTTTGCTGCCAATTTAAGAAAGGCAATTTCTACGGACTTAAAGATTGCCTGGTTTTGTCCATATTCGATCTCATTTAAAATTGGGGCATCTGCAATTCGTGCCGTTGCTAAATAACCGTCAATGAGAGGTGAAAAATAAGCTTCGCCCAGTTTAAGTTGGCTTGTTTCAGGATGCGATGAAATACTTCTCCCTAATTCAGTTGCAGAGATAGTGCCCGCCTCAGTTAAAAAGACCTGTTTGTTTTCATCAAAAATGGCAACTCTGGCATGTTCAAAACCTTGAGCTTTAAGTCGTTGTTTTAAAATATATAGCCGATCTTCAATCATAGCCCAGTTGAGGAAGAGGACAGCATAACCAATAAGTTTATCAGAGCAATCAAGCATAGGAGACACAGTGAAGTAAGTATCAGTCCTAAAGGGTAAACCTGCTTTCTCAATGATTTCGCGTCCGCCGAAGAATACTTTATGAGCAGGGTTTTTTATAAGTCGTGTACTCAACACTAAGCTTTCTTGGAGTCTGCGATAAAGCCTTGAGTTTGTTTCCCCTCTTTCTGTCAGGTCATTCAACTTAAGGCGAACTTGTTGGCTTTGTTTGTTGAGTTGAGGTTGGGAGCTTTTCCATTGCCAATAACTGTTAAGCATCACGCTATGGACAGAATCATTAAAGGCGCGTTGACCTTTAATGTTGCGAGGGAGGAGATGGCGAGTTCGTTGAGTTAAGGCTGTGTTGCTATATGTAACTCGTCCATCACGATCGGCAAAAACAAAAAGAGAGAAACCTGGGTTTTTCTTCAAGATAAGGCCAATTTCACTGTCCTTTTGGGGCCCTAGATTGCTTATAGAATTTTGACAATTCATGAGTTTATCGAAGATAAAGTCGTTGGTATTGTCTTTCAAAAGGAGATAGTCATTTATCTCATTAGCCGTGTTTTCGACAGCCATCAGGCTGATCTGTTTAATGTTTTTCTCAATAGCTTCTGTCTGCCCTTTGAACTGAATAATGTTAATCGCCACCATGGGAATGATGACGGGGGAAAGCCAAAGGGTGATGCGGGTACGGAGTTTCATTTTTTTTGATTTGCTGGTGAGATAACACCGAAATCCTTTTTGACCAGAAGTTGACCTCTAGTGAATTCTGCTAGCAAGATATTAAGGTCCACATGGTGATCACTGCGCATATTGACCGGGCCGCTTGCTGTATCAAATACTACCCCTTCCATAGCCGGGATGATTTTTTCTTTGTCTAGGCTTCCTACCTTCTGAATAGCTTGTGCAAGAAGTTTTACCAGATTGTAATGGGAATCCGTTGAATAAGTCACAATACTTTCCGGGCCATAGAGTTCGCTATGAGCTTTGATGAATTGTTTGGTCGCAGGTGTCTCTGCAGAGGCAATAAATTGAAGACTGGTAAGGACACCTTCTAAATCTTCATTCTTTACCACACCTATATATGATTCATTTGAGGCAATTGCTGTGACCTTAACATCCTTTTTCATTCCTGCAGCCGTAAATTGTTTTAGGAAGTTAAAGCCGTCCGGTCCGGGCTGAATAAGGATAAGGTTTTTAGCTTTTGATTGGTGTATATGTTCTATGACGGGGGTAAAGTCGGTTGCCCCAAAGGGAGTGAATTCGACACCGGCAATGGTTCCTTTGTTCGCGGTTACTTCTCGCTTGATAGCCTCAGCCATCTTATGAGGCCATATGTAGTCATATCCAAAAATATAGAAACTGTTGCCATGGTTTTCGATGAGATAGGGAATGATTGGTTTTATATAATGGTCTGGGATGGGGCTAAAGCAAAAGAGATAGCGATTATACATTCCGCCTTCGTAATCAATGCCATAGAGGAGGGGGGTTTTAAATTCTTGGGCAACTTCCATCATAGCGTTGCGGCCCGAACTACTCACTGGCCCCATAAGGGCGACCACATTATCTTGTTGAATCATTTTTCGGGCCAGGCGCACTGACTCGGCTGGGTCGGTTTTATTATCAGCAATAACCAGCTCCAGTTTCCGGCCTCCGAGGAGGCCCCCTGCATCGTTGATCTCTTTAACGGCTAATTTGATCCCTCGAGTTCCAGTATCCCCAAATATCTGAAAATCACCAGACAAAGGAAGAACCACCCCAATTTTAATTGGAGCTAGCGGGGGGGAGTCACAATTCGTTAAAAAGAACAGTAAGCCGATTACGTGAATCGCTTGTAGTATACTCTTTAGTTTCATCTTTAAATGTGCCCTACCACGATGAAAGAGAATACGTCAGTAATGTAGGGGTGTTGAATAGCCCTATTTTTTGTATGGGTAAAAGGAAAAATGCAAAAAATAAGAATAAAATGGACGTGACCAAGTTCGCTTAATAGGTCAAAATTTATTGTTAAGTCATAATTGGCCTCAGCCAATCTGAAAGGCCCTCAGCTAAACAGCCAGAGATGTCCTGAGATAAACTGGGTTGAGTAATTAACGTGGTGACATGTAATCTACGGAGTTATCACAAGTACCATCTTTTTCGCAGTCATTAAGGCCGTCTTTGTCTACATCCCAACTTGGATGCATTTTGTAATCTGGACAATAAGTAGCTCCAAATTGTGGATAATCCAAACCAGCATCAAGAGCTTCTTGTTCACTAGGATAGCGCTTTAGGTTTTCATCACAAACCTCATGAATTTTTGAAGCCTTAATTTTATTACCATCTACGTCATAACCAGGTTGTTCTGATAAATAATTAAATTTGTACATTCCAGCTAGGGTAATAATAAGAATTACAAACACAATAATAGCGATAGATATTGTGGATATTTTCATCATATCTTTATTTCACCTGTCGACCAGCCATCTCTTGATGGCTCATCATCTGGTAATGAGTGAAAGCTCATGAGACACATACTTGAATAAGGTGGCTTGGCTATTGGACCCTTGCCACCACTGCTTCCATTGGAAGGGAAGCATAGGTCTGTTCCAACTCTGCTTTAGTTTTCTTGAAGCGAGCAAACTCTTTACCTTTAAGCTTGCGACCAGAGGGCATCTTAACCCGGAGAGGGTTAGTCTGGCGGCCTTTGTGCAGAATTTCATAATGTAGGTGAGGCCCTGTTGAACGTCCGGTTGTGCCAACGTAGCCAATAACTTGGCCTTGTTTCACCCGGCGGCCTTTGTACATCTTTTTCGCAAAACGGCTTTGGTGAGCGTAGGCGGTAGAATATGAATTGGTGTGACGAATTCGGATATACTTGCCATAGCCGCCTTTGCGACCAGCAAATTCAATCACTCCATCACCAGCTGCGTAAATTGGTGTACCACGAGGCGCTGCGAAATCGACACCTTTGTGCATCTTGGTATAGCCTAATATAGGATGGCGGCGCTTGCCGTAGCCTGAGCTTAGCCGTGCTCCATTAATAGGCGTTCGCATCAGAGCTTTTTTAGCGCTTTGTCCCTTGTCATCAAAGAAATCAATTAAGCCGTTCTTGGTTTTATGTTGATAGATAGGCTTGCGGTCGCCCCGTAAGGTCAAAGAAGCAAAAAGGATATCCCCTGTACGAGCCAGCTTACCTTCTTCTGTATAGAAACGTTCGTACATTACCTCAAAGGCATCATTTTTCTGGATATCCCGTTGGAAATCCACATCCCAGGAGTAGGCCCGGATAAGTTCAACAATTACGCTTTGAGGGACGTCAGCATCCATGGCAGCCAAGTATAGGCTCGAATCAATAGCGCCAGCACCTCGGGAGAGTTTACGAATAAGGGGCTTTGAAATTTTCTTGGCAGAAAACCCACCTTCAATCTTACGTCGAACTCTAACTTCTTCCTCAATATCAGGAACCAGGATCATGCCATCGAAGCGATCTGGATTAGCGCCTTGGCTGTCAGGCTGGAAAGTTAGGGTAACTTCTTGCCCGGGGCGAATCTTCCGAGGACTGTATACTTTTGATAAAGCCGTAATCGCGTTGTGGGCTTCTTTACGTTCAACCCCGGCCTTCACCAGGATCTCCATCATGGTATCGCCTTTGCCTACACGAGCTGTTTTATCGTATGGCTCTTTATTATATTTCTCTTCGGGTTTTGTTTCTGTAGGTACGGCAGCAATAGCGGCTGTTACCACTGAGACAGTTGGTGTTTCGATTTCTTTATGAGCAATAACCGGATCTACGATCTTGTCGACGACGGTATCCGTCTTAGCAGAACTTTTTTTCGGGGGGGTAAGAACTGAAACCTCAGTTTCCGATACGCCGTAGCCATTGGTAGGGACTGGTGTGCCCATCATAAAGGTCGCAGCTGCAAGAGCAGCCGAAATTAAGGCAACCGAAATTGTTATTCGTCGTAACGTCATTTAAAGTTGATCCCCCAAATAGGATACTCTGGTACTCATTATATGTATGATCCCCTCCCGGTATTCCGGGAACGCAGTATCTTGTAAACTAATCCCCATCATCAAGAAATGCTTTTTTGATTCCTTGATTTGAATCAATGATATCCAGCATCTTCTTAAGAAATGGTTTCCGAGTCACCCTATAATCGTTTGATTCGTGATTGTGCTGGCAAACCTTAAATCGATTTGCAAAGGTTTCGCAAGAATATTGCCCATATGGTCTGTGAAATTGTTCTGTAAATCTGTAAAAATGAAAATAAACTCACCCAAAAAGGTCAGTGTTTCTGCCGTTTTTTAAGTTTGTAAAATTTTTATGAAAAATAGCTGTTGACGGGGGGAGATGAGACCACTAGAAAACGCTCCTCGCCGCACTGCAGCAAACCAAGCGGGTCATCCACTGGCAGACGCCAATGAATTGATTTAAAAGGTTTTTTTAGAGCGGAGAGAAAAGAAAGTTTTTAAATTTAGTGTTTGACAGGCCGATTAGATAGGACTAAAAAGCGCACCTCGCCGCACTGAGGCGGACCGATAAAGAAGCTCATTGGCTGATGCCATAGAGTAGATTTTGAAAGTTTCTCAGGGCAGCGAAAAAAAGAAAAAGTTTTTTTTAAATAGTGTTTGACAGGCGACTTACTAAAGCCTAGAAAGCGCACCTCGCCGGACTGAGGCGAACCCGAGAGACGCTTCGAAGCTTAGGCTAACGAATTGATCTTAAAGGTTTTTCAGAAAAGCGATTAAGTTATTTGTTATGTTATTTTTTGTTCTTTGACATTGTATATATTGAAGGGATGCGCAGGCGGCGGGAGAGTTGTTTGGGTCTTATGGTCTGGCGGTTTTCAACGTTGTTTGTTGC
>JAPHRK010000045.1 GCA_026196105.1 Rhodospirillales bacterium | reverse complement strand
GTTCGATATGTTGCAAGGTTGTCGAGTTATTGATCTGACGACGATTGTTCTAGGGCCATACGCCACACAAATTCTCGGCGACATGGGTGCTGATGTCATTAAAGTCGAGCCCCCCAGTGGCGACTTATTTCGCAATAGTTCAACGTCACGTACTCCCGGCATGGCTCCTGGCTTTATGAATTGCAATCGCAACAAACGCTCTATTGCCTTGGACCTTAAATCTGAGGGTGGGCACGCAGTGATGATAGACCTGATAAAAAGTGCCGATGTGTTCGTTCACAACATGCGACCTCAGGCAGCCGCACGATTAGGCCTCTCTTATCAAGACCTCAAGTCGGTTAATCCAAAACTCATTTACTGTACTGGCCCTGGTTATGGACAATCAGGTCCTTATGCGGATTATCCCGCTTATGATGATGTGATCCAGGCCGCTACAGGAATTGGGCGCTTAAATGCAACCGACGAAGGGGAGCCACAGTTTTTTCCAACGGTGGTCTGTGACAAAATCGCTGGGCTGCATCTTTCCCTCGCCGTTCTAGGAGGGTTGGCAAAAAGACAAAGCAGCGATGAGGGGTGTTATATCGAAACACCTATGTTTGAGAGTGTGCTATCTTTCCTCTACGTTGAACACCTAGATGCTCTAACGTTCCGCCCCGAAACGGGCGACTCCGGTTATGCGCGCGTTCTTAGCCCCTATCGCAAGCCATACAAAACCAAAGATGATTACATCGCTGTCCTGCCCTACAACGGTCAACATTGGAAGAAATTCTTTATTTTAGCAGACCGTGAAGACCTCGCGAATGCAGATTGGATCCAAAACCCCACTTCACGAAGTCAGAACATTGGCAAACTCTATGGGACCTTGGCTGAAATTATGATGGAACGCACAACTGTAGAGTGGTTGAGTGAGCTAAAACGCCTGGAAATTCCGTGCTCTCCTGTAAACGATTTAGACGGTTTACTTAATGATCCGCACCTTAATGAAACCGGTTTTTTCCAAGAGGTTGATCATCCTACTGAAGGTGAAATTCGCACGATTCGATCACCGTTCCTGGTTGAAGATGTTCAAACCACAGATGATAAGCCAGCACCTAAAATTGGACAACATTCCTTAGAAATCCTACAGGAATTGGGAATAGAAAAAGATCAAATCAGCCTATTATTTGAGAATGGAGCTGTTAGTGAAACCTCCTAACCTATTTTGGCTTAGTCCATCTTGGTCAGAAGGCAGGCTTTGCACGAAGAAATATTGGAATTTTAGTTAACTAAGGCCATATGACCTAATACTTGCATCATGGCTCACTCCAACATAGGCTCGACTTATTAGAATAATTTAAACACTCAAAGTTAAGAGAAAAACAAACCAAACGATAACACAGGAGGCAAAATTATGAAGACAATATTTAAAGGTATGTTAGCTGCAGGTACCGCACTTGCCCTGCTCGCTGGTAGTGCTCAGGCCGCTGAAGTAGTGGGCCCAAAACTTAAATGGGATATCTCGCTTTGGGGCAAACCACGTGCTTTTACGGCTGGCGTTGAAAAACTCTCTGCCCTTGTTAAAGACAAAACAGGTGGTCACTGGGAAATCAATCTTCACTACGGCGCTGCTCTTTCAAAGTCTAGAGAGAATTTGGACGGCATTGCAATTGATGCTTTCCAAGGGGCTATGTTCTGTAATTTCTATCACCCCAAGAAGACCCCAGCCCTGATGGTTCTTACCATGCCTTTCCTACCGATGAGTAGCTGGGAAGATAACCAAAAAATCCGTGACACTGTTTATGCTCATCCAGCCGTCAAAAAAGAATTGGCGAAATGGAATGCTATGGCCTACGTCTCATCTTACCTCCCTCAATATGAGTTATTGGGTAAAGGGAAAGCACCGACGGAGCTTGCTGATTGGAAAGGTATGACGGTTAGAGCCGGTGGCGGTCTCGGCAAAGCCATGAAAGTTCTTGGCGCCACACCCACAAGCTCAAGTGCAACAGAAGTTTATACTGGCGTACAACAAGGTACCATGAATGCCGCAGCATTCCCCTTCACCTACGCTCACGTTGCTTATAAAATCCACGAAGTAACAGATTGGTATACTGCGAATTTATCTCCTGGCACTTCAGATTGCCCGGTGATTTTCTCAGCTTCTGCTCACAAATCTCTACCTTTACAGTATAAGAAGCTATTAACAGATATTCGTCCTGCCGTCGTAAAAGCCCAAATACAAGCATATATTGACATCGATAAAAAGAACGTACCGATGCTCAAAGAAAAGCTCAAAGAAGTACGCTACTCTGATGAAACTTTAGCTTCCTTCCGCAAAGCTGCTGGTAAACCTGTCATTGAGAAATGGATCGCCGATAACCAAGGCTCATTTGATGCCCGAGGGCTTGTTCACTCTATCTTCGCTGCAGTAGGAAAATCCTACTAAGCTAAACAGCAAGCTCCCGCCACCCTGTTTTTCAGGGTGGCGATTTGCAGCAATAGCGAGGGAAGAAGATCATGACGGACCCTTTTGGACGTAGGCTTCAACGGGCTGATCATTTTTTGTCGAAAATTGAAAATGGTTTCAACCTGCTTGGCGGCAGTATTGTTTTCTCTCTAATGTTCTTAGGTGTTCTGCAAATTATCTTGCGAACCGTCTTCAACAAACCCCTCTTTGGTTACATTGATATAGTCGAAATCTCCATGGTCGGCTTTGCTGTTCTTGCCATCTCCTTCGTCCAACGAGTCGGTGGGCATGTCCGCATGGAAATGCTTGTCGCAAACCTCAAAGGACGCCTCCATTGGGTCGCTGAATTAGTTAGCACAGCTCTGGCAACCTTCATTGTCGCCGTTCTTATTCCAACTTCATATAACCACTTTGAACGGGCTTATAACTTCGGCGACAGTACAATTGATATTGAAATAATTACTTGGCCCGCCAAGCTGATTATTCCTATCGCCCTCTCCGTTCTCCTCATTCGATTAATTATTCAGTTTTTAGGCTATTGCCGATTAATCATGGACCCTGAGATCCAACCGGTGGCCGTGCCTTTGCTTAAGAATATCGAAGAACAGGCCGAAGATGAAATCCTCCATGCTGAAGAAGATATTCTTCATGAGCATCTAAGTGATGCCGAGCGGGGGAAAGAATAATATGCCCGAATTTAGTAACTTCACTATCGGCATTGCAGGGGTCACCCTCCTGATCATCATGGTTGTTTTAGGAGTGCGTGTTTATGTCGCTGCCGCTCTTACAGGTTTTCTTGGGTTGGTTGCCTTAAAGGGCTGGAATGTAGCAGCAGCTATTGCAGGAACTATCCCGCACTCAAAAACCGTAACTTATCCTCTTTCCGTTCTCCCTCTTTTTATTCTTATTGGCTTCTTGGCTTTCTATGCGGGCCTTACCACCAGGCTTTTTGAAGCCGCGAAGCGCTGGTTTGGCTGGGTCCCTGGTGGGTTAGCAGTGGCTACTGTTTTTGCTACGGCTGGATTTGCGGCTGTCTCTGGTGCCTCGACTGCAACGGCAGCGGTATTCTCTCGTGTCGCGATCCCCGATATGCTTAAAAATGGCTATGACAAAAGATTAACCGCTGGGGTTATTGCCGCTGGGGGTACCTTAGCTTCCCTAATTCCGCCTTCAGCTATCTTGGTTATTTACGCCATCATTGTTGAAGAATCTGTTGGCAAGCTCCTTCTTGCTGGCTTTCTTCCTGGTTTGGTTTCAGCTCTTATATATGTCGCCTTGATTGTCTTCATGTGCATCCGGAACCCTAATCTAGGGAAACCTATTAAAGGTTTTAGCTGGAAAGAACGTTTTAAAAGCGTACCAGGAACCCTTCCCATCTTCTTAGTTGTTGGCGTTATCTTTGGCGCCCTTTACACCGGTTCTGCCACCCCCACCGAAGCGGGTGCTTTAGGAGCTATGGTGGTCTTCTGTGTTTATCTCTACCGCGCCTATCAAGAAAAAGCCCTCAAACAAATGGGGGGGAAACTACACGAAGCCATTATTGAAACCGGCAAGCTAACCGTAATGATCTTCACCTTGATATGGGGTGTCTTCCTCTTTGTACGCTTCCTTGGTTTTGCCGGTCTTCCCACCGCATTCGCTGGTTGGGTCACGACACTCGACTTCCCCCCAATCCTGATCATGATTTGTATTTTGCTTGCCTATGCGGTTTTAGGCATGTTCATGGATGCCATCGGCATGTTGATTCTTACCTTGCCTGTGGTTTACCCCGCCGTCATTGCCCTAGGGTATGATCCGATTTGGTTTGGTATCATTGTGGTTAAGATGGCGGAGATTTGCCTGATCACTCCTCCTATCGGCCTCAACTGCTTTGTCGTTGCTGGGGTATCTCGAGAGCTGCGAGACGAAAACGGCAAGTCTCTTGAAATTCCTTTACAAGATGTCTTTAGAGGGATTGGGCCTTTCTTCATCGCTGATGTGATTACTGTAGGCGTTCTCTTAGCTTTCCCTTCAATCGTCACCTGGCTTCCCAATGCGATGGGCTAAAAACATCTAACATTTTGCAAGTGATCACCTGTTGATCACTTGCATGTGAGCGGTTGTGATTTCCATCATTAAAGCAAGCATGGCATATCAATGGTGTACCGAGTTTAAAGGTACAAAATTTATTCATATCGCTATAGGAGATTTTTTTATGAGCCGCAAGTTCACCACCGCCGCTATTGTTGCCGGAGCCATCGCCACTGCTGCTGCAGGTTTTGCCACCACCGACGCATATGCAGGTGGTAAAGAAAAATGCTACGGCGTTGCCAAGGCTGGTCAAAATGATTGTAAAGCTGGAGCAGGTACCACTTGCGCTGGGTCATCTACAATTGACTATCAAGGTAATGCTTGGAAACTCGTTCCTGCAGGTACATGTGATACTATGAAACTTCCTGGTGATCGCATGGGCAGCACTGCAGAACTTAAGCGCGATCTGCCTAAATAACCCGAATTGAGGGGAGGTCCCGATGGCAATGCCCAAAAAGGCTGGTGTTGGCCTAAAGGCCGACCATTACCATGAAATTCTTGAACAAAAACCCAGCATGGGCTGGTTTGAAGTTCACCCCGAGAATTACATGGGAGCCGGTGGCCCCCCTCACTCTTACCTGACTCGCATTCGCGAAAACTACCCCTTATCCATACATGGGGTAGGTCTCTCCATCGGGGGCGCACAGGCCCTTGATATAGACCACTTAGACCGCCTTAAAACCCTGATAGACCGGTACCAACCTGAGCTGTTCTCAGAACACCTTGCTTGGTCTACCCACACATCAGGTTATTTCAACGACCTTCTCGCTGCCCCCTACACCAAAGAAACCTTAGATGTGGTTTGCGCCCATGTAGATCAAATTCAATCTTATATCGGTCGCCAAATGCTGTTGGAAAATCCTTCTACCTATATTGTTTTCCAAGACAGCACTTATAGTGAGATAGATTTCATTACTGAGATCACTCGCCGTACCGGATGTGGCCTTCTACTCGACGTTAATAATGTTTACGTTTCCTGTGTAAATCACAATCAAGACGCTCATGCTTATATTGATGCCTTCCCTATTGACCCAGTCGGGGAAATTCACCTTGCAGGTCATGCAGAGGATTTTGGTGAGGCGGAACAACGTTTGCTGATCGATGCCCATGACCGCCCCGTTATTGAAGAGGTTTGGCAGCTTTATGAACATACTTTAGGTCGCACCGGAGCCGTCCCAACCCTGATTGAATGGGACAATAATATTCCTATTTGGGCTGAACTTACTGCAGAGGCCCAAAAAGCAGATGCCATTATGGAACGCATAACAGGTTCTGAGGAGATTCGTGATGTGGCATGAAACGCAAGAACAATTTGCTGCTGCCCTGCGCAACCCTGACCATCCTTTACCCTCAACAATTGGGCCAGAAGCAGAAAAAGGATTTAATGTTTATAGAAACAACGTTGCGGTCAGTTTAAGCGAAGCCCTTGGCGCGACTTTCCCAGTTACACAGGCTCTTGTTGGTGATGAGTTCTTTAAAGGCATGGCCCAGATTTTTACGCGCCAGTTCTTGCCAAAGACTCCTGTCCTTTTAGATTATGGTGAAGAGTTCCCTGATTTCGTTTCAACCTTCCCCCCTGCAGGGAGTCTCCCCTATCTTGCTGACGTAGCAAGACTAGAATGGTTTTGGAACCGAGCTTATCATTCTGCCGATGTTACTCCCCTCACTATTCAAGCTTTAGCCGATATTCCTGAAAAGGCCATTGGAGAAGTTCATTTTAAATTCCATCCTTCGATGTACCTTCTGGATTCACCTTGGCCCGTGGCCTCAATCTGGCATGCCCACCAAGGAACAAATGATATGGGAAATCTCCCTGAAGGGGGAGAAAAAGTATTGATCCTTCGACCCCAAATGGAGGTTGAAATACGCAGCTTGCCCGTTCCCGCATTTACTTTCCTGCGGGCTCTCGTCGGCGGAGCAACTTTGGGGCAAGCATTAGAACCATTTTTAAACGATGAACAATTCGATCCTTCTGAACATCTTGCCGCCTTGTTTGAGCTTGGTGTCGTTACTGATTTAGTCCCTTAAACCCGCCCCCTTACGGAGCTAAAAAGAATGAAAATAATCAACACGCTTGAGAATCTTTACGATCTTGTCTTTAGCACTTTGCAAAGAGTTGCCGGAGAATGGTTTCTTGGTCTAACAGCTCGCTTAGTTTTTTCCAGTGTCTTACTCATGTTCTTTGTGAGTTCAGCCCGAACAAAAGTTGGCAACGGGTTCCCTGATTTCCTTATTCCTGGCAGCGGGGCTTACGCCCAAATCCTGCCACCTATTGCCGAAGCGAACAATTACGACATCAGCCAAATCGCCTTTATTCCTTACGGTATTATTGTCCTTATGGGGACCTATTCAGAAGTTCTTATCCCTGTGTTAATCTTGATTGGCCTTTTCACCCGTGCTGCCAGTCTTGCGATGATTGGTTTTATTGTAGTGATGACTTTTGTTGACATCCAGTTCCACGGTATTGACGCAGAGGCAATTGGTTCCTTCTTTGACCGCATCCACAACTCTGCCGTCAGTGACCAACGCCTCTTATGGATTTTTCCTTTGATCTACCTCGCCCTTAATGGGGGGGGAACCATTTCAGTGGACAATCTTCTGAAACGATTTAGTACACGCTAAAACATAACGACGATTGAATTTTTATCAGCGCACCTTACTTTGGTTAAGGTGCGCTTCTTTTTGGATAAAAGGTAAAAAGTTAGAATGGAAAAAATCATCAATTATTATTTTTCGCCCATATCCCCTTGGACCTACTTAGGAAACAAGCGTCTAGGTGAAATCGCCATCCGAAATGGGGTAAAAATAAATCACAAACCCGTCAAACTTGGAGAAGTTTTTGCTGCCTCCGGTGGCCTTCCCCTTTTTAAGCGCCCCGCCCAACGCCAAGCTTATAGAATGGCTGAACTAAAACGCTGGCGTGAATTCTTAAATGTTGATTTAACTTTAGAACCAAAATTTTTCCCTGTTTCCGATGACCTTGCCTGCAAACTCATCATTGCCTGCGACACCGAAGAAAACCGCCACAAAATCTCCCACGCCCTGATGTGCGCCACCTGGGTGCAGGAAAGAGATATTTCTGATGAAGAAACCTTGTCGGTTATTTGCACTGAAAACGGCCTTGATGGACCGCAAATGATAAGAACCGCCAAAAACGACACAACCCAAATCACCTTAGATGCCAACACAAAAGAAGCCATTGAAGTGGGTGTCTTTGGCTCTCCCTCATATGTCTACAACGATCAGTTCTACTGGGGCCAAGATCGCCTGAAATTACTCGAAATTGCTTTGAAGAAGTAAGGAATTGGAGCGGGTGAGGAGAATCGAACTCCCGTATTCAGCTTGGGAAGCTGCTGCTCTACCATTGAGCTACACCCGCATATAGGAAACTTTCATAGAGATTTTCCTATTTCTTGTCTACGCCTCAATGAACTTCGGGACAACATCACAGATATTAACACCCAAAGCTTCAGCGACGAAATGAAGGCGGTCTTGGCCGAAGAACATTTTTTTGCCAACAAACATCGTGGGGGTACCGAAGAGACCACGTTCGACTGCAGCTTCCGTATCGGTTTTCAGTTTGTCCTTAACCACAGGGTCATTGATGCGTTCAACAAAACCAGCCGGATCAAACCCTGCTTCAGATAACACAGCACCCACCACTTCTGGGTCACCCATGTTCTTTTCACCGACCCAAATCGCCTGGAAAATAGTCGCTATATATTTGGCAAAATTCGCATCACCTTCATAAGCACTGGCACCGCGCATCAATCCAATGGTGTTAATCGGGAAGTGAGGGTTGTGCTTATAATTGACTTCATATTTACGGATAAATATCGCCAGATCATGGAACATATGTTTCCCTTTGGGGGCGATCATGATGGGGCTCACATTCCCTGTCGCCTTAAACAAACCACCAAGCAGAACGGGCTTCCAGATGATTTCAGCATTTGCTTTTTCAGCAATACGAGGAAGCACTTGAGAAGCGATGTAGGCCGTTGGGCTGCCAAAATCGAAGTAGAATTCTACTTGTTTGTCAGATGTCATCATTATTTTATCCTAAAACTCATTCAAACGAAGTTTGTTACCATTTTTCTGACCAAGGGCGCAGGTCAAGTTCAAAGCTCCAAGCGCTTCGCTTTTGGTTGTGGAGGTTCCAATAATTTTCAGCAATATCATCGGGTTGGAGGATACCATCTTGATCCTTCAAGGCGTATCGTTCTGGGAAGCGCTCGGCAATGAAAGCGGTATCAATGGCCCCATCAATCACCACATGAGCTACATGGATTCCACTGGGACCAAGCTCACGGGCCATACTTTGGGCTAATGCTCTTAAGCTATGCTTTCCCCCAGCAAAGGCGGCAAAACCTTCTCCACCACGGACACTCGCGGTTGCCCCCGTAAAGAGAATGGTGCCTTTGCCACGCGGCAGCATTCTTTTAGCGGCCTCTCGACCCATAAGGAAACCCGCAAAGCTGCACATTTCCCATACCTTGCGATATATCCGGGAGGTCATTTCGACAATTGGGAATCTAACATTTCCACCGATATTAAACACGGCAACCTCTAAGGGGGCGATGGTGGTTTCAATGGTTTCCACCAAATTGATCATCTCGTCTTCATCGCGGGCATCAACACCAAAGGGGTGGGCAATGCCTCCCGCCGCCCGAATTTCATCGGCTAAAGCTTCTAAGGCCTCCAAGTGTCGGGCCCGGCGCACGATGCAAACCTCAAAGCCTTCTCGGGCAAACCTTTTGGCAATGGCCCCACCTGTTGCGTCACCTGCACCAATAACTAAGCAAGTTTTTTTCTCCATGACCAACCCCTAAGTTCATAAAACGAACTTAAGTATGTCAGGGCTATGTAGTTTTGTAAAGTAAGTAAAGTTTCTCCTGATTAATTGTAACGCACAGAATTGCTATTTGTCAGAAGGGGAACCCACTCACCAATCAGAGCTTTATCGGACATATATCAGCACACTGGAAAGATGCGCCTAAGCCCACCAGCATCGACATGGTAGACCGCATAACACAGGTTCTAGATTTAAAGGCATCCAACTTGCTTGTTAAGAAAATCGGCGACAGAGTTCCGATAATATGCGGCAACGGAGGGCGGCGACGTATTTGAATAACAGTTAAGGTAGCAGCCCTTGGTACAACTGTTCATTCATAGCCCAGAAAATAACCGTATAGCGCCCTAATTGCCGAGTTTTTAAAAGCACCTGACGTGCGCTTTCTCTCTCTTAGCTAGCAGTCCAAAATCATCTGAACTCTGTCTTCGATATTCTCTACAAGAGATTCTCCTGGTAAACCGGCTCTCGCACGAAAAACCAAGCCCTGACGCAGATCAAAGAGCAGCCTCGCTCGTTCCTTTGAAGGAAAGTCTGTCGGGAGATTACCTCGGCGTTTTTCACGCTCGAAACGCTCTGCAATACGGGTGTCAGTTGCCTCAACAGCTTTCTTCAGCAATTCTCGCGCACCTTCAACTTCGCCTGCACTTGTTGATACGCAAGAGGCTAGGAAGCACCCTCTGGCACCTCCTTGGTGTTTTGTTGAATAATCTATCGCCGCCAGAAAGAACGCGCCAACGGCTTTTTCGATGTCGTCTTCTTGTTCAAGGGCAACTAGTGGCGCACTGGCACCATTATTAACATATTTATCAATGGCCTGAAGATAAAGACCGCGCTTGTCACCAAATTCCGCATAGAGACTTGGACCATTTATACCCATTCCCAACGTCAGGTCTTTCATCGACGCACCATCATAGCCTTTGGCCCAAAAGATATTGACAGCAGCCATCAGCGCGTCATCACGATTGAATTTTTTTGGCCGCCCAACTTTTTTTGTAGTGGTCATTACAAAACCCTTGACTTCGAGGTGCGGCCTGGATTTTATAGCGATCGATACAAAACAACAAGGAGCATCTCATGAATATTTCGAAACTCAAAGCCGGAGCCAAATTTCCCGTCATCACAGTGGAAAAACTCGGCGGCGGGGAAATAACCCTTAGTACTCCATCTAGCGGGTTTGATTGGAAGCTAGTGGTTGTCTATCGGGGAAAACACTGCCCAATTTGCACCCGCTATTTGGGCGAGTTGAATGACGCTCTTTCCGATTTTAATGCATTGGGTATTGATGTCGTGGCCGTTTCTGCAGACCCACAGGACAAAACCACAGATCAAATGGCCCTCGTCAATCCGAACTTTGATGTCGGATATAACCTGACAATTGAGCAGATGCAGAAGCTAGGTCTATACATTTCTCAACCACGCTCAGCCCAAGAAACAGACCGTCCGTTCGCAGAACCGGGTCTGTTCCTCATCAATGGTGACGGTAATCTTCAAGTCATCGATATCTCAAACGCACCTTTCGCAAGGCCCGATTTGAAGTCACTGCTGAAGGGTTTTAAATTCATCCGCAACCCGGAAAATAACTATCCGATCCGGGGAACCCACACAGCCGCTTAAATTCACACTGTCAGCATTGCTGCTCACGACATCCTATAGATTGCGCAGGGTACGCCAGTGAGTCAGAGCCTTAACGGGCCAGGCGAATTGTTTGAATTTGTGACATCCAACAAAGGAAACGTAACACATACCGATTGATCACCTATTTGTCTCAGATGGCGGATAGAAAATTGTCCCTGACTGTGGCATCAACATGTAAAAAGGTAGGGCAGACTGCACGGCCTGCAACCTCAATTCGGGCGATAGTCGTTTTAATGGCCACCGGTCGCATCGCCTGCACTAATATCCAGACAAGCTTTTTCCTCGATCACTAACCCCTAAGTTCATAAAACGAACTAATCATGTCAGGCAGATATATAATTTGTCATAAGGCTCTACACAGAATTGTTATTTGGCTTTGATGGTCTATATTGCTATCGATATAGGAATAGTTTTTTACATCAAGAGCATAACGCCGCCATGACGCCTTTAGACTCCGCTAATTTCACCAAGCTAGACTCAGCAAAATTCCAAGACCCGAACACCACCGCAAAAGGGGAGGAACGCGCTGTTGTTGCCCTGACCCATCTCCATACCTTGTGGTTTAACACGGGAACTCTGTGCAACATCACTTGCACGAATTGCTACATCGAATCCAGCCCCCGCAATGATCGACTTTCCTATATTACCCTTGATGACGTTATTCCTTACTTAGATGAGATTGCGGCAGATGGCATTGATGTTCATGAAATTGGCTTCACAGGGGGAGAACCTTTCCTTAATCCACAATTCCCCGAGATTTTGGAAGAAACCTTAAAACGTGGTTTTGAGGTCCTCGTTCTCACCAACGCCATGAAACCCCTTCACCTAAAACAAGTGCCTTTAAAGACACTAGGCAAGCTCTACGGCAACAAGCTAACTTTCCGTGTTTCCATCGATCATTACGACCAAAGCCGACATGAAGCGCTGCGGGGTGAAAAAAGTTGGGAACCCATGTTAGAGGGCCTCAAATGGCTGGTGGATAACAACTTCAATGTTTCTATAGCCGGGCGCACTTGCTGGGACGAGAACGACGAGACTGTTCGCCAAGGTTATGATCTTCTCTTCAAAAACCATCACATTCCTATAGATGTAAACGATCCAACTTTATTGGTGCTGTTTCCTGAAATGGATGAAAAAGTTGATGTCCCGGAAATTACCGTGGCTTGCTGGGATATTCTTGGCGTTACGCCTGAATCAATGATGTGTGCAACCTCGCGTATGGTGATTAAACGTAAAGGGGCCGAAAAATCTGTTGTGGTCCCCTGTACGCTCTTGCCTTACGATACACAATTTGAGATGGGGCATGATTTAGCCGCCTCATCCAATTCAGTTAAACTCAATCATCCTCACTGCGCTAAGTTCTGTGTTTTGGGGGGCGGGTCTTGTAGCGCTGATTAAGTACAGAGATGAACAAGTGTCTCTACAAAGGGGGTAGGCCGTGAATACAAAAACAATCGTAAGTGCCATTGCACTCTTCTTTGTTGTCGGGAGTGCTCCCAGCTTTGCTGAACCTTCAGCCTTTGCCAAACAATTGTCAGCAGCCTACGGAGCAATTGAAGGGTTTGAGGAGAAATCTGCTCGAGCGGCACGAGGCCTGATAGACAGCCCAGAAACTATTTCAGACAGACGGATCACCACGGTAAGCGCCAACTGGCAAGATAAATCGTTTCTCCAGGGTCTCCCTCATCAACAGGGAAAAGTGATCAATCGCCACCCAAGTGTCTCCTATGAGCGAGAGGGCACCTTGGTTCCTGCTGAAAGCTTCCCCCAGTTACAAGAAGCCCGCAGAATGTTGATCTCGGCATTAGCACGCGGGGCACGCCATAGCTATAGCGGTAAAACAGCCGCAGCCCAGGCGCAATTTGAATGTTGGGCGAAGGCCCAATCACCGACCTGCCAAGCTGAAGCGACATTGCTAATTGGCAATATTTTTCAAGCCACAGAAAAGAGCGCTTATTTTAGACAAGCAGCCCAAGGAAATATTGATACAATCTCTTGCCATACTGACCTCCGCGAAAGGCGATATAGTTTTGATCCTAAAACTGAACTCACAGATTCAGTTGCCGAAATCCTTGATCGCGCCCATATAGAATTTGACTCCGGCATCGCCTGCCTGGAAACATTGAGGTAGCTTATGTTCTCTGCCATTACCCGTTGCATCAACATCTCCGTCCAGCCTATGTACCTGGAAGACGAATCAGACCCTGAGCAGAATAGATATATCTGGGCCTATCATGTGATCATCTCCAATCAAGGTTTAGAAACTGTTCAACTGCTGACCCGTTATTGGAAAATAGTTAATGCAGCGGGCCAAGTGCACGAAGTCCGTGGCGATGGGGTCATCGGTGAACAACCCGTTTTAGAGCCAGGGCAAACCTTTGAGTATACCAGCGGCACCCCACTCTCAACACCCTCAGGGTTTATGGGAGGGAGTTATGAAATGGAAAATTCTAATGGCGAGAGATTCGATATTGAAATCCCTTCATTCTCTCTAGATAGCCCAGAAAGCATGGGGCAAGTTCATTAGCTTTTACACAAGTTTTTAATAATTCTAATCTTGAACTCCTGACGAGATATGCCATATCTAGTCGAACGCTAAAATTTGAAAGAGTTCCGATGTCTAACACAAAGACTAAAAAATTTGATGTGATTGAATCCTCTTCTTCCAAGCCCTCTCGGGAACAAGCAGAAGATGCCGTTCGCACACTTTTAGCCTGGGCTGGTGATGACCCAACCCGAGAAGGTCTTTTAGATACCCCCGCACGAGTTGCACGGGCTTATGAAGAATATTTCAAAGGCTATGGTAACGATCCTGAAGAATATCTTGAGCGAACCTTTGAAGAGATTGAAGGCTACGACGAAATGGTGGTTCTTAAAGGAATTCGCTTTGAATCTCACTGTGAACATCACCTCGCACCAATTATTGGTCTGGCCCATGTGGGCTATTTGCCTAACCGCCGGGTTGTTGGAATTTCTAAACTCGCTCGCACGGTAGAGCTATTTGCCAAGCGCCTGCAAATCCAAGAAAAAATGACGGCCCAAATCGCTACTGCCATTAATAATATTCTCCAGCCTCGCGGTGTTGCCGTGGTGATTGAAGCTGAACACCATTGCATGACCACACGTGGTGTCCACAAGCACGGCGTTTCCATGGTGACAAGTTCTATGCACGGTGGTTTCCGCGACATGCCGGCCACCCGCAAAGAGTTCCTTTCTATGATTGGCAATCCCACAAGCCGAGCCAGCTAAACCCTCCCTCTCCAGTTAGGAGAGGGGAATTACTCTTAATATAATCTCACTTTTCAGTTCTTCATGGACATTCACGGCATTTTGCTCCAAGAATCCCCCTAAGTAATTAGATTAAGGCGGGGAAATTCTTGCTCGATATTCGACCCATACTGCTTGTTATTGGTACCTTGCTTTGTGTGCTAGCGATTGCCATGTGTTTTCCGGCAATTGCTGATGGTGTTGTTGGTAATCCCGATTGGCAGGTCTTTGCAGTTTCAGGCGGCTTTACCTTATTTGCTGGCGTGGCTTTAATCATGACGAGTTGGGGAACAAAAACCCGGTTTACTCTGCGTCATGGTTTCTTGATGGCGACCTTTAGTTGGCTTGTCTTAACGATTTTTGGTGCCCTCCCATTTGCCTTCTCTAATATGCATATGAGCCCGGCAGATTCCTTTTTTGAAGCCATGAGCGGTATTACAACCACTGGCTCAACGGTGATAACGGGCCTTGATACGGCGCCGCCTGGAATCCTTTTGTGGCGCTCCATCCTGCAATGGCTTGGTGGTTTAGGTATCATCGTAATGGCGATCTCCATCCTGCCTATGCTTAATGTTGGCGGAATGCAGCTCTTTAGAGTTGAGGCTTTTGATACGGAAGACAAAGTACTCCCCAAAGCCGCGCAGATGTCTGCAGGGCTGACCATCGTTTATTTAGCCCTCACTTTCATTTGGGCGGGGGGATATTGGCTCTTAGGGATGAGTGGCTTTGATGCCATTACCCACGCCATGACCACCATTGCCACAGGGGGCTTTTCTACTCATGACGCTTCCATGGGTTATTTCCAAAGCCCAGCCATTGATGCCCTCACAACCTGTGGCATGATTCTCGGCAGCCTCCCCTTTATCCTCTACCTGCGCCTGATCCGAGGGGATGTTTCTTCTTTCTCTAAAGATACCCAAATCCAATGGTTCCTGGCGATTGCCAGTACCGCTGTTCTTGTGGTTGCCGGATACTTATGGATCGGCAATGGCATGACACCTTTGGATGCACTGAGGTACAGTAGTTTCAACGTGGTCTCCATCATGACAGGGACGGGTTATGCCACCACGGATTATGGTCAGTGGGGCGCTTTTGCTATCCCCATTTTCTTCTTGATTATGGTCGTTGGCGGCTGCGCTGGCTCAACCACCTGCGGCATTAAAATTTTCCGTTTCCAAGTGGTGTTTGCAGCCGCCCATACACAGCTAAAGAAACTACTGGAACCACATGGGGTCTTCATCCCCTACTATAATCACCGTCCGATTTCTGATGATGTTATTGTCTCAGTGCTGAGCTTCTTTTTCCTCTTCGCCACCACGTTCTCGTTCCTGGCTTTAGCTCTTGGTATGATGGGCTTGGATTTTATTACGGCCATGTCGAGCGCTGCTACAGCCATCGCCAATGTGGGGCCAGGCCTTGGCGACACAGTTGGACCTGCGGGCAACTTCCAATCACTTCCCGACGGAGCCAAATGGCTCATGGCAGGCGGTATGCTCTTAGGTCGCCTGGAACTCTTCACAGTTATGGTGTTGTTCACCCGTTCCTTCTGGAGAAACTAGGGAGCAAGCTCCCTTCTAACATCTAACTATTGCCGTCATGCCCGACCTGATCGGGCATCCAGAGTCAATTGGCGATGCTAGAGTTTGATATCCTGGATTCCCGCTTTCGCGGGAATGACGGTAGAGAAGCTAACCTTCCCTAACCCTTTTCAGCAATCAGTTCTGCTTGAGTGATGCCCCAAGTGGAGAAAGGTTTTTCTGAGAGGTAGGCATTAAAAAAACGGTTGTCGTCGCTGACCTCCGGTCCGGCCCACTCGGGCATATCAAACGATTGATCGGCATTCTCAAGCTCGATCTCTGCCATCACCAAGCCTTGGTTCACGCCATGGAATTCATCGATTTCCCATGTCATGCCACCAACCTTAACAATGTGGCGGGTTTTCTCTAGGGGTGGGTCGGCACAAAGTTCGCTGAACATAGCTTTGACATCATCAACGGGAATTTCATATTCAAACTCCAGGCGGGAAATACCCCCTTTGTCGGCCTTGATGGTCAGGATGCCTTTGTCCCCTTTGGTCCGGGCGCGCAGCACCATGTCTTTGCCTTTATAGAGATAGCCCTGAGAAATGGGGACCGCTTTTGCGCCCGCTTTCCAGCTCTCACCAATGACGAGAAATTTACGCTCAATTTCAAGATTAGTTGCCATTTTTCTTCCAGCCTTCAATTTTCTTAATCGACTCTTTTAGCCCGATGCGCTGAATATCGTTGAGGTACATATCTTTCATGTCTTTCGCCGAGAAAAAGCCCCATTCAACATGCTCATCACTCAGGCGAATTTTGGCTGGCTTTTCTTTGAGCTTACTGTGGTAGAAGATAAAAACGCGATGGTTGGCATCATCTCGTTTTTGGAGTCGACAGCTTAAGATATCACCGACTGTCACTTTCAAACCTGTTTCTTCTTTGACTTCACGCACGGCGGTCTGCTCCAACTCTTCGCCCTCGTCGAGCTTACCCCCTGGCAAGTCCCACCATTTACCCTTTTTCTTAAGCAACAGAACCTTGCTATCAAGAGTAATAATCACCTTGCAGGACACATTGACGAGCGCATCAACGGGAGTGGAATGAGACATCGCAAACTTTCGATAGGAGCAAGTTAAGTACCAAGCAGGCTTGGTATCAGTTGACCAACAATACAAAGGGTTTCTATGATTAAATCAAGGTTTAAACAATCCACAGGCAAGAGTAGTTTGTGAATAGGTGTACCCATTTGACCGGGATTATTTTAAATTGTGGTTAGGCAAGTTGTGAAGAGCGATGCGGCGCATCGTTCAAACGGCGTAACGCAGCCACAATTTAAAAGAACCCGGCCTTCGGTGGGGCAACTGAACGTTTTGGAGGGTGTCGCGATGCTTGAACGATGAACCACATCGCTCGGCACACCGCTCCTACCCAAAACGATCACTCGCCTCCATCAAATGGATACACCTATTCACAAACTACTCTAGGGGACAAAATGAAAGATTTATTCTCGGTAAAAGGCAAAGTTGCATTCGTCACTGGCGGCTCCAGCGGCATTGGTCACATGATCGCGCGCGGGTACCTGGAAAACGGCGCTAGAGTTTATATTTCCTCGCGCAAAGCCGAGGTTTGCCAGCAGGTTGCCGACGAATTTAACAAGCAAGGCTACGATTGCCGCACCCTGCCAGCTGACATGTCACAAGTGGACGAGATTGAACGGGTTGCTCGTGAGTTTGCCAAACTTGAAGACAAATTGGACATCCTAGTTAACAATGCAGGAGCAAATTGGGCCGCCCCTTTTGAAGATTTCCCCGAGGCTGGTTGGGACAAGGTGATGGACGTGAATATAAAAGCAGTCTTCTTCCTCACCCAAAAAATGCTGCCCTTGCTTAAAAAAGCGGGCAAAGCAGGAGCTCCGGCTAAAGTCATCTCCACAGGTTCCATCAATGGCATGACCACCCCACACCTGGAGGTCTACTCCTACGCCGCCAGTAAAGCCGCCGTCCACCACCTAACCAAAACCCTGGCTAAAAACCTCGCCCCCAATCACATCAACGTAAACGCCATCGCCCCTGGCCCCTTCCAAAGCCACATGATGGCCGAAACCCTCAAAACCCAAGGTGACGAAATCATCGCAGGCGTCCCCGCCGGACGCATCGGCAAACCAGAAGACATGGCAGCGGTGGCACTGTATTTGGGGTCAGCGGCAAGTGATTATGTCACGGGGACAATCATTCCGGTGGATGGTGGGATGTCGACTTGTTTGTAATTTCACGTATCATATCAAGCAAAAAATGACTTTAGGGTATATACGATGGGCGAAATAACCAAAAAAATAGTTGATGGTCATGTAGAAGGGAGCGCAATTAAAAGTTATTGCAATGAGTGCGGGGCCGATAGAAATCACACCATTCTCAAATCAATAAGAATTTACGTTAGTGAAGTAGTAGCGAGAGAAATGATTAACGACAACCTTTGTGAACATACCGTAGATGGGTCAAATGAGTACCTCACCCTACAGTGCATGGGTTGTGAAGATATTAGCTTCATGCGCGAACATTGGTTTTCTGAAGATGAGCATGATCCATACTATGGAACAGTACTTCATCACAAATTTTATCCTCCCCGTTCAAACAACTTACTTAACGGAGATAAACTTGATAGTGTCCCTATAAATCTTAAAGGTATTTACAGTGAAGTAGTCGATTGCTTCAACAACAGCAGCTTCATATTGTGTGCGGTAGGCTTAAGAACACTTATTGAGGGTATTTGTTCAGAGCAGGGAGTTGACGGGGGCAACGTTTTTCACAAGAACGATGAAGGTGAAACTAAACCAGTGAGATCTTCGAACTTAGATGGGAAAATTGAAGGATTACACGAAAAGGGTATTCTTACAAAAAACCACGCTGAAATATTAAACACCCATCGATTTCTTGGAAACGAAGCTGTTCACCAACTTCGTGCACCACACAAAAATGAGTTAGAAACTGCTATCAATATATTAGAGCATTTGATTGATTCACTTTATGTGATTCCTCAAAAAGGAATCGCTCTCAAAGAAATGATGACAAAGCGAAAAAAAACTAACTAGCGTAATTGCCATTGGCTGTTCTGCATCTTTTGTGAACCAATGTACCATTAATTTTTCATTCCGCCCGTGTCCAGATCTTCACATGTTGATCGCGGCCTCGGACGTGGTGTTCTTCGCCAGCGTTCCAATCGGCTAGAATTTCAATGGCCTCCTCTCCTTTGACCGCCTTAATCGCCGCAACCAACGGCTCGCTAATCACAACACGGGTTTTAAGTTCTCGGGTCATGGATTCCAGGCGGCTTGCCACATTGACCGCATCACCTAAGGTGGCGAACTCTAGCCTTCGGGCGGAGCCAATATCGCCAAGGACGACATCACCATAGTGAACACCGATGGAGATTTTGACGGGTGGTTTGCCCTCAGCTTGGCGTTGCTCGTTCCACGCATCCATCAGTTTGGTCATTTCACAGGCGCAGGCTAATGCGTTGATGGGATCATCAGCCGTAGCACTAGGGGTGCCAAAAGTTGCCATAATGCCATCACCCAAGAACTTATCGAGTGTCCCTTTGTTATTAAAAACCGCCTCTTCCATCAGGCCGTGGTAATGACGCAACAAAGCAACCGTCTCATTAGGATCGCCTTGTTCTGCCATGGCGGTAAAACCGACAATATCGGTGAACATAATCGCCACTTGTTGGGAGCGCACTTCGCCTAAGGGCTGATCCCGGTCCGCAATTTGGTCAACAATGTTGGGCGGGAAATGTCGGGCGAGGTTGCCCCGTTCACGGGCGGATTGGGCTTGCTTGAGCAACATCTGGTTATTGCGCCAACCATTAAGCGCCAAGATCGCCGCAACAACAATAAGAATAACAACTTCTTGGATACGCGCGGCAACTTTGGGATCGTTGGGATCGAGCATAAATAATATACGCTCCCTCCCCTCAAACAAAGTCGCCATGCCTTGGGACAATTCCGGGATTTCCCGACCAAACAGGAGAACCGCAATTAAACCAACAATCCAAATGCCCGCCCCCCAGACTCCAAAGGCAACAGTGGTCCGCCAGGAATAAGCCATCGTCGAGCCTGCTAGGAGGACAAAAAAGTAGAGGAAACCTCCAAATTCATAGGTTACTGCCGTGGGCCAATCTTCTGTGAGGAAAGGATTAGGCATGATCAAAACGACCGTCAACAGCACCATATCAGCTAAGATAAGCAGCAGCTCACGACGAGATTGCCCAAGCCGACCAACCTGAAGCTGGGCCCAGCCAATCGCTGCAAAGCCCAAAAGGGACGCTTGGTAATAGAGCACATCCCAGTTGGGGTTTACAACGATCAGCAAAGGCGCAATTACGGCTAAAGCCATCCAACGCGCTTTGACCGCCAAAGCTAAACCCTGGCGCTTATCTTCCTCCATGGCCTCAATGAGATATTGATTTGCCTCAGCAAGAATTTCATCTTCTCGCTTTCCTTCATCTCTCCGAGTCAGAAATCGCGTAAATTTGCTCCGAAGTCCTTCAGCCACGAATATTCTCCTCAAGTTTCATTATTTCAGCGAGTGTAGACAATTTTAGGATTTCCACCATCCTTTCTTGCATAAGAACAATTCACGAACTATCTTTGTACTCTCCATGATATCCTTTAAAAAAGGCACCCCGTTCTCCCATGACCGACGCACCCGTAAATCCAGAAATATTTATTCCTGAAAAGCGCCCAGCCCTGGAAAGTAAGATACCGTTTAAATTGGTGTCAGAATTTCAGCCTGCAGGGGATCAGCCTGCCGCGATTGAGGAATTGGTCAAGGGTTTGGAAGAAGGAGAAAAGGATCAAGTTTTGCTTGGCGTTACTGGATCGGGGAAGACCTTTACGGTGGCTCAGGTCACCCAAAAGCTCCAACGCCCCACCTTGGTTCTCGCACCCAACAAAACCCTTGCCGCCCAGCTTTATGGAGAAATGAAAGAGTTTTTCCCAGAGAATGCTGTTGAGTATTTCGTCTCCTTTTATGATTACTACCAGCCAGAAGCCTATATTCCCCGCAGCGATGTTTACATCGAGAAAGACAGCGCTATAAACGAGCAGATCGACCGTATGCGCCACTCTGCAACGCGCGCTTTGTTGGAGCGCAACGACGTCATTATCGTCGCCTCGGTTTCCTGCATCTACGGTATCGGTGCGGTCGAAACCTACTCTAAAATGGTGCTCAAGATTAAAACTGGCGAGGTGATGGACCGCAAAGATATGGTCAAGAAGCTGGTTGAGATGCAGTACCAACGCAATGACACTGACTTTCACCGAGGGACCTTTCGGGTGCGCGGCGATATTGTTGAAATCTTCCCGGCTCACTGTGAAGACCGGGCTTTGCGCATTAGTTTGTTTGGTGATGATATTGAAGATATCCGCGAGATTGACCCTCTGACCGGGGAGAAGATTGCGCCCATTCCTGAAGTCACCGTTTACCCCAACAGCCACTACGTCACCCCGCGGCCAACCCTGCAACAGGCCCTCGGTAAAATTAAGCAGGAGATGAAAGAACAGGTAGAAGTTTTTCAGGCGGAGGGGAAACTGATTGAGGCGCAACGTATAGAAGAACGCACCCGCTTTGATTTAGAAATGCTGGAGTCCACGGGTTTTTGCAAAGGGATTGAAAACTACTCCCGCTACCTGACCGGACGAAATCCTGGCGACCCACCACCAACTCTTTTTGAATATCTCCCTGAAAACGCTTTAATCATTGTCGATGAAAGCCATGTCTCCGTGCCACAAATCGGTGGTATGTATCGAGGCGATTTTAATCGCAAAAGCACCCTGGCAGAATTTGGTTTTCGCCTTCCTTCATGTAAAGACAACCGGCCCCTCAAATTTGAAGAATGGGACCATATGCGGCCCCAATCTATTTTCGTTTCTGCGACACCAGGAAATTGGGAAATGGACCGCACCGGGGGAGTTTTTGTCGAGCAGGTCGTTCGCCCAACTGGTTTGATCGATCCCTTATGTGAAATACGCCCTGTAGAAACCCAAGTTGATGACCTGCTCAAAGAGGTAAAGGATGCTGCCCTTAAAGGGGAACGCTCGCTGGTCACTGTCCTGACCAAACGCATGGCAGAAGACCTCACAGACTATATGCACCAACAAGGGGTTCGGGTGCGTTATATGCATTCCGATATTGATACCTTGGAGCGCATCGAAATTATCCGTGATTTGCGCCTTGGGGCTTTTGATGTATTGGTTGGCATTAACCTACTGCGCGAGGGCTTAGACATCCCTGAATGTTCTTTAGTGGCTATTCTTGATGCCGATAAAGAAGGTTTTTTGCGCTCTAAACGTTCTTTAGTGCAGACTATTGGTCGGGCAGCAAGAAATTTGAATGGTCGGGTTTTGCTTTATGCTGATCGTATGACCGAGTCTCTTGACTATGCCTTAAGCGAAACCAATCGGCGACGGGAAAAACAACAGGCCTATAACATCGCCAACGGCATTACGCCTGAAAGCGTCAAAAAAGGTATTTCAGATGCTTTGGGCTCGGTATATGAGCAGGATTACGTCACGGTCGATCTTGGCATGGCCAGCGGCAATGAGATGGTGGGCCATAACCTCACCGCCCACCTTGCCGACCTCGATAAACAAATGAAAGAAGCCGCAGCTAACCTTGAATTTGAAGAAGCCGCTCGGTTGCGTGATGAGATCAAGCGCCTTGAGGCTGTCGACCTTGGCTTGGCCCGACCTGGAGCCCCACCACGAACTGCGCAAAAATTTGGGGCCGTCAAAGGTAAATCAAAGCGTATGCTGAAAGCTAAATCGAGGCGAAAATAATACGCTTATGCCTTAACAACGCGACATATCCGAGCGGAATCTACTGCTGCGTTATGCTCGTCTGTTGGTTTATAGGACACCCAGGTTACGGTATCTAATCCAATGGTCCGGTTGATCACTTTTGCCGCCAAACGATTAGCCCGGGTTAAGTGTTGCTCTGATGCCTCTTCTTGCTTTGGATGGACTCGGTAAAGTACTTGGTTAAGGGCATCGAGAACCATGGGCCAGTTGCGGCACAGTGTTGTCTTTTCTTCATCATTAATCAGAAAAATCGTTGGTTGGTAGAGGGTTCTGTAAGAGCGTCTACCATCTGGCTTAACCGTTAGGTATATGGCTGGCGCTTTGATTTTATAACTATAACCCACGTCTTTGGGTAACTCTGCTTGCGGCTTGGCTATGGTCACCTTGTCCATAACACCCTGCTTCGGGGCGGTACCAACTTCTTCTGCTTGTATATGCTTCACTTGGGGCGTTGAATTTTCAGCCGTAAAAAGACCGAGGAAGCTGTCAAAGCCAACTAAAGCGATAAGACCCATGACACATGCAGCAATGGCGAAGGTGAAACTACCAAACATGACTCCGGTTTCTTGCGGGGTGAGTTTGACGAACTTGAAAGGTGCCAGACTTAAGCCATTGCCGTCCTTTTTATTGGTTCGACGTTCCTGGGCTTCATCCATATGCTTATTAAGGAGATACTCATCACATTTTTGAATGCGGTGCTCTTTGATATTACGCAACAGAACAATCACAGCACTGCGCGTTTCTACGAAATCACAGTTAGCAAAAATATTTTCTAAGTCAGTCACAAACCCAAGAATTTCTTCCTTATCCCCCTTCCGGGTGAAAAGCTTTTCTATGGTCGTGAGGACGGCTGTTTTTAAGCTTGCAGGGTCTTGTGCATTCTTTATGCAAGGAATAAATCCTGCTTCAGGGTGCTCAAACACTTTCTCCCAATCGACAACGCCTTCATAAGTTTTAGGCCATGAATCAGGTGAATAAGTGTGAGTTAAAGCAGGTTTTTGGGAGGTGGACTCGTGGTTTGGTCCTGAAAGGGTCTCTTGCATAACTTTATCCTTTGGCAGATCGCAACCTTAGCTTTAAGAGCCTTAGGCCGATTCTTTTGCGCCCCAGCATTTCCACTGGTTTGCCGTTTCTGGAATTGAAGGACTTAACCTTCGAAGTTGTTTATAGACCATTTTCTGGAATAAATCAAATATATGCTGTTCAACTTTATAAAATAAGAACACCAGAACCGGATGGAAATGGTCAACTTATCCATGGTCTGTTACAACTCATCGCATAATTTGACTAAAAAGGCCTTTAAATGTCCCACCCCCCTAAAATCAACATGACCATGACACCCTTAGAGTGGGGAATGTTAATTGCTCTCTCCCTTTTGTGGGGGGGATCATTTTTCTTTAATGGGATTGCCATCAAAGAGCTCCCTCCATTGACAATTGTGCTCTGTAGGGTCGGCTTTGCCGCCATATTACTCTACATATTCATGCGGTTAACCGGGCGCCAGATGCCAACTTCTGGGAAGGTGTGGCAAGCTTTTTTTGGCATCGGGATATTACAAAATGTCCTCCCTTTTAGCCTTATACTTTGGGGGCAAACTTATATTGCTTCTGGGTTAGCTTCAATTTTAAACGCAACGACACCTTTATTTGCTGTGATTGTTGCCCACTTTCTAACTGATGATGAGAAAATCACCAAAGGACGATTTCTCGGCGTTATTTTGGGCTTTACCGGCATAACGGTTTTAATTGGCGGAGATGTTTTTAACGACATCGGGAATAACTTTTATGCCCAACTTGCCTGCCTAGGCGCAGCTTTGTCCTATGGCTTTAGCGGGGTCTATGGGCGGCGCTTTAGGGCTATGGGTATATCCACTATTGCCACGGCAACAGGACAGGTTACTGCCTCCACCCTAATATTAATTCCAATCGTCTTAATTTTTGATCAGCCTTGGACCCTTGCTATGCCGAGCCTGGCCGCTATTGGAGCTATTGCTGGCCTAGTAATATTTGCAACAGTGCTAGCCTATATTCTCTTTTTCAGAATTCTGGGATCGGCGGGTGCCACTAATATTATGTTGGTGACTTTTCTTATCCCTGTCAGCGCCATTTTGCTCGGCACCTTCATCCTAAATGAAGTACTCGAACTTAAACATTTTGTCGGCATGGCAATTATTGGGTTTGGCTTGGCTGCTATTGATGGCCGTCCCTGGAAGAAACTTAAAGGAACCCTCTCTAAGCAAGCTTAAACGCCTTAATTATCTTTCAGGGTACTTTTTACTTCTACCTCAGAATGTAAGGTTCTATGCACAGGGCATTTTTCTGAAATATCCAGAAGAGACTGCCGTTGTTCCGGAGTAAGCTCGCCTTCTAAGTTAATTACGCGGGTTATTTGATCAACCTTTCCCTCTGTGGTTTCACAGGCATCACAATCTTCCGCATAAATTTTTTGGTGCTGTAAGGTAACCGTTGCCCGTTCTAAAGGAATACCTTTACGGTCTGCATACATACGCATCGTCATGGTCGTACATGCCCCTAACCCTGAGAGGAGATAATCATAAGGGGTTGGGCCAGTATCGTTTCCTCCATAACTTATGGGTTCATCTGCCCGAAGAGAATGCTTCCCTCCTACGGATATGATTTGTGTGAATTTACCCTCTCGAGTTTCCTGAACACTCACTTGGCCTTGTGAAGATTTCGGAGGGACAATTGCGTTTATATTATCCTCAATATATCGCGTCGCCCATGCGGAGATTACTTCTGAAACATAAACGGCATCTCGTTTTTTGCTCAGCAGATGATCGGCATTATCTAAAGATACGAAGCTTTTAGGATGTTTAGCTGCACCATAAATTTCTGATGCATTTTCAACCCCAACAACATTGTCCGTTGGAGAGTGGAATACCAATAAAGCTTTTTTTAAATTGGCGATGCGTTCTTTTTGGTTTTGGCTGGAAATATCATCCAAGAATTGTTTTGTAATGACAAAAGAGCGTCCCCCGAGGCTTACTTCAGCCTCTCCCTCTTCGTTTACCTTTTCGATAGAATCAGAAAAATTATGGGACACATGGGCAGGGTCAAAAGGGGCGCCAATTGTGGCAACGGCTTTTACACCTTGAATATCTCTAGCAGCAGCCAGAACTGCCGCACCACCAAGGCTGTGGCCAACCAAGATAGATGGAGATTGATAGTTTTCCTGCAACCATTTAGCTGCAGAAACTAAGTCGCCAACATTGGACGTAAAATTCGTATTGGCGAATTCACCTTCACTATGACCCAAGCCTGTAAAGTCAAAGCGCAGTACAGCTATACCTTTTTCAGCTAACCCGGCACTCACACGGGCTGCAGCGAAAATATCCTTTGAGCATGTGAAACAATGAGCAAAAAGCGCATAGGCCTTCGGCCTGCCAAGGGGGAGGTCTAAACGAGCCGCCAACTCAATTCCTAAATGGCCGACAAACGTAATTTTGTTTCCTTTAGGCATGGCACTCTCCTTTTGGCTTTGGTGGCTTATCCTATAGCTTGTTGCTCATATCTCACTTTCAAGTCTTAACCGAATTTAACTGCAGTACCATTTGCACTAACCATGAGCATGGTTTTTTGATCACCACCAATAACTTCATAATCCAAATCAACACCAATTACGGCATCAGCCCCAAGGTCGGCAGCTTCTTCAATCATATCTTCAAGTGCCGCTTCCTTTGCAGCTTTGGTGGTGTTCTCATAAGCCCCTGAACGCCCCCCGACCACATCACGGACGCTGGCGAGAAAATCTTTAAATATGTTAGCGCCCATAATGGCTTCACCACTGACAATACCAAGATACTGAACAGGTTTTTTGCCTTCGACGTTATCGGTTGTTGTGACGATCATTTTATTGTCCTTCTTAATTTGATTTGACTGGAGATTATCAAACCCTTTCAGGGCTCAAAAAGCCAGAATAAAAAAAGGCGCGAGGATCAAACCACGCGCCTTTTGAAAATATCTGATGGAATAGAGCTTAGTTGGACTTAGTTGCCACAACCATTGCTTCAGCAATATCTAATTCACCTTTAGCTTTTGGCTCATCATCACTGCCTTCAGCGGCTTTATAGGCCTCTGTCGCAGCTTCTAAGCGCTGAGCTGCAGCATTGGCATCCAAGTCAGCAACTGGAGTTGCACTAACGGCTAAAACCGTGCAGCGTTCGCTAGTAACTTCAGCAAAACCACCTTCAACAAAGATGGATTTAGTAACCTTGCCACCATCGTGAATATCGATCTGTCCTGCACGGACCGTGCTGATCATATCGGTATGACCTGGTAAAACACCAAAGTCACCTTCACCACCAGGCACAACTACCATCTCTACTTTTTCAGAGAGAAGAAGTTCAGCGGGTGAGACCAACTCGAATTCAACTGTTTCAGCCATTTATATTCCCCTTAAGCTTGAAGCATGACGAAAAGGATGCGCTTTAAGCGGCATCCTCTGCCATTCTCTTAGCTTTCTCAACAGCTTCCTCAATTCCACCAACCATGTAGAAGGCAGCTTCTGGAAGATGATCGTAGTCACCGCCGATAACAGCAGCAAAAGCTTTGATGGTTTCATCAAGTTTCACGTACTTACCAGGTGAACCGGTGAAGACTTCAGCAACATGGAAAGGCTGAGACAGGAAGCGTTGAATTTTCCGGGCACGTGCCACAGTCAATTTATCTTCTTCACTCAATTCGTCCATGCCGAGAATAGCGATAATATCTTGCAAAGATTTGTAGCTTTGCAGAATACGCTGAACTTCACGAGCAACACGGTAATGCTCGTCACCAACAATCCGTGGATCCATCACACGAGAGGTTGAATCGAGCGGATCCACAGCCGGGTAAATGCCGAGTTCGGCAATCTGACGGTTGAGAACCGTGGTTGCATCCAAGTGAGCAAACGAGGTTGCTGGAGCCGGATCGGTCAAATCATCAGCAGGTACGTAAATGGCCTGCACAGAGGTGATAGACCCCTTCTTGGTAGAAGTAATACGTTCTTGCAAGTTACCCATATCGGTAGCAAGGGTCGGTTGATAACCCACAGCTGAAGGGATACGACCCAACAGTGCAGACACCTCAGAACCAGCCTGGGTGAAGCGGAAAATGTTATCCACAAAGAACAACACGTCCTGGCCTTCTTCATCACGGAAATACTCAGCAAGAGTAAGACCGGTCAGAGCAACACGAGCACGAGCCCCTGGAGGTTCGTTCATCTGACCGTAAACGAGAGCCGCTTTAGACTCACCTTCAAGGTTGATAACGCCACCTTCAATCATTTCGTAGTAAAGATCGTTTCCTTCACGGGTACGCTCTCCAACACCAGCGAACACGGAGTAACCACCGTGGCCTTTAGCAATGTTGTTGATGAGCTCCATGATAAGAACCGTTTTACCCACACCAGCACCACCAAAGAGACCGATTTTACCGCCCTTTGCGTAAGGAGCGAGAAGGTCAACAACCTTAATACCAGTTTCAAGAATTTCTGTTTCTGTTGACTGATCAACAAACTCAGGTGCTTGTTTGTGAATTACTGATGTTTTCTTGTGTCCAATTGGACCACGTTCATCAACTGGCTCACCAATCACGTTAATGATACGACCGAGAGTTTCAGGACCAACGGGAACTGAGATGCCAGCTCCTGTATCCGTTACTTCCTGGCCGCGGACCAGACCGTCGGTCGTGTCCATAGCAATTGTACGCAGAGTAGATTCACCGAGGTGCTGTGCAACCTCAAGAACCAAGCGTTTGCCATTGTTGTCAGTTTCTAATGCGTTCATGATGGCGGGGAGGTCCCCGTCGAAACGCACATCAACGACAGCGCCCATAACTTGGGTAACTTTGCCGACGTTTTGTTTGGTCATCGCTACTATCCCTTTTCGCTAAATCCGCACCGATACTTAAGCTTAAACAGCTTCGGCACCGGAGATGATTTCGATAAGTTCGCTTGTAATGTTGGCTTGGCGAGTTCTGTTATAAACCAGCGACAAGCTATCAATCATATCACCTGCATTCCGCGTTGCATTGTCCATAGCTGTCATACGAGAACCATGCTCGGAAGCATTGCTCTCTAACAGGCCACGGAAAAATTGAACCGCGAGGTTCCGTGGAAGTAGGTCGTTCAAAATTTCGTCATCAGAAGGCTCATATTCATAAAGCCCACCTGCTGCTGTTTCCGCACCAACTTCTTTGATGGATGAAGTCGGGAAAGGAATCACTTGCAACGGCGTTACAAACTGAGTCATTGCCGATTGGAATCTGGTGTAAACCATGGTGCAAACATCAGCTTCGCCATTATTGAACATGCCAATAATACGATCTGTAATCTTCTCTGCATCATCGTACTGCGCGCCATTACGGGTCAAATCTTCGTAGGTATCAACAATCATATCACCGAACTCAGACTTAAGAGCATCACGCCCTTTTCTGCCCAAGCAAATGATTTTGCAGTTTTTACCTTCGCCCTGGAGGGTTCTGATTTGACGCCTGGTTTCGCGGGCAACGTTGCCGTTAAAACCACCGCATAAGCCGCGATCACCTGTGATCACCACAAAAAGCTGGTTTTGGTCCGAACCATTTCCGGCAAGAAGGGCCGGAGCCCCGTCTACGCCATCAAAGCTTCGAGCCATAGAACCAGCCATCCGCTCCATACGCTCAGCGTAAGGGCGGGCGGCTTCAGCGGACAACTGCGCTTTACGCAGTTTGGCCGCCGCCACCATTTTCATGGCTGATGTGATCTTCTGTGTCGATTTGACACTGTCGATCCTGATCTTTAGGTCCTTGAGGTTTGCCATACTTGGTCAACCGCTCGTTTCTAAAAGTTACTGCCGAAAAAGCTTAAGCAAAGCCCTTGGTGAAAGTATCCAAGTAAGCTTTAAGCTTCCCTTCCGTCTCATCAGAAATTGCTTTCTCTGTACGGATGGTTTCAAGAATATCTGCGCCATTGGCACGAATATCACTCAACAAAGCCTGCTCGTAACGGTTCACGTCGTCGGTAGCAATACCGTCGAGAAAGCCATTAACACCGGAGAAGATTACCGCAACTTGCTCTTCAACTTTAAGCGGGGAGTATTGGCCCTGCTTCAAGAGTTGAGTAAGACGGGCACCACGTGCAAGCAACTGTTGGGTTGATGCATCAAGGTCAGAAGCAAACTGAGAGAATGCTTCCATCTCACGATACTGAGCCAGTTCAAGCTTAATAGAGCCAGAAACTTGTTTCATGGCTTTAATTTGCGCTGAAGAACCAACACGAGACACGGACAAACCAACGTTAACCGCAGGACGAATGCCTTTATAGAAAAGCTCCGTCTCAAGGAAGATCTGACCATCAGTAATGGAGATCACGTTGGTTGGAATGTACGCGGACACGTCACCAGCTTGAGTTTCAATAACCGGCAGAGCGGTCAAAGAACCATTGCCATTGTCATCGTTCAGTTTCGCAGCACGCTCGAGCAAACGAGAGTGAAGATAGAAAACGTCACCTGGGTAAGCTTCACGTCCTGGAGGACGACGAAGCAACAGGGATACCTGACGATAAGAAACAGCCTGCTTCGACAAATCATCGTAGCAAATCAAAGCGTGCATACCGTTGTCACGGAAGTACTCACCAATTGCACAGCCACCATAAGGAGCCAAGAACTGCAACGGAGCTGGTTCGGAAGCTGTCGAAGCAACCACAACCGAGTATTCCATGGCGCCAAAGTCTTCCAGAGTTTTAACGATCTGGGCAACTGTTGAACGCTTCTGACCAACAGCGACATAAACACAGAACAGCTTTTCGCTGTCATCCTTAGCGGCGTCATTGACGGCCTTCTGGTTAAGGATGGTGTCGATGATAACAGCCGTTTTACCGGTCTGTCTGTCGCCAATGATCAGCTCACGTTGGCCACGTCCAATGGGGATCAAGCTATCAATAGCTTTCAAACCCGTTTGGACCGGCTCATGCACCGATTTCCGTGGGATAATGCCAGGGGCCTTTACTTCGATCAGCTGACGCTCATCAGATTCGATAGGACCTTTCCCATCGATCGGATTGCCTAGCGGATCAACGACGCGGCCCAAAAGGCCTTTACCAACAGGAACATCAACGATGGCACCCGTACGTTTTACAACGTCGCCCTCTTTAATGGTCCTATCGTCGCCGAAAATAACGACACCGACGTTATCGGTTTCCAGGTTAAGAGCCATGCCCTTAATGCCCCCAGGAAATTCTACCATCTCGCCAGCTTGGACTTTATCCAAACCGTGTACACGAGCGATACCATCACCTACGGACAATACCTGTCCTACTTCAGCGACCTCAGATTCTGTTCCGAAAGACGCTATCTGCTCCTTCAGGATAGAGGAGATTTCCGCGGCGCGGATTTCCATTATCCAATTCCCTTCATGGCCAGACGTAATTGTTGCAATTTAGTACGTAGCGAACTGTCAACCATCTGGGAGCCGACCTTAACGATCAAACCACCCAACAGGCTGGGGTCGACATGTGCGTCGACCATAACTTCACTACCTACGGCTTTTTTGAGCGACGCACCAAGCGCCTTAACTTGCTTATCAGACAACTCCGCTGCTGACGTCACCACAGCGGTAATCTCGCCTCTACGCTCAGCAAGAATTTGCAGATAAGCGCTAATCATGGATGACAGTGCAAACAAACGACGATTTTGTGAGACAGAACCAATAAATTGCTTGGTCAAATCAGACATCTTCGCTTTTGTTAGAATTGTATCCATGGCTTTCTGCTGCTCCCCGCGAGAAATAACGGGGCTTCGGATCAAACGAACGAGATCGTCGCTCTCACCGATCATGACCTGAAGTTGCTTCAAATCCGTTGCAACAACATCCAATTGATTCCCGCTATCAGCGAGTTCAATTAGTGCCGTTGCATAACGGCCAGCAAGTCCGGTCGCACCTATTGTTTCGGATGACACTTGGGACAGTCCTCGAAAGCACATCGAAAGAGACGAAAAAAAACGCCCCTAACGCATTGAATAACATAAATAAGCCTATCGGGAAGAGCATGCTCTCCCCGAAAAGCGAGTGTTATCTAGCATACTCAGTTAGGGTGCGCAACCCAACTTCTCGCACTTGTCGCCGCTTTAATTTAACCCCCGTAAAAGCCCGAAAACATTCACCTTTTGGTATTACCAGAGGTCCGGTTTTTTGTTGAAAAAAACAGGAATAGTGGTTTTGTCCAGGAAGCACAAAGGACTAAGGCCGATTCACATAAAACTATAGGGGTCCACATCGACTTGAATTTTAACCTTTCGACCCACATTTGCCCGACGTAACCACTCTTTTATAAGCGGCTGAATATTTTTTATTTTCCCCGCTTTGACTAAAAAACGGTGCCGGTAATTGCCACGCAAGATGGCAAGGGGGGCTGGAGCAGGCCCAAGAACCAAAATATCATCAAATCGGGGCGCATTACGGCTTAATAAACGAACAGCCTCTTCAACCTCAACGACATCACGCCCTGAAACAATAAGAGCCACGAGGCGACCAAAGGGAGGCATCCCCACTTCTTCACGAGCATTGCTTTCGGCTTCAATGAATTGATCCCTTCCGCCAGAGGCCAAAGCCCCCATTACCGGATGCTCTGGCATATAGGTTTGCAACAGTACTTTGCCGGGGTGTTCACCTCGTCCGGCACGGCCAGCCACTTGATATAAAAGCTGAAAAGTTCTTTCGGCGGCCCTGAGATCACCACCAGCTAAACCAAGGTCCGAATCCACCACGCCCACCAAAGTCAGGTTGGGGAAGTGGTAGCCTTTAGCGACAATCTGGGTACCAATGACAATATCGACCTCGCCATTCTCTATAGTTTCCACCAATTCCGCCGCCGCTTTGGGGCCCACAATATTATCACTTGAGGCGATCAGATATCTTGATTCCGGGAAGAGCAACGCCACCTCTTCTGCGAGTCGTTCCACACCTGGACCGCAAGGGGTTAAGGATTCGCTATTTTCACAAGACGGGCAACAATCAGGCAACCTAGTTGAAAAACCACAGTGGTGACATTGTAAAGCGCCCCTTCCCCGATGCTCCACCAACCAAGCCGTACAACTGGGACACTGGAAACGATGGCCGCAAGTTCTACACAAAGTCAGAGGGGCATATCCCCGGCGATTTAAATATAAAAGAACCTGTTTGCCCGATTCTAAAGTTTCCACCATGGCATCGCGTAATTCAGGAGAAAGCCATTGTCCTTTTGGCGGCGGAGCTTGGCGCATATCAATGACACCAACTTCCGGCAACAAAGCCCCACCGTGTCTTTCCGGAAGGTGAAGGCGGCTATAACGGCCATTATTGCTGTTGATGACTGTTTCCAAAGACGGCGTGGCTGAGGCAAGTACCACGGGAATCGCGCCAATATGCCCCCGCACCACCGCCATATCCCGGGCATTATATATGACTCCTTCTTCTTGCTTGAAGGAGGTTTCATGTTCTTCATCAACCACGATCAAGCCGAGGTCTGGATAAGGGAGCATCAAAGCAGACCGGGCGCCAACAATCACCTTGGCACGCCCCTCACTAATCGCGCGCCATGTATTACGTCGTTGCGTCGCTGTTAGGTCTGAGTGCCATTCAACAGGCAAAACTCCAAATCGTTTTTCGAATCGTGCCTGCCATTGAGCCCCCAAAGCAATCTCCGGCAGCAGCACCAAAATTTGTTTACCCTGTCGCAACGCCTCGGCAACCGCTTCAAAGTAAACTTCTGTTTTACCAGAGCCGGGCACCCCATCCAGCAAAGTGGCTGAATATGCCCCCGCATTAACTTTAGATATAAGGTCTTCAGCCGCCTCTTGCTGAGAAGAGGAAAGCTTTGGCCCCTGAGTATCTGGATTCGGCGTGGGGATATCAGAACGACTCTCGACCTCAACCCGCCGCAAAACACCTGCATCGGCAAGCCCCTTAACCACCGATTGCCCAACCCCTGCCTCAAGAGCCAATTCTTTTTGCAGTCGAGGGGGGCCATCACTGAGAACGTCTAAAACCCTTTGGCGTGCCTCGGTCAGTCGAAACCCCTCGGGGGTATCACCCAAAGCAAAGGCTGTCAGAAATTTCGGCGGCGCCAACGCAGCAGGCACATTCAGAACCATCTTCAAAACAGAACCGGGCCGGGAGATAGTATAAGAAGCGATCCAATCAACCAATTTGAGGTTCTCTTCCGGTAGGGTTGGCACCTCTAACTTCTCGGTAACTTCTTTGAGCTTTTTGATATCAACCGTCGCGTCTTGAGCTTGTCCATGGAGAGACCCCGGCTCACCCCAAACCACACCAATCACATCCCGCGACCCAAGCGGAACCCGAACAATATCCCCTTTATGCAAATCCATCCCCTCAGGCACCAAATAATCGTACGCCCCCTCTAAAGGCAGAGGAAGCAGAACAGCAGCGCGGGTCTGGAGGTTTTCTGTTTGCGAAGTCATAAACGCACTTTAGCGCTTCTTATCTCAGGGTAAAGGTTTGGTGAAATTAGGTGGGAAGTAAGACCGGGCTCTGCACGTACCCGTAAAGGAACAAAGTTCCTTTAAATAGGGGGGACAGAAAGTCAAAATCAACAAATTTAATTTCAATTTAAGCGGATTGTTTTTTATGCTACACACGTTTTAATAACAACTGCATTGTTGGGGTGATACTTTTGACAGAATCTATAGGCATGGTTAGGGGGCAACTTGCCGGGATTATACCCATACATTTTAATGTGCAAGATCACGCATTTCCTCTTAGCGATTTTATCGAGACAGCATCTCAGGCTGAAGCAATAGTCCAAGAGCTGAACGAACAACTTTTCAATGGAAAGGCACGATACAATTTTCTTGTACTTCCCTCCGAACCAGGCACTTTCAAAACCAAGCTAGCGATTGTTTCTGTTGTTACGGCTTCGTTTGTCTTCCTTGAAAGTGATATCGGTCAAAGCTTTGTCATAGGGCTTACGGACCATAAGCCATCTCATTGGGCGGAACAGGTTGGCATATCCCTCAACAAAACCTTTTCAGATGATAAATCAGCTAACGCCGCAATTAACCAAGCCACAGCCAATCTTATTTTATCGGAAAGCACCAAAGGATTTTTAAGCAAAGACCACTCAACTCTTCGCAAAACGGGAATCACGAAAGAGAATATGCGAGGAGCTTATGAAGCTAAGAATACCTTCTATAAAGCGTGCCACGAAAACGACGATATCAAATCTATAGGGTTCACTGAGGAAGATGAATTCCCTATCCAAAGAACCGATTTTCTTAGCCACATTGTCCAACTCCCTCCTAAAGAAAAAGATGATAAAGATGGTCCTTGGACAGTGATGACCGAGGACATCATAGTAACTTCTCCCAATTGGGACCCTTTCGATGGACAACGCCTATGGAAAGCAAGGTATGCCAAAGGAACACTCTGGGTATTTACCCTTGAGGACGAGTTTTTTTGGGACCTGATATCTAGAAAAAAACTCACAGCCAATGTTCCCGATTTCATGCGGGTTCAATTGGCGTTCATCGAGGACGGTAAAAAGCGAAAAAGCAACCGAGTTCTTCGGGTTTTAGAATTCAATGGAGAAAAGGTTTCTCCACCGCTTGAGGGGGATGAATTGGCTGAAAAACTTGGGGAATACCAAAAAACTGAAATCAGACAAAAAAACCTATTCGAGATTGATTAATGAACCATCTTCGCCAAAGCTTCCCCCTCAAACCTCATCCTCTTAAGAGCATTTTAGTATTTGCCGTAGATGATAGTCCCACTACCGCATAAATTACACTTGCTTTTGGGGATTAGGGGATCATGAATAGCCAAGGCAGCAACCAGGCCGCAGCCCATGGGTTGACGGAGGATGAGGTTGCCGTATTTCTTCGGAGCAATCCGGAGTTTTTGAATAACAATGCACATATTTTAGGTGAAATGTCTGTTCCCGGTCGATGGAACGAAGATGGCATCGTCGATTTTCAAAAAGTCGTCACAGAAAAAATGCGCGGGGAGATCGATCATCTCAAAGCGATTACGGCTGACCTCTTAATTACGGGTCGATCGAACCAATCGATACAAGAGCGAACGCACCAAGCAATTCTTGCTCTTGTGGAAGCGCGTTCTCTTGCTCATATGGCAAAAATTATTGCCGATGATCTTCCTAAAATTTTAGATTTAGACATCGTTGCTTTGTGTTTAGAGCCCTCGTCAGCTCCTGTTCCAGACCTTCATAGTCCAGATATTGTCGAGCTTAATGAAGGTGATGTTGATAACTGTTTAGGTGCGGAGACAGATATTATTCTCTCCAATGACCAACGCAGCAACGCCATTATGTTTGGTGTGTCGGCTGAGTTCACTCGCTCGGCAGCAATAGTCCGTCTCAACGGTGGACATCTTTCACCCGCAGGCCTTCTGGCTTTGGGGTCTAAAAGCCACAGCACTTTCCACCCGGAACAAGGCACAGAGCTCTTAACCTTCCTCGCCCGGGTGATAGAAAAAAGGATTCATGGGTGGTTGGAACCACAAGCAGTTTAACCCAATACTCCTGCGCCAATGATGTTGCGTCTCAAATTGAAACATGGCGTCGCTGGTTGGCAGATGAACGCCGTGTCTCAGCCCATACTTTAGATGCTTATGGGCGAGATCTGAGCGCTTTTCTCTGCTTCATCTCTGACCATTTAGGCAAGCCAACAGCTCTAGGAGATTTGGAAGGTTTAAATACCTCCGATTTCAGAAGCTATCTTGCCAACCGCAACAACCAAGGCTTAGCCCGCACCTCTACTGCACGGGCTATGTCGACGGTACGAAATTTTTTCCGATTTCTTGATCGCTCAAACATTATTAAAAACCCTGCAATCCGTGCTGTACGCACCCCCAAAATTCCTCGCTCCATCCCGAAAGCCCTATCTGCTGAAGAAGCTGCTGAGGCTTTAGAGTCGGTTGAGGAGTTTGGTAGTGGGCAATGGCATACTAGTCGAGGTCTTGACTGGGTTGGCAAAAGAGATACGGCCCTTCTGACACTTATTTATGGCTGTGGCCTACGTATTAGCGAAGCCCTCAACCTTAATGTTGAAGAGGCTCCGAAAGGAGACTCCATGGTGATCACGGGGAAGGGTAACAAGCAGCGCCTCGTCCCTCTTCTTGACGTGGTGGTCGAATCGGTTGAAGCCTATATACATGCTTGCCCTTTCAAAGCTGAAAAAGGAGCACCCTTATTTGTTGGCGCACGGGGCAAAAGGCTAAGCCCTCGGATTGTGCAACGGTTGATGCAAAATATTCGTTATCTTCTTGGGTTGCCTGACACGGCAACGCCTCATGCCTTACGTCACAGCTTTGCCACCCACTTGCTTGCTGGCGGCGGCGACTTGAGGACAATCCAAGAACTGTTAGGCCACGCCACACTCTCCACCACCCAACGTTATACGGAAGTTGATTCAGCCCGCTTAACGGATGTCTATAGCCGTGCCCATCCTCGCGCTCAGATTAACAAAGGGGCGGTACAATGATTAAACAACTATGGACAATCATTTGGGCTTTCCTCTTTGCTATTTCCTTTTCTCAGGTGCCGACCTTCATTCAGCAATATGAACAACGTCTCGGCGGGGCTGTGCATGAACTCCAGACATTAGTTGAGCGCTATACAGCCGATGCCATGGAGGAGGAACTCACCTTGATGGCTTATTTGCGCCACCATCAGGAAAGTACCGATTCAGCTATCCGACGCACAGGGGAAACCCTGCATTATACCTTGACCCGCTTTGAAAAGCTCTACACCCACCAAAAGGCTATGGAAGATGGGCAGGTTTGGGAAAAACCCATGCACTTTGTTCAAGGACTGGACGGTGAAATAGCCAAGCAAGCGTGGGATAAATACAATATCACCCTCACTTTAGATATCTACTACAGCCTTTTCGGAATCCTTTTTGGTCTATTTCTCAACCTCATTCTTGGTTGGATTTTCGGTAGTAAACCTAAATCTAAAAAAGCTAGATAACCATCCACCTCGATCAAGTTGGGCACAAAATATATCTAAGTTCATATTGTGAATTCAGATAAAATAGTGTATAGTACCCTTTCATAGCAAAGAGGAGATTATCAGATGCAAAACTGGTGGATGGAAACAAAAGAGAATTGTTCGGTTGCCGGGGCTATGGCTGTACTCGGTGATAAATGGACTTTGCTAATCTTAAGAGATGCGATCAATGGCGTCTCAAAATTCGACGACTTCCAAGAACACTTAGGCGCGCCACGCGCCATGCTTTCAAAGCGCCTGGACCTACTGGAGAAAGAAGGCATCATGGAAAAACATCCCTATCAGGTCCCCGGTGAACGCCAGCGTTTTGAATATAAACTGACCCCCAAAGGCTGGGACCTTCAGCACATTATGATTGCCTTGATGGAATGGGGAGACAAACACATTACCGAACCCCAACTTCGCCCGGTTGAGTTAGTAGAGCGAGATAGCGGTGAACCCGTCCGGCTCCAACTCGTTCGCAAAAGTGATAACCAATTGGTTGATGCAAGAAACATCATGAACCGCCCCGGACCGGGCATAGCTGTAAGCTGAGTTACGGCAGCTTTATTTAATACCCAGCTTATTTAGCAAACGTTCGCGTTTCATCAGCCACCAACCGAATTCAATTGGCCACATGGCATGGTTTTCGTCAGCCCCAAGTTCTGCTGCCGCATGCAGTGGCCAGTTCGGGTCATCCAGGAGTTCTCGTGCTAAAGCAATCATACTTGCCTCTTCATTAGCGATCACTTCTTCGCACCTTTTCGCATCCCACAAAAAACCAACAGCTATGGTCGCTATGTCAGCATCTTTTTGAATTTGCTTTGCAAAAGGCACCTGGAACCCATGCTCAATAACCATACGCCGAGGCCTTTCCTTCCCAGAGATACCTCCTGTTGAGCAGTCAATTATATCAACGCCTTCCGCCTTCAATGCCTTTGCCGTTTCTACAGTTTCTTCTACTTCAACACCGCCATCAAGCCAGTCTGTAGCTGACAAGCGGAAGGCTAAAGGATATTTTTCCGGCCAATTTGCACGGATAGAACGCGCAACTTCCACTGCAAAACGTCGGCGGTTTTCATCACTACCACCCCATTTATCTGTGCGCTTGTTGGCAATAGGAGATAGAAACTGATGTACAAGGAAACCATGCGCCGCATAGACCTCAATCATTTTAAAACCTGCTTCTTTAGAACGTCGTGCGGCTTCACCAAATGAAGTAATGACACGCTCAATATCTGCATCTGACATTTCTTCAGGTGCAGGCCAGCCATCAGCATAAGGAATTGAAGAAGGAGCGATTGCTTTCCAAGGGGCTTCATCACGGATTGAAATATCTTCATCATCGACGGGTGTTTCGCCATGCCAGGGGCGGCGTTCGGATGCTTTGCGCCCTGCATGGCTAAGTTGGATACCAGGAATAGCGCCTTCCTGATTTATAAAATCAGTAACTTGTTTTAGACCCTCAACTTGCTCATCTTGCCACAGTCCTAAATCTCCTGGCGTTCTTCGCCCATCAACTTCAACCGCTGTCGCTTCCGCATAGACCAAACCCGCTCCACCCATTGCAAACCGACCAAGGTTTACCATGTGCCAGTTATTGGCGTAGCCATCTTTTGCCCGGTACTGGCTCATTGGTGAAACAGCAATACGGTTTTTGAATGTGATATCACGCAACTTAAAAGGAGAAAAAAGAAGAGACATTTGATGTTTGTTCCAATTAAAGGGCAGTCAGCATTAAGTAGGTATCCTAAGGCGAAGTATTATGAACAACAATCTGCAAATCAATTTTTGATTATGAAAATAATTGGATTTAAGGCTCATCTCTGCTTTAAGTTAATCAACGTGACTAATATGAAAACAACAAACAACTGAATTCCTAGTGGAACATATTCTAAAATTTAGGTACCTAAAAAGATCGGTCATCGCTTTCTTCGTTTCTGCGATCGCCATAGTGTGGATTTCATCCGCCTATTTGATTTATTCCTCCAGGATTGAGAACCTCAAACAAGCTCACATTGAAAATGAAAAACTTGCTGATGCCCTTAGCGCCTATACCAGCCTAGTCTTCAGTTCAATTGAAAGCCGGCTTAAGGATACAGCAAAATATTTTTCGACAAAGCCGCCTTTAAAGCCTCTTGATCCTGAAATCACCGAACTCCTAGGTGAGTGGGTTAAAGACACAAAAGGAATATTCTCACTTAACTTATTCTCAGAAGAGGGCACCCTCAATCAAAGCGCAATCTTATCCGACACAGGGGAAATTTACGTTCCAAAAAAGAAATTAAACTTCCGCGAACGACAGTATTTTAAATACTTTGCTGATGATTGGAAAACTGAAAAACAAGACGAGTTGTACATTAGCAACCCAGTCAGGTCTAAAGTAACTAACCGCTGGGCAGTACCAATCGTTTATCCACGACAGGGGCCTGAGGATAAATTTTACGGCCTTGTGGTTACGATACTGCAAGTTCAAAATTTTATGGAATTTTTCACACGATCAGAAATCAACCAAGACCAAACGGTCGCTATTGCAAACACAAACGGCATCATGATGCTCCGTATACCCAGAGCAGAGGGGATCGTTGGTAAAGATTTTTCTCATGGCGTCCTCTACACTAAACATCTTAAAGCCAGTCCAAACGGCTCCTACGAAGCTAAAGTTGTAACTGAGGGTACCGAGCGCCTTGTTACCTATAGAAAACTTGAGGACTTCCCCTTAATTGTTGTCGTATCAAAACTTAAACAAAATATTTTAAGTGAATGGTGGAAACAATCAATCATCAGCCTGATTTTTGCAGGGATAATTTCCATATTTCTTGGTTACTTCCTACGAATTATTTTACGCCAAGCAACTGTCCTTGAAGGCCATGAAGACAACCTCCGCCAACAGGTCAACGATCGCACGCAGGAACTTCAATCCGCTTTATTGGTTGCCCAGAGAATTAGCAAATCAAAATCTGAATTTCTAGCAACCGTAAGCCATGAACTCCGAACACCACTCACATCCATCAAGGGCTCCTTGGGCCTATTGAATGAAGGTATCTTAGGTGCTTTGCCTGATAAGGCGAAGGGCATGGTCGATATAGCTAATAAAAATACAGACCGATTGATTTTTTTAGTAAATGATATCTTGGATGTTGAGAAATTTATGTCGGGAAAAGTTAAGCTGGATATTCAACCAATTGATATCAGCGATCTCGTTCAAAGGGCGATAGAGGAAAATCAAGGATATGCCATTGAGAATAAAGTTAAATTTGTTTTCAATCAGCCACCCACGAACTTAAAAGTTTCAGGTGACCCTTACAGGCTCACCCAAGTTATTGCTAATTTACTTTCGAACGCTGCTAAATTCTCATTTGATAACAGCGATGTCGAGGTATCTATCACGCTGAATAATAACCATGCGCGGATTTCAGTTGCCGACACGGGACCTGGTATTCCTGAAGAATTTCACGATCAGGTTTTTGAGAAATTTGCCCAAGCAGATAAAAGCGACAGTCGACAAAAAGACAGCACAGGCCTTGGGTTAAGTATTTCACAAGCCATTATTGAAAAGCATGGCGGTCAAATAGATTTTGAAACCAAGAAGGATGTAGGCACGACATTTTTCTTTGAGTTAGAGATTGTGCAATAACTCTCAAAAGCTACGGTCACGCAATATCCTGGCGGGGGTAGCGGTATAAGCGCTCAGGGTTGCGGCCAAACCGATTAACAAGGTGACCAATATTGCTGCCCCAGCTAAGATAATACCACCTGACCAAGATACACTCACACTGCCAAGACCTGCCGCCTGCGCCACGCCAAAAGCAACGCCTAAGCCTAAAGGCACAGCACTTAAGGCGACCAAAGTTCCAAGGCCCAAAAATTCTACCAACAACTGGCCTAATAACTGATGCCTGCGTGCACCTAAAACTTTAAACAATATGGCTTCATTAGTGCGTTCTCTTAAGCCTTGAAGCACACTTCCTGCCAACACGACCAAAGCCGCTAGACCACACATCAAGGCAGCTGTTTCCAATCCGGTGACAATGGCCTCCAAAGCCACAGACAATGAGGCCAAAAAATCTGCGACTCTAAGAAGAGGCACATCTGGGAACCGAGTTTTGATAAACTCTTCAAGCTTGGCTTCCTCTCCAGGTTTGGCTTTCAGAGATGCTGCATAAGTATAGGGAAGCCCTTTGAAGGTACCCGGCGTTGCAATGATGGGGAAATCTAAATCCAGCCCAGTCCAATCCACTTGACGGAAATTCAAAATCAAGCCGCTACGAGCTTCTCCGCCAAGGTTCAAGGTGATCTCATCGCCTAGGCGAAGGCCCAGTTTTTTAGCGACCTCTTCATCCACTGAAAACCCAGGTTGATTCAATTGGGCTTCTTCCCACTTACCCCCTTTAGGAAGTTGGGCCGCAAAGGACACGCCACGGTCCCCTCGGATCACCCAATTCAAGGAGCCGGGAGTTTTAAGGTCACGCACAGGCACCCCACCAATCGCCTGCACACGTGCATGGAAAAACGGCATGATACGTTGGCGCTCAACGACCCCAGAACGAGCAAGCTCCCCTCTTAACTGTTCAGCCACTTCAGATTTAATCGAAAAGGCCACCAAATCTGGTGCACTGTTGGGCAAAGTTTGTTGGACGTGACGACTGGCAGTATTTCCGATGCCGTCCAAGGCTACGAGCAAGGTTAATGTCAGCCCCAAAGCCATGACCACGGGTCCTGTTGGTGCCCCTTCCCGGTACAAATTACTTAGAGCAAGTCGAACATTAGCGCTTTTACCTTTCGCTAAAACCTTGGCGAGGCGAGATAGGCCGATGCCTAATCCGTAATAGAAGACAGCTAAAGCCAATGCTCCAACTAAGAAGCCTACCGTTAACAAAGGCAGGGGTGACACCCAAAATACCAGCAATACAAGTATCGATAAAATAACAACCACGCCAAACCAACCTTTGGCATCTAGCTTCCCAGACTGATGAGTAACTCGCTGGCGCAGCAGCACCTGAGAGCCCATGTTCTGAACCCTCATCAACGGCCACCAGGCAAATAGAGCGGCAACAAGAACACCAAACAGACCTGCCGCCACTAAGGGCTTGATGTTGGGAGTAGCCTCTAAAGAGAACGGTAATTGATCAACTAACGCAGACGCGACAAGGGCAGGGCCAAACGCACCAAGCCCAACTCCAAGAAGTGCTCCAATCGAAGCCGCCGCCAAAACTTCTAAACCAATAGCCAAGGTAACCACGACAGGCGGGGAGCCAATGGATTTTAAAATCGCAATCGTGTGCATCTTCTCAGCCACATGAGCCCGTACCGCTCCAGAAATCCCAGCCCCTCCGACCAGCATCACACCCAAGCCAATAAAGAGCAACAGGACATGGGCCATCGCCAAGGTTCGCTCTACCCCTGGTACCCCATTATGGGCATTAACCATGCGCCATCCGGATTGGGGGAAGGCTTGATCAATCCGATCTAACGAAGCCTTTCCATCTGCTTTTGGGGATAGTTTTACACGAGTATAATAGTAAATATCCGATCCAACATCCGCGATACCTGTCGTGGGTAAACTTTCACTTAAAACCATAAGGCGAGGACCAAGAGTAAAGGCTCTAAAAGCGCGATCAGGTTCGACAACAAGAGTCCCGCGTAATTGATATTGAGCCTTGCCGATTTTCAGGCGATCTCCTGGTCTTAGACCTAAAGACTCAAACAAAGCCTGGTCTGCAACGGCACCATAAACTCCTTCTTGCTGAGCAAGCGTCTGATAAAGATCGGCGGCAGGTTTAAGTTCAACAGCCCCATAAAGCGGATACTTTTGGTCAACACCTTTAAGTTCTACCAGTAAAGGTGCCCCGTCACTTTTGAGGCTTCGTGCCATTGGGCGAAGCTCGGTGGTGATACTAACCTCACCTTCCTGACCAATGACGGCAAGTTCAGCCTCACTCGGTGGACGATGATAAAGACGCAAGCTTAAATCACCGCCAACAGATTCCAGTCCCCCGCTTCGGGCCCCATCCATAAGGCTTTGTGAGGTCGCCCCAACTAGAGCCACTGCCGCAGCACCGATAAAAACACCCCCGACCAACAACCACAGTCCCCGCGCACCGCCACGCATATCCCGAGCCGCAATACGTAGCGCCATAATAAGATTGTTTAAAAGCATCATTTATTCACAACGGAGCTATTTACTCGTCCTTTTCACTTACACCAGCCTCAGCAAAAGTCGCCATACCAGCATGGCAAGCAACCGCTCCTTTAATCAACCCCAGAGCCAAAGCTGCCCCGGAACCTTCGCCAAGACGCATCCCTAAATCAAGCAGAGCTTTTTGGCCTAGTTTATCAAGCAACTTGATATGACCCGGCTCAGCAGAGACATGCGCAACCATGCAATGATCAAGAGACGTGCTGTTCATCATCATAAGAGGCGCAACAGAGGCCGAACAGATATAGCCATCAAGCAAAACAGGAACCCGCTTCATTCGAGCACCAATAACGGCACCAGCAATAGCAGCAAGTTCACGACCACCAACACAGCGCAACACCTCAAGGCCATCGGTCATGGCAGCTTTGTGAAGAGCAACAGAACGTTCAATAACGTCCGCTTTATTGGTCAAAGCGGCCCCTTCAACCCCTGTTCCCGGCCCGGTCCAAAAAGCAGCCGTTTCGCCATAAAGGGCGTGGGCAATGGCGGCGGCAGGAGTGGTATTGCCGATTCCCATTTCACCGAGGCAAAGCACATCAGCCTTTTCATCAACAGCATCCATGCCGGCTAAAATTGCGCTCGCGCATTCCCCGTCGCTCATGGCAGGTTCTTGGGAAAAGTCTTTAGTGGGGTTGTCTAATTCCAAAGGCACCACGTTCAAGGTGGCACCAAAAGCTTTTGAAAGCTGATTGATCGCTGCACCCCCATGCTCAAAATTGGCCACCATCTGAAAGGTCACTTCAGCCGGGAAGGCCGAAACCCCTTGGGCTGTGATGCCATGATTACCTGCAAAAACCCGAACCTGTGGATTATCAAGTTTCGGCGGATGGGCTCCCTGCCAGGAACTGAGCCAGGAACTGACCTCTTCCAGACGACCTAACGAGCCTTGTGGCTTGGTCAATTGGGGTTCACGTTCTGCTGCTGCAGCAGCGGCATTGGCATCGAGTCCAGGCAAATCTTTAAGAAGGCCGCGAACATCATCAAGAGTTTTTATGGTCATCTTGGGCTTTCTCCCCCCCCAGGGATGGTTTAACTATAGGTGTAAGCAATTGTTGTTAGGTACGGGAACATAAACGATCATGGCGGAAACGGAACCCTCTTTTAATCAATCAGGGAGCGAATTTTCAAAGTGGCTAAGCGATTTTCGCATGGCCCTTGGTTTCTTGACGCGCCTGCCTCTCAAAATTGATTGGGAGACCGGGGATTTAGCCCGTGCTTTTAGAGCTTTTCCAATAGCAGGTGCGGTTATTGGCAGTCTGGGCGGTCTGGCCTATTGGGCTGCCATCTCAATGAATTTACCGCCCTTGATTGCGGCATTTATCGCAATTGCCGCCCTGATTCTCCTCACTGGGGGTCTTCATGAAGATGGTTTGGCTGATCTTGCTGACGGTTTCGGTGGCGGTGTTAAGAAAGAAGACAAGCTCCGCATTATGAAAGACAGCGCTATTGGCTCATATGGAGTCTTGGCCCTGATTATTGGCGTAGGTTTGCGCATTATCTGCATCAGCGAAGTTGCCGACCCCAAGGTGGTTTTTGGTCTTCTGGTTGGTTCCGGCGCTCTCTCTAGGGCAGTGATGCCTATTATTATGTCCTACCTCGACCCGGCGAAAACCGATGGCCTTGCTGTTAGTGCAGGACGACCAAGTCAATTAACAGGTTGGATAGCTGGAGGTCTTGGTGTTGTTTTAGCCCTCCTTTTCATCGGTTCCCAATTAGGGATGGTTGCTCTATTTGGGGCTTTCTGCGGGGCCATCGTTATTGCTGCCATCGCGGTTCGTCAAATTGGTGGCTATACAGGGGATGTCCTTGGCAGCGTCCAACAGGTTTCTGAAATTTGCATTCTTCTTGCCGTGGTTATGACCCTATGAAACAGACATCTCTCTACCTAGTCCGCCATGCCGTTGTGACTGTCAGCAATGGCAAGCTCTATGGTCAGGAAGACTTGCCTTGTGATACCTCCGACAAAAAGAAACTCGCTTTTCTGGCAGAACGATTGCCTAAAGAAGCCGTTTGGGTTGTCAGCAACCTCCAAAGAACGGTCCAAACCGCTAAAGCTGTTTCAGAAACGGGCGACTTCGCCTTACCGTCTCTAATCGTTGAACCTGACCTCGCTGAGCAACATTTTGGTTCCTGGCAAGGCCTGACCTGGGATGAAATTACAGAGAAAAGTGAGCATACCGTCCAAGAATTTTGGCGACGCCCGTCAGCCATTTGTCCGCCAGACGGGGAAAGCTTTGAAGATTTAAGAGCCCGTGTTGACCCTGTCGTTTCCAAGTTACTTGATGACTACAATGGGAAAGACATTGTATTTTCCATTCACGGTGGAACGGTACGCGCAATTCTCGCTCATGCTTTGGGGATTGCTTCCGACAAAGCGGTCAATATTGTGATCGACAACCTCTCCCTCTCCACTTTGACATATTTCAAACAAGATGTCTGGCGGGTTGAAGGCATAAACTTGCTATGATTGTTTCGCCAAAGTAGGTTACGCCCCATGAATAACAATACACACTCTGTAATCCTCGTCCTTGGCGGTGCCCGTTCGGGCAAAAGCACCTATGCCGAGTCCTTGGTTGAAGAACAAGGGCGTGGGGTTTATATCGCGACGGCTGAAATCTTCGATGATGAGATGGAAAACCGAGTCTCTTTACATAAAGAGCGTCGTGGAGAGCAATGGACAACCATTGAAGAACCGTTGGATTTACCGGGTGCTATTGAACGCAACGCCGGGCCGGACCATATGCTGCTGGTCGACTGTCTGACCTTATGGCTGAGTAACTTGATGGCGGCAGAAAAGAACATTGATGAAGAGACCGAGTTTCTTGCGGAGACCCTGCTCCAGGCAAAAGGCCCGGTCGTCCTTGTCTCCAATGAAGTTGGGTTGGGTATTGTGCCAGATAATAAACTGGCGAGAAAGTTTCGTGACCATACGGGACGATTGAACCAACGGATTGCTAACGTGGCAACCAAAGTGGTTTTCGTCGCGGCCGGGTTGCCCATGATTATGAAGGATACAAAAGACAAATGAAAATCCCCGCAACAGTGATTACTGGCTTTTTAGGAGCCGGAAAAACAACCCTAGTTCGCCATATTTTAGAATCCGCCAATGGCCGTCGCATTGCTCTGATCATCAATGAATTTGGTGACCTTGGGATGGATAGCGACATCCTTAAAGGCTGTGGCATTAAAGATTGTGACCTGGAAGGGGAACGAGCCGGGGATATTATTGAGCTCTCCAACGGCTGCATTTGCTGCACCGTCGCCGACGAATTTGTCCCCACAATCGAAGCTTTGTTAGATCGCCCAGAACCCCCCGAACATATCCTTATTGAGACTTCAGGTCTTGCTTTGCCCAAACCCTTGGTCAAAGCCTTCAACTGGCCTGAAGTCCGCTCCAAAATCACTGTTGATGGTGTGGTTGCGGTGATTGATGCTGACGCAGTTGCTGCTGGTCGTTTTGCTGATGATGAAGAGGCTGTCCAGGCTCAACGGGAAGCTGATGAAGCCATTGACCACGACAATCCCTTAGAAGAAGTTTTCACCGACCAACTCAATTGCGCTGATTTAATCTTGCTCAATAAATCCGACCTCATGGACGAAGCAGGCGTGTCTCAAGTTAAAGACGAACTGACAAGTCAACTTCGCGACGGAGTGAAGATGTTACCCTCAAGCTATGGCAAAGTGGATGTCAGCGTTTTGCTTGGATTGGAAGCTGCGGCTGAAGACGACCTAGAAGCACGCCCTTCCCACCATGATGGGTCTGATGACCATGAGCACGATGACTTCGATACCTTCACGGTCAGCATCGGAGATGTTGCAGACCCAGCCGTCTTGGAGACTCGTTTGATTGAAGCTGTTAAGGTTCATGATATCCTGCGCATCAAAGGCTTTATCAATGTCCCCGGCAAAGAAATGCGCCATGTGTTTCAAGGCGTAGGCAGCCGTTTTGAGCGCTACTATGACCGTCCATGGCGTGAGGATGAAACTCGTCAATCTCGCTTGGTGATTATTGGACAACATGGCCTTGACCGTGAAGCTGTCCAAGCCTTGATCTTGCCAAACTAATCATAAGATGCACCTTCTTGCTGCCACACCCGGACTTGCCTCAGACGGTTCCGAAGCTATTGATTTAGGCCAAACTCCTGGCGATATCGTTGTTCTGTCTGCCGCTGACAGTGAGCTTGCTTGCCTTGCCCTTGCGCAAAAACAAGCGGTAGAGAAAAACAAAGAGACACCGAGTGTCCGGTTGGCGTCGTTGCTTAACCTTGGGCATAACATGTCCGTCGACCTTTATGTTGAGGACGTTATTGGGCAAGCGAAGCTTGTGGTGGCACGGGTGCTTGGGGGACGCGGCTATTGGCAGTATGGCATTGAGCAAGTCTCGGCGGTTTGTCGGGAAAAAAATATCCCCGTGATCTTTCTGCCTGGCGACGATCAACCTGACGCTGAACTAACATCCTTTTCTACCGTCCCTCAAGAATCCATCCATCGCCTGTGGCAATATATGGTCCATGGCGGCATGGAAAACGCTTCAAGTTTCCTCGGTTATTGCCATGAACTGATTGGAAGTGACGGAGATTGGGTTGAACCTGCTCCTTTGATGAAGGCCGGAGTTTACGGGCCGGAATTTAAGGAAAACGGAAAACCCGTTGTCGCCATTACCTTTTATCGCGCCTTAGTTCAGGCGGGGAATTTAGCAATTATTGATGCCATGGTTGAGGCCCTTAAAACCGAAGGGCTTAACCCTCTACCCGTGTTTGTCTCAAGCCTCAAAGATCAGGTGGTCGGAGCCATTGTTACGGAGCTTTTCGAACAAACAAAACCCTCAGTCATCCTCAATGCCACAGGCTTTGCAATATCGGCTCCTGGAGCTAAACGCAGCCAAACCCCGTTCGATGGGGCTGATTGCCCAATCCTTCAGGTGGTTTTCTCCGGTGGTAACGAAGAAGTATGGCGCGAAAACCCAAATGGTTTATCTGCTCGTGACATCGCCATGAATGTCGCCCTGCCAGAGGTAGATGGGCGCATCCTAAGCCGGGCGGTTTCCTTCAAAGGCCTTAAAGAACGCGACCCCCTGACCGAAACCGACATCGTTGTCTACCAACCGGTCAGTGATAGGGTTGTTTTTGTTGCCAAGTTAGCCGCAGGTTGGGCCAAGCTGCGCCAAGCTCCAGCAAGCGAACGTAAAGTTGCTTTGATTTTAGCCAATTATCCCAACCGGGACGGGCGCATGGGTAATGGGGTGGGGCTCGATACTCCTGCTGGAACCATCAAAATTCTCAAGGCCCTCGAAAGCCAAGGTTACAATTTGGAAGGAATTCCAGAAAATGGGAACGCCTTAGTTGAACATATTCAACAAGGACCGACCAATGATTACAAACACTTGGACCAACGCGAAGTTCGCGAAACCCTTTCGATGGCAGATTACCAGTGCTTTTTTTCTGGGCTCCCTCCAGAGGTTCAGGGGCAGGTAACTAAACGTTGGGGCACTGCCGATACGGACCCGTTTTATCGGGCGGGAGAATTGGACTGTGGCAAATTTCTGCTACCAATCTTTCGTTGCGGTAACATCGCTATCGGCCTCCAACCAGCCCGAGGATACAACATCGACCCTGAATCGACCTATCACGACCCTGATTTAGTCCCTCCGCATAGTTATTTGGCCTTTTACGCCTGGATAAGAGCAAGTTTTAATGCCAACACGGTCATTCACATGGGTAAACATGGGAATTTGGAATGGTTACCGGGTAAATCACTTGCCTTGTCGCAAGAATGCTTCCCTGAAGCGATCCTTGGCCCCTTGCCTCACCTATATCCTTTTATCGTTAATGATCCCGGCGAAGGCACCCAAGCCAAGCGCCGAGCTCAAGCGGTAATTATTGATCATATGACTCCGCCTTTAACCCGAGCTGAAAGCTACGGACCCTTAAAGGACCTGGAGTTATTGGTTGATGAATACTATCAAGCCGCTGGCGTTGACCCTCGTCGCCTTAAGGTTTTGCGCAAAGAAATTTTACAGCTGAGCTACAGCACAGGTTTGGCTGAAGATTGCGGCATTAAAGAAAATGAAAATCAAGATAATGCTTTAGCAAAGCTTGATAACCATTTGTGCGAATTAAAAGAAATGCAAATTCGCGATGGTCTCCACATCTTCGGCGAGTCCCCAACGGAAAGGCTTTTGGACGACACCCTTATCGCATTGGCACGGGTACCACGAAACAAAGGTGAAGGAGGAGATGCTTCGATTTTGCGGGCTCTCGCTAAAGATTTAAACCTCGATTTTGACCCTCTTGATTGCGATATGTCGGCTCCCTGGATGGGCGAAAGACCTGATGTTCTCACAGGCGAAGGCCTGTGGCGCAGTGAAGGTGACACCATTGAGCGCCTGGAAGAGCTTGCTATCAGATTGGTTTCTGGCGAAGAGGAAATACGATCTGATTGGGTCTGCACAGCAGCCGTTCTTGACACCATCAACCAATCCCTTCGCCCAGCCGTTGAAGCTTGTGGCCCAGAAGAAATCAAAGGGCTTCTCACAGGGTTAGAGGGACGGTTTATTGAACCGGGCCCTTCTGGAGCCCCAACCCGGGGCAAACCGGAAGTGCTCCCTACGGGGCGTAATTTTTATTCTGTCGACACCCGCGCCGTTCCCACCCCTGCCGCCTGGACCTTGGGATGGAAATCTGCCAATCTATTGATTGAGCGCCATATGCAAGAGCACGGGGCCTGGCCAAGAACCATGGCCCTGACCGCCTGGGGAACCTCCAACATGCGTACAGGTGGGGACGATATAGCCCAAGGCCTCGCCTTAATGGGGGTTCGTCCAACATGGGATAGCCTATCCAAACGAGTGACCGGGTTTGAAATTCTCCCTCTTGATCTTCTCGACCGTCCCCGCGTGGATGTCACCCTTCGAATTTCAGGTTTCTTTCGTGATGCCTTCCCCGGCCTGATCGATTTATTTGATTCTGCCACCCGCGCCGTTGCTGAATTGGATGAGCCCGACAACCTAAATTTCTTAGCAGCACGGGTAAAAGAAGAGCGCCAAGATTTTGAAAAACAAGGAATGTCTCCAGAAGAAGCTGCAAATCGGTCCGGCTATCGGGTCTTTGGCTCCAAGCCCGGTGCCTATGGCGCAGGCTTGCAAGCTTTGATCGATGAAAAAGGCTGGGAGACGGATGCGGATTTAGCACGCGCTTATGTAGCTTGGGGTGGCTATGCTTACGGCGCTGGAGCCAAAGGAAATGCGGCCCACGGGCTGTTTGAGCGTCGTCTTAGTTCTGTTGAAGCCGTGGTGCAAAACCAAGACAACCGCGAACATGATATTCTCGATTCAGATGATTATTATCAATTCGAAGGGGGCATGACGGCTGCGGTTCGCAATCTGTCGGGCGAACAACCCACTGTTTATCATAATGATCACTCTCGACCTGAGACCCCAAGAGTCAGAACTTTAGAAGAAGAGATTGCCCGTGTCGTGCGTGCACGTGTCGTCAATCCTAAGTGGATTCAAGGGGTTATGAGGCACGGTTACAAAGGCGCTTTCGAAATGACAGCGACGGTAGATTACCTGTTTGCATTCGCCGCAACAGCCCGTTGCGTCAAAGACCACCACTTTGATTTGGTCATGGAAGCCTACCTTGAAGACGAGGAAGTCAGGTCTTTCTTGGAAGAAAATAACCCTGCCGCCTTGCAAGAGATGGCTGACCGATTAAATGAAGCCTTGGAACGAGGCCTATGGAAACCTAAATCAAACAGTGCCCATATGCTGTTGGGTGAATTATCAAAAGAGTAACCTAAATGACTGACAAGCTAACCCCAGAAGAACTAGAGCGCCATCACACCAAGATGGAAAAAAAGAAGGCAGCCAAAGATAAGATGCTGTCGGAAAAAGAAGCCGAACGCGGCTTGTTGATCGTGCACACAGGCCCTGGAAAAGGCAAATCATCAGCAGCATTTGGTATGGCTTTGCGTTGTGTTGGTCATGGGTTTAAAGTGGGAATTGTTCAGTTCATCAAAGGCGCTTGGGATACAGCCGAACGCCGCGTTTTTGAAGGGTTCCCTGATTTAGTGATATTCAAAGCGATGGGCGAAGGCTTTACTTGGGAAACCCAAGATCGAGAAAAAGATATTGCTGCTGCTGGCAAAGCCTGGGACGCCGCCAAAGAAATGATCGCAGATCCTGATTGCCGCATGGTCATCCTCGATGAGCTTAATGTGGCTCTTCGATATGGTTATGTCTCTTTGGAAGAGGTGCTTGAAACCGTTGGCGCGCGTGACAAAATGAAGCATGTCGTGATCACTGGACGGGCAGCACATAACGACTTGATTGAGGCTGCTGACTTGGTAACTGAGATGAAATTGGTCAAACATCCCCTAAAAAGTGGTGTAAAAGCTCAGCCAGGGGTGGAATTTTAGGCCCCACCCGGGTTAGAATCAAAAACCGTTTGTTTTTTTGATATTCTTAAAAGGGATTATACGCAATGGTCGCTCGGCTTCTCGCCATTTTTGGCGTTGTTATGGTAATGGGTTTTTCTGAAGCTAAAGCTGAAGAGCCTTCTGAAACTCAAGAGTTGGTCGATCTGGCAAAATTCGCCGTTAACAATGTTCTTTCTGAACCCAACTTTTCATCTGCCCTTAAGTTAATGAAAGATGCCCAAGGCCTACTCATCGTCCCCCGTATGCTCAAAGCTGGTTTTGTCATCGGCGGTGAAGGTGGAAACGGCGTATTGTTGGTCAAAGGTGCAAACAGTGAATGGAGCTATCCTGCCTTTTACACCCTGGCAGCTGGTAGTGTAGGCCTCCAAATTGGGGTCAAAGACTCACAAGTCCTTTTCATTATCCGCAGTCGTAAAGCCGTTGATGCCATTCTTAAGGACCAGTTCAAGTTAGGTGGAGAAGTGAGTGTTACTGCGGGAACTTTAGGTGGTGGATTAAGCGGTTCAACCACCTCAAGCATGGGTGCTGATATAGTGTCATATGCTCTCGCCCGTGGCGCTTTTGGCGGCGGTTCTTTTGAAGGCGCGGTCATCGGAAAACGGACTGACTTTAATAAAGCGTTTTACGGTAAAGAAGTCTCCCCAGCCGAAATCCTGTTCCATAACACTGTCTCTAATCCCAAAGCTGATGACTTAAGGGCGGCAATTGCCAAATATAACTAGGTCAACTCCGGCCCTGATGTTTCAGGGCACGGGATCTGATGTCGGGAAATCTTTATTAGTGGCAGGGCTGTGCCGTGCCTATAAACGGCGTGGGTTAAAAGTTGCACCGTTTAAACCCCAGAACATGTCAAACAATGCAGCTGTTACCGCTGATGGCGGCGAAATTGGACGAGCGCAAGCTCTCCAGGCACGCGCCTGTGGGTTAGAGCTAACGGTTGATATGAACCCTGTCCTGCTCAAGCCACAAACCGAAGTGGGGGCTCAGGTCGTTGTCCAAGGGCAGGTTGAAGGGGCTATGGCTGCTCGGGAATATACGGACTATAAGCTCTCTCTCTTGCCCCGCGTTCTTGAGAGCTACCAGCGATTAAGCGAAACAGCCGATTTGGTTTTAATCGAAGGTGCAGGAAGTGCGGCAGAAGTTAACCTTCGTAAAAACGATATCGCTAACATGGGCTTTGCAGAAGCCGCTAACCTCCCGGTTGTTCTTATCGGTGATATTGACCGAGGCGGAGTAATAGCCTCAATCGTCGGAACTCATGAACTGATAACTGAGGACGAGAAAGCTAGGTTAGTCGGTTATATCATCAATAAATTTCGCGGCGATGCCTCCCTCTTTGATGATGGCCTTAAGATCATTGGTGATAAAACAGGGCTTAAAAGCTTTGGTGTTGTTCCTTGGTTTAAAGAAGCAGGCCTCCTCCCAGCAGAAGATGCGATGAGCCTAGGCCAAGGGCAAACGAACAAAGACAAAGCAACCATCAAAATTGCCGTACCCCGCCTCTCACGCATAGCTAATTTTGACGATCTTGACCCCCTTGCAGCTGAACCAGATGTCGAAGTTGTGTTTCTTGGCCCTGGCGATGCAGTCTCAGGTGATACTGATGTTGTTCTCATCCCCGGCACCAAGGCAACTATTGGCGACCTTCACTATCTCCGCTCCCAAAACTGGCATACAGATATCCTGGCTCATTATCGCCGAGGCGGTATGGTTGTTGGCCTTTGTGGGGGCTATCAAATGCTCGGGAATATTGTCCGGGACCCCCTCGGGATAGAAGGTCCTGCAGGAGAAGCTGAAGGGCTTGGACTCCTTAATGTCAACACCACGATGGAACCATCAAAAACCTTGTGGGAAATTGACGGAACAGAAATTGAGAGCGGGAAAGCTGTGAAAGGCTATCAAATCCATATGGGCGAAACCGAAGGGGTTGATCGCGGACGTCCTTGGTTTAGTTATCATGGCGCTGTTGAGGGAGCTATCTCAGCCGACGGGCGAGTCTTGGGGAGTTATCTCCATGGTATGTTTGCATCCGATGAATTTCGAGGAGCTTTTCTTGACCGTATTCGCCAAGGTACAACCCATGGCTTTTCTTACGAAGCTCAAGTCGAGGAAACTTTAGATAATTTGGCAAATTACCTTGAAGAACATCTAGACCTGGACCAGATGCTTAATATAGCCAAAACCTTTTAGTTCAATAGATTAATCGGAGCTGACCAAGCTATATCCAAACGACTAAAGAATATGGATAATAGCATTATATCTTTACAACTCCTAGTAAAGGGCTATGACAATGAATGAACGTAGGGCATCTGATCGGCGAAAAATGGAAAGACGTAATGACGAGATCGTTCCTACCCTTGAGTGGTCCGAGAAATTCTCCACCAGTGTTCGAGCGATAGATTCAGACCACCAAACATTATTTGAAGAAATTGCTACTCTCAAACACCGTTTTGAGGAAGGAGCCGAACAAGACGCTATTGGCAATGCAATTAAAAGCCTGACAGCTTACTGTAATGAGCACTTTGAACGTGAAGAACAATTTATGGAAAAGGCCCATTACCCAGGCTTAAAGGAACATAAAAAAGAACATAAAAAGTTCAAAAAATTGGTCAAACAACTGGCAAAAATCAATAGAAAAGAGCCCGATACCATCGATGGTATCAAGGTAATAAAGTTCTTATCTAACTGGCTTTCATCTCACATCCTGATTTCTGATATGAAGTATATTCCCTATATGAAAGGGGAGGCTGATGGCAAAGCCGAACAACTTAAAATCTCAGTTCCCAAGCAGGAAGTTATTTCTTTTGACGTCCCAGCCCCCATCGCTCAAACACTTAAAGAGTTTGAACAAATCCTCTCTGAAGGAGGGCAAATAGCCAAAGCTTTAGAAGAAGTTATCCATCAATTTGGTAAGAAGCAGGACAAGCTACTCAAGAAAAGTGCCATGAAATTATTCTGCAAGAAGGCTTAGGCTCAGGACCCATTAAATTTTAAGATTCCCAATTGAGCTAATCTGTGATTCATTGAGGCAAAGGAGATTCTCTCAATGAATGACTTGTTTTAT
>JAPHRK010000002.1 GCA_026196105.1 Rhodospirillales bacterium | reverse complement strand
GCTCGTGAACAAACTTTGTTCAAAGCCAGTGAGTTTGGCGATGATGTGGATCGTCCCATTAAGAAATCGGATGGCTCTTGGACCTATTTTGCCACAGATATGGCCTACCACTTGGATAAATTCCGTCGTGGATTTGGTCAGATGATTGATGTCTGGGGGGCTGATCACGGTGGTTACGTCAAACGCATGGACGCGGCGATCAAGGCTCTGACCGAGGGCAATGGCTCCTTTGATGTCAAGCTGTGCCAGATGGTGAGTTTGCTTGATAACGGAGAACCCGTGAAGATGTCTAAGCGTGCGGGAACCTTTGTCACTCTGCGTGAGGTCATTGATGCGGTGGGCAAAGACGTGGTGCGGTTTATTATGCTGACCCGTAAAAACGATGCTCAGCTTGACTTTGATCTGAGTAAGGTAAAAGAGCAATCTAAAGATAACCCAGTGTTTTATGTACAATACGCTCATGCTCGGGCTCATTCTGTTTTCCGTCACGCTAAAGAGCAGTTCCCTGAGTTGGACCAAGATCGCTTGTCCCTTAAAGACGTGGCATTGTCTCGTCTTTCAGACCCTGCGGAGATGGCGTTAATCAAACAAATGGCCTCCTGGCCTCGGACCGTTGAAGGGGCCGCAGAAGCTCATGAACCTCATCGTGTTGCTTTTTATCTCTATGAATTAGCATCACAGTTCCATGGCCTCTGGAATAAAGGTAAAGATGACGCTAGTCTGAGGTTCTTATTTGCAGATGATCCGGAATTGACCGGTGCTAGGCTTGCTTTGTTGCAAGGAATGGCAACGGTTATTGCCTCTGGATTGGAAGTCTTTGGTGTCGAACCCGTTGAGGAAATGCGTTAATGAAAAAGCCGGGTAGGGGCTCTCGTAAAGAACCACAGCTTATGTCTGACGACTCCTATGAGGATGATGATTTCGATTTTGATGACATCGGAAAACCTCAAAAGGTTGCACCGAGTAAATGGAAACGGCTTGTTTTGATCCTTTTGCTATTGGTGATGCTTGGTGGTGTTGGTTGGTGGTATCTGATTGGCGCTAACCAAATGACTGATGAGGCAAACCTTCCAGTTATTAGAGCTGAAGTTGGCCCCATCAAGGTTAAGCCTGAAAATCCTGGTGGGATGGAAATTCCAAACCGGGATAAACTGGTTTATGAGCGTCTTGGCTCTAAACCCGGAGAGCCTCTTGTTGAACGGCTTTTACCTGAGCCAGAAAAACCAGTAGCTATGCCTGCTCCTGAGCCTGAGCCTGAAAAGGCTCCTGTGGTGGTTGAAAAAGTGATGCCTAAGGCTGTTGAGGAAGCTCCTAAACCTGCACCAATGAAACTTGAGCCCGCTCCGGTTGAAGTCACTAAAGCACCTGAGCCCAAAGTTGTGGCACCCAAGCCTGTCGTTGTGACCAAGCCTGCTATTAAGCCCGTTGCTTCTGGAAAGTATAAAATCCAATTGGCTTCGGTGCGTTCTGAAGCGGCTGCGGCAGGTGAGTGGAAACGGTTAAGCAAGCGTAATTCTGACCTGTTAGGGAAATTATCAATGTCCCTGATGAAGGCTGACCTAGGAGATAAAGGAATTTTTTACCGCCTCAGGGCCGGGCCTTTGCCTGATGAAGCTGCGGCGAAAAAACTTTGTGCTGACCTGAGTGCTAAAAAGATTGGATGCTTGGTTGTCCGGCCTTAAATCAACTATTCCTTCTGCAGCTATTTTTGGCTGCGCCGGGTTTGAGCTAACCTCTGAGGAAGTTGAATTCTTTGGGGAGGCAAACCCTCTTGGCTTTATTCTCTTTCAGAGGAATAGCGATAATCCTGAGCAAGTTAAAGCCCTTGTGAAGGCTTTGCGTGCTTCTGTCGGGCGCGATGATGCTCCGGTCCTTATTGACCAGGAAGGGGGCAGGGTAGCTCGTCTTAAGCCTCCCCATTGGCGAGAAGCTCCAGCAGCGGCACGATTTATTGATATTGCTCGAAAAGATAAGGAACTGGCGGCAGAAGCTGCTTACCTCAATTCGGCTTTGCTTGCTGAAGAACTCCGTGAATTAGGAATTACTGTCGACTGTGCGCCAGTGCTTGATCTACCACAGCCGGGTGCAGATCCAATTATTGGGGATCGAATTGCGGGTGATACACCTGAATTGTCAGCTTTGCTTGGTGATGCCGCTTGTCAGGGCTTCTTGAGCGGTGGGGTTCTACCTGTCATTAAGCATATTCCCGGACATGGCCGCGCCATGGTCGATAGCCATAAAGCCTTGCCTATTGTTGATGCAACGCCAGAAGAACTCGAAAAATTTGATTTTGAACCTTTCCGGGCCCTTGCTAGTGCCCCGTGGGCGATGACGGCTCATGTGGTCTTTACCGCTTTTGATAAAGACCATCCTGCCACCAGTTCCCCCTCCTTAATCAAAGATATTATCAGAGGGTCTATTGGTTTTGACGGGGTTTTGATCAGTGATGACCTTTCTATGAAAGCTCTTCAAGGGAGTTTTGAGGAGAAGGCCAGGACTATTCTTGCTGCTGGGTGCGATCTAGTGCTTCATTGCAATGGGGATATGTTAGAGATGGTGGAGACTGCTAAGGGCCTGTCACCTTTGACGCCAAAGGCATTAGAGCGTGTTGAGAAGGCGGAAAAGCTCAGAGCTACTGCGTTGCCCTCAGATTTTCCTACCAATGCCTTAGAGCGCCTAAACGAGCTTTTAAGTCATGGGTGATTTTGCTGACATCGGTATGAAGATTTCTGTTTGGGCTTTGCCTGTTTTGTTGGCTGTTACCCTCCATGAAGCGGCCCACGGTTGGGCAGCTTGGAAACTGGGAGATGATACCGCAAAACGAATGGGTCGAGTGACTTTTAACCCCCTCAAACATGTTGATCCTTTTGGAACGGTCTTGCTGCCAATCCTCTTACTGATTGGTTCCGGGGGGCAAATGATGTTTGGTTTTGCCAAGCCTGTCCCGGTGAATTTTTGGAATCTAAGGAATCCACGAAGGGATATGGTGCTGGTGGCTTTGGCCGGACCTGGGACAAACCTTTTGCTGGCGATTGCGGCGGCGAGTATCTTTCATCTTGGGTTTTTAATCCCGGATAGTGTGGCGCCATGGCTTGCTTTAAATCTTAAAAATGCCATGATTATCAATGTTGTATTATGCATTTTTAATATGTTGCCGTTGCCGCCATTAGACGGTGGCCGAGTGGCAGTAGGTCTGCTGCCTCACTTCCTTGCTGAGCCCTTGTCTCGGTTGGAAAGGGCTGGGATGTTTATTATTCTCTTTATGTTGTTTATTCTTCCCTGGATTGGTAACCAAATCGGCTATGATCTAAATATATTCTATTGGTTGGTGTGGGAACCAGCTTTGTATGTGCTAGATGGAATTATCTACATGTTAGGTATTGGAAGGTAATCAATAGGGGACCTAGGGTATGACTGGGACAGGCAAAACGCCAGAGCTTGATCTTGGCGATAGCTTTGAAGAAGACAATCCCGAAGATAGGGATAAGCCGACAGGCCCGAAGCTGGTTGTCGATATCGATGGCTTTGAAGGCCCTGTTGATGTTCTCCTTGCCCTTGCTCGCGACCAAAAAGTCGATCTCATTCACGTTTCCATTTTGCAATTGGCTGACCAGTATTTGACCTGGATTGCTATTGTCCGTGAATCTAATCTCGAACTGGCTGCCGACTATCTGGTGATGGCGGCGTGGCTTGCCTTCCTGAAATCCCGTCTACTCCTTCCTGCGGCAGAAGGGGAAGAAGAGCCTTCAGGTGAAGAAATGGCGGCGGCTTTGCAATTCCAGCTCCAGCGGTTGGAAGCCATGCAAGAAGCTGGAACATCCTTGATGGCTAGACCTCATCGAGGGCAAGATTTCCATCGCAGAGGCGCGCCTGACGAGATTGAAGCGAGCTCTCGGACAGTGTTTGATGTTACCTTGCAAGAACTCTTAAAAGCCTATGGGGATATTCGCAATAAAGGCGGAGCAAAGGTTATGGAAATCGAACCCATGGACCTTTATTCTATCGACGATGCCTTAACTCGCTTCCGCGCTCTTATTGCTCTTAAGACGCCAGATTGGGATGAGTTGTCATCCTTCTTACCTGAGAACTTAAGAACTCCCTTATTTGCCCGTTCTGCTGTTGCAGCGACCTTTGGAGCAGCCCTTGAAATGGTCAAAGAAGGGCGGTTGGTTATCCGCCAAAGTGGAACATTTGGCCCGATTTATCTGAGTGGCAATCATGAACAACAAAAAGAGAAAGAGACATGAGCGAGCTTGACCCTCAACACCTCAGACTTTTGGAAGCCATTCTCTTTGCCTCCCAAGAGCTCATGAATGAGAAATCTCTAGCAACCCGTTTGCCGGAAGAGGCCGACATTGAGGCTTTGCTGGCAGAGCTTGAAAAGCAATATGCCGATCGTGGGGTTAACTTGGTCAATGTAGGTAAAGGATGGGCCTTTAGAACAGCGCCTGATCTTGCACGCCAGTTAAGCATTGAAACCGAAGTAAGCCGCAAACTATCACGTGCCGCCATTGAGACCATGGCGATCATGGCCTACCACCAACCAGTCACTAGGGCTGAGATTGAAGAGGTTAGGGGAGTTAGCTTAAGCAAAGGCACCTTGGATGTCCTGTTTGAGGCGGGATGGATTAAACCTCGAGGCAGACGCAAAACGCCAGGACGTCCGATGGCTTGGGGGACAACTGATGCCTTCCTTGACCATTTTGGCCTTGAGAGCATTAAAGACCTTCCGGGGATGGAGGATCTTAAAGCTGCTGGACTTCTAGATGCTCGTCCAGCCCTTAATGCTTATGCAGCTCGTGGGGAGATGATGGGGACTGGTGAGTTGTTTGATGCCAACGATGTCAGTGAAGTCGAAGAAGTTGCTGTTCAAGAATTAGAAGCTGAGCTTTCTGAACCGCTCGACCCGGATGATGGTGTTTCGCCTTAAATGATCGAAGGCCCAATTGTTTTAGGTATCGCATTAGCTGCCATGGCCTTCATCCTTTACCCAACAATATACGTTGGTGTGCCTCCTATGCCGTCTTCTTCCAAAGCAATCCAAGCGGCCCTGGATGCCTTGCCTCGAGATTTTGAAGGCACCATTTTTGAATTAGGGTCTGGCTGGGGGAATTTAGTGGGACGATTAGCGGCTCATTGCCCAAAGAGTCAGATCATTGGTTATGAAATTTCGCCTTTACCTTGGCTGGTGTCAAAGATTTGGCTTCAGATTAAGTGTTTAAGCAATGCCCAAATTCAGTTTGGCAATTTTACAAAATCCCCAATGGAAGAAGCTGATCTGGTGGTTTGTTTTTTGGCCCCGCATAGCATGAACAACCTGGCACCGCTATTTAAGCAACGCTTGAGGCCAGGGGCCCTCATTCTTTCAAATACATTCGCCTTGCCTGATTGGGAACCTTTAAGTGTCACCCAAGTTGATGACCTTTATTCAACCTCGGTTTATCTTTATCGAGTTTGATTTAAGAAAAAACGTGCCAATCTTGATCATCCGTGTCACGATTTCTCAATGATAAGTATATCTTCAAATTCTAAAGCACCTATATTCTATGGCTGGATTGTCGTTGCTTGTGCCTTTGCTTCCTTGTTTATCTGTTTCGGTATCGCCTATTCCTTTAGTGCCTTTTTCAAGGTATTTGAAACTGAATTTGAAGCAGGACGAAGCGGGGTGGCCCTGGTATTTTCCTTGGCGAGTTGCTTGTTCTTTACTATTGGGGCTGTTACGGGGCCTTTAAGTGATCGCATCGGCACCAAGTGGGTGGTGATGATCGGGATGGTGTTGATTGGGGGGGGCTTGCTTGCCGCTACTCAAGCAACGTTCCTTTGGCAACTCTATTTAGCCTACGGTTTGAGTGTGGGACTTGGTGTTGGGTTCATATATGTTCCCGCGATTGGGGCTGTTCAGCGTTGGTTCATTCGTAAAAGAGGCTTTGCCTCTGGGATTGCTGTTTCTGGAATTGGAGTGGGAACTTTGGTTGTTCCCCTTGTTGCCAGCGCTTTGATACAAACGACCGATTGGCGCACTAGTTATGTCATTCTTGGTTCTGTGGCTCTCGTTTTTGGCGTTTTATCATCTTGGTTTTTTGTTAATTCTCCCCAGGAGAAAAACCTGTTTCCTGATGGGGAAAAAATATCTCCAAGCGTTGAGAATAAAAACGTAACTATTGGGGGGGCAACGGTCAAAGAAGCTCTGCATTCCAGACCGTTCTGGATGCTATATATAGCTGGTATTTTAGCGTCATTAGGCATCTTTCTTCCCTTCGTTCATCTCACCCCTTATGCCTTGGATTATGGGCATTCTGAAGGGTTCGCCGTGTTTTTGGTGAGCCTTGTTGGTGTAGGCAGTGTTGCCGGGCGGTTTGCCATGGGGGGGATTGCTGATAAATTAGGCCGCAAGATTTCTCTGACAACGGCTTTCTTTGGCATGGGAGTTCTGCTTTTTATGTGGAACGTCTCCCAAGGGGCTTTGGCATTAGGCAGTTTTGCTGTTCTTTATGGGGTGTTCTACGGAGGCTTTGTCGCATTAATTCCCGCTCTTACGGTTGATTATTTCGGAGGTAAGAATGCGGGGGGAATTATTGGCGCGCTTTATACCAACGCCGCCATCGGCAGTCTGATCGGACCGCCGATGGCTGGGTTAGCTTTTGATCTGACCCAGAGCTATGGTTTACCCATTATGATCAGTGGGGTTGCAAGTGTTATTGCAGCTATCCTGCTCTTTATGATGCCTGAGCCAAAGGTTTGGAGCCCGCCTTCTTGGCATTAAGCCGAGCTTTCCATCGGTCTACAGCAGGTTTGCATCGGTTTTTGTAATATCCGTAGGGTAGAGACCACAGCTCAATATTTTCCGTAACAGTTCCCATCATCAGGGTCATGTCTTCAGATCCAGAAGAAAAAACTGGGCTGTGCCCGCTAGATTCTAGAAAAACATAACCCATTTTATCCGGTTGGGAGAGACTTACTGTTGTTAGATTCTGTTTTCCGGGAGGAATGGAACTAAACATGAGACGATTTAGTTCTTTTGCCAAAGTTGGGTCACGGTAAGGGACACTTATGCCTATTTCCGCCGTGAAAAAAACTTCTGTCTCGGCGGTTAGCTTACCTTGCGTTGATTGTTCTACCTGACACAAGAACTGATTATCAGAAGGGTGGTCAACGCCAAAATGGTGGGCGTGTTCTAGCCATATATTGTATAAACTATCGACCCATCCATAACAGAAGCCAACAACTTGTTCCGCTGCGTTTAAGGCTAATGAGCAGCTAAAAGCTTTGGTTTTCATACGTGTCCGCAATTGGTGAACCAAAACCTCTTGAGAATAGAAAACAGATAATTTACCAGTGCACTCAAGGGTCGGACAGGGCTGCGGTATTGGAGTTGATATCTCAAGGTTTTGTAAAGAGGAATAGTCTGTTACGGTGTAATACTCTTCAATGGAGCGTTGAGCGCCGCAGCGGGTGCACCTCAGGTATTCACCCCAACTCGAGGGGTCAACAGGCATAGCGTGACCAAATACATCCCTAAATGACCAAGCAAGAGCTTCAGCAAATTTTGGGCTTTTTGCGGCCACAACAGAATTATTAACAAAACCTGGGGTGACGGACTTTTTGTTTTTGAGAGAAAAAAGATCACCCTTAATGGTGAGGCCAGGGAAGGATTCGTTGTGTAAATTATCTCTAGGCATAGCGCACCTCAATAAGTTGGATGGGGATGATGGTGAAAGTGAGGGGATTCAAAGGAACATAGGAGTTTCTTTGGGGTAAACCTCAAAAGTAGAAAAACAATCATCAAGCAGTTAGGTTTAGTAGCATCAAACATATAGCAACTCCAGATTGTAATTATAGAAGGCAATTATGTTATTGGTGAGGGGAAATCACGTCAATGATGCGGTAATCAAAAAAAACACCAATAAATTGTATTTGGCAGGAAGTTGTTGCAAATGACTATCAAAAACGAGTTTGCTGGTGTATAGATGCGGCAATTAACCCAGGAGATGAAATCTTTAGCGATTTGTTTATCTGATCATGAATACAACCGACACCAGAACCGTAAGTTTTACAGGATTAATTCGGCTTAAATTACAAGTCGTTAACGGCTGGTCCTTGTCTTTGCTCTTTATCGCCTTTTTGGTGGCAATTCCTGTTCTGGTGGTCTTCGGCTTTGTCTTTGTTCCCACAGGTGAGGTGTGGTCTCACTTGGTAGAGACGGTTCTTTCTACCTATGTTTTAAACTCTTTATGGCTTATGCTCGGCGTTGGGAGTGGAACCTTAATTATTGGTACAGGAACAGCTTGGCTTGTAACAATGTGCCGTTTTCCTGGCCATAGAATCCTTAATTGGGCTTTACTATTGCCCCTTGCTGTCCCGGCATATGTGATTGCTTATACCTATACGGGGCTACTCGATTATGCTGGGCCTGTTCAATCAGAATTGCGTGAGCTCTTTGATTGGACAACAAGTCGGGATTACTGGTTTCCTGCGGTTCGGAGTTTAGGCGGGGCTATCGCTATGATGTCTCTAGTTTTGTACCCCTATGTTTATATGTTGGCTCGGGCAGCTTTTTTAGAGCAATCGGTTTGTGTCTTAGAAGCCAGTAGGACATTAGGAAAAACACCTTTTCAGAGTTTCCGCTTTGTTGCCCTTCCTTTAGCTCGCCCAGCGATTGCAGCAGGATTAGCCTTGGCCTTGATGGAAACTTTGAACGATTTTGGCACAGTTCATTTTTTTGCTATCGATACCTTCACTACTGGTATTTATCGAACTTGGCTTGGTTTAGGAGAACCTGCTGCCGCGGCGCAACTTGGAGCTTGTTTGATGATTTTCATCACTGCTCTTGTCATGCTGGAACGTCATTCGAGAGGCCGCGCTAAATTTCACCACACAACTTCAAAATATCGCCGTATCAAGAAATTTGAGCTACGAGGACTACGAGGCGGGTTTGCGCTACTTGCTTGCTTCCTCCCGGTTTTCTTAGGCTTTCTTCTTCCTGCGGCAATCTTATTGGGTTGGACGATTGAAACACCTGAGGAATGGATGAATGCCGCTTTTTGGGGGTTAGCCTGGAACAGCTTTGTTTTAGCAGCTTCGGCTTCCATTCTTGCAGTATGTGTTGCTCTATTTCTTTCTTATGGCGTCAGGCTTCACCCCACATGGCTCAACCGAACGGCGGTTCGCGCAGCCAGCCTTGGTTATGCTGTGCCGGGAACGGTGATCGCCGTTGGTATTATGTTACCTTTTGCTTGGCTGGATAATCAAATCGATGCCTGGATGCGTTCAATCTTTGGCATTTCAACTGGACTATTGCTGACAGGAACCATTGCTGCGGTGGTCTTTGGCTATCTGGTTCGTTTCTTGTCAGTCTCCTTCAATACAGTTGAAGCCGCCCTTGGAAAAGTGACCCCAAGTATGGATGCTGCAGCTCGGACCTTAGGCGTTCCTCCCGGGAAAACTCTGCTCAAGGTTCATTTGCCAATTATTCGAGGTAGTTTGCTCACGGCTGGTGTACTGGTATTTGTGGACGTCATGAAAGAACTTCCGGCAACTATGATTATGCGGCCTTTTAACTTTACCACTTTGGCTGTACGTACTTTCGAGTTGGCAACGGATGAACAATTAGCCGAAGCTTCAAGCGCTGCCCTTGCCATAGTGCTTGTCGGTATTGTACCAGTCATCTTAATTAATCTTGCGATTGCCCGTTCAAGACCTGGAGAAGAGTAGACGCCTATGGGCCTCAAACTAAGTTCAGTTTCTCACCATTTTGATGGTCACCTTGCCGTTGATGACTTTAATCTTTCAGTCGGGCATGGTGAATTGGTCTGTCTTCTCGGGCCTTCTGGATGTGGCAAAACTACCTCGTTGCGTCTGGCAGCTGGGTTGGAGGACTTACAACAGGGAACCATTAGCATTGGTGGGCGTATGGTTGCTGATGGGGTGAGTTCTTTGCCCCCAGAAAGCCGTGATATTGGCTTTCTGTTTCAAGATTTTGCTCTTTTTCCACATTTAACAATTGCCGATAATGTCGCCTTTGGCCTCGATAAGATGGCTGATGCCGAGAAGAAAGCACGAGTTTTGGAAGTTTTGTCCCAAGTCGGGATGGAAACCAGAGGGGATAGTTTTCCTCATATGCTTTCAGGTGGTCAGCAACAACGAGTCGCTTTGGCTCGTGCCCTGGCAAATCGGCCTAATTTAGTTTTGCTCGATGAACCATTCTCTGGATTGGATTCTGCTCTACGAAGCCAAGTACGTGACCAAACTCTTCACTTGCTCAAGAAAAGCGGCGTATCCACCCTCATGGTTACTCATGATCCCGAAGAAGCCATGTTTATGGCTGATAAAATTGCTCTAATGCGCGAGGGGCGTATTGTTCAGTTTGGCCCACCTGCAGATCTATATTGTCGACCCGTAGAGGAATTTGTTGCCACCTTCTTTGGTGAAGTAAATGACTTTGAAAGTGAAGTTGGCTCTGATGGCCATATTGCGACCCCGTTTGGGGGCCTTGAAAGCGCTGGATTAACCATTGGAACCAAGGTTAAAGTACTCATCAGACCTGAAGCTCTGATTCTCTCATCGGATGATTCAAATAACGAAGTTGAGGTCATGGCGTCACGGTTGTTAGGGCGGAGCAGTTTGATTCACTTGAAAGGTGGCGAAGGGGGGCATTTTCACTCACGTATGCCCAGCAATTTCCTGCCTAAAGAGGGGGAAAAACTGGGTGTTAAGCTTGATCTGACACAAACTTTTGTCTTTCCGGCTAAATAGGGGTAATACGTGCGTTGCGGTGGCCGAATGTTTCTGCCATTATCCGGCCACGAAATTTAAGATTTTTTGTTTTTGGAGTTAAGTTCTATGGGGATTGGTGTTTGGCAAGTCGTTCTTGTCTTGGTGATCGTATTGATCATCTTTGGTGCAGGCAAATTGCCACGGGTTATGGGTGATGTTGCTAAAGGCATCAAAAATTTCAAATCCGGCATGAAAGAAGAAGTTGAAGGTGGATCTGTGACTCCACAAGCTGAAGATAACTCAAACAAAGCGTTAGATTCTGAAGTTGCACCAGAGAAGAAGGATGAAGAAGCTAAGAGCTAAGGCTTTTTTCATTCTTTTGTTCTCTTTCACTCTTCGTCCGCTGTGATGCTCGGAAACTTCTATGTTTGATATCGGTTGGTCAGAAATCGCCATCATTGCCACGGTGGCCATCATCATTATTGGTCCCAAAGACCTGCCAAAGGTGCTGCGTGCCGTTGGCCAATGGATTGGTAAAGCCAAATCTATGGCCCGTGAATTCCAAAGCAGTATTGATGATGTGATCAAGGAGACAGAGCTTGATGAAGTAACCAAACAAATCAATCAAGCCTCTAACTTTGATATCAATGAGAAGGTTACCAAAGCCATTGATGCCGATGGTGAACTTGAAAATGCCTTTAAGGTAGAAGTTCCCGAAGACAAAAAGCCAGAAGAATTGGAAAGCCCTGAAGAAGGGGAAATGGACGATCCCATGTTTGATGGCAATGACGACGATACTGGTGAGGATTATGACACTGGTGAGGATGACGACACTGGTGAAGACGACGAAACTGGTGAAGATAAAGTCTTAGCTGTGGCTGACTCCGTCAAAGTCGCCTCTCCTTCGAAGGACGGTTAAGTGGTTTCTGCGGATATCGAAAGTAAAAAAATGGCGTTGATGGAGCACATTATTGAGCTCCGTACCCGTCTGATGTATTCTGCTGCAGCGGTTATTGTTACCTTCATGGGCTGCTATTATTTCTCCCAGGATATTTACGCATTTTTGGTTCAGCCTTTGGCTGATGTACTTGGAGAAGACCGTCGCCTTATCTATACGGCCCTGCATGAAGCTTTCTTCACTTATATTAAGGTATCTTTCTTTGCCGCGTTGTTTCTGTCTTTCCCTGTGATTGCCAGCCAACTTTGGATGTTCATCGCTCCTGGTCTTTATAAGCACGAGAAAAGCGCCTTTCTGCCTTTCTTGGTGTTAAGCCCCATCCTATTTTTTATGGGCGCTGCGCTGGTCTATTACTTCATTATTCCGCTAGCCTGGAAGTTCTTTGTGGGTTTTGAGACTCTTGGTGGCGATGGCATGATGCCTATCCAATTGGAAGCCAAGGTTGATCAATATCTCTCATTGATCATGCGTTTGATCTTCGCTTTTGGGATTAGCTTCCAACTACCAATCTTGTTGACGCTTTTAGCGCGAATTGGCGCGGCGACCTCTCGCGGATTGGCTGCAAAACGTAAATATGCTGTGGTCATTGTCTTTATCGTAGCCTCTATACTAACACCCCCAGATTTGATTAGCCAAATTGGGCTCGCCGTTCCCATCATGATTCTCTATGAGATTTCCATCATTTCTGTGCGTGCTGTAGAAAGAAAACGCGAAGCACTAGAAGATGATGACGAAGATGATGACGACGGTATGGAAGAAACTGATTTCAACGATTCCAAAGTTTAAGGAATCAAAGTCTCCGATAGGGTAACACCCATGTATGACATCAAATTTATTCGTGAAAACCCTGCTGAGTTTGATGCAGGCCTAGGACGTAGGGGCCTTGCTCCTCTTTCTGCTGAGCTAATTGCTTTGGATGCAGAACGCCGCAAAGTTCTTACTGAAGCCCAACAGTTCCAGGAAACCCGGAATAAGCTTTCCAAAAAAGTAGGATTGGCCAAGCGCGAGGGCCGTGAAGCTGATTTTGAAGACCTTAGAGAGCAAGTAACAATTTCAAAACTTGCCCAAACAAGTGCTGAAGAGAAAAGCCGCGAAATAAATGAGCAGTTGGTTGCACAGCTCTCTTCATTGCCAAATGCACCTTTGAGTGATGTCCCTGATGGGGCGAGCGAAGATGAAAATGTTGAGGTCCGGAAATGGGGTGAGCCAAAAGCCTTTTCCTTTGCGCCTAAAGAGCATTTCGATATTGGCGAAAACTTAGGCTTGATGGATTTTGAGACAGCTGCCAAAATTTCTGGCTCCCGTTTTGTCCTTCTTTCCGGGGCTTTAGCCCGTATGGAACGGGCCTTGTCGAGCTTTATGCTTGACCATAATACTGAGGAGTTTGGCTATACAGAGGTCAATCCTCCGGCTTTAGTGCGGGATAATGCTCTTTATGGTACTGGACAATTACCTAAGTTTTCAGAAGACCTTTTCCGTACGGAAGAGGGGCTTTGGATGATTCCAACAGCAGAAGTTCCGCTGACCAATATTGTTGCCGATACCATCATTGATGATGACTATCTTCCTCGACGTTATACTGCCATGACCTGGTGCTTTAGGTCTGAAGCTGGTGCGGCTGGTAAAGACACGCGTGGTATGATTCGTCAACATCAGTTCTCAAAAGTAGAGATGGTGTCTATCGTTAAGCCTGAAGAATCAGAAGCTGAATTGGACCGCATGACCTCAAGTGCGGAAGATATTCTACAAAAACTTGGTCTGCCTTATCGCACTGTCATGCTCTGCACAGGTGACATGGGCTTCTCAGCGCGTAAGACCTTTGACATCGAAGTTTGGCTACCGGGACAAGATCGTTATCGGGAAATTTCCAGTTGCTCAAACTGTGGAGATTTCCAAGCAAGGCGGATGAAAGCCCGCTACCGCATTAAAGGCGAGAAGGGAGGGCAATTTGTCCATACCCTTAACGGCTCTGGCCTCGCTGTTGGCAGAACTTTGGTCGCCGTATTAGAAAACTATCAGCAAGAAGATGGTTCGGTTATAGTGCCGGAAGTTCTACGTCCTTATATGGGTGGCCTGGAGGTCATAACCGCAAATGCTTAAACAGCCCCTCGACCTGTCACAATCTCGTATCCTCATCTCCAACGATGATGGTATTCACGCGACAGGTATTAAGGTGCTGGAAGAAATCTTTAAGCCAATTGCTAAAGAAGTTTATGTGGTGGCGCCTGAAAGTGAGCAAAGTGGTGCGGGGCATTCCCTAACTTTGCGTGACCCTTTACGCTATCGAAAAGTGCAAGAAAATTGGTATGCGGTCAGTGGTACACCAACTGATGCAGTCTTGGTTGGGTTGAAAGAAATCCTCAAAGATAAAAAACCTGATTTGGTGCTGTCAGGCATAAATCGAGGGCAAAATTTAGGAGAGGATGTTACCTACTCAGGAACGGTTTCTGCCGCAATGGAAGGAACACTTCTAGGAATACCATCCATTGCCCTTAGCCAGATTATCCGTCGTGATAATTCCAGATGGGCGACGGCTGCGGCCCATGTGCGTGGGGTGGTTGAGAAATTAACCTCTATGCCTTGGCCTGAAAATGTTCTGATGAATGTTAATTTTCCTGACGTGGATGCTGATAAAGTGACTGGTATTAAAGTTGCTCGACAGGGGCGTCGTCGTATTGGTGGAGAAATGGTCAAGCAGATTGACCCTCGCGGTATGCCGATCTTATGGATCGGCCTGCAGACTGAACATAACAATCAAGTAGATAACGCCGATATCGTAGTGGTCCAATCTGGGGGGATTTCTGTGACACCATTGTCTATGGAAATGACCCATGAAGGCATGTATGCCGAGCTTGGAAAGCTTCTCGATTGAACGATGATATGAACCCAAAGTTCCGGTTAATTCTGGAGCTTCGCCAAAGCGGTGTCAGTGATAACAACGTTCTGCGGGTTATTGAAGAAATGCCTCGGGAAGTTTTTGTTCCAGAAGCCCTTAAACATAATGCAAACGAAAATACGCCACTACCCATCGGTTATGGTCAAACCATCAGTCAACCCTTAGTTGTTGGTTTAATGACCCAAGCTTTACGGCTTAATAACCGCATAAAAGTCTTAGAAATTGGTACGGGTTCTGGTTATCAAGCTGCAATCCTTTCAAAGCTCTGCCGTCGTGTTTACACCATGGAACGCCACCGCCCCTTGCTTCAAGAAGCCGAACAACGCTTTAGAGAAATGGCCTTTCCAAATATCACCGCGATCGCCGGAGATGGCACTCTTGGCTGGCCCGAACAAGCCCCTTTTGAGCGCATTTTGGTCACTGCAGCTGCTATCGATATCCCTGAAATTCTCGTCGATCAACTCGCCCCCGGCGGCATCATGGTTATCCCTGTCGGTGATGAAATTTACACCCAACGCATTATGCGTGTTACCAAAACCGATGACGGCATTGAGACCGAAGACCTTGGCGGGGTGAGGTTTGTACCTCTATTGCCGGGGATGGGTGATGAAGAAGATAAAGGTTAGCGACCTATTTAAGTAACATCTTCTTTTTAGCACTCATATAAGTCATGCCACGCATATCCTCTGCGATTTTCTTAAATTCTTTTGGCTCCGTTACAGGAAAAGAGCACAGGGTTCCGACACAAATGTATGCGGTCGCTCTCCCATTGATCTGGCCTTTGTTTTTAGCAGGGTGGTTGTCTGGAAGGCTTGTTCCAGGAGCAATTACTTGGAGGGTTCTGGCAGGTAAATCAGTGCTAAATGTGGCTTTTATTAAATCAGCCGTGCTGTGGTTGCTTCGGTTGCCAATAATAACAATTTGTTCAGTAGATAAAAAGGTATCCATGGCATTGAGGAGTCCGCCAAAATATCTAGGGGAACGCTCTACCTTTTTAAGATAAGGAGCTATTATTTGTTCAGGTCTATTTTTAAGATGAGGCAGTTTTCCGCTGTAGGTTAGTCGCGTAATGACTTCAGCCATGAGAGCGTTACCTGCGGGAGAGGCATTGTCTTCTACAGTTTTATAAGAGGGGAGGGTTGTTTCTTTTATTGGAGGGCTCGTTAAGTAAACCTGATCTTTCTGGCTCCATAATGTTTCGGCTTGTTTTACCCAGGAAACCGCCTGATCTAAATAGGCATCTTCTCCGGTGAATTCGTATAAGTTAAGAGCAGCTAGTGCCATTGAGCCGTAATCTCCCAGGATAACAATTTTCCCTCGCTGTCCTGAACTCCACGAATGACGTAATGCTCCTCCTTTGTTCAGATTAACCTGAACAAAGGAGAAAGCTCGTCGGGCAGCTTTTATCCATTGAGGCTCCCCTAAAGCAGCACCTGCTTCAACTAAAGCCGAGATCACCAACCCATTCCAATCGGCTAAAACTTTGTCATCCCGTTGGGGGCGAATTCTTTTGTCCCGATGGGCTAGGAGTATTTTATCGATTTTAGTTTTATCAGGGGTTTCAAAAAGATCTGCGTCTTGCCTGTGAAGGATCGACTTACCTTCCCAGTTTCCTTCCTTTGTGATGCCATAAATTTTTTTCGCTATTGTGGCATCTTCTCCTAAGAGTTTATCGATCTCATCCTCTGTCCAGACATAAAATGTCCCTTCTTCTCCTTCTGAATCAGCATCGAGGGAAGAAGCAAAGCCTCCTCCTTTTAATTTCATTTCATTTAAAAGAAATTTTGTTGTTCCTCGAATTGCATATTCTAAGTTCGCTGATCTGGTTTCTCGCCACATATCTACGAGAGTTAGAAGAGCCATGGCATTAATATCTAACATCTTTTCGAAATGGGGAATTAGCCAAGCTGGGTCAGTGGCATAACGGGCAAACCCTCCTCCTAAGTGATCGTAAAGCCCCCCTGCAATCATAGCTTCCATTGAGTTAAGGGCAGCTTCTTTTGTCTCTACGTTTCCTGTCCTCTGATAACTCCGCCACAGGGTGCGCAGGGCTGGAAATTGAGGAAACTTCGGAGCAGTGCCAAATCCTCCATTAAAAGGATCAACAAACTTTTCCAATTTTTGGGTGATTGAAAGCCAACGAGCAGGTGTTAGGTCTTGTGGTACATCAGCACTCATCGCCTGTTCAAAAGATTTGTTAAATTGATCTTTGAAACCAACAAGTTCTTCCTTGTTTTGTGTATATAAGTTGTTGATTCTAAGAAGTGTTGTGGTGAAAGAGGGCATGCCTCTTTGGGCAGTAGCAGGAAAATAAGTTCCAGCATAAAAAGGGGTGCCCTCAGGTGTAAGGAAGATATTTAAAGGCCAACCTGTCGCTGATCCCATCAAAGCGGCAGACCTGATCAACTGAGCATCAATATCTGGTCGTTCTTCTCGATCAACAAGAATGGGAATAAAGTGCTTATTTATAACACTGGCCACGATTGGGTCTGAAAAACTCTCCTCTTGCATCACATGGCACCAGTGGCAAGCTGAATAACCCACCGAAACATAGATCGGTTTTCCTGTGCGTTTGGCTTCGCTAAAAGCAGAACTATCCCATTGTCGCCATTCTACAGGATCCTTTGCATGGGATCGCAAATAAGGGCTTGCAGCATTGGTTAGAAGTTCAGCAGACCAAGCAGGATTGGTTGTTGCAAAAGCAATAACGAGAAAAAAGGAGACGAAGCGTATCATCATTAACAGTATCTAATCATTAATTAGTGGCTGTGGGTTCTGAGAGGAGCTTTCTGAGCAGTTTTTCTGCCCTAGCAACATTAAAGCCGCCGAATTCTTGGAACCGGATGACTCCCTTTTTATCAATAAATGCCATTTCTGGGGTTCCGCTTGTGCCGTAGATGTTCATGGTTTGGGGAATTCGTTCTCCCTCTTTATGGCGGTCAATTCCCACAAGGTGATGTATTTCTTTTCGTTTCAAGAATTTTTTGAGTTTGTTGGGGTTCTGGGCTTCGTGGCCTTCAAATACTGTATGGATGCTAATGACTTCCAGCTTGCCTGCATTAATTTCATCCGCGAAGGTTTGCTCCCATCTTTTGAGTAACGGAATAGAAAAAGCGTTGCATCCTGGGCACCACAGCTGGAAAAAATCTACGACGACAACTTTTCCTTTGAGATCATTTACCTTAACTCCTTTGCCATTAAGCCATTCTGAAATGACCCAGTCTGGGGCTTGCCGGGGGACCTGCATATGGGAGGGTTGCGCAAGGGTGGGTTGGATAAAAAAGATAAAGAGAAAAAAAGAACCAATTGCCGAGCGCATCATATTCTCCAAGAAAGTGAGATATCAAAATATCCCACTGCGCTTCATAGGTCTTCTCACAATACCGTGTGTGCAATGTGATGGGTTTAAGTCTCACTCTTAAATGGTGAATATCCCATATAGGCTTTGATTTCGTTGTCTGTATCTCGACGTTCATGAAGCAAGAAATGGTCAACTGCTTCGCGGAACTTTTGGTCGGGAATCCAGTGGGCGCTGTAGGTTTTTGTGGGGAGATAGCCGCGCTGCACTTTATGTGAGCCTTGGGCACCAGCTTCAACTTTTGCAAGGCCATGCTCGATGGCGAAATCGATAGCGCGGTAGTAGCAAGCTTCGAAATGGAGGAATTTATAATCCTCGATGCAGCCCCAGTAACGGCCGTAGAGGGTGTCTTCTCCCAAGATATTAAAAGCGGCAGCCGTGGGGACACCGTTGTTTTCGGCCATGAACAAAACCACTTTATCCGCCATAGTTTCCCCCAAAAGAGTGAAGAACTCACGGTTCAAATAGGGTTCGCCCCATTTACGGGCCGCGGTGTCGAGATAAAAGGTGTAAAGGGCGTCCCAGTGGCTTTCGGTGATGTCAGTGCCAGTAATTGTTTTTAGGTCTACATCATGTTTTTGGATCCCTCGGCGCTCTTTTTTGATGGTTTTGCGTTTGCGCGATGAGAGAGCCGCAAGGAAGTCATCAAATGTTTTGTAACCGTCATTACTCCAGTGAAATTGGTGCCCAGTACGCAAGAGGTATCCTTTCTCCCCGAGCTTTTCCCATTCTTCCTTTTGGCAAAAGGTCACATGGGCAGAGGAAAGGTGGTGCTGTTTGGTTAGTTGAGCGAGTGCCTCCATCAGGGCTTGTGTCAGCTCAGCTTGATTTTCCTCTGGATTGACCAAAAAACGAGGGCCAGGAACGGGGGAAAAGGGAACAGCGTTTTGCAGTTTGGGGTAATATTTCCCGCCTGCACGATGATAGGCATTGGCCCAGGCCCAATCAAAGACATATTCCCCATAGGAATGGGATTTGAGATAGAGCGGAGCGCAAGCAACAACTTCACCGTCTTTATTCTCAATGGAAAGATGCTGAGGTTGCCATCCGGTTTCAGCCTTTACGGTGCCAGAAGATTCCAGCGCCAGAAGAAAGGCATGGCTAACAAATGGGTTAATGGTCCCCGCGCAGGCATCCCACTGCTCAGCAGGAATGTCGGCGATTTTTGAGACCACTTTTACGGCTATAGGTTCACGTCCATCAGGCATAGGGGAAAGATGGGGGGATGCGAGCTATATGACAATGGGAATTTACAGTAATATTTCAAAAATTCCGTCTATCTCAACTGACGTATCAAAAGGTAAAGATGGAGCCCCAACAGCGGCCCGACAATGTTTCCCTTTATCGCCAAGAATTTTGACCATCAAATCCGAGGCACCATTGATCACCTTGGGTTGGTCGGTGAAATCTGGGGTGCAATTCACTAATCCAAAGAGTTTCACACAACGAACGATTCGATCTAGATTACCATCAAGGGCAGCATTTGCTTGGGAAAGAATATTCAGGGCTGTGAGCCGCGAGGCTTCGTAACCTTGTTCCACAGTGAGGTTGTCCCCTAACTTGCCAACGCTTTTAAATTCCCCATTGAGCACGGGGCCTTGTCCTGAAGTGTAGAGCAAGTTACCGCTAATCACATAAGGAACATATGTTGCTACAGGTTGCATAGGCTCAGGGAGTTCGATCCCTAATTCTTTTAAATGTGAGTGAATAGAGTCTGTCATCAGTTTTTGAACTCAAAAATTGCGTCAACTTCAACAGAAACACCCAGAGGCAGGGCGGGAACACCGACGGCGAATCTCGCGTGTTTTCCTGCATCCGCGAAAACCTCAACCATCAGATCAGAGGCGCCATTAATCACCTTTGGATGATCGGTGAAACCATCTGTACATTGAACAAAACCACCGAGTTTAACCACTCGGGTAATTCGGTCCAGGTCACCGCCACAGGCGGCGTTGGCTTGGGCGATAAGGTTTAGGCCACAGAGCTTCGCAGCTTCATACCCTTCCTCAATTGTGAGGGTGTCTCCTACTCGACCTAGATGTTTTAGCTCACCGTTATCGACCGTTATTTGTCCGGAAACGAAAATCTGGTTACCACTAATCACATAAGGCACATAGTTGGCTGCGGGTGCAGCGGCTGCAGGGAGGATAATGCCTTTCTCCGTTAGACGTTTTTCTACTGAACTCACGATTTTTGCCTCTTTATAATTTTTTGATAATGCAGGATAGCAGTTTTTTTGTTTTCGACTACACTGTTGAAAACTTTATTTATCAGGAGATGATTATGCGGGCGTGGAGAATTAACGACGAGTTCGGTTTAGATAACTTTAAGCTGACTGATTTGCCTGACCCTAAGCCAGGTCATGGCGAAGTTCTTATCAAAGTAATGGCGTCATCTTTAAATTATCGAGACTTGATTACGATTGATGGCGCTTACGGACCTGCCGTTAAAGCTCCCATTATTCCGAGCCCTGATGGGGCAGGGGAAGTTGTTGAAGTTGGTGAAGGTGTTTCTGGCTTAACTGTAGGAGACCGGGTTGCGACTATGTTTTTCCAAACTTGGCAAGATGGTCCTCCATCCCAAGAAAAACAATCTGGTGCCCTTGGTGCTCCCCTTGATGGCACAATGACTGAAATGATGGTCTTACCTGAAAAGGGTGTGGTCAAAATCCCTGATTATATGACCTACTTAGAAGCTGCCACCTTGCCCTGTGCAGCCTTGACCGCTTGGAGTGCTCTTGTAACTGAAGGCAATATCCGGGCTGGTGATACAGTGGTCATGCAAGGGACTGGCGGCGTATCTCTCTTTGCTCTCCAAATAGCAAAAATGCACGGCGTTCGGACAATTATTACCTCTTCTAGTGATGAGAAACTTGAGCGTGCGAAAGCTTTAGGTGCCGATGAGGTTATCAATTACCGCACCAACCCTGATTGGGATAAGGCGGTTAAGAAAATGACCAATGGCGTTGGGGCGGACCATATTATTGAGGTTGGTGGAGCCGAAACTTTGGGGAAAGCCGTTCGTGCTGTCCGTGTTGGGGGCACAGTTAGCCTCATCGGTGTTCTTTCAGGTGCTAAAGGTGAATTCCCCTTACCCTTGGTTCTAATGCGTAATGTCCGAATTCAAGGTATCACCGTTGGGTCGCGTGAAGGGTTTGTTGCAATGGTGAAGGCAATGGCACAACATGAAATGCACCCTGTTGTCGATAAGGTCTATCCATTTGAGGAAGCTATAGAAGGCTTGAATTACCTTAAAAGCGGAAAACACTTTGGTAAAATCTGCCTAGACCATAGCTAATTCTTAAAGTCGGACAACATCGCCCTCACAGGGGGCGATGCACTGGGTGTTTGATTTTAGTTCCAACAAAAGACGCTGGGCTGCTTTGAACTTTTCATCAATATCATCATCGGTTTGGTCGGGGTCATGGTGGAAGAGATAAAGGTTTTTGACCTCAGCTTTGTGAGCTAGCTTCACTACTTGGCTCACACTTGAATGTCCCCAACCAACTTTGCTTAGATACTCTTCATCACTGTACGTCGTATCTGTCACTAAGGCGTCAGTTCCTTGGATGAATTTTATTAAGCCTTTGACATAAAAGGGGTTGTAGAAGTCACTGTCTTCGTTGAAGAGTTCGTTGTCAGTGATATAGCAGATTGATCGGTCTTTGTAGGTGACCCGATAGCCGAGGCATTTTCCAGGGTGATTGAGGAGCTTGGTCGCAATTTTAACTTCGCCAATTTCGATTTCTTCTTCAGCTAAGTTGCGGAAATAAACTCGGGCAGCAAATTCTTTTAAAGTTATAGGGAAATATACACCATCCATCTGTGCAGAGATCATTTCCCGCATAGAAATATCACAATGGGACGCGCCACAAATTTCAAACTCATTTCCCTGATTGAACATAGGCCCAAAGAAAGGAAGAGCGTTGATGTGATCCCAATGGGGGTGGGAAATAAAGATTTTGCCAATAACGGGATATCGGTTCCATTCCATCATTTTATCAGAAAGGGCTTTGATACCAGAGCCCGCATCAAAAATCAGGAGATTTTCACCAGGTATTTCAAGAGAGATACAAGAGGTGTTGCCTCCGTATTTTAATGTTTTCTCACCCGGAACGGGCAGGGTGCCACGAACGCCCCAGAAGGTCATATCTATTTGGTCGTCAAGAATGCGCCTGATTTGTTGGGTAATCGTTTGTGGGTTTAGAGGCTTGGTAATATAACCGTCAGCCCCTAAGTCAGCACAACGTCTACGGTCGAATTCATAAGTTTTTGAGGAGATAACAATAATCTTCGTACTATCTAGAGATTTTTCCTGACGCAAATCCCTAACCAGTTCAAACCCATCTTTTTCTGGCATCATCAAATCAACGATAATCCCTTGAGGACGAATTTTCAGAATTTTTTCTACAGCATCTCTGGCATCGCTTGTGGCTTGGACTTTGTAATCGTTGCTTTCCAAGCAGGTGCTTAGGAAGTCGATCATATCCTGATCATCGTCAACAATGAATATCTTCTGTTTAGTTTGCACGAAGTTATGAATCCGTTGATTTCTAATGGCTTAATAAGAGATTGGGCTAAACCACGCCTAAGTTAAAGGGGAAAAACAAATAGAGTCATTCAAGTATTCGTGATCGAGTACTCTGATAGGTTCTATATGCGACTAAAAAATGCAAACAAAAAGGCGCATCAGAACTAGTCCAATGCACCTTTTCGTCAGGCAAGTAATTAACAAGGGAGAGGGGTCCCCGATTAGTTTGGCCTTATGAACAACCGCTTGTTGCGCCACATGTTACGCATTTAAGGCAAGTGCCATTGCGTACAAGGGTCATGTTTTGGCATTCCTGGCAGGGATCACCTTCGTAACCGCGCATTTTTGCTTCACGAATTTGATCTAGCTTGGAGTCTGCTTCTTCCATTACGTTGCCTTCTAAGACCACGGCTGGTTGAAGCTCTGTTTGCTCCATAGCACTTGCTGCTAAAGATTCACCTCCACTGCTTGTGGTATGCCCACTTCCGCGGCCAAAACCATCTCCTCCAGCCCCATGAAAGACTGTGAAGTTGCCACGGATGTAGCCTTTACTTGCAAAGTGCCCGATTGCAGGTACTTCATCGTTATTAAGATCACCTTCTTTATCGCCTTTACCCAAGCTGCCCGGGTCAAGATCACCCGGCTGAACGTGGGCAAGGTCATTACGACCAAGATAAGAGATCGCTAGTTCACGGAACAGATAATCAAGAATGGAAGTTGCCATTTTGATGGTGTCGTTGCCTTCAACAATCCCTGAAGGGTCGAAACGGGTGAAGGTGAAAGCTTCTACATATTCTTCAAGTGGCACTCCATACTGGAGGCCGATTGAAATAGCGATGGCGAAGTTGTTCATCAAGCTTCGGAAGGCAGCGCCTTCTTTGTGCATATCAATGAAGATTTCGCCAAGGGACCCGTCATCATTTTCACCAGTACGAAGGTATACCTTGTGACCGCCAACAATAGCTTTCTGGGTGTAACCTTTCCGGCGATGAGGAAGGCGACGACGTTGAGTTACGAACTTCTCAATAATCTTCTCCGTAACAATAGTGGCCTGAGCTGCTGCAGGTTGTTCTGCAATATCGTCGTAATCGTCATCTTCAAGTACTTGAGCGCTCAGAGGTTGTGAGAGCTTGGACCCATCCCGGTATAAGGCATTGGCTTTAAGCCCAACTTCCCACGAAAGCATATATGCAGCTTCACAATCTTCAACTGTTGCCGTGCTTGGCATGTTGACTGTTTTTGAAATAGCGCCTGAGATAAAGGGTTGAGCCGCTGCCATCATCATGATGTGGCTGTTGACTGATAAGAAACGCTTTCCAGTCCGGCCACATGGGTTTGCACAATCAAAGACGGGGAGATGTTCATCCTTAAGATAAGGTGCCCCTTCAAGGGTACCCGCACCACAAACGAAGGTGTTGGCGATCTCGATTTCCTCAGTTTTAAAGCCAAGTTCTTCAAGCATGTTGAAGGAAATGTCATCTAATTGGGCATCGGTAAAGCCAAGAGTTTGTTTGCAGAATTCTGCTCCCAAGGTCCATTTGTTGAAAGCAAATTTGATATCAAAGGTATCTTTGATCGCTGTTTCAAGTGAGGCCAAGACTTCAGAAGTGAAGCCTTTTTCTTTCAGAGTTTCTAAGTTGATTCCAGGGGCCCCTGCAAGAGTACTCCGACCAACAGCGTGATGGATCATCTCAGCAATTTGATCTTCGGAGTAACCGAGTTTGGTCAAAGCTGCCGGAATGGTGCGGTTGATAATTTTGAAGTAACCACCACCAGCAAGTTTTTTGAACTTCACAGTCGCAAAGTCAGGTTCAATGCCTGTGGTATCACAGTCCATCACCAAGCCAATGGTACCGGTTGGTGCAATAACGGAAACCTGCGCATTACGATAGCCGTGCTTTTCGCCAAGTTCTAAAGCCCGGTCCCAAGAGGCTCTGCCTGCTGCGACTAAGTCTGAGCTTGGGCAATTAGCCGCATCAAGTGGAATTGGTTGAATAGAGAGAGCTTCGTACCCTTTACGATCACTCATCGCCGCCCGACGGTGATTGCGGATAACCCGCAACATGCTGTCTTTGCTGGCTTCAAAACCTGGGAAGGTCCCCATTTCGCCAGCCAATTCAGCAGAAGTGGCATATGCAACGCCTGTCATCAGGGACGAAATCGCGCCACAATAAGCCCGGCCTTCCTCACTGTCATATGCCAAGCCAGAAGCCATCAGTAAACCGCCGATATTAGCATAGCCAAGGCCGAGGGTGCGGAAGTCGTATGAGAGTTGAGCAATCTGAGCTGAAGGAAATTGTGCCATCATCACAGAAATTTCAAGAGAGACGGTCCACAGACGAACAGCATGTGAGAAAGACTCAATAGAGAAGCTATCGTCTTCATTCATGAAGGTCATGAGGTTCAATGAGGCGAGGTTACATGCCGTATCATCAAGGAACATGTACTCAGAACAAGGGTTCGAAGCATTAATCCGACCAGATTCGGGGCAAGTATGCCAGTCGTTGATGGTGGTATCAAATTGTAACCCAGGATCGGCACAAGCCCATGCTGCATTGCCAATTTGGTTCCACAAATCACGCGCGTTAACCCGTTTGGTGACGCCACCGTCTTTACGAGCAATCAACTCCCATTCACCATCAGCTAAGACTCTATTTAAAAAGTCGTTAGATACCCGAATGGTGTTGTTTGAATTTTGACCAGAAACGGTCCGGTATGCTTCTGAATCCCAATCGGTGTCATAGGTTGGGAATTCAATTTCTGTAAACCCTTGCCGAGCGAATTGGATAACTCGCTGGATATAGTTCTCAGGAATTTTAGATTTGCGTGCGCCGATAATCGCTTTCTTCAGGCCCTTGTTTTTACGGGGGTCAAAGCGGCTTTCTTCATCACCTTCAGTGCAAGAGGCTAAAACCTCATTGAGGTGAATGTTTGCTAGTTGTGAACCAGCAACCAAAGCTGCGACCTTTTGTTCTTCAAGAACTTTCCAACTGATAAATTCTTCAACATCAGGGTGATCAACATCAAGAACAACCATTTTGGCTGCACGGCGAGTCGTGCCACCTGATTTAATCGCCCCGGCAGCCCGATCACCAACTTTAAGGAAGCTCATGAGGCCAGAGGAGTGCCCGCCACCTGAGAGGGCTTCTCCACCGCCACGAACGCGAGAGAAGTTTGTGCCTGTTCCAGAACCATACTTGAATAAGCGAGCTTCACGAACCCATAGATCCATAATACCGCCTTCATTCACGAGGTCATCGCTGACACCTTGAATGAAGCAAGCATGAGGTTGCGGGTGTTCGTAAGCAGATTTGGATTTGACCAATTTGCCTGATTTGTAATCCACATAATGGTGGCCTTGGGCAGGACCATCGATTCCATAGGCCCAATGCAAACCAGTATTAAACCACTGTGGAGAGTTCGGCGCTCCCATTTGTTTACACAGCATAAAGCGCATTTCATCATAGTAAGCCTGAGCGTCTGCTTCGCCGTCGAAGTAGCCACCTTTCCAGCCCCAATATGTCCAAGTACCGGCCATACGATCGAAAACTTGGGTTGCACTGGTTTCAGCGCTATAGCGTTCATCTTCAGAAAGTTTTTCTAGAGCTTTAGTATCAGGTGTCTGACGCTGAAGCCAAGCTGGAACATCTTTTTCCTTTACCGGTTTTACGGCAGCAGGGATGCCTGCTTTACGGAAATATTTCTGTGCAATAACGTCACAGGCGACCTGTGACCAATCAGCTGGAATATTGATATCTTTAGCTTGAAAGACAATAGACCCATCTGGATTGCGGATTTCGCTGATACCTTTGCGGAAAGCAATACTCGCATAAGGTGATTCGTTTTTACGTGTGAAATGACGTGTAATACGCATGTGTACCCCGAACGACACAAATTAGATAAAAATACGACGAATGACATTTTAAAAATGTTTGCCGCGAATGTTCCTGGCGCCTTCCCGAACACCAGATATAGTTACTTCCAACACCATACAGTCCCAGTGGCTTCATGTGGTATCCACTTATGGGCCTTGTCTTATTTGGGCACCATATTCTGTATTGGAGCTCCGCGAACGACGCAAAATGTAGGTCAGGTAGATTTTGGATGCAACAAGATATTGTTATAAAAATGACAATAAAGTACTTGACCCTACTGGATGTTGTGGGAAATCAGGGGCTTTGAGGGTTTTCCTGATTTATCTGTCGCGAATAAGGCTCTATCTTCGAGTTATTTTATTTTTTGAAGAGCAAAGAGGTTTTGGCTAAAAGGTATTTTTCTTAAGGGTTGTCATAGGTTACAGGAACTTTTTAACACATATTGAAAATCAGTTAGTGCAAAAGCCTCATGTAATACTTAAAATTAATCCAAAGAGGTGGTACCTTATTAGAGCTTAAACTAAGAAAGATTCGGACTGGAGTAGAACGAGAATCCATGGATGTAGTGATTATCGATGACAACAAAACTAACGTTCTCCTCCTTCGTCATCTGGTTGACCGCTTAGAAGACGGCAACCCAATTACCTTTACAAACCCTGTAGAAGGCCTTGATTGGTGCCTCGGTAATGAACCGGACATGATCATTGTTGACTATATGATGCCCGAGTTAGATGGGCTGGAGTTTATTTCTCGGATTCGGTCCTCAGAAAAGATGGGCGACCTACCTATTGTTATGGTGACAACAGCAGACCTCAAAGAAGTCCGCTACAATGCTTTGACTCGTGGTGCGACTGATTTTCTGACGAAACCCGTTGATACCACAGAGTTTGTTGCGCGAATCACTAATTTGATGGCGCTTAGGCGCAACTCGAAAAGGCTTAAAAACAAAACGGCTCTTCTTGCTGAGGAAGTAGCTAAGGCGACAAAGGATATTGTAGAGAGGGAAAATGAAGTCATCTTCCGCCTCTCAAAAGCAACGGAGTATCGCGACCCTGAAACGGGACAGCATATTACCCGTATGTCTATGTATTCTCGCTTGATTGCTGAAAAGCTTGGGTTTTCTGATGAAGATGTTGACAATATCTTTAGAGCAGCCCCCATGCACGATATTGGGAAAGTTGGGATCACCGACGAAATTTTACTCAAACCCGCTCGCTTAACACCTGAAGAATTCGAAACGATGAAGGCACACACCACAATTGGTTATGCGATTCTCCAGGACAGTCCTTCCAAACTTCTGCAACTTGCCGCCGACATTGCTTTAACTCACCATGAAAAATTTGATGGCAGTGGTTATCCACGGGGATTAGCGAAGGAAGAGATTCCATTAGTCGGACGAATTGTCGCTGTGGCAGATGTTTTTGATGCTCTTACTTCTGAACGCCCCTATAAAAAAGCATGGACCGTTGATGATGCCTTAGGTTTGATTGTAAAAGAAACGGGACATCAGTTTGATCCTAAGTGTGTAGAGACCTTCCAAAACTGTATGGAGAGCGTTCTGGAGATCAAATCTAAGTATACGGATTAGGGAAAATCTTCGTAATTAATCTTGAAACTATAAGAGAATTGATGTTCAAGAGCGAAATTGGCTAGACGAAAGAAGGCGTAAGTGCAATAAATGCGCCGCAAATATATCTACGATTTTTAACGGCGTGGAGTCGAAGTAATCATGTCCATTGGAACCAAATTATTCACAATGTTTCATGGCAAACTCGTTGGAACAGACGAGTTCGGCAATAAATACTATTGCAGCCTTAAGAAAAAACATGATCGCCACGGGCGTCAGCGTCGTTGGGTGATGTATAACGGAATCGTTGAAGCTTCAAAGGTACCACCTGAGTGGCATGCCTGGATCCATCACACAGTTGATGAGCCTCTGACTGAACAAGCTGCCCAAGCTAAATCTTGGCAAAAGCGGCATCTGCCGAACTTGACTGGCACAAAAGGCGCGTACAAGCCTGTTGGTCATGATAGCCAAGGGGGTAACAGAGCTCATTCCACAGGTGATTACCAAGCTTGGGATCCCAACTAAGTTCATCTTCTCGAGGAAAATAACCTCTAGGGACAAGGAGCTCCAATCGTAATGGTCAGACCCAACGATACAATGGAAACAGTTATCGGTGCTCTGGTTGTTTTTGGAGTGGTTATCGCTATGGCTTTTTCTTACGGCGGTAAGAAAGTCGAAGGGGCAAGTGATGGTTATCCAATCATTGCTGCATTTAACAAGATTGACGGCTTGAGTGAAGGCGCTGATGTTCGATTAGCAGGAATCAAGATTGGCTCAGTTGCCAGCTATAAACTCGATGAGTTTTTCAGAGCGGCCCTCACTATGGAAATTGACCATGGGGTTAAACTCCCCATTGATACATCAGTGGCTATCCATACCGATGGAATTTTCGGGTCAAAATACATAGTTTTGGAGCCCGGTGGGGAAGAAGATACTCTCCAACCTGGAGATTCAATAGAATTTACCCAAGAATCGGTTGTTGTAGAGGATTTGCTTGAGTTGATTATCAACCAGGGCAAGGCGAGACTCGCCACCAACGATAAAAACGCGCAGTAAAGGGAGAGCGAAATCATGGGCAGGTCAATGGTTGAAACGGTCATGGGTGCCGTAGTTCTAATCGTCGCCGTTGGTTTTGTTACCTTTGCTTATGAAATGGCTCAGGTTAAAGCCGTTGAAGGGTACCAACTTAAAACGTCTTTCTTTAAAGTCGGTGGCCTGACTAAAGGGGCTGATGTGCGGATTAGTGGTATTAAGGTTGGGACAGTTGTTGAACAAATTTTGGACAGCTCAACTTTTGATGCGGTTGTTACTCTCTCCATGCGTCCAGATATCAAATTGCCCAAGGATACGGTTGCGACAATTGCAAGTGATGGGATGCTTGGGGGTAAATACATTCGGTTGATGCCCGGAAAATCTAAAGAGTTTCTTTCCGCTGATGGCGTTATTGCCAAAACCAAAGATTATCGTTCTTTAGAAGACCAAGTCGGTGATATTATCTTCTTAGCCACTGGTGGTGATGAGGATGGCGACAAATAAAGTGTCAGCTTTTAGTCCTCTACTAAACCTCGTTTTACTCTCACTTTTGTTTGGGAGTAGTTCCCTATCTACAGCTTATGGCAATCCTTACAATATGGCTATTCTCCAAGGGTTGGACAAAGTAACAGGTCGAGTATCCAAGCTTGAGGCTCCTATTGGGGATGTGGCTCGATTTGGAACCTTAGAAATTATTGCCCGTCATTGCCAAAAGCGCCCTCCGGAAGAAACTCCGGAAAGTGCTGCCTTTTTAGATGTTTGGGAAGTTCGACCAGGTGAACCAGCAAAAGATATTTTCCGCGGATGGATGTTTGCATCCAGTCCAGCTTTATCGGCTATGGAACACCCCGTTTATGATGTTTGGGTCTTAGATTGTGCAATCACAGTTTCAAGCGATGCTGATAAAACTGAAGAATCGCTCCCAGAATAAAACGTAACATTCTGGTTCAAGGCTTTAGATAGCTGTTTAAGATATTCATCCCGCGAAATCTCTTGTGCCCCTAAGCTCACTAAATGGTCCGTCACGAACTGTGTATCCAGTAAGGAAAAACCGCTGATCTTTAAACGAGAAACTAAGTGAATGAGAGCAACTTTGCTTGCGTCAGTCATGCGGGAAAACATGCTTTCGCCAAAAAAAGCTCCTTGGAGTGAAACACCGTAGAGTCCACCAACCAATTCATCATAAACCCAACATTCGATAGAGTGGGCAAATCCCATCTGGAAAAGTTTGGAATAGAGCTCAAAGATTTCACTGTTGATCCAGGTATCTTTTCGGTCTTCCGTCGCTTCGGCGCATCCGCGGACAACTTCTTCAAAAGCGGTGTCACATCGGACTTCAAAGACACCTTTGCGGATCGTTTTTCTTAAGCTACGTGATATTCGCAAACCATCCAAAGGTATGATGCCCCGTTCATCAGGGTCTACCCAATAAAGACTGTCGTCATCCCGGCTTTCTGCCATAGGAAAAACTCCTGAAGCATAAGCGTGCAGCAGAAGTTCGGGTGTCATATTTGGCATTTACTTGCCGACAAATTTTTCCAGCCAATGAATGTCATAATCCCCGTTTTGGAAAACAGGTTCAGCCATTAGCTTTTGGTGGAGAGGAATTGTCGTGTCCAAACCTTCGATAACATATTCCGAAAGGGCTCGGCGCAAGCGCATGAGGCATTCATTACGAGTTGCAGCATGGACAATCAATTTTGATATCATGCTGTCATAATGGGGAGGGACCGTGTAACCGGAGTAAAGAGCAGAATCCACCCGAATGCCAAGCCCACCAGGAGCATGGTATTCACCAATTTTCCCCGGGCAGGGAACAAATGTTTCTGGATTCTCAGCATTGATCCGACATTCAATGGAATGACCTTGGAATTTTATGTCTTCTTGAGCAAAATCCAGAGGAGCGCCAGAAGATACTCTGATCATTTCACGGACAATATCGATTCCGCAGACCATTTCGGTAATAGGGTGCTCCACTTGCAGGCGGGTATTCATCTCAATGAAGTAGAATTTGCCATCCTCAAAGAGAAACTCAATTGTTCCAGCACTGCGATAGCCAATTTTTTTGATAGCAGTAGCCACAACCTGCCCAATTTCTTCCCGCTGTTCAGCGTTAAGAGCAGGTGAGGGTGATTCTTCTAAAACTTTTTGGTGGCGACGCTGCAAAGAGCAATCACGCTCACCAAGATGGACTGCATTGCCGTGGTTATCAGCAAGAACCTGAATTTCAATATGACGCGGATGGCCTAAATATTTCTCCAGGTAACAATCAGGGTTGCCGAACACAGACTTTGCTTCCCGTGAGGCATTTTGGAGCTCAGTTGCTAATTCGTCTGGACTGTTTGCTACCCGCATACCTCGACCACCGCCGCCAGCGGTTGCTTTAATGATAACTGGATATCCGATTTCGGCAGCGATTTTTCCGGCCTCTTCAGCCGTTCTTACCGCACCACTTGATCCAGGAACAACGGGGATACCTGCTTCCATCACAACTTGTTTTGCTGTGATTTTATCTCCCATCTCCCGAATATGCTGAGGGGAGGGACCAATGAAGGTAAAGCCGTGTTCTTCCACCATGGCAGCAAACTCTGCATTTTCAGACAGAAATCCATAGCCAGGGTGAATAGCATCCGCTCCGGTAATGGTTGCTGCAGAAAGAATGGCATGTTTATTCAAATAGCTTTCTGTCGCGGCAGGCGGGCCAATGCAGACCGCTTCATCAGCGAGACGAACATGCATAGCATTTTCATCGGCTGTAGAGTGAACTGCGACAGTGCTGATACCCATCTCGCGGCAGGCACGCTGAATGCGAAGCGCAATTTCTCCGCGATTGGCGATAAGAACCTTATCAAACATATTTGTGACCCGACCCGATTATTCGATGATCATTAAAGGTTCGCCAAACTCAACAGGCGAACCATTCTCGGCGATGATTTGAATGACTTTTCCCGCTTTTGGTGCATGAATTGGGTTAAAAACCTTCATGGCTTCAATCAGCATGATCGTTTGTCCTTCGGTGACTGAATCACCAACAGCAACAAAGTTAGGCGTGTCAGGTTCGGGGGTCAAATAGGCGACACCAACCATCGGGGATTTAATCGTTCCAGGGTTAACTGCTGCAACTTCAGGTGCTACCACTGCGACTGGAGCAGCAGGGGGCGCCGCAACAGGCGCTTGAGCCTGGACCACTGTTCCGGATTTAGCGATACGAATATGCCAATCCCCTTTGCCGAATTCAATTTCGGTGAGGCCGGTTTCATCCAGAAGTTCCGCAAGTTGGCGGACCATATCGTTGTCTATATCAGACTTACTCATCAGACTTTTTATTCCTCTATAAGTTATCTACTTCTTTTCCAAAAGCTGGGCCATAGCCCTCATCGCGAGGTCATAACCTTGAGCACCAAGACCACAAATGACCCCTTTAGCTGCTTTTGAAACGTACGAATGTTGGCGGTAACTTTCCCGCTGGTGAATATTTGATAAGTGCACTTCAATAATCGGTATTTCACTGGCTAGCAGACTATCGAGAATAGCGATCGAAGTATGAGAGTAGGCTGCGGGATTAATAATAATGCCTGCATGATCTGTTCGAGCTTCTTGAATCCAGTTGACCATCTCGCCTTCACTGTTCGATTGGCGAAAATCAACCTGAAACCCTAATTCAGAACCCAAGGCCTCACATCGTCCCTTAATATCATCTAAGGTATCGTAGCCATATACTTCCGGTTCGCGGCTCCCCAGGAGATTTAGGTTGGGGCCGTTCATAATTAGAATTTTCTTTGGACCAGACAGATGCCTTCTCCTTCATCTAATGTCATGTCATTCTATCATAGATATATAACACGCTGATTCCGCGACGCAACGAAGCTCTGCATTAAAATGAAGGAATGAATAAGTGGGCTTGAAAGGAAGGGGCGAGGGTTTCATACTGCGCCTCGATTGATTCTCACCTTTTTAAAGAGATTGAACCCGATGCAAGTGACCATCAATGGCGAATCCCGCCCTTTGACTTCTGCTATGACATTAGAAAATCTGCTGACCGATTTGGGTGTAGACCCAGGTAAAGTAGCTGTTGAGCGGAATTTGGAGATCGTCCCAAAATCTACCTACAGTGAAGTTCAGGTCGATGATGGTGATAAGTTGGAGATCGTGCACTTTATTGGTGGTGGGTCTCCTGAAGGTGATGACAGTTTTGAAGTCGCTGGGATGAAGTTTAATTCCAGGCTTTTGGTCGGAACTGGCAAATACAAAGATTTTGAAGAAACCAAAATTGCTATCGAAGCTTCAGGTGCTGAGATTGTGACTGTAGCTGTGCGTCGCGTTAACGTCAGTGACCCAACTCAGCCCATGCTGGTTGATTACGTTGATCCTAAAAAATATACCTACCTGCCCAACACCGCAGGTTGCTTCGATGCAGATTCGGCGGTGCGAACCTTGCGGTTGGCCCGGGAAGCTGGCGGCTGGGACTTGGTGAAGCTTGAAGTCCTTGGTGATCAAAAGACACTTTATCCAAATATGACCGAAACCCTAGTGGCTGCAGAACTGTTGATCAAAGAAGGTTTCAAGGTGATGGTCTATTGTTCTGATGATCCAATCATGGCTAAAACTCTGGAAGATATGGGCTGTGTCGCCATTATGCCGCTTGGCTCTCTAATTGGCTCAGGGTTAGGAATTATCAATCCGGTAAATATCCGCTTGATCAAGGAAAATGCCTCTGTTCCTGTACTTGTGGATGCAGGTGTCGGTACAGCTTCTGATGCAGCCTTTGCTATGGAGCTTGGTTGTGATGGGGTGTTGATGAATACGGCGATTGCCGGGGCAAAAGACCCGATCAAGATGGCTAAAGCTATGAAGCTAGCCATTGAATCAGGACGTTTGGCCTATCAAGCAGGCCGAATGCCGAAGAAGCAATATGCTGACCCAAGTTCACCCTTAGCAGGATTAATTTAGCCTAGGCTAATTTTCTTCTTTCAAATCGGTGCAGAAGCCCTTATATAGCGGCTCTTCCGGTAGCCCGAGGGTATTCCCAGAGGCTCCTTTTATCAATCGAGTGAACCATGAGTTCCCGGTTTTTGAGGAGTTTTGTGCGGTGACGCTAAAAATTGAGAATTTTTTGGCAGAGCAAGTCCCAGCGACCCCCTGTCTTGTTGTTGATCTTAATGTGGTCAGAGAGAACTATAAGAATCTCTCAGAGGCCTTTCCCCTTGCCCGGATTTTTTATGCCGTAAAAGCGAACCCTGCAGCTCAAGTCCTTGATGTTCTTGTTGAAGAAGGCTCAGCCTTTGATGCTGCAAGTTATGCAGAGATCGAGTTCTGTTTAGCCGCAGGCGCGAAACCTGCTGATTTATCTTATGGCAATACCATCAAAAAACAGTCTGACATTGCGGCTGCTTTTAAAAAAGGGGTGCGCCTCTTTGCCTTTGATTGTGAAGAAGAACTTCAAAAGCTAGCAGAAGCGGCTCCAGGAGCTTCAGTGTTTTGTCGAATCGCGACCACAAACGAAGGGGCCGATTGGCCTTTGTCGAAGAAATTTGGCTGTGATGTAGAATCCGCGAAGAAACTTATGTTGATGGCGCGCGACCTCGGCATGGATGCCCACGGAATTTCCTTCCATGTTGGCTCACAACAAACCAATGCTGACCAATGGGACATTGCAATTGGCAAAGTCGCCATGATCTTTACTGACTTAAGAGAAGCTGGCCTAGATTTGAAGATGCTTAATCTCGGTGGAGGATATGCTGCGCGTTATCGCGAAGAAGTTCCTTCAGCTCAAGATTATGGCAAAGCCATAATGGACTCTATCACCCATCACTTTGGCAACCATATTCCTGAAATTATTTTGGAGCCTGGCCGTTCAGTAACCGCTTCTGCTGGTATTATTGAGTCTGAAGTAGTGTTGGTTTCAAACCGACCTTCACAAGATAATAAGCGTTGGGTTTATTTGGATATCGGTTTCTTCGGTGGGTTAACGGAAACTATGGATGAAGCTATCAAATATAAAATCACGACACTGAAGGATGGCGCCAAGTCAGCCGCAGTTAATATTGCTGGGCCGACTTGTGACGGAGTGGATATTCTCTACGAAAAAGCCAACTATCAAATGCCTTTGACCCTGAAATCAGGTGACAAAGTACGTATTCATGCGGCAGGAGCTTATACGGCGACCTATGCGTCGCAGAGCTTTAACGGTCTGACGCCTCTTCAGGAATATTATCTTTAATTATCAATGTTCTTTGTAGTGTCCGGGACGTTTTTTAGCCTTCGCCTTGGCTTTATACATTAGTGTATCGGCTTTTTTGACTAAGGCATCAGAGCTACAGAATTTTTCTGGGCCAACCTGGGCAATACCGATAGAGAATGTCACGCCTAAAGTGTCATGGGTTTCGTAAGCGCTGATCAATCGATCGCAAGCGTCAGCGGTGTTTTCTTTCGTCGCATTCGGCATGATGACACAAAATTCATCTCCGCCGTAGCGACAGCCAAAATCGATATCACGTATTGTGGCTCTAATTGCTGTGCCAACACACTCTAAAACACGATCACCTTCCTTATGACCTTTGGTATCATTTATTTTTTTAAACCCATTAAGGTCGAAATATATAATTGTTAAGGGGCGTGCATTACGTTCCGCAACGGATAACTCACGGCGGAGATTTTCATAAAAGCCCCGTTGATTTAAAAGACCAGTAAGGCCGTCTAGAGTTGAAAGCTCTTTAAGTTGTGAGGTGCGCTCAGCAATGGTCGTTTCCAGGCTAGTGGCGTAATCTTCAAGCTCTCCTTTGGCTACCTGAACTTCAGCAACCAGGGACGAAATGTAAGTATCAAACACCAACTGCATGTCAAACATCAAAAGTTTATGGACTGCTTTGCGTTTGTCGCCGCAAGAATGACAGTCTTTATTAGCATTATCTTCTTTTAGGATATAGTCGTCGATGGCGATTTGGAGTTGATTGACCGCTGAAACGTAAAGTTTTGGCGACACACCAATGCGCTTATGTACCTTGCCAATACGCAGGCGTTTGTTGACATATTCCCCGTCATAAAACCCTTCAAAAAGTTCAAGTATGTATCGCCGCATAGCTTGGCTTAACCGACGCAGAGTGTCTACGTCGCCAATTAGTAGAGAAATTTCGTTGTTCTGTAGCTGTGCATCATAAAAATTTTCAACGATATAATCTACGCCATCAGTGATTGTACTTTTGAGCGATTTAAGTATTTTTTCGTCTTCTTCAGTGAAGCCTAGAAGGGCTTTACGATATGCGAGCTCTCGATCATTGATTAGCAGTTGTTCCGCTAAAGTTTTGTCTGTTGCCTTGCGAATTTTGATGTCTGGAGAGTCAGGTTTCATACCTTTTGCCTTATTGTCGCGCAAAAATTGCGCGTTGTTGCTTTTTAATTCCTATAGTAGTTGGTTAACATATAGAAGCCAGACAAGCAAAATATAGCTAACTTTAACGCACTTTTTCAGGTTTAAGGCTTTGATTGTTGATGTAGTTTATTGAGACCATTATGGAATAGGCGAGGTGTTATCTAGGTTTTAGCCCGTATGTAAAGAGCTTGCAGAACTGTGCCGCAATTTGATGGGGAGGCAGGGTGCCCCCAGCCGTATACCATTTTGGTAACCAACTCATCGCGCCGACAACGCCAAAGAGCGTTGTCCGGCGGGAACATTCACGAATGCTGCCATCAGATAAGCCTGTGTCCATAAACTCTTGAAGAATTGCGAGATATTTAACAGCTTCGGTAATGATTTCGTCACGACGGTCCTGTTCCAGAGCCATTAAGTCTGTAAAGACCGCAATAGGACCTTCAGGGCCACAGTGAGTAGCGATTCCATTTCGTAATAAGCTTTCCAGCTTTTCACGTCCTGTGGTGCCTTCATTCTCTGAGTGATTTAATGTTTTACCAATGAGTTCCAAGGAGCGTTGCAGGCATTGGAACAAAAGGTCATCTTTATTCTTCACATAGTAATAAAAAGCGCCCTTTGAGACATTTAGGGTCTTCACGACATCATTAAGCGATGTCCCTGTGAAACCTTTTTGATTGAAAGAGTTTGTTGCTGCTTTCAGAAGGGCTTCACGTTTAAGGCGGGCCTGCTCTGTACGGTCAAAAATTTCCGTATGAGCTTTGGCAGTAAATGAAGCATCGACATTGGGTGAGCTGGTGACTGTAGCTCCTTGAGGTGCCATACCGTTTATAAAGAGATCAACGAGCCCTTTACCGACCTCCTCAATGGCTTCTTGTTTAACGTCCACCCATTTGTGCATCCAAGAAAGAGAACCAATAATCGCCAAGGACACCATAGTAGGGTCACATTCAGTGATAGTTCCGTCTTTAATGCCTTGAGCAATAAACCCGCGCAGAACAACTGCATTTGCACGAACCGCTTTTTGCAGCGGTTTGCGATTGCCTTCTTTAAGAGCGGCAACCTCCATTAAAATAGCTGATGGAGGGTTGTCACTCTGGGTACTGTTTTCAATGTAATGATGAATTTTTTCCAGGCCGGTTTTGCCTGACTCATCTGCTCGTTTCAAATAATCTGCTTGGAGTTCGCAAGTTCTATTATAGCTTTGAACTGCAAGGTCTTCTTTATTTTTTACGTAGTAATAAAGAGCTGCTTTGGTCAAGTTTAGTCGTTTGGCAACCTCATCAAGAGTGGTGCCAGTAAAACCTTGTTGGTTGAACAAAACAGATGCTTCGTCAAGTAAGACGCGCCTTTTGAGTTCGTGCTGTGCTTCACGATCAAAAGCGCCAATTTTCCAATCGGACACAGTATTCCTCCCCGGATTTTTTCCCTAAAGCTCCCATCTCCATGGGCTAAGTTACCTTACGGAATCAACGTCTTCTAGCATGGTTTTTTCGTCGTGACAGGCTTTTTAATGCCTTAATAGGATAAATATAGGGCGTTGACAGGGTAATTGTATAGGCAATAAAGTAAACATACCGAAAAGTTAAAAACATAAACGTTTGTTTGGGAGAATATCAACGTGAAGAATTTGTTTTCTGTAGAAGGTAAAGTTGCTTTGGTAACCGGCGGTTCTCGTGGCATTGGGCTAATGATCGCAAGAGGTTATGTTGAGAATGGCGTAAAAGTTTATATTTCTTCGCGTAAAGCCGAAGTTTGTGATGAAGTTGCTGCTGAACTCTCAAAAACAGGGGAATGCATTTCGATTCCGGCTGACCTTGCTGACATGGAAGGGGTTGAGTATCTAGCAGGAGAAATCAAAAAACGTGAAAAATCCCTCGATATTCTTGTCAATAATGCAGGGGCTGCCTGGGGCGCGCCAATTGATGAATTTCCTGAGGCTGGCTGGGACAAGGTGATGGATTTAAATGTTAAATCTATTTTCTTCCTTACCCAAAAACTACTTCCAGAACTAAGAGCCTCAGGGACTGCAGAAGATCCTGCACGGATTATTAACATTGGTTCTATTGATGGCTTAGGAATTCCGTTTCAAAGTACGTTCTCTTATCCAGCGAGTAAGGCCGCTGTGCACCAGTTAACTAGGGTTCTGGCTTCGCGCTTAGCAGCAGATAACATAACTGCCAATGCCATTGCACCAGGGCCTTTTGAGAGTGAAATGATGGCGGCGACCTTGAAAGATTTCCGCAAACAAATTGAAGCCCGGGTTCCTCGGGGACGGATTGGTTCTCCTGAAGATATGGCTGGTACAGCAATCTATTTGGCATCACGGGCTTCTGCTTTTGTTACGGGAACTATTTTAGCCCTTGATGGCGGCAGTGTGACTCTTCGATAGATGGCATTTGAAGATAAAATTTCTGAACATGAGCGTCGGTCTAAAAAGGCCCGTGCGATGGGCTCGCCCAAGCGTCTCAAAGAAAGAGCCGATGCGGGAATTCTCAATGCCAGAGAACGACTGGAAGAATTTTTAGATAAAGATTCTTTCAGCGAATTAGGCCTTTTTGCTCATTCTTATAGCCCCGCCGATTCTGAAAAATCTCCAGCAGATGGCGTTGTCACGGGTTATGGCAAAATAGATGGGCGCATGATTGCTGTGTCGGCCAGTGACTTCACCACCTTAGGGGCGTCTTCTGCTATCACAGCAACCAAGAAATACGGTCATCTCTCTAAATCTGCCCAAAAGAATGGAATACCAATTATTCATCTCGGTGAATGTTCTGGGGCCAGAATGCCTGAGATCATGGGGGCCTCTGGTATTGGCGGTATCGCTGCCATTGGCTCTTATAATCGTCGCCGTAAGGTGCCTTATGCCAGTGCTGTCCTTGGGCAAAGCTATGGTGGGTCCACCTGGAATGCGGTGATGTCTGATTTCGTTGTTATGCGCAAAGGGGCGGTGATGGCGGTTTCCTCAAATAGGGTAACAACTGTTGCCACGGCTGAAGAAGTGAATGACGAGGAGCTTGGAGGCTGGATGATGCAGACTGGGGTGACTGGTCAGGTTGATTTAGCCGTTAACAGCGATCTAGAGGCGCTCTCAGCGATCAAACGATTCCTTTCTTATCTCCCTAGTCATAACGGTGAGCTTCCTCCTGTCACGGACGTTCCTGCTGGTTCGGGAGGCGAAGAGAATATTTTAGAGCTTTTGCCTGAGGAACGGTCTAAAACCTACGATGTTCGTAAGATTATTAAAGCCTTTGTCGATAAAGACAGTTATTTCCCTCTTAAAGAACGCTTTGGCAAAGCAGTCGTGACAGCGCTTACCCGGCTTAACGGGCAGACTGTCGGAATTGTTGCCAATAATCCCAAGTTTAAAGGTGGGGCTTTGGACGCGGATTCTTGCGATAAGATATGTGCTTTCCTGGCCCTCTGCGATAGCTTTAATGTGCCCTTGGTTTTGATGGCTGATACCCCTGGTTTCCTCATCGGGGTTGAAGGGGAGAAGCAAAAAATTCCCGGTAAGATTATGAATTTTCTTCAAGCCTTAGAGCTTTGCACTGTGCCAAAGCTCGCCATTGTTATGCGTAAGTCATTTGGGCAGGCCTACCTTAATATGGGTGGGGGCAGGGTGGATGAAATGGCGGCTTGGTTTACTGGCGAAATAGGCTTTGTCGACCCGGCAATTGCCGTAAGTGTTGTCCACGGTTTGAAATATAAAGATGACCCTGAGCGGTATAAGCAATTGACTGAAGAAATGGCCCGTGGGTCATCAGCTTATGATCTTGCTGCGCCCTTTTTAGCTCAGACCGTCATTGACCCTCGGGAAACCAGGAAATGGATTTCTGATATGCTGGAGGTTCATCGCCGTCGGCCGGACGGAGGAATCGGTGAGCATCTCATGGAAACCTGGCCGTTGACTTTATAACGCAAGGAAAACAACAGTATAATGGCTAAAATTGAAGTAAAAGCTGAAGTTGCAGGTGTGGTTTGGAAGGTTGTCACTCAGCCTGGAGCTAAAGTTGAAGAAGACGATGCTATCCTCATTTTAGAAAGCATGAAAATGGAAATCCCCGTCACAGCCCCTGTGGATGGGACCATTGTCGAGGTTTATTTTTCTGAAAGTGAAAAAGTCAGTGAAGGTGAAACGGTCGCTATTTTAGAGATCTGACTTTTATTCCGCCTCAACCTTTTCATAGGGTGTTGTGTTGTCCAGAAGCAGTTCTTGGAAAACCTTCAACATTCCCATATCCAACTCGTTTTCCATTTCCATAAGGATGGATATAGCTTTTTCAGCAGGCATGGCTTTTTTATAGACCCGTTCGTCGGTCAAAGCGCCATAAATATCTACAATCGACGCCATGCGCGCTAAGCTGTTTAAATCTTTGCCTTTGAGCCCATAAGGATAACCCGTTCCGTCTAGTTTTTCATGATGCTGTTCAGCAATAATTCGAATGCCTGGGTGGATGGTTTCTGTGTTGTTCAAAATTTTGCTGGTATGGAGCACGTGGGCAGACATCTTTGGCCATTCCTCTTCGGTCAACCGTCCTGGTTTGTTGAGAATACCAAGAGGGACTCGAGCTTTGCCAATATCGTGCATTAGGCCACCGCTGGAGAGAATCATCATATCATCACCCCGAATGCCCATGGCATGACCGAGGAGAGAGAGATAGATAGAAACCCTTAGAGAGTGCACGTAGGTGTAATCATCATGCCCTTGAACACCTTGAAGAATACCGCCGATTTGATTGTCGCTAATGGCTTCAATAAGAGGCGCACAGCTTTTTTCAATTTGGTCCATAGGCAGAGGGTTGTCGTGATCTGCATCAGCAAAACAGTTCCTGAAAACGCCTGCGGTTTCTTTTAAAGCTCTTTGTTGCAGTTGAGGAAGCTCGTCCCACCCTTTCTCAACTTTACTGTTAATCATCTGGGTAACAGCTTTAAGCAGGAACGATTTACGGAAAGGTTTTACGAGGACATCATCAGCGCCAGAATATTTAATTTCATCAGATAAAGCAGGCTTGGTGTTGTCGGTAACAACAACGACCTGCAGTTTCTTTAACAGCGCATTAGCTCTAACTTCACGGAGGAGTTTTAGACCGCCCCCTTTTCCTAAATGGATATCTAAAAGGGTTGCGTCAGGTTGTAATGTACGAAGCCCGTCTAAGGCTTCAGAATGATCAGAAAATGGAAAAACATGATAATAAGAACCAAGGACAGAAACTAATTGTCCCCTAAAAGTATCGTCCCCACTGATAATTGCGACCCGATTCACGGAAACTCCTTAAAAGCTCTGCAGCATTTTTAATATGTGCTTTATATTTTAGAGATCAATAGTGTTATATCAATCTTTTAGATTATTCTAAAGTACCTGCATCTTGGCTACTGTCAATTAATTTTGAGTAGAATATCAATCCACCTACAGCTTTGTTACCTACGAAAACTGACGTTTTTCAACTTTAGAGTAATTGAAGGGTAATTGTATAGTTATTGGCTCACTTAGGGGGTTACATAAAGGTTATGATAGGTTAGATGTTAATGTCTCAAATCGTGAATAATTAGGATCCCGATGGTTACGCAGATTCTCCTCCCACTTTCTCTTGCTTTCATCATGTTCTCAATGGGGTTAGCACTTGTGGTCGATGATTTTAGACGGGTTCTTAAATATCCTAAGGCCATGATTTATGGCTTATCTAGCCAGATGGTGTTGTTGCCCCTTATTGCTTTTTTCATTGCAATAATTTTTCCAATGAATCCTGAGTTCGCTGTAGGAATTGTCATTCTAGCAGCTTGTCCTGGGGGCATTACTTCAAACCTGCTCACCCATTTGGCTCGGGGTGATACGGCCCTATCAGTCTCTTTGACGGCTGTAACTAGCCTTGTTGGAGTTTTAACTGTTCCTTTGATTGTAAACCTTGGGTTGGCCCATTTTGTTGGTATGACTGAAATGGTTAACCTACCAATCGGGAAAATGGTTCTAGGTGTTTTTGTTATTTCGACTCTGCCATTGTTAGCAGGGATGGCATTACGTCATTACAAAGAAATGTGGGCTCTATGGATTGAGCCTAAAGCCCGTAAAGCTGCGACCTTTGTTTTTGTTTTGATTGTCGCTGCGACTTTTACCGGACAATGGGGCAGCATTACAGATCATTTTGTTGAAATCGGCCCCGCAGTTGTCGCATTGAACATCCTCACTATGGGGGCTGGATTCTTTGGTGCTCGTTGGCTTTATCTTGATCGTGGCCAAAGCGTAGCGATTTCTCTTGAATGTGGTTTGCAAAACGCGGCTATGGGAATTTTCGTCGCAGCGACACTTTTGGCTAATACCATGATGGTAATTCCAAGTGTGATTTATGCGTTAGTAATGAATGTAACTGCTGCTGTGGTGATATTTGCTACTACGAAAACGGTGCGTAGGTTGTTTTTTACCCGCTAAAATCAGCTGTTTTTGCCAATTCGATTGAAAATTAAAAATTTCTAATTAAACTAAATCGAATATGAGTGCGCAAATAATAAAAATCGCGCCAAAAATACAGGGCAGAACAACAAAGGGGTTCGGGAAATGGAAGAGCTTCCCATTGGGACAGTTATCGCAACACTTGGTTTCGTCTTAGGCGGAGTCTTTGGGGCCGTTGCGCAGAGAACAAATTTTTGCACCATGGGGGCGTTGTCTGACATCGTCTATATGGAAGATTGGAACCGCTTCCGCGCTTGGATGCTAGCAGTTGCGATTGCGATCTTAGGAAGCCAAGGCCTCCATATGGCGGGTATAATTGATCTTTCAACATCGATTTACCAATCAGCTAATCTAGGATGGGCCGGAGCTATTATTGGTGGATTGCTTTTCGGATTCGGCATGACCATGGGGGGCGGTTGCGGGAACAAAACCTTGGTTCGTATCGGTGCAGGAAGCCTAAAGTCGGTGATTGTTGCTCTTATTCTCGGCATTTTTGCTTACATGACGTTGCGCGGATTAATTGGTTTGGCTCGTGTAGAATTAGAAGCCGTCACCGTTATTGATTTGGCTGAGATGGGATTGGAAACTCAAGGTATACCAGGTATTTTGGCAGCCTTTGGCCTTTCCCCTGATGTCGCAAGAGCAGTTGTAACTCTTGTTATTGCAGGCGGTATTTTAGCATTTTGTTTTAAAGATGCTGAGTTCAGAAGTTCTGGTAGAGATGTTGCCGCCGGAGTCCTGATTGGACTTTTAATTCCAGTTGCATGGTATGTGACGGGTGTCGTTGGCTTCGACGATTTTGAACCAACTCCTTTAGCCTCATTCACCTTTGTTAACCCTGTTGGGGAAAGCATTCAGTATTTGATGACCTTCAGTGGAGCGACAATTAACTTTGGAATCGCTGTAGTCGGCGGGATTATTACCGGGTCATTTGTTTCTGCTAAATTGGCGGGGCAGTTCAGGATTGAATCCTTTAATTCTGCTGACGACATGATTAGCCATATGTTTGGCGCTGCTCTTATGGGTATTGGCGGTGTTTTGGCTTTAGGGTGCACCATAGGGCAAGGCATTACAGGCATGTCAACGCTAGCTGTTGGTTCTGTGATCGCTTTAGCTTCCATCATCTTAGGAGGCTTAATCGGCCTTAAACGATTGGAAGAAGGTTCCTTGAAAGAAGGCATAGCGGCGCTGTTTAGTCGCGGGTAACATTCAAAACTCACAAAGAATTACGTCATGCCCGGCTTGGTCGGGCATCCAGGGCTAGCGATAAATTTCGAAATTTTAGCCCCTGGATTCCCGCTTTCGCGGGAATGACGTGAAAAATTAAGGAGGAAATCTCTTTCTTAATTGTCCCACATATTAATTTCTTTACCTTCTTCGCGAAGTTTTTCTGCTCGAGCCTGAAGCCAGCGTTGGAAATTTGGTTCCTTTTGGTAGTCACCGTCTTTGACATAAACAAAGGAATTGAGGAAATGGAAAGGTTTCCAGTATCCTAGTAGACGCCAAACTTGCTGCTTCTTTTCCCCTTCTTTAAGTTCCATGGGGAAAAATTGAATGGTAGGGGTGAACTGGATACCGTTTTTGCGAGCAAATTTTTTCTCGGTTGTCACCGTACCATCAAAGTCCGTCACTTCTTTGTCGCCCCACAGGTTCATTTGAATGACGTTAAAATTCTTTTTGATATAGGCGACAATCTCTGGGTTTCTTAAGTTAACCATATGGGTTTCACGACAATAAGGGCAACCTCTTTGCTCCCATAAAATGGCAAGATGCTTTCCTGCAGCGGCCGATTCAGCAACATCTTCTTTTAAGTCCAGGAAAGATTCCATGAACCAGGGTTGAGTGTAAAGCCCGTCATCATTTACCTGTGCTTCAGGAAGTAATTTTTCTGCCGCATTAGCAGTTCCGACTGCAAAAAAAACAATTACAGAGGCGAAAAACGTTACTATCGTGTTTTTCATGATTTAATCACTCCAATGTGTTGTCAAATATAATAGTATAATTCTAATTTAGCTTGATATTTTACAAAATACGAATATGATTTTTTGTGGATAGGGAAGTTTTCACCCTGGCATTAACTCTGTATCAATAAAAAGATTGAAAAATCAATCGGTTATTAAAATTACAGAAAAATTACAGAATGTCAGAAAAATGGAGGGACTAGCTTTGATGCTTAGAGCCTTAGCCGTATTGGCTGTAGGTGCAACTTTTTCAGTTGCATTAAGTGCTGCTACCATAGCAGCGGAACCCGCTAAACTCGTCAAATACGAGATTAAAGACGGAAACAGTATTCCTAAATCACTTACGGGGAAACCTGGTGATGCCAAAAAAGGCAGGGAAGCTGCGATACATCGTAAAAAAGGCAATTGTCTTGCCTGTCACACCTTACCGATCCCTGAGCAATCCTTTCATGGGGATGTGGGACCAGATTTAAAAGGTGTTGCTGATCGTTATTCTGAGGGTGAGATTAGGCTTCGTCTCGTCAACTCAAAAGTGGTCAATGAAGATACGATCATGCCAGCTTTTTATAAAACTGACGGGTTAAACCGCGTTATGAAGAAGTTTAAAGGCAAAACAATCCTTTCTGCTCAGGATGTGGAAGATATTGTCGCCTACCTTATGACGCTCAAATAAAATTTAAACAGGGATGCTGAGTTACACCTCCCTAATAGAAACACTCAAGTAAAAATCGTTGAGGAGACATCAATGGTACAACGAATAGAAATGTCGTCAGTTAGCCGCCGCGACATCCTAAAGTTCGCAGGCGCCGGCGCTTGTACAGCTCTTGCTACGAGTTTATTGCCAGGTCTGGCAATGGCTGATGCAAAGTTGGCAGCTGAATCTATTAAGAAGATTACGGGTGGTAAAACACCAACTATGGGTAAAGTTACTCTAGAATTGCCGCAAATCGCAGAAAATGGCAACACGGTTCCCGTCGGTGTGGACGTTGATAGTCCTATGACAGATGCTGATTACGTTAAGACAATTCATATCTTAGCTGATGGCAACCCACTTCCAGAAGTGGCAGTATTCAAATTTTCACCAGCATCAGGGAAAGCCAAGGCCGCAACCCGTATGCGCCTTGCCAAAACACAAAATGTGATTGCTGTTGCCGAAATGGGTGATGGATCTGTTTTCATGGCGAAAACCGAAGTTAAGGTAACAATTGGCGGCTGTGGCGGCTAGTGCAACTCACGTTTAATTAAACGTAGATAAGTTGCACTATCTTTTAAACGCATTCAAATTATCTGCATTTTAATGCAGTTTGATTTGGACGAGGGAGCAAAATAATGGCTAAAGTTAAAGCACGGGTAAAATCACCTAAATCCGTTAAAAAAGGTGAAGTTTTTCAAGTGAAAACCTTGATTTCGCACAAAATGGAATCAGGTCGTCGGAAAAACAAAAAGACAGGCGAGAACATTCCTCGCATGATCATTAACAGCTTTGCCTGTAATTATAATGGCAAGGAAGTCTTTGCCTCTGATTGGCATCCAGCTGTATCAGCGAACCCTTACATGGCCTTCCATGTTCGTGCTGTTGACAGCGGAACTTTGGATTTCATGTGGAAAGATGATTCTGGCAAAGAGTACAAGAAATCCGCGAAAATTGCTGTAACCTGATAAGGGGATGACTATGCGTAAATTATACATTGCTTCTCTTTTGATAGGTGGTATGGCCCTAGGTTCCACAGCCTCTCAAGCAGAGGACAAAGATTGGGGAGCCTATAAAGTAGGGGATAAGCTTAGTGGCTATACATATGCCACTAAAGAAACACGTGCTATTCAAGATGATGACTTTGAAAATCCAGCGCAAATCTGGGTGGATCAAGCTGAAGGTAATTGGTCTTCAGTGGAAGGGGAAGCGGGGAAATCTTGTGAATCTTGTCATAATGCGGCTTCTGATTCTATGAAAGGTGTAGCAACCCGTTATCCTGTGCTGAACAAAAATAAAGCTGCAATGGTCAACGTTGAGCAGCAGATTAATTTCTGCCGGACATCTCAAATGAAAGCTAAGGCGTGGAAATGGGAATCTGCTGAACTTCTTGGTATGACAGCTTTTGTCAAACTACAATCCCGTGGCATGCCCGTGAATGTCAAAATTGATGGCCCAGTAACGCCTTATTATGAAAAAGGTAAAGCCTTCTACTATGAACGACGTGGTCAACTCGACATGGCTTGTAAGCATTGCCATGAAGATAACCCTGGCAAATATGCGCGGGCTAATTTGCTGAGCCAAGGGCAAAGTAACGGCTTCCCGACTTATCGTCTTAAATGGCAAAAGATCGGCTCATTGCACCGTCGTTTCCGGGGTTGCAATAAGAATATCCGGGCTCAGCCATTTGCTTATGGGGCTCCTGAATACGTAAATTTGGAACTATACCTAAATTCACGTGGGCAAGGTCTTCCCGTTGAAACGCCATCAGTGCGTAACTAAACACAAAATGATGAAGATGAGGGGCGTAGTTTGTTGCTACTGCCCCTCTCTTTTATCAAGAATCTAAGTTGAAGAGGGTCGAGGATGTTGGATAGACGTCAGTTTTTGCAAGTGGCGGCAGCAACCGCTGTCATATCTGGTGCCCCAGGAATGCTCTCTCGGGCCGCGGCACGCCAAACAATTACGCAAGACGATCTTTTGAGTTTTGATTCTGTTGGTCAAGTGACGCTTCTCAATTTCACCGACTGTCATGCCCAACTCGTCCCTTTATATTTTAGAGAACCCTCCGTTAATGTTGGAGTCGGGGACGTCAAAGGCCTTCCACCACATCTAACCGGAAAAGATTTCCTTACCGCTTATGGTCTGAAAGCCTCTTCGCCAGAAGCCTATGCATTAAGTAGTGAAGATTTTTCTGCCCTTTCGCAGACTTATGGACGGGTTGGTGGCATGGACCGTATGGCAACTTTGATTAAAGCCATCAGAGCAGAACGTCCTAATAATACACTTCTTCTCGATGGGGGTGATACCTGGCAGGGGTCATATACCTCCTTGAAATCCTCCGGTGAAGATATGGTCGATGCTATGAATGCCCTCGGGGTTGATGCCATGTCAGCTCACTGGGAATTCACTTATGGTGCGGACCGTGTGAAAGAACTGATTGAGAAGCTGAATTTCCCCTTCCTGGCAGGCAATGTCCAAGATACGGAATGGGAAGAAGAAGTTTTTGAATCGACTAAATTCTTTGAGCGAGGTGGTGTTAAAGTAGCCGTTATCGGTCAAGCTTTCCCTTATACACCTGTAGCGAACCCACGTTACAAAATTCCGACCTGGTCCTTCGGTGTGCGGGAAAAATTGGTTCAGCAACGTGTAGATGATGCCAAAGCGGGTGGTGCAGAACTTATTGTTATGTTGAGCCATGATGGTTTTGATGTTGACCGGAAGCTTGCCTCAAGAGTCAGTGACATTGATGTCATTCTCACGGGGCATACACATGACGCTTTACCGGAAGTGGTTAAAGTGGGGAATACTCTCCTTGTTGCCTCTGGTTCACACGGTAAATTCTTAGCGCGCCTTGATTTAGATGTTCAGGGTGGCAAGGTTAAGGATTTCAAGTTCAAGCTTATACCTGTTTTCTCAGATGTAATTACACCTGACCCTGAAATGGCAGCAGTCATCAAGAAAATCCGTGATCCACATGAAGCGAAGCTCGGTACAGTTCTCGGTAAAACCGAAAGTCTTCTTTATCGCCGGGGTAATTTTAATGGCACTTTTGATGATCTTATCTGTCAGGCGCTTTTAGAAGAGCGAGATGCCGAGATAGCCCTGTCGCCAGGGTTCAGGTGGGGCTCAAGCCTACCGCCGGGTGAAAATATCACTGTTGAACAAGTGTTTAATCAAACAGCAATTACTTATCCCAATGCATATCGTTCAAAGATGACAGGGCAATTGCTTAAGGACATTTTGGAAGATGTAGCTGATAACTTGTTTAACCCTGATCCTTATTATCAACAAGGCGGAGATATGGTTCGTGTTGGTGGTATGGGATACCATATTGACGTCAACAAACCGATTGGCTCACGTATCAGTAATATGACCCACTTGAAAAACGGTAAACCCATTGATGCCAACAAAGAGTACGTGGTTTCCGGTTGGGCTTCTGTGAACGAAGGGACAGAAGGACCTCCTGTTTATGATGTGGTGACTGATTACATCAAAAAGAAGAAAGTGATCTCTATCCCTCCCAATGACAGCATTAAAATATCGGGGCTATAATCAATGGATGGTTTTGATGTTTCCTATGCGGGTGCTTTTGGAGCTGGAATTTTAAGCTTCCTCTCTCCTTGCGTCCTTCCTTTAGTCCCTCCTTACCTATGTTACCTTGGTGGTGTCTCCTTTGGTCAACTTGCAGGAGAAGAGGAGCTTGACCGTAAGATGATGCGGCGGGTTTTGCTCTCAGCTGTGCTATTTGTATTAGGCTTCACCACTGTTTTTGTCGCCTTTGGTGCCACAGCTTCTGCAATTGGAGAGCTTGTTAGTGAGTATATGGATGTGCTGGCCAAAGCTGCCGGGGTAGTGATTATCATTCTCGGGTTGCACTTTATGGGCGTCTTCAAAATTGGTATCTTTTACCGCGAAGCTCGCTTTCAAGCAGAGACCAAACCAGCAAGCCTGATCGGTGCTTATATTATCGGCTTAGCCTTCGCTTTTGGCTGGACACCTTGCGTTGGTCCTGTCCTGGCAGCTATTTTAATGGTGGCGGGGAGTGAAAGCTCTGTTACTTACGGATCAAGCCTTTTGGCTGTTTATTCCTTAGGGCTCGGCATACCGTTTTTTGTGGCAGCCTTAGCAATGAAACCTTTCATGGCCTTCATGACACGCTTTAAACAACACATGATGACTGTCGAACGGGTTATTGGTGGCTTGTTAGTTGGTACTGGATTGCTTTTCTTGACAGGAACTTTCTCAGAATTGGCATACTGGCTTCTTGAAGCCGTTCCTGCCCTTGGAAAAATTGGTTAACCAAACTTCAGATAAAGCATCCTGTTTGAGGCACTTATTTCTCTCAGGATGTTTATGAAACGGCGGGTGTCTTTTTCACGTAAAGCAACCCAAGCCTTGGAATATGATTCAAGACTAGTGGATATGAGACGATCAAAAAGCAGGTCGTTTTTAGCTTTCTTTGGCGCTAGTTCAAGGCATTGTTGATACCAATAGGCAGCTAAAGAAAGGCGACGCTGAACATCTTCAACCTGCTCTGGTTTATTTAAATCTGGCTCGTTGTGGCGATAGTAAAAAAGTGAGTCGAAGGAATGATTTGCTTTGTCAACAATATCAGAAAAAGTCGACACGTTATTTCGACGTCGTAAGTCACTGAGTAATTGACGGATTGGGACTAATTTCTTTTTAGCAGCTTCCAGGTCACCATTTTCAGTAGCCTTAACCCCCTGATCAATGCGCAGTTCAATCTCTTGCATAGAAGGCCCCCAAGTTCCGTCTCGAGAGTATATAGCGGGTGGGTTTTGTTTGAAACGCTTGTTCAGGGCTTGCCATTTAGTTTGCAAATCCATGAGTTCAAAGGAGGCGACGGCAGGGTTTCCCGTTCTTAGATAAAAAGTTGCTGCACGGTAATGTGTGTAGGCATCAGCCAAAGATCTATGAAAGTCATGAACTTCAGCTGCTCGGAGATTAGTGCTTAATAACAGAGAAAAACCCAGAAAAACCCATAGTATTTTTTTCACTTGTCCCACCTTTCTAAAGCTCATTATTTGATAGTTGCGACTTTTCGAATATGTTAGGTTGAGCAGTATCTATTGTCAAAGGGGCTATTAAAATGATCTCAAGGCGTGATTTTAATCGGGTCGTACTCGGCGGACTAGGGGTGGCAGCTTTGGCTCCATCAAGTTTGGCAGCAACGAAGCAGTATCAACCTGTTCTTCGTGAAGATGGTCATTATACCCAATCTTGGTTTTTAGATAGTTTCCTTGAATTAGCCGATGACATCGAAGAGGCCCGCAGCAAAAGGAAACGATTTGCAATTATGTGGGATCAAGATGGCTGTCCCTATTGCCGTGAAACCCATTTGGTGAATTTTACTATTCCAGAAATTCGGGATTTTGTTGAAGCTAACTTTGAGATTGTTCAGTTAAATATTTGGGGGGCGAGGGAGGTCGTTGATTTTGATGGTTCGACCATTACTGAAAAACAGCTCGCCAAACGTAATAAAATACGCTTTACGCCAACTGTGCAGTTCTACCCTGAAACTGTAGAGGAACTTAAGGGTAAAACAGGTAAAGCTGCCGAATCAGACCGGATGCCGGGTTACTTCCGCCCGTTTCATTTCCTCACGATGTTTGAATACGTCCGAGCGAATGGACATAAACAGGGGGACTTCCGCAGTTTCCTCAAGAATAAAGTTGCTACGCTTAAAGCCGAAGGGAAGTCCTTACCTGATTGGTAATGTGCTATAACCTAAAAGAGTTTGTCAGCAATAGCTTCAATGCCATCTCTGGCGCATTTGTCGTCAAGTTCGCCACCAGGAGCCCCAGAAACACCAACGCCAGCAACAATTGAGCCTGCAGCTTCAACAGGAACGCCACCACCAGCCATTAATGCGCCTGGGATAAAGCGGACTCCTGATTGAGGTTTTCCAACTTGTGTGAGGTCACTGAGGGCAACTGTATCCGTACGGAAGCTAACGGCAGTCCAAGCTTTGCGGCGGGCGGTCTCAGTCGTGTGAGGGCCTGCAAAACGGTCACGCAAGGTGACTTGTAGATTTCCGAAACGATCTACGACAGAAACTGCGACTTGAAAGCTATCATCTTGGCAAGATTTAAGCGTTGCCTGAGCAAGCTCAAGGGCGGTTTCCAGGTTGAGCATTTTAAAGTTAACTAAGGCTTCGTCAGCCTTTGCGGGGGAATGTACCAAAGCCATCATAGCGATGAAAATTGAAATTAAGCCTGATCTCAACATTTTACGTTCTCCTCTAAATTAGGTGAGGGACAAGCGGAGATTTTTTTATCTAACTTGCCAATCAGTTTGTTTAGTAAAAACCAGAAGTGGTCTTCCCCTGGATAACCGTTTATGCGTCCAATTTCTTCATTGTTGGATATAAGGATAAAAGTGGGGGTGTAACGCAGCCCTGTTAGGTAGTTAAGGTTTTTTGGGAGTTCATCATGAATGCTGTACCGACTTAACGGTAAAAGCTTTCCTTCATCAGTTTTTTCATAAATAACCCCGACTTCTTCCTCCCAAACTTCGCACCATTCACATGAGGGTGAATCAAACATAAGAAGTTCTGCTGCTCCCGTCCTTAAAGGCAGGAGAAGAAGCAGAGTAAAGACTGAAAAGAATACAGGTATCCCCAACTTGGTCATTTCTTATTAACGTCCATATTTCAAGTTAGTTAGTTTACCAAAATTGAATGTGTTTGTCTCTATCTCAAATCAATTTAGTTTTATTCTAAACATCCTTGAATGGGGTGCTCTAAGACGTTATGTCCTTAAAGGGTAATAGGGCAAATGATATACAAATAACTAGGTAGGGTTGCATGAGAGTGAGTAAGTTTGAATACAATGCGACTGTAATTGAATGTATTGAAGTTACAGGGGAAATTAAGATTTATCGTGTGCGTATGGATGACGGGCACCTTAGTTTTAAAGCTGGACAATACACCATGCTGGGGCTTCTTGAAGACGAGCCCCGTATTCCTGAAGCAGCCCTAGAAGAAGAGGTGGAACAGGCTGCTGACCCTATGATCCGCCGGGCTTATTCCATATCATCTGGAAGTATCCAAGCCGATTATATAGAATTTTATGTTTCGTTGGTTTCTAACGGCGCTTTAACGCCCAGACTTTTTACGATGCGAAAAGGGAGCCGATTATTTGTTGGCCCAAAAGCTAAGGGACTGTTTACCCTGGATAAAGTCCCTGAAGAAAGCCATGTGCTTATGGTGGCTACAGGAACAGGCCTTGCGCCCTATATCAGTATGTTGCGTAGTCGAGTATTAGCTGATTTTGACCGTAAAATTGCCGTCCTCCATGGTGCAAGTTATTCTTGGGATTTAGGTTATCGACGTGAGCTTGAGTCTCTCAGTGCAAGCTATACGAATTTTTCATATGTCCCTGTTGTCTCTCGCCCCAAGGATGATCCATCTTGGGGCGGAAGGACAGGACGGCTTCCTCCAATTTTAGACGAAGATGGTTTAGATGAGCTGTGTGGTTTCCCCATCAGTGGTGGTAAATGCCATGTGTTCTTATGTGGAAACCCGGCCATGATTGAAGATGCAGAGCAACGGCTTTTACTTAAACAGTTTGTTGTTGGGAAAGGGAGAGAAAAGGGAGATCTTCATATGGAGAAATACTGGTAGGATACAATTTTTTGTTCGCTGAGGACGCAATTGCTGTACATCTGCATGTAAAATAGTACAAAAAATGGGTTTATCAGTAAAAATTAATTGAAAACTGTGATTTAGATCACATCTTTAGAAGAGTTTAAGAGTTATCTCATAAGGATAGTTTGCGTATATGATTAAACTTTGAAGACCCTGGGAGAGGGAAATGACTAATTTTTCACGGTTCATGTGGGATGTTGCGCGGCTGTTCGGCATCCGGAGGAAAGGGCGTAAGACAATCGCAATACCCCTAAACACCTCCAGGCGGTAAGTAAAAAATTACCCTGCAATAATTTCATAAGGGACGGCAAATATGCCGATCTCTTTTTTGATCTGCGTCTCTATTTTACCTAAATCACCCCTCACCTTAATCGACGCTAAAGTTCCCTTCACCTCATGGGAATTCACTTCCACCTTAATATCAATTTCTTCATCAGCCAGTGGTTTCAGCACCTCGTTAAAAACTTGCTGAATAGCATAGTGCCTTAAGGTGGGTTTGAAGATTTTACCTATTGCGGTTACTGGCATTGCGTCCAAGAGGAATATATTGGCTGGAACGGCTGCCCGTTCTGTAATATTTTCTTTAGCATATTTGTGGAGCTCCTCTGTTGTTGTTCGGGCTCCTGGTTTCAAGGAAACATAAGCAACAGGGATTTCTCCGGCATATGAATCTGGTTTTCCTACAGCGGCAGCTAATTCAACGGCTGGGTGCTGGTGGAGAGTTTCTTCAATATGGGCTGGGTCGATATTGTGTCCGCCGCGAATAATAAGATCTTTTGCCCGTCCGGTTAACCAAAAATATCCATCAGCATCAACGCGACCTAAGTCTCCTGTATTGAGCCAGCCCTCTTTAACCCAGATACCTTGGTTGTGTTTTTCCTGTTTGTAGCCAGGGAAAACGTTAGGGCCACTTATGGAAATAACACCCACTTCATCAATCCCACAATCAGCTAGGTAATCTCCATTGTTATCCACTTTAACAGCTTTCATTTCCTGATAAGGAAAACGGAAGCCAATGGAACCAGTACGCCGCTCGCCTTGGCTAGGGTTAACGCAACTGGCACATGTTCCTTCGGTTAGGCCATAACCTTCTTGGATTTTAACGCCGCTGGTTTCTTCAAAGGCTTTTATCACTTCTACAGGCATAGGAGCAGCCCCACAGATGGCATTTCGGAGGCTGCTGACATCAGTGTCACCTATAGGGACATTGAGGAGAGCTGAGTAGATTGTCGGAACCGCACTAAAGAAGGTCACTTTGTATCGTTCAGTAATTTTCCAAAACTCTTGAATAACGACAGGGGTCCGATAACCCGCAGGGCTCGGAATAACCACGCTGGCGCCAAACATGAAGGGGGCTAGCCCGGTAACAATGACCGCATTAACGTGAAAGAGGGGAAGGCCACAGATCAAGGCATCTGTGGAAGTCGTGCCCATCATATGTCCCATAGCCCAAGCTTCAAAAACTTCACCAAAATGGGTGTGCTGGGCGAGCTTAGGGGCTCCTGTGGTGCCACCTGTATGGAAATAGGCAGCAATATCATCTGGTTTGATTTCTCTGCCGCTGGTCAGCTTATCAGAGGGGTATTTGTCGATGACTTTGTCATATGACAATATCCCTTTGCTTTCATCACCCGGCCCGAGAACCTGAATCACGGTTTCAAGGCAAGGGACCATATCTTTAACAGCTTCAGCTTTTGACCAAATTTCTGTGCCGGGCAGGGGGCCAAGAGCCACCAATACCTTGCTGTTTGCGGCAATCATAATGTCGGCAATCTGATGAGGTTCAAGCAAGGGATTGATTGGGTTAACAATCCCTGCTGCTTCACCGCCCCAGATTAAGAAATGGGTTTCAGGTAGGTTGGGAAGTAGGAAGGATACGGATGCGTCATCTCCAACCCCTAAATCATTGAGGAGGTTTGCTGTTTGGTTCGTACGTGCAAAGAGGGTGTTGAACGTAACTTCAACAGGAACATCGTTCACGCTACCCGTAGGGAGAAAGGAGATGGCAGTTTTATCTCCATTCTTTGCTGCAGCATTCTTGATAATTTCATAAGTGCTACGTTCAGAAAATCTCTTTTCTAAAGGCGTTTTTTCAAACTCTTCGATATCCTGAAGAGTTCTTATTCTTACAACTTGCTCAGTCATTTCCCTACCCAATTGTTTCGTTGCCTATTTTACACGCCAACCTTTGCCTGCTTTCCTGCCATTATACCCTGCTTCAACCATTTGTTTCATCCTCGGGCGTGGCAGAAAACGAGGGCCGTAAGCATCGTGTAGAATTTCTTGGACTTGTAAAGAAAGATTGTTGGTTACGATATCCATCAAGTCAAAAGGACCAACAGGATGACCAAGGCCTAAGCGACAAGCGATGTCGATATCTTCAGGGGTTGCCACCTCTTCCTCGACCAGTCGAACGGCTTCAATAAAGAAAGCGTGGAGGAGGCGATTAACGGCAAATCCGGCAACATCTTTAACCCGGATAGGTTCTTTCTCAGCGTTACGGCAAAGACCCATGACTTCTTCAAAAATCTCTTCCGATGTTTCCAGAGCAGGAATTACTTCTACAAGTTTCATGCGCGACACAGGTGAGAAGAAATGTGTCCCTAAAAAGTAGGGGCGACGTTCTGGTTTGACGAAGGAAGCAAGAACCGTAATCGGGAGGGTTGAGGTGTTGCTTGCTATGATGCATTCATCTTTGCAAATGTTATCTAGTTTTGTGTAAATAGAACCTTTTACATCTTTATTCTCAAAAACAGCTTCAATAATAAAGTCGCGATCTGAAAAGGTTTTTAGGTCCGTTGTTGTCCTTAGATTAGCCAATGTATTTTCGCGTTGCTCTTCACTGTAGCGGTTCTTTTCTACCCCTTTGTCTAGTATACTTTTGAGACGATCCATTGCCGTGGAGAGTGAGTCTTCAGAGGTATCGTTGAGCAAGACGGGATGACCTGCTAAAGCAAAGGTAAAGGCAATTTCAGCCCCCATCATACCTGCGCCAACAACCCCAACTTTTTTAACTGTCATTTTATCTATTTCCTTTTTTAGAAGTGAGCGTCTTGCATTTCGAGACAGGTCGGGTCCAGGGAAGAGAGAACTTTGCATTGATGCTCAATTTTGGGTAACTCCCAACGGAAAAAATATGTGCAGGCAGCTAGCTTGCCTTGATAAAAATTCTGGTCCTCTTTAGTGGCATTTGCAATTTTTTGTGCCGCGATAATACCTTGCTTAAGCCATATCCAAGCGACGACAAGATGTCCAAAAGCTTCAAGGTACAGAGCCGAGTTCGCCAAGAAGAGATTCACATTTCCTCCTATGGCAACTCTCGCAAGGTTCAAAGTGGTTTCCTGAAGGGTAATGACGGCCATTTTTAGGCTTTCGGCAAACTCTTTTGTTGCCTCAATTTGGTTGGCCTCACCGACTGTCTTCATTACTTCGCCTAAAATAGCCTTAAGAGCGGCACCATCGTTCATCATAACTTTTCGACCCAAGAGGTCTAAAGATTGTATACCGTGGGTACCCTCGTGAATGGGATTAAGGCGGTTGTCTCTGTAAAGGCGCTCAACGGGGTATTCGCGTGTGTAGCCATAGCCTCCATGGACCTGTATGGCGAGAGAACTGGCTTCTAGGCAATGTTGGGAGGGCCAGGACTTGATGACAGGTGTTAGGATCTCTAGGAGTAAGCTGGCGGCTTTGCGCTCTTCTTCGCTTTCTGCTGTGATTTCGTCATCTAAGAGCCGGGCTCCATATAGACAAAGTGCGAGTCCCCCTTCAACAGAAGCTTTTTGAGCTAAGAGCATCCGTTTGACGTCCGTATGCTCAATGATTGAAACTTGGGGAGAGTTAGCGTCTTTTCCTTGGGGGTGCCGACCTTGTGGGCGTTCTCTGGCATACTTAAGGGCGTGAAGGTAACCTGTATAGCCCAAAATGGCTGCGCCTAAGCCTACGCCAATACGAGCTTCATTCATCATCATGAACATGTAGGAAAGACCTTTGTGGGGTTCTCCAACCAAATAGCCTTTTGCTCCGCCGTTTTCACCAAAGTTCAGCATGGTTGAGGTGGTGCCACGATAACCCATTTTGTGGATGAGTCCAGCAAGAGAAACATCGTTGCGCTCTCCTAAACTCCCATCATCATTCACCATATACTTGGGCACAATAAAGAGGGAGATACCTTTAACGCCTGGAGGAGCACCTTTAATTTTTGCCAAAACTAAATGGACGATATTTTCTGAAAGCTCATGGTCACCCGCAGAAATAAAGATTTTATTGCCAGTTATCAAATAAGTCCCTTCATTACCGGGGACTGCAGAGGTTTTGATATCCGAAAGAGATGAGCCAGCTTGAGGTTCGGTCAAAGCCATTGTGCCCATATAACGCCCAGTTAAAAGAGGCTCAAGAAAGAGGTTTTTTTGTTCTTCAGTTCCAAATGCTTTTATGACGTTGGCATTGGCCCCTGATAAAAACGGGTAGCCCATGGTGCTGACATTTGCTGCAGAGAGGTAACTACTGGCTGACATAGCGACTGTCATGGGGAGTTGCATGCCTCCCAAATCGTATTCGTGCGTCGCAGCTAACATACCCGTTTCATAATACTGGGTGAGGGCTTCTTTTACTTCAGGGATCATATGGACTTTTTCCCCGTCAAAGGTTGGCTCTTCTTCGTCGAGCTTCGCGGCATGAGGCTCAAAATGATCAACGGCTAGTTTCTCAGCTGTGTCTAAAACAGCATTGAAGGTTTCTTTGTTGTGATCACTATATCGTTCGTGATTATTAAGGGACTCAACATCGAAAAGCTCATATAGGAGAAATTCAAGGTCACGGCGGCTGAGAAGGGTGGATGTCATTCTAGGTTAGCTCCAACGGCATTAACTGTAAGAGCCGAAAATATACTCCAAGTTTAATAGATTAACCACAAAGAATTTTGAGCATTATCACCTTTGTTGTGGATTACATATCTTTGAGGAGTTTGGTGAAATCTAGTGGTGAAATTGGCTTGCTATAAAAGTAGCCTTGGATCAGTTCACAATCGTGACCACTAACGAAGTTAAGTTGGTCTTGTGTTTCAACCCCTTCAGCGACGACTTGAAGGCCTAACCCTTTTGCCATTGCTGAAGCTGCTGTGACAAGCGCTTGATTTTCTTTGTCATTTTCAACGCCATCAACAAAAGAACGATCAATTTTTAACTTGTCGAACGGGAAATCCTTTAGATAGCTCAGGGAAGAGTAACCAGTTCCAAAATCATCCATAGAAATTGTGATGCCCATGTCATGGAGCTTGTTGAGGATATTCTTCGTTTCATCTCGATTATGAACCATCAGACCTTCGGTGACTTCAATCTCAAGGCACTCAACAGGCAAACCTGATTCTCCGAGGGCAAGTTCAATAGCCCCAACAAGGGCGTAACCTCTGAATTGTCTGGGAGATACGTTCACGCTTATTTTGAAACCTTTGGCCCCTTCATCAACCCATTGCTTTGCTTGTTTACAAGCCGTCCGTAATGCCCATTCTCCAATGGGGATGATCAGTCCAAGTTGTTCCGCTGTGGGTATAAACTGATCGGGTGAGATGAGCCCATGTTTAGGGCTTTGCCAACGAATAAGGGCCTCTGCACCGACACATTTACCTGTTCTTGAATCTATCTGAGGTTGGTATTGCAGGAAAAATTCATCATTTTCTAATGCCAATTGAAGATTGCGTTCCATTTCTAAACGTTGGACGGCTTCGTCGTTCAAGAATTTAGCAAAGAAATGATATGTATTGCGTCCTTCTTCTTTTGCTCGGTACATGGCTGTATCGGCATTTCTAAGGAGGATTGAAGGGGTTTTACCATCGTTTGGATAAAGGGCTAACCCAATACTAGCAGTCACTACGACGTCTAAATCGCCAATAATAAATGGTTCTGCCATGACGCTGAGAATTTTTTCTGCAATGGTTTCGGCATCTAAGGGGTTTTTTAAGCTATTGAGAATAACAAGAAATTCGTCTCCGCCATGCCGCGCTACAGTGTCACCGTCTCGGACACAGGATCGTAATCTTGCAGCGGCTTTGACCAAGAGTTGATCGCCTCTTTCATGGCCCAGGGAATCATTCACTTTTTTAAAATCATCTAAATCAATAAAGAGGAGAGCGACATTTTCTTTTTCTCTGTTAGCCTCTTTGATTGCTTGAGATAAACGGTCGACGGCAAGAACCCTGTTGGGGAGATCGGTTACACTATCAAAATAGGCTTGGTGCAGAATGATCTCTTCCTGCCTTTTTTTCTCCGTAATATTTTCCTTAATGGCAACGTAATGAGTTCGTTTGCCCTCATCGTCGTATACGGGAGAGATGGACGCAAACTCCCATAGAAGGTCGCCATTTTTCTTCTTATTCAACAGCTCGCCCCGCCAAATACCACCTTCGGTAATGGTTTCCCATAGCTCTTTATAGGTATCCTGTGGGGTTTCTCCTGATTTTAGAATATTAGGGTTTTTACCAATTACTTCGCTTTCTTGGTACCCTGTAATTTCTTCAAAATAAGGGTTAACATATTCTATGATACCTTCTGCATCGGTAATCATGACAGCATCAGGAGATTGCTCTACGGCTTTGTAGAGCATCTGCAGGGCATCTTCAGTTTCTTTTCTGTTTGTGATGTCAAAGATAATTGAATGAATAAGTTTGTGTTCATTGATCTCGAGATTGCTGGCATGGACTTCAACGCTGCGAATTTCGCCACTTGCAAGTTTGTGCTTAAAATCAAATTGATTACGTTGTCCTTGAACGACATTTTCAATTTCTTTATCCAACATCATACGAGGCATCGTATTAATGTCGGATATATTTAGCTGTTTAATTTTCTCAATTGAATAACCATAAAATTCCTCAGCAGCGAGGTTTGCATCAATAATATTTCCAGAAACAGGGTCGATAAGAAGTTCAATTGCTTGGCTGTTTTGGAAAAGTTGGCGATAAGATTCTTCTGCTTGTTTTTGTTTGGTGATCTCAGTCGAAACTCCGATTACCCCGATGAGTTTTTCGTTCTCAATAACAGGTGTCAGAGCCGTGGAAAAAATAACCCCATTTAAGGTGACTTCAGAAGTGACGTTTTGGCCAGCAAGTGCTTTTCGAGTATTTTCAAGAATGGTTTCATCGTCGTAAAGGTCAAAAATTGATTGCCCGACAAGCTCTCCTTGCTCCAGTCCTAATGCTGTAAGCCCCTTCCCTTCTGAAAGGGTAATGATGCCATCAGGGTCAAAAGAAAAGAGAACGACAGGTGCCCCTTGTATTGTTGTTTTTAGCCGCTGATCGCTCAGTTGAAGCTCAAGAGATATGTTGTTTTGTTCTGTAACGTCGCGCGCAATCCCTTCAACACCGATGACTTGATTTGAAGGGTCGAGAAGGAGACGCGTTTTGCTTGAAACATATACGTTGTGGCCATTTTTGTGGCGGAGATATGCCTCAAAAACGACTGTTTCGCCAGGCTTTTCAGTTAGTTTTTTGATGAGTTCTTCTCGGTCATCTGAATTGACATAATAATCCGTCATTCGTTGACCAATTAATTGATGAGATTCAATGCCAACCACATCAAAAGCTGAAGGGGAAATGGCTTGAATTATACCCTCAGCATCAGTCCGGTAGTAGACATCTGGCATATTCTTAATGATGTCGGCATATTGTTTCTCTGATTTTAAAAGCTCTCTGTAAAGAAGGGTAGAGCGAGTTACGTCTACAATACAAACAGGTACATTTTTATAGTCAGCATCTGTCTTAGGGATAGGCAAAGAAAGGAGGACTTCTAAATCATTTCCATCCAGAGCTTTAATGCTGACCTGCTCTCGGAAAAAAGTTTCTCCGTCCCAAATGGCACATATTTGGTTGATGAAAGACTTTAGGGTCGCTGCAGTGAATGTAAAATGTATGGAAGATCCAAAATCTTCAATCGTGGATGCATTGAAGATTTTTAGGGCGGCATTATTGACGTCAACTGTTTTGACGGCTTCTGCTAAATCCCAGGCGAGCGAAATATTTTCGTTCAGATATTGCTTTAAATCGGAAATCCCAGCAGCACGATAACTGGCCAGTATAAACTTTACTTGTGTAAAATCTTGTTCCCAGATAGCAACTTGAGCAGCATCAAAGATGAGCTTTTGCTTATTCAAATAATCCACATCGCCCCCAACGCGCGATAGGTATAAAAAAAATTATCCCCTACAGATAATTTCGAGCGCAACAATATCTACTCTAATGTAAGATTACATGAGCTTGGTCAATCGTTACGTTTGTATAGTTCATTTGATTGAACGAAGAGTGTTGCCCTAAATGCCAGCGATAAGGATGCCTTTGTTGATTAAATCACGTACTCGTATACCAAAATCAGCAAATCGTTTGTCTTGAGTTTGGCCTCTAAGATACCGGATGTAAATCTGTTGGATAACGACGGTCAGTTTGAAGGCACCAAAGGCGTGGTACCAGTCAATGTTTGATGTGTTGAACCCTGTACGCTCAGTATAGTGCTTAACAACGTCTGTGCGGGTTGGAAAACCTTCATCTTGTGTCGGCATAGAGGTTACGGACCCTTTTTCAATGGGATCGGTGCTATCTATCCAGTAATTGAGAAGGTTGCCAAGGTCCATCAAGGGGTCACCACGGGTGCACATATCCCAATCAAGAACAGCCTCAGCCTTGCCGGGATCTTCAGCATTGAGCAGCATATTGTCGAGCTTTAAATCATTGTGAAGCAAGGTGGTATATTTTGATTCTTGCCGGGTATCTAAAAGCCACTGGGCAAGGCGATCAAAGTCTGGATTATCAGCATCTTTTGCTTTGTGCCAACGCTTGGTCCATCCAGTGAGTTGTCTCTCTACAAACCCCTCAGGCTTTCCTAAATCGCCAAGTCCAACTTTATTTGGGTCTAGGGAGTGTAAATCCGCCAAAGCATCAACAACAGCAAGGCCAATACGTTGGTTAAGGGTAGGGTTTCCAGCAAATTTCTCTGGCATGGTTGCCCGAATAACAATGCCGTTCTTGCGCTCTAACATATGGAAGTCAGCCCCTATAATATCGTGATCCTCACAAAGGAGAAAACTGCGGGGGGCGAGGGGGTATTCCTTATAGAGATTGGCGAGAACATGATGCTCACGTTTCATGTCATGGGCCGAAGGAGCGACAGGTCCCAGGGGGGGGCGACGTAATACAAACTCATTTTCACCAAAGGCGATCATATAGGTGAGATTTGCATTTCCCCCGCCGAATTGGGCGACTTCCATAGGGCCTTTGGCTCCCTCAAGGTTTTCTCTCAGGAAAGGCTCTAATCTGGTTGTATCCAGAATTTCGTCAGGGCGAATGTCAATGAGTTCTGCATCTTTTTCCATAGTGGTCTTCCTTCTTAAGCTTGATAGCTCCACCTATTGTCTATTAAGACCCGCTTAACTTTACCTTCATTCATAAGATAATTGAGGTGAGCAATAGTTTCACCAAGGGCAAACATTTTATGCATCCCCGGAAGGTCTGGGCTAAAGAGTTCTGATGAAACTTCCCAGGACGTTGCTCCGTTTTTACAGGCTTCATGGGCAATTTTTAAGCGATTATCGTGATGGTGACGTAGCTCTTCAATCCGAGTATGCATACCTGTGAAGGGGAGGCCATGCGAAGGCAACACCAAGGTATCTTCTGGCAAAGAATCAAATTTATCGAGACTTGTTAAATATTCGTGGAGAGGGTCGTGATCAGGTTCTGAGGGCCATACACCCTGGTTTGGGCTGATTTTCGGCAGGATAATATCCCCTGAAATCAATACTTTTGTTTCATCATTGTAGAGACATACATGCTCTGGTGAATGTCCATGCCCCGTGATTACTTTCCATGGCGATCCACCGATATCAAACTCATCACCATCGGAAATTCTATGATATGATGCCGGAATTCTGAAGACTTGATCTGAATAGGGATTCGGCCCTTCAACAATTGTATTGGAAATTTCAGGATCGGCTCCGGCTCGGTGATAAAATGAACGAGCTGACTCTGTCCAGTTATCTTCTCTTTTGGAACTTAATGTAACTCCAAGCATCCATTCACAACGTGACGTCCAAAATTCTACGGCTTTATTTTCAACAAACCACCCCGCAACGCCCATATGGTCTGGATGAAAGTGAGTACAGATCAAGCGTTTAATAGGAAGCCCGTCGAGGTGATTGCTTACGACGTTATCCCAAATCTCTAAGGTTTCAGGAACGTTTACGCCAGTATCAACCATTGTCCAGCCATCACCATCACGGACGAGCCACAGGTTAATATGGTTCAAACCAACCATAGGCAGGGGCATTCTGAGCCAGAGAACTCCTGGAGCTACTTCGATAACTTCCCCGGCTTCTGGGTTGGAGTCGCGTATCATTGTCACTGGCAATGCCAAAATATTATTCCTTTTAGGTACGCTGATAGAGCCAAATATTATCTGTCATATGCCGCTTAACCGCCCCTTTTTTTCTAAGGTGGTTTAGACGAGCGATAGTCTCAGAAAGGATCATAAGTTGGCTTTTGGGATGAGTCCTGTTGGGGTGAAGCTTTAAGATAAGTTGTCTCGCTGAAATAGGGGTTTCGCATGCAGAAAGGAGATTGCCCAATTTTTCTTCATGGTATTTATAAGTCGATGTAATTCTTTGATGCAATCCTTTAAAGGGAAGCCCATGGGCTGGAAGCACCAGAGTATCTTTAGGCAATTTTTCGAATTTTGGTAGAGCGTCCAAATAATCCTCAATAGAATCCTCGTCTGGCTCATTGGGGAAGATGCAAAGGACGGGAAATATCTCTGGTAATAAAATATCTCCGGAAATAAGGAGATTTAACTCTTCACAATAAAGGCAGAGATGTTCTTGGGAATGTCCTAGCCCAATTATTGCTTTCCAATTTTTCCCACCAATAACTAAACTCTCATTCTCTTTAATTCGGGTGTACTGAGCTGGTACAGGAACAGATTTGTCACCATAAGGATGGTTAATCCCGTTGAATTGTTTAGAAAGATTTTTGCCCATGCCTGCCGATAGAAAAAAGGCCGAAGCATCTATTCCCCAACCTTGACCATTAACGGCGCGACCGAAAAGCCACTCGGCTTGTGTCGTCCATAAGGCTGCTGGATAGCGTTCTTGAATCCATCCAGCTAAGCCCATGTGGTCTTCGTGGCTATGGGTGCAAATGAGGCGGGATATAGGGCGCCCTTTGAGGACGTTTTTGAAAACAAGTTCCCAAGTTTCCCGCACCATGGAGGTGTCCATGCCTGTATCAACAAGGGTCCAGGAGTCCCCTTCATCAATCAGCCAAACATTTACAAACCCAGGGGGGTAGGGAAGAGGAAGAGCTATCCAAAGAACTCCTGTCGTGATCTCTTGCGCTTGTCCCCTGTTAGGGTAATCACTAAAGGGTTTGAGCAGCTCTTCCATAATTATGTGGTTCTATGCGACCTCGAAGAGGCCGGCAGCGCCTTGACCACCGCCAATGCACATGGTGATGACAACGTATTTAACACCACGGCGTTTGCCTTCAATAAGGGCATGTCCAACCATACGAGCTCCACTCATGCCGTAAGGGTGACCAATGGAAATAGCGCCACCATTTACATTGAGGCTTTCATTTGGAATGCCAAGTTTGTCACGGCAATAAAGAACCTGAACAGCAAAGGCTTCGTTCAGTTCCCAAAGACCGATATCGTCCATGGTCAGGCCATTTCGCTTCAGAAGTTTTGGAATAGCAAAAACAGGACCGATGCCCATTTCATCAGGCTCGCAACCAGCAACAGCCATACCGCGGTAGATACCAAGAGGATTAAGGCCTTTTTGCTCTGCAAGCTTGGAGTCCATCACCACGCTGGCAGACGCACCATCTGAAAGCTGTGAGGCATTACCAGCGGTGATAAAGCAATCTTCACCGACTACAGGCTTAAGACTGGCTAGACCTTCAAGTTGAGTTGAAGGGCGGTTGCCTTCATCTTTTTCCAGAGTTACTTCCTGGAAAGTTACTTCCTTGGTTTCTTTGTTCATCACGCCCATGGTTGAGGTCATAGGGGCGAGTTCATCATCGAATTTACCGGCTTCTTGAGCAGCCGCAGTGCGCTGCTGGCTTTGTAGAGCATATTCGTCCATGGCTTCACGGGTAACGCCGTAACGAGTTGAGACCACTTCGGCTGTGTTAAGCATCTGCATATAGATATCTGGCTTGTTTTCAATCAACCAAGCATCTGTTGCTCTGTGACGGTTCATATTTTCATTTTGAACCAAGCTGATAGACTCTAACCCACCACCAACAACGATCGGCATTTCGTCATCCATGACCTGTTTGGCGGCTGTTGCAATGGACATCAGGCCAGAAGAGCACTGGCGATCAATTGACATACCAGCAACTCCAACACCGAGGCCTGCACGAACGGCGCAAAGACGCGCGATATTGCCACCTGTTGATCCTTGTTGAAGAGCTGCGCCCATGATTACGTCGTCTACTTCAGGGCCTTCAAGACCAGCGCGTTTGACGGCTTCAGCAACGGCATGACCGCCCAGGGTCGCTGCATCGGTATTATTAAAGGCGCCACGATAGGCTTTGCCAATCGGGGTGCGGGCGGTGGAAACGATAACTGCTTCTTTAGACATAAAAAGAACTCCTAATTTCTATAAATCGCTGAAAGATTTGCCTTCTTCAGCAAGTTTTTTGAGTAGAGGGGCAGGCTCCCAAACATCGCCATGGGTCTCCTGGAATTTACAAATATCAGCATAGACATTCTTGAGGCCAACTTGGTCGGCATAGAACATGGGGCCACCGCGATAAGGGGGGAAGCCGTAGCCGTAGATATAGATGACATCAATGTCGCTTGAGCGTTGAGCTATACCTTCTTCAAGGATTTTTGCCCCTTCGTTTACGAGGGCATAAATGCAGCGTTTGAGGATTTCATCATCTTCAATTGAGCGGGCGTTTATATCTTTATCTCGCCTTACATCTTCAATGATTGATAAAACTTCATCTGAAGGGTAGGGGGTGCGATCCCCAGTTTTGTAGTCGTACCAACCTTTGCTGGTTTTTTGGCCAAAACGACCAATATCACAAATTCGATCTGCGATTGTGCCTGTATAACTGCGCTCTGCGCGTTCTTCATCAGATAGTTTACCAAGACGAATGCGCCAGCCAACATCGTTACCTGCAAGATCTGCCATGGTGAATGGACCCATAGCGAGGCCGTAATCGAAAATCACTTTATCGACTTGTGCTGGGGTGGCTCCTTCTTCGATCATTCTTTGGCTTTGTGTCAGATAACCGTGGAGCATACGATTGCCAACAAAGCCCTCACAAACACCAACGACAACACCTACTTTACTGATTTTCTTGGCCATTTTCATGCATGTAGCCAAAACATCTTTGGCTGTTCCCGCGCCACGAACGATCTCTAAGAGGGGCATAACGTTGGCAGGGCTAAAGAAATGTAAGCCGATCACATCTTGAGGACGGTCTGTTACAGAGGCGATTTCGTTGACATCCAGTGTCGAGGTATTCGAGGCAAGAATTGCCCCTTCTTTACAGATGCCATTGAGCTTAGCGAAAACGTCCTTTTTCACTTCCATATTCTCAAAAACAGCTTCAATAACGATATCAACAGAAGCAAGGTCATTCATATCTGTTGTACCCGTTAGGAGGGCCATACGTTCTTCAACTTGCTCTTGGGTCAAACGACCTTTTTTTGCAGTGTTTTCATAGTTAGTGCGGATAATACCTATGCCTTTATCCAAAGCTTCTTGTGCCATCTCAACAATGGTGACCGGAATGCCTGCGTTAAGGAAATTCATGGCAATGCCGCCGCCCATGGTACCAGCCCCAAGGACACCTGCAGTTTTAAGATCACGCAATGGGGTGTCTTTTGGAACGTCATTGACCTTTGAGGCAGTACGTTCAGCAAAAAACATAAAGCGTTGACCGGCAGATTGAGGTGAGCTTAAGCACTCAATGAAAATTTCTCGCTCTTTTGCCATGCCTTCATCGAAAGGAAATTTGGTCGCGTTTTCAACAGAGTCGATGCATTTGAAGGGAGAGAGATAACCCCGTGATTTGCGCGCAATTCCTTTGCGGAAGTTCTCAAAGACATCTGAATCGGCCTCAACAGAAAGTTCGCTGACTTTACGGATTGGCCGGTTTTCTGCAATTACTTTTTCAGCAAATGCGACCGCGCCTTCTTCCAGGTCTCCTTCAATTAGTTCATCAAAGATACCCATTTTGAGTGCTTTAGGCGCTTTAATGAAATTACCAGAAGTGATCATTTCTAACGCTGTTTGTGCGCCAACAATACGGGGCAAGCGTTGGGTGCCGCCAGCGCCAGGAATAATCCCAAGTTTAACTTCTGGCAGGCCACACATGGCTGTCGTTGCTGCAACCCGGAAGTGACAACCCAGAACAATTTCCATTCCGCCGCCAAGAGCTGTGCCATGAACGGCAGCGATTACAGGCTTTGTGCTGTTTTCAAATCCATCAATAACTTCAGTCAGGCCGGGTTCCTGAAGAGGTTTGCCAAACTCAGTGATATCTGCTCCAGCAGGGAAGGTCCGTCCACCACCGATAACAACAAGAGCTTTGGCTCCATCATCAGCTAAGCCTGTCTTAAGGCCATTGGCAAAACCTTGACGTACAGCATGGCCTAGGGCGTTTACCGGAGGGTTGTTTACGGTAATGACACCTACGTTACCTTTACGTTCATATGAAACCGGACTGGACATGTTTCTCTCTTTCTTATTTTAAAAAGTGGGTAGTCTGATCATTAAAGGAGTGGGGAGGTTAGACCTCTAGCCACTCCTTACGGATCTGTTCGTTTTCGCGTAATTCGTCAGGAGTGCCTTCATAGACAATTTGTCCATGCCCCATAACGTAAACGCGGGATGATATTTTTAAAGCAATAGTAAGTTTTTGCTCAACCAACAAAATGGAGACCCCCCGGTTGGCAATTTCCTCTAGGAGTTTACCTACTTGGGTTACGATTTTTGGAGCCAACCCTTCAGTTGGCTCATCAATCATAATAAGGTCAGGGTCACCCATCAAGGTGCGACACATAGTCAGCATTTGCTGTTCGCCCCCTGAAAGAACTCCGGCTGGAACATCAGCCCGTTCTCTGAGGTTAGAGAACATGTCAAACATATCGTCATAGCTCCAACGCCCAAATTTATTGGCTTTTTTCATGCCAAGGGCAAGGTTTTGGCGAACAGTCAAAGTGGGGAAGATAGCCCGGTTTTCAACAACAATCCCTAATCCTAAGTGAGATATCTGGTGGGGCTTCAGGCCGATAATTTCCTGATCTTTATAAAGAGCTGAGCCATGGCATTCAACATTACCAAGCAAAGCGTTCACAGTCGTCGAGCGCCCAACACCGTTTCGGCCTAAGAGACTGACGATTTCACCTTCTTTAACATGGAGATTGACGCCTTGAAGAATGTGGCTTTTGCCGTAATAGGCATGGAGGTCAGTTACTTTAAGCATCGTCATCGTGCTCCGTTCCCAAATAGGCTTCTTGGACGGCCTCGTTTTCTTTAATGCGATCAGGTGTGTCTGTGGCAATGATCTCGCCGTAAACTAAAACGGAAATCCGATCTGCTAATCCAAAAACAACCCCCATATCGTGTTCAACCATAACCAAGGTTTTATTTTCAGAGATTTTGCGGATCAACGCAACAGCCTGTTCTGTTTCGCTATGGCTCATTCCGGCTGTAGGCTCATCAAGCATAATCACATCAGCACCACCGGCGATGGTAATGCCAATTTCAAGGGCGCGTTGTTCAGCATAAGTTAGAAGTCCGGCAGGGGTCATAGCACGCTCGACCATACCAATTTCTTCCAGAACGGCTTCTGTCTTAAGATTTATTTCTTCCGTCGTATCAACCCTGTTCCAGAAAGAGTATTTATACCCCATATTCCACATTATACCGCAACGAACGTTTTCGTAGACTGTCATACGATGGAAGATATTAGTAACCTGAAAACTCCGACTTAGTCCTTTACGATAGATTTCGTAAGGAGGTAATCCAGTGATTTCATTACCGTGGAGTTTTACGCTTCCTGCTGTAGGTTCATACTTCCCGCTAATGAGGTGAAACAAGGTGGATTTACCTGCTCCATTCGGGCCGATGATGGCGTGTCTTTCGCCTTTTTTGATCTCAAGATTGATCCCTCGAATAATTGCTGTTTGTCCGAAGCTCTTTTGAAGATCAACTAGGTGAATGGCTGAGGTCATTTGTCACCTCCACCAAGTGCTTCTTTGTGAACTTCTTCATAGGTTTCAGCAACTGAAGGAGCCTGTTTTTTGGCCAGCATAAACCCACCAACTAAAATACCGGTAAAGAATATCCATGGTAAGTAAGAACTTGTATCTACAGAGACAAAGAACAGACTCATGGTCATGTCACCAGCAGAGGCATTATGAGCATAATGGCCAACCTCTAAAAGACCAACTATGCCAAGGAAAATGCCAATCACTGGCAGAGCTATCTTTCCATAAACCGGAAGTATTCGTTTTAATTTTTTTGCTTTAATGATTGGATTATGCATCAGCAAAAGCCCCGTTAAACCTGCAGGGAGATACATGATTGTGAGGACAAATATGATACCCACATACATTAACCAAATTTCTGTATAATTACTCAATACGGTTGAGAGCAATGTATAGAAAATCGCGCCAATAATGGGGCCAATAAAATACCCTGCCCCACCAATCATGACCATAATGAGGGGGGCACCAGAGGTCACTGCATTGAGAGTTTCTTCAGTGACAATTTCGTAAGTAATGGCAAAGAGGCTACCTGCTAGACCAGAAAACAGACCTGCACCAGCAAAGGAAATCAGCCTTACAAAACGTTGGCTATATCCAACAAATTCTGCTCGTTCAGGATTGTCTCTGACCGCATTAGCCATTCTGCCAACTGGGGTACGTGAGAATAAGAACATAAGGAGAGTTGCTATGAAGACCCAAGCAGCCACCAGATAATAAACTTCAAGTTCAGAAGCAAAATCGACCCCAAACATTTCAGGTCCCATTGTTCTGTCACCTGTAACACCTTCTTCCCCCCCAAAGAATTTAACAAAAATCAGGGAGCTCGCCGCAACAAGTTCGCCAATCCCTAAAGAGATCATGGCGAAAATAGTTCCAGCTTTCCGGGTAGAAAAGCTACCAATAATGAGGCCGAGAACGAGGCCGATAAAGGCCCCGACCACTGGTAATAAAGCCATAGGCAACCATACGGTGTCAGCTTCAATCATGTTCATAAAGTGCATGGAGAGGAAGCCTCCCATGCCGAAATAAACGGCCATACCGAAGGAAAGCATCCCGCCCTGACCTAACAGCATATTGTAGGCCAGTGAGAAGATAATCATCATCCCAATTTGGATGGAAACAGTTAGGGCAAAATCTGAACCGCCATAGAAAAGAGGTAGGCAGCCAAGGACTAGGGCAACGGCAATCCACATATTGCGCTGTTGCTTAAACATTCTGGCATTCATGTCACGCCGCATGTCAGTAAGTGTACTCATACTTCACGGCTCCCAAATAGTCCAAGGGGTCTGAATATCAGCATAATAATCAGCATCAAATATGGGATAAGTGGTCCAATTTGCGGTAGAGATATGGTCCACAGATCAACCAAGAAATGGTCTGCACCAAATTCTAAACCAAGTAGAGCCAAAAGGTCAGGCATTCCAATGTTAAATGAAACAGCGAATGTCTGAACAATGCCAATCATCAAGGAGGCTACGAAAGCTCCTGCAAGGGAGCCGAGGCCACCAAAGACCACCACCACAAAGATGATAGAACCCAAATCAAATGCCATGCCGGGGTAGGTGCCTAAAACCGGAGCTGCGATAACACCTGCAATTCCAGCTAAGGCTGTTCCCACACCAAATGTCGCCATAAAGACCAGTGGCACATTATGCCCCAGCATACCGACCATATGGGGGTGAGTGATCGCGGCTTGAATAATAAGGCCAACGCGGGTTTTGGTTAATACAACCAGAAGCGCTATGAAAATTGCTATTGAAACAAAGAGCATAAAGGCTTTGTAGGCCGGAAAATCAACGTTGAATAAGGTAAATAAAGGGAAGTCAAGTAGAGGAGGGGCGTTGTAAGGCTGTTGATCCTTACCCCAAATAAACTGGACAACTTCTTCAATAAGAAAAGCGATACCAAAAGTGAAAACCAGTTCGGCTACATGCCCATATTTATGAACATTACGCAAACCGTACCGCTCTAAAGCAGCTCCAGCAAAACCAACTGCAATTGGAGCTAAAATTAAAGCGGGCCAAAAACCGATATGGATTGACATTTCATAAGCGAAATAGGCACCCAGCATATAAAAACTGGCATGGGCAAAGTTTAAAACACCCATCATACTAAAAATTAGTGTTAGCCCACTAGAAAGCATAAACAAAAGCAATCCGTAAACTAACCCATTTAGCAATGAGAAAATTGTCGTTTCAATCATTGTGACTTCCTGGATAAACGAGGGGAATGCCCGATATCAGAAAATTGATATCGGGCATCTATACCTTTGTAACCTTATTAAGGGATTAGCCTTTAGGGCGTTCCATCTTACAGGTTGTGGGCAAAGCGTTTGATTCAGCAGGAGTGCTTGAAATAGTTCTTAAGCCCCAGCCAGAGTTATCGTAATCAAACTTGATACGATCATCTGTATGAACAGAAACCTGGATTGGCATGATCAACTGGTGATCTTCTGCACGCATTTTGACTTTGTCACCAGCCATTGTGGTTAGTTCCATGCCTTCAAGAGCTCTAGCGACGTCAATTGGCTTAGCTGATCCAGCTTTAGTTACAGCTTTAGCAAACATACGAACGGTGTAAGGAACACGCCCGTAAGTAACGTCTTTTTTAGGATGTTTGGCTTTGAAACGGCTTTGGTAATCATCCCAAGTTTTGGTAACCGTTGGGTTGGCATGGCCTTCACCTACGTTGAATACTTTATCTTTCGCAACTGGACCAAGAGCCGCAGTAATACCTGCACCAGCAGCGTAGTATGTGAAGAAGCTTGAATCTAGGCCAACGCTTGTCGCAGCTTTTGCCAAGTTAAGCATATCACCACCCCAGTTGCCGGTAATAATCGCATTTGCACCAGCCGCTTTAATCTTGGTCACATATGGGGTGAAGTCTTTAACTTTACCAATTGGGTGTAGTTCATTTCCAACAATTTGAATATCAGGTCGTTTTTCTTTTAGGAATTTAACAGCAGCAGCTGAGACAGCTTTACCAAAGGAATAATCCTGACCAATGATGTAAACTTTCTTGATGTCTTTCCGGCCAGCAATTGTATCGGTGATCGCATTCATCTTCATATCGACGTTTGCGTCAAAACGGAAATGCCAGTAGCTACATTTAGCATTAGTCAATGCGGGATCAACAGCAGCATAGTTAAGGTGAATAACTCGCTTGTCTGGGTTCCGCTTGTTATGCTTTTTAATAGCAGAGGTCAAAGCGTTGGCAACACCAGAGCTATTTCCTTGTGCGACATATTGAATGCCTTGTCCAATAGCATTTTTAAGTTGGATTAATGTTTCTTTCGGACTGATTTTATTGTCGAAAGCAATAACTTCAATTTTTTTGCCACCAAGTAATCCACCTCTGGAGTTTACAAGATCTTCAACAGCAAACTTCCATTCCCGAAGTCCATTGCTGCCTGTGCTAGCAAAAGGACCTGAAAGAGGATCAATAAAAGCAATTTTAATGGTATCAGCAGCCATGGCTGAAGTTGCCATCAGGCTAGCAGCAAATGATGCAGCCGCAAAAGTAAGAGTTGTTTTTTTAATAGACATGTAAATTCGGCCTCCCTGAATATGTCCAAAGGTCTAAATCTATTCAAAGACCAATTTAATCTTTAAGCCTCGAGTTATTTTTTATTCTCAATGGCCAGATTTTTATTTGGCCTTATGTGAGCATTATGCCCCTATTTTTTTGAAACAGTATAGTAAAACCCTGCATTGTCCCAAAAACCACCAAGTGTGGTTTAGGTATCATCAAAAACACAGAGAAGACCTTGTATTGCTTCAATGGAAAATAAGTTATTGAACGAGCGGTCAAATGTCTACCTCAAACTTCAATTTTTTTGTCACTAGTTCAATTTTGTGCCTTGATGGAATGAAAACCATAGCCTAGGGTTTTATTAACTGGACAAAAAGTCCACTAAAAAGGCTCATGCCGACGACAGGGAAGGCTACTAAATGAGTAAGTGGAACGACGCGGTGCCAAACCGTGAGACACAACATGAATTAAAGAGAGAGGCCCTTTATCGCGAAGCTGCGAAAGGATTTAACCGTCGTGGGTTTAGAGGGACTTCTTTGGCTGATTTGGCTGAAGGGCTCGGAATAACCAAAGCGGCGCTTTATCATTATGTGCCAAATAAGGACGAACTTTTATTTCGATGTGTTTACAACTCAACTATTGCTTCTCTCGAGGCGGTTGAGGTCGCCAAAAAAGAAGAAACAACGGGACTTAATCGAATCCATCGGGTTATTCGAGATTATTTTTGTGCTGTGCTGATGGCCAACCCTCCTTGCGTAACCGTGTACGACGAGGGAACTCTTGATGCCAAAAATGCAAAAATAATTTATGACCGCCGAAAGCAACTTTCTCTCAGCATGAGAGAATTTATTCGTCAGGGTGTCGAAGATGGGAGTGTTATTGATTGTGACCCAAAGCTAGCCACCAATATTATTCTTGGTTCTATGAATTGGGCACCTAAGTGGTTTCGACATGATGGGGAGCTCTCATCTGAGGAAGTGGCAAATGGCATTGCTGATATGCTTACGCGAGGCATCGCAGCAGTGCCATCTACCTAATTCGGTATACTTATTGGGCGGTAATTCCGCCATCAATGACCATTTCTGATCCTGTGACAAAGGGAGATTCGTCAGACGCGAGATAGAGGATCATGTGAGCAACTTCGGTTGGTTGCCCAAGCCGACCAATCGGAAGTTGCCTCTCTAATGTACTTTTAGCCTTAACTGGATCTGGGGCCGCATCAATCATCTGCTCAACCATTGGGGTGAGGATGAAGGAAGGGTGGACCGAGTTGCAACGAATATTGTACCCCTTGCGCGCGCAATAGAGAGCCACCGATTTAGAAAGCAGACGAACACCACCTTTGCTAGAGTTGTAAGCCGCCATATTATACCCGCCAATGAGTCCAGAAACGGAGGAGAGGTTGATAATTGAACCTCCATTTTCTTTTTTCATGGCTTTGATGCCGTATTTACAGCCAAGAAACACGCTGTCCAAATTGACCGCATGAACCTTTTTCCAATCGTCAAAGGAAGTGTGTTCAATGTCGCCAATCACGCCCATGCCAGCACTATTGACCAACACATCTAGTGTGCCAAAACGCTCCATGGTTTGGTCAATAACTGAAATCCACTGTTCTTCACTGGTAACATCATGTTTGATGAAGAAGGAATCACCGCCAATTTCTGAAGCGGCAGTTTCGCCATCTTTTTCGTTAATGTCAGTGAGAACAATTTTTGCCCCTTCTTTTGCAAGAAGGCGGGCTGACTCCAGGCCAAGGCCAGAGGCTGCCCCTGTAATCAGGGCAACCTTTCCATCAACTCTTCCCATAACTTAAGACTCCTTGCGTAGTTCGTAACGGGCGATGGAACGTTTGTGCACTTCATCAGGACCATCAGCTAAACGAAGTGTGCGAGATTGGGCATACATTGCCGCAAGACCAAAATCAGTTGTCACACCAGCACCGCCATGAGCCTGAATCGCCCGATCAACAATTGTGCATGCCATACGAGGGGCTATCACTTTAATCATGGCGATTTCTGCCTGAGCAACTTTATTGCCAACAGTATCCATCATAAAGGCTGCCTTGAGAGTCATTTGACGAGCTTGTTCAATCTCGATGCGAGATTCAGCAATTTCTTGTTGCATGTGTCCTTGTTCTGCCAGTGGCTTGCCAAAAGCAACCCGTTCTTTAACCCGTTTGCAGGTCATTTCAAGTGCACGCTCAGCCACACCAATCAAGCGCATGCAGTGGTGAATACGACCAGGGCCGAGGCGGCCTTGCGCAATTTCAAATCCGCGTCCTTCTCCAAGGAGAATGGCCGAAGTTGGGACACGGACATCTTTGAAATCAACTTCTCCATGGCCATGAGGCGCATGGTCAAATCCAAAGACGGGGAGGTGGCGAACAACTTTAACACCTGGCGTATCCATAGGGACAACGACCATGGATTGCTGTTGGTGTTTAGGGGCTGAGGGGTCAGTTTTACCCATGAAAATAAGTACTTTACAGCGGGGGTCAGGAGCCCCAGAGGTCCACCATTTGCGACCATTGATGACATACTCGTCACCATCACGCACAATGCTTGATTCAATATTGGTGGCATCACAAGAGGCAACGGCTGGTTCGGTCATGGCAAAAGCAGAGCGAATTTCACCTGCCAAAAGAGGCTTGAGCCATTTTTCTTTATGTTCTTCGGACCCATACCGTTCCAGCACTTCCATGTTTCCAGTATCTGGGGCCGAGCAATTGAAAACCTCAGGTGCAATATGACTGCGGCCCATGATTTCACAAAGTGGGGCATATTCAAGATTTGTTAAACCTGCGCCACGGTCGCTTTCTGGCAGGAATAAGTTCCAAAGACCTTGTGCTCTGGCTTTTGTTTTAAGCTCATCAATAATAGGGAGTTTAGCCCAACGGTCTCCTTCACGGGCCTGCTCATGGGCAAGATGCTCATTAGGATAAACATGTTCATCCATAAACGCTGATACGCGCTCTTGAAGCTCTTTAACTTTATCAGAATACTCGAAGTTCATTTTATAATCCCTGTCTTTCAAGAAAATTAGATGACAAATTTGATTGCAGACTGGCATGGAGGCTTATTTGCAGCAACAAAAATACGATTTTTTTGGTATTCGCAATCTTTATTTGAATGATGGTCGTCATGCAAAAAACATTTTTACATTATGTCTGTCATCTGGAATAGTCTTGAAAAGTCAATGAAACCAGCATGAAAAATTATACATGATGATTTGTACGGTTAACATGATGATCAACATGTGAAAATGGAGGATGTTATGGTATCCAGGAAAGAACAAAAAGAACAAACCCGTCAGGCGATTATTGAAAGCGCTGCTGACATGTTCCGAGAATATGGCATTTCTGGTGCTGGTGTATCCGATATCATGAAAGAAGCAGGCCTTACCCATGGAGGGTTTTACTCCCATTTTGACTCTAAAGAAGAATTGATAGGAGAGTCCTTGGGCTATGCTTTTAAAGAACGCCGAAACCATTGGTTCCGAAAGCTAGAAGGGACCGACAAAATGACGTGGCTGAAGAAAGTTATTTCCCGTTATTTAAGAGGGGATCATCGTGATAAACCTCATGAAGGTTGCGCCATGGCAGCCCTTGGAGCGGAGGTTGGTCGTGAAGGGGAAATGGCAAAAGAAATCGTTGAAGAGCATGTTCGCGAAACCATGACAGCTTTAGCCCAGCGTATGCCAGGGCCACGCCCCATTCGGGGGAAATGTGCTGTCGGGGCAGGGGACCGGGCTGTTGCTCTGTACGCTTTGATGATTGGGGGACTCATGCTCTCAAGGAATGTAAATAGTCGCCGACTTTCGGATAGGGTTTTAAGGTCCTGTCGGGAGATGGCTTATCGAGAAATTGAAAGAGAAGAAATTTAAAAGAGGGATACTTAAAATGATTGAGATGAATACGCTTACTTACGACGTTTCTGATAATGTCGGAATTATTACATTTAACCGCCCTGATAACGCCAACGCTCTTAATTTAGAGATGGGGCTCGAGTTGCATGAGGCGGCTATTCAAGCCGAAAATGACCCCGAGGTTCGGGCCGTGGTCGTTACGGCAACGGGTAAAATGTTTTGTGCTGGGGGTGATCTAGCTGAGTTTCATGCTAAAGGCGAAGAGATGTCAGCTCACCTTTGTAAAACAGCGACTGGGCTTCACAATGCAATCTCACGTTTAAATTGGATGGATGCGCCAGTGATTATGGCAATTAACGGTACGGCTGCCGGGGCAGGGTTTAGTTTAGCCTGTGGGGGAGATATGGCTATCGCTGCTGAAGGGGCTAAATTTACCATGGCTTACACTGCTGCTGGCTTGGTGCCTGATGGCAGTTCAACTTTTTTCCTTTCCAAACATGTTGGGTTGCGCCGAGCGAAGGAACTTGTTTTGACCAACCGGGTTTTGACAGCTCAAGAAGCTCTAGATTGGGGAATTCTCAATAAAGTGGTCCCAGCAGAAGACCTTATGGACGAAGCTTTAGGCTTAGCCCGTAATTTTGCCAAAGGACCAACTAAATCCTTTGGGGTTGCTAAGAGATTAGTCTTGAGTGGCTATACAGAAACCCTGGAAACGCAAATGGATGCTGAGACCAGAGCAATCAGTGCTGCCGCTACACGAGCCGATGGCAAAGAAGGTGTTGATGCTTTCCTCAATAAGCGCAAACCCGAATTTAAAGGGGAATAAGGGGTGGGTAATCAATTCCCTGCGGTGAGGAGTGAAGCTGAAATGGCCTCTCTCCTCGTCGAGATAAATAGTGTTTCTATTCATGGGTTTTTAGGCCTTGAAGTCATTGAAGCCAAGGAAGGCGTTGCTATATCTCGTTTTACAGCGGTATCGGATTTGCAAACCCCTTATGGGACTGTTCATGCAGGCAGTTACTATGTTGCGTTGGATACAGCTGCCGCCGCAGCTTCTGCGACGGTTCTTCCGTCAAATAAAAGTGCAGTAACACATGACATTTTTGTTTCTGTTCTCCGTTCGGCACCTGTTGAAACAGAAATTATGATAACATCTAGAGTTATTAAGACTGGAAAAGCTCTGGTTTTCTTAGAGAGCGAAGCAAAGTGTGAGGGGAAAATTGTTGCAACAGCTCGTATTACCAAATCTATTATTGAACAAATCAAATCAGGCTCTTGAATGATATTGCTTGGTCTCTAAGATATAGAAAAAGAGAATACACTCTGAGGGTGCCTGGGGAGGCTAAATGTTTCGGCAGAAATCTATTACCTATGAAATAATGGTAAAAGTAAATGGGCGGTGGCAATTTGATGCTGTAAAAACAACAGAAGCGGCTGCTGTTAGTTATGCCCAAACCCTTATCGATGCAGGTCCTCATGATGGTGTGAAAGTTGTTCAGGAAGAACCTGGGCGCATTGAACAGGTTGTTTTTGAAGAAGATAGCAAGCCTGTGGGCGGTTCTCCGGTCTCCATATCTTCAATCGAATATGCGCCATTATGTGAGACAACTGCAGACCTCTATGGCTATGAAGCACGTTTGTGTGCAGGACGACTTCTTCGTAAATATTTAGATCGAGAAGGGCTTACACCCCTTGAGCTTCTCTATGGACCTGGAAAGTTTAAACAATTAGCCCGTGATGATCGGTTGATGAATCAGGCCGTTCAAAAGATTGCTGGATTGCAAGCCCGTGAGTTTGACGCAGATAAAAGCAAGCGGGTTGATTTTCTTTATGCTGCGATTTCTGATCTAAGTGACCCAAGCTATAAAACAAAGCCCATTGAAGAAGCTGAAGCTGCCCTCAGATCAAGAGGCCTTAAGGCTGCTATTGAGGTCGCAAACGCAAGTTCAGATCAAAATCATACGCTTAATGGTGCAATTGCAAAAACGTTGTCCAGGTCCTTAGAATGGAGGGGCAAGCTTGGTATTCTATTAGAATTGGCAACTGGTGAAGGTGATGAAGAGATTTTGGACCAGGCCATGTCGGAAATTCTTGATGGGGGGCAGGCGGTTAAAGAAGTTCTTTCTCTGGGAGATACTCTCAAAGACCTCATTTTATCAACTATTGAAGTTATCCAAGGCAAAGCTGAGCATCCAAATTTACAAAAACTGAGTTCGTTAGTTCATTCTGGTCGTTATGAAAAAACCACAGCAGTTTTAGTTCGTAAAATTTCGTTAAGCCTTGGTCATATTCAACCTCTGACAAAAGAAAGTTCTGCTACAGACCAAAAAGCCCTGGAAGAAATACTTGCCCTGTCGATAACAAGTGCTGGTTTCATTGGGGACGGAAGTTATAGTGAAGCGATGACCAAAAGAGCCCGGATCACTTATGCGACTGATGAAGACCTTCCAGCTAATCAGGCCATTGATGAAGTGCTCAAAAGGTTGCCTAACAAGGCCGTAGCCTTGGGTTATCTTTTTGATTTATCACGTACGCCGTTTGCAGAAAAATATCTCTCTGAGGTCGGAGCCGCTTTAACTCGCACTATTGGTGCTGCTAAATCCCTTAAAGATTTATGCAAACCCAATAGTTCTCCAGATTATATGACTGCAGTTTCAAAAGATTTGGGAAACCGTATTGAAAAAGGAGGTTTCCCAGAAGCAATTGGTACAATGATTGCCAAAAATATGGCTAATCTATTGGGTGGAGGAAGCGGTAAGGCGGCGGCGCAACAACCCGTAGAAACAAAACCAATAACCAAACCTAAGAAGCCTAAATACAAATCATCATTTGGCAGAATGCGTCTTGTGGAGGGGGACATCATCTTTAATCAAAAAGAGCCGGGTGATGAGGCATATTTAGTCGATACGGGTCGGGTTGAAATTATCAAAATATCAAAAGATGGCGAAAGACGTATCGGTATTGTTGAGCGTGGTGAAATATTTGGTGAAATGGCTCTTATTGACCAAAATGGGCGTTCTGGTACTGCTCGAGCTATGGAAGATACCGTCCTTAAGATTATTCCGGCGGAAGCTTTTACCAGTCGTTTAGCTAAGCTTAGTGAAAGTGATTCTGTCATGCGTCGATTAATTGACGTTTATGTTAAACGCCTGCGACAGAATTCCGAAAAGTAAGAAAACTACTGTCATTCCCACTGTAAAAGCGGGAATGACATAATAGAAATTTAGTATCCGGCTAAAGTGCTTTCGCCCATGAGATATTCATCAACTGCCTTCGCACAAGCGCGGCCTTCACGGATAGCCCAGACCACCAAAGATTGTCCCCTGCGCATATCACCTGCAGCGAAGACCTTATCAACGGAGGTCTTAAAGACATCCATTTCAGCTTTAACATTGCCACGGCCATCATATTCGACACCGAGGCCGTTTAGCAGACCTTCTTGAACGGGGTGGACAAAGCCCATAGCGAGGAAAACGAGGTCTGCATGGATAAAGAACTCGCTTCCGGCGACTTCTTCCATATTCCAATTGCCTTTGTCGTCTTGTTTCCACTCTACGCGAGCGGCTTCAACGCCAGAGACTTGACAGTTTTTACCAATGAACTTTTTACTAATGATATTCCAGTCGCGCTCACAACCTTCCTCGTGAGAGGATGAAGAGCGGAGCTTGTTAGGCCAGTTAGGCCAAGTCGTGCCTTTGTTTTCTTTCTCAGGAGGCTTCGGCATAATTTCGATTTGTTTAACCGAGTTGGCACTTTGACGGATAGAAGTTCCGACGCAATCTGAGCCTGTATCACCACCACCAATGACCAAAACATTTTTACCGCTGGCAAGAATTTCATCAACGTTGATGGTTTCATCAGCGTTACGTTTGTTTTGCTGGGAGAGGAAATCCATGGCAAAGTGAACGCCTTTGAGATCCCGCCCTTCAATTGGAAGATCGCGAGGTTTCTCTGAACCACCAGAAAGAACAACCGCATCAAAATCTTTAAGTAGCTGTTTTGCTGTTATATCAACGCCCACATTGGTATTAGGGCGGAACTCAACACCTTCAGCCTGCATTTGAGAAATACGACGATCAATGATCCATTTTTCTAGCTTAAAGTCTGGAATACCGTAACGGAGGAGCCCGCCAAAACGGGAGTTTTTCTCAAATAAAACAACACTATGTCCGGCGCGAGCCAATTGTTGTGAGGCGGCTAGCCCAGCAGGACCAGCCCCGATAACTGCCACGCGTTTTCCGGTTTTAGTGATAGGGATTTGTGGTCTGATCCAGCCTTCGTTCCATCCTTTTTCAACCAATGCATATTCAATGGTTTTGATAGAAACAGGCTCGTCTGTCAGATTAAGTGTGCAAGCAGCTTCACACGGAGCGGGGCAAACACGCCCCGTAAATTCTGGAAAGTTATTGGTAGAGTGCAAATTTTGCAGCCCTTCACGCCAACGTCCTTGAAAAGCCATGTGGTTCCAGTCAGGGATAATATTATCCACAGGGCAGCCACCATGACAGAAGGGAATACCGCAATCCATGCAGCGGGCCCCTTGGTTCTGCAACTCTTTGTCGGAGAGATCTTCAGAAAACTCATTGAAATGACTAATCCGTTCTCTAACGGGTGCATAGCTAGGGGTTTGGCGACGGAATTCTTTAAATCCTGTAGGTTTTCCCATGATTTATCTCCCCCTGCCTAAATTTGGTTTCACAGGATTCTTAGCTTTATCTGCCTGCATCTCCATCAAGGCCCGGCGATATTCTACGGGCATGACTTTGACAAATTTTGGTAGGTAAGATTCCCAGTTATCCAAAATATCACGAGCACGATCACTGTTGGTGTAGTGCATATGCTTTTCAATAAGCATCTTCAAACGTTGAGCATCAAAACGAGTCATATCCCGCATTAAGTCAACTTTGCCTTTGGTTTCAAGGTCTCTGCCCTGATGGTCATGCTCTTCAAGGGCATCGGCTTCATCCAAAATAGGTTGGAATTCAACCATCGCCATGTTGCAACGACGATCAAAATCACCTTCTTCATCAAGAACATAAGCAACACCACCGCTCATACCTGCGGCAAAGTTACGACCAGTTTGACCGAGGACGACAACACAGCCGCCTGTCATATATTCACAACCATGATCGCCTAAGCCTTCAACAACAGCAACAGCGCCAGAGTTCCGAACGGCGAAACGCTCACCCGCGACACCCCCTAGGAAACATTCGCCTGAGATCGCACCGTACAGAAGGGTGTTACCAGCAATAATGTTTTCGGTTGGGGTAATAGGGCATTCTGGGTCAGGGTAAATCACAATCCGACCGCCAGAGAGACCTTTACCGACATAATCGTTGCCAGCGCCTGCTAGCTCTGCGGTGACACCTTGCATCAAGAAGGCACCAAAGCTTTGCCCGGCGATCCCTTTGAATTTGATGGAAATGGTATCTTCAGGCAAGCCTTCGAGACCAAACCGACGAGCAACTTCACCTGAAAGCATGGCTCCAGCTGTCCGATTGTAGTTTTTGATCGGTGTTTCGATTTGGACTGGGGTACGTTTTTCCAAAGCTGGCTTAGCTTGCTTAATCAACTCGTTATCAAGGGCTGCATCCAGTCCATGATCTTGAGTTTCACACCAGTGAATGGCTACATCGTCAGAGACTTCCGGTTTATGCAGAATTTTACTATAATCCAGGCCTGCAGATTTCCAATGGCTGATGGCTTCGTTCATCTCAAGCATATCTGAGCGACCAATCATTTCATTGAAGGTTCTGAAGCCCATTTCAGCCATGATCTCACGCGCTTCTTCTGCCATGTACATCATGAAGTTTACGACGTCTTCAGGCTTGCCCGTAAAGCGCTTACGTAATTCTTCGTCTTGTGTTGCAACACCGACAGGGCATGTATTTAAGTGACACTTACGCATCATGATACAGCCTTCAGCAATCAAAGCGCCTGTGGCAAAACCAAACTCATCAGCGCCTAATAGAGCGCCAACAATAACATCACGCCCAGAGCGGAGCCCTCCATCAACCTGGACTGAGATCCGTCCACGAAGTTCGTTGAGAACCAAGGTTTGGTGGGTTTCTGCCAAGCCGATTTCCCATGGTGAACCAGCGTGCTTAATTGAGGTGATAGGGCTTGCGCCTGTGCCGCCATCATAACCTGAAATAGTTACATGATCAGCATGTGCTTTTGAAACACCTGCGGCAACCGTACCAACACCGACTTCAGATACAAGCTTAACACTTACACGGGCCTCAGGATTAACGTTCTTGAGGTCATGAATAAGTTGAGCTAAATCCTCAATCGAATAGATGTCATGGTGCGGAGGAGGGGAGATCAAGCCCACGCCGGGAGTTGAGTGACGTACCCGCGCAATGGTTTGGTTAACCTTATGTCCTGGTAGTTGTCCGCCTTCACCAGGTTTAGCACCTTGAGCCATCTTAATTTGGATATCGGCAGCGTTTACCAGATATTCTGTCGTGACACCAAAGCGCCCTGAAGCAACCTGCTTAATCGCAGAACGCATCCAATCGCCATTAGGAAGTTTCTTGAAGCGATCCCGTTCTTCCCCGCCTTCACCGCTATTAGATTTACCACCAATGCGGTTCATAGCGATAGCCAAGTTGGTGTGGGCTTCGTGAGAAATTGAGCCATAAGACATGGCACCCGTCGCAAAGCGCTTAACGATTTCGCTTGCGGCTTCGACCTCATCCAATGGAACAGGTTTTGCTGCCTTCTTAATGGTGAACAAGCCACGCAGGTTCATCAGGCGTTTGTCCTGTTCGTTAATCATACGGGCGTATTCTTTGTATTTACCATAGTCGCTTGAGCGAACAGCATGTTGTAACGTACCGATAGACTCTGGGGTCCACATATGCTCTTCACCACGCAGACGATAGGCGAGGAAACCGCCAACATCGAGAGCGTTTTTATAGACTTGATCGGTATCACAAGCCGTCTGGTGACGACGAACAGATTCTTCTGAAATCTCTTTGATTCCAACGCCTTCAATAGTCGTTGCTGTGCCTGTGAAGTAATCTTTGACGAAGTCAGAATGCAAGCCAACGCCATCAAAAATCTGTGCGCCACAATATGATTGATAAGTGGAGATGCCCATTTTTGACATCACTTTGAGCATGCCTTTGCCGACCGCTTTCACATAGCGGTTATGCAGGTCTTCATCGGTCATGTCATCAGCAACAGAAGGGCGGAGTGCGGTTAAGGTATCAAAAGCTAAATAAGGATTGATTGCTTCAGCACCATAGCCAGCCAGTACTGCGAAGTGATGCACTTCTCTGGCTTCACCTGTTTCGATAACCAAACCTGTACTGGTCCTCAAACCTTTGCGAACCAAGTAATGGTGAACGGCAGAGGTAGCCAAGGCTGCAGGAATAGGAATTCGATTGAGACCAACATTGCGATCAGAAAGCACAATTATGTTGTAACCTTCGTTAACCGCGTATTGAGCTCGTTGGCAGAGGGCTTTTAGGGCAGGTTCAAGACCTTCAGCGCCTTCGTTGGCTTCAAAACACATATCAAGGGTCGTGGTTTTAAAAGCACCGCCATAGTAGTTTTCAATATGGCGAATTTTTTCGATGTCAGCATTGGTCAGAATTGGTTGACGTACTTCCAGACGCATATTTTGCCCGGCCTCATTAATCCCTAATAGATTAGGACGAGGGCCAACATGGGAAACCAAGGACATCACCAACTCTTCCCGGATAGGGTCAATTGGGGGGTTGGTTACCTGAGCAAAGTTCTGCTTGAAGTAATCATAAAGCAGGCGTGATTTGTTGGATAAGACCGCTAAAGGTGCATCGTGGCCCATAGAACCAACGGGGTCCATACCACTTAAGCTCATAGGTTCAAGGAAGTATTTGATATCTTCTTGAGTATACCCGAAAGCTTGTTGCCGCTTTAAAAGGGTCGTGTTGTCAGGGGCCATGGGAGACACTTCTGCAGGAAGGTCTTCAAGCTTCATCTGAGTTTCTTCTAGCCAACGCTTGTAAGGTTTGGCTTTGGCTAATTCAGTTTTAAGGTCCGAATCATCAATGATGGTCCCTTTTTCCAAATCAATCAGCAGCATTTTACCAGGCTGGAGACGCCATCTTTTAACGATGTTCTTCTCTGGAATATCCAGAACGCCTTCTTCAGAAGCCAAAATAATGCAGTCGTCATCTGTAATGACGTAACGGGCAGGACGTAGGCCATTACGATCCAACGTAGCACCGATTTGACGGCCGTCAGAGAAGGCAACAGCAGCCGGACCATCCCATGGCTCCATGAGGGCAGAATGGTACTCATAGAAGGCTTTACGCTCGTCATCCATCAAGGGATTGCCGTCCCAGGCTTCTGGGATCAACAGCATCATGGCATGGGCGAGGGAATAGCCACCTGCGACCAAAAGTTCCAGAGCGTTATCAAAACAAGCAGAATCTGATTGGCCTTCAGGAATTAGAGGCCATAATTTCTCTAAGTCGTCACCAAGAAGCTCAGATTCCATGGTCTGGCGACGTGCAGCCATCCAGTTAATATTACCCCGTAGAGTATTGATTTCACCGTTGTGACAAATCATACGGAAAGGCTGAGCTAAGCGCCAACTTGGGAAGGTGTTGGTTGAGAAACGTTGGTGAACCATTGCCAAGGCGGACACCATACGTTCATCTTTGAGTTCGGAATAGTAAAGGTCAACCCGATCTGCCAATGTCATTCCCTTATAAAGAAGGGTAATGGCATCCAAAGAGACGATATAGAAATCATCAAGGGTATTATCTTCTAATAGATCGATACGACGGTGAGTTTGCTTGCGGATAACCAGGAGTTTGCGTTGGAACTCATCTAGCTCTTTGATGTTTGCTCCACGGGAAATTGCAAATTGCCGGATTGTAGGCTCTGTTTTTTTGACGCTTTCGCCGAGGACGTTGCTATTAACTTCAAGATCACGCCAACCTAAGAATGTCTGCCCTTCTTCAAGGGTGTATTTCTCAATAGCGTCTTCACAGGTTTTGCGGGCTTCAGGGTCTTTGGATAGGAAGACCATGCCAATAGCGTAATCGCCTACGGCAGGGAGGGTCACGCCTTGCTTGCCAAATTCCTCACGCATATAGGCATCAGGTATCTGAATTAAGATACCAGCACCGTCTCCTGCGAGCGGATCAGCTCCAACCGCACCGCGGTGGGTAAGGTTCGCTAAGATCTCAAGACCTTGCTGAATGGTCTTGTGACTCTTGCGTCCTTTGATGTCGGCTACAAAGCCGATGCCGCAAGCGTCATGTTCATTAATCGGGTCGTATAGCCCCCGTTTACTAGGCAGTCCCTTAAAATTCATGGCGATTTTTGCTTCCCAACACTTAATACCAAGGAGCGATTGATTACCAAGGCAAGGGGGGTGGTGCCAAGGATGAAATGAAAAATATTTGCAATTGAAAATCGTTATCACTGCTGAAATGAGGCTTTAAGCCATAGAAAATGCAGAAAGTTCAAGTACTTGTTCATTTTTTCCACAAAAAATGCCATTCTATTAAAAATTACGCATATGAGGAAAAAATTGTTCATACTTTTTACTGATTTTGGCATTAATGGCCCTTACACGGGGCAAATGAAGGCTGTTTTGCAGAGAGGTATGCCTGAACAACCTGTCATAGACCTGTTTGCAGACGCGCCTGTCTGGGATAGTGAAGCCTCTGCTTATCTGCTTGCCGCTTATACAAAAGGGTTTCAAGAGGGTGATATCTTTATGTGTGTTGTTGACCCTGGCGTTGGGAGTGATCGTGATTGGGGTATCCTTAATGCTGATGGACGGTGGTTTATAGGGCCAGATAATGGTCTTTTTGAAGTAGTTGTAAGACGATCTGTAAATGCACAGTGGTGGCGAGGAACTTGGGAGCCTGAAAATCTTTCAAATTCATTCCATGGGCGCGATATTTTTGCCCCGGTAGCTGTGAAAATTGCCAAAAAAGAAAAAATTCCGGGAGAATTAAGGGAATTAGAAGAAATTAGGCGTAAAAATTGGCCTAATGACTTATGTAAACTTGTTTATTTTGACCATTATGGAAACGGAATTACGGGAATAAGCGCTCAATCATTGACTAAAAAGAACTGTTTGAAAGTTGCGAATAAGACGATTGAATACGCTAAAACTTTTTCATCTGTTCCCAAAGGGGAAACATTTTGGTATGAGAACTCTAACGGGTTGGTTGAGATTGCTGTTAATTTAGGCCGAGCAGACCAAAAGTTAGGCTTGGAAATTGGCAGTCGAATAAGCATATTGTAATTATAACCGAGGGGACCTTAGGAAACATTTGAGAAAGATTTATTGCATCATTAAGGACTGAAAACAGCGTAATGGTATGATATACTTAAATTTCCTAGGGGTCGGAGAAGAGTTGAATGACTATACAAGTCAAGTTCTGGGGTGTACGGGGCAGCATTGCTTGTCCCGCCAGAGAATATGTTAAATATGGTGGAAACACCAGTTGCCTAGAAGTTGAAGCTAATGGGCTTCATATTATCCTTGATGCTGGAACTGGTATTCGCGGATTAGGTAAGAAGTTTTTCCAGAGAGAGATTAAAAAAACCCACCTTCTTCTGACGCACACTCATTGGGACCATATTAATGGGTTTCCTTTTTTTGCTCCGGCTTTTTCCCCAGACTGTGAAATTCATATTAAAGCCGGACATTTGAAAGCTATTGGTGGCATTCAAAACGTCATTGCCAACCAAATGGCAAACCCTACTTTTCCTGTGCCTCTAGAAGCCATGAATGCAAACATGACCTTTGAAGATTTTACGGCAGGGGAATCATTTAATCTTTCTGACGATGTAAAAATCGTAACAGCTCCTCTTAATCACCCGAACGGAGCGACTGGTTACCGTATTGAATATAAAGATAAATCATTCTGTTACATTACAGACACGGAACATGTTGTGGGTGAGATAGATCAGAATATCTTAAAGCTGGTTGATGGCGCTGACGTCGTTGTTTACGACAGCACTTACACAGAGGAAGAATTTCCATCTCGGATCGGGTGGGGGCACTCAACCTGGAACGAAGGGATGAAAATTTGCAAAGAGGCAAACGTTAAAAAGATGGTGATTTTTCATCATGATCCTGACCATGAAGACGACTTCATGACTAAACTTGAAGAAGAAGCCACGAGTACGTGGGATAGAATCATTGTTGCTCGGGATGGGATGGAATTAGAAATCTAATACTGTTTAAAGCAAACTGAACACAAAAATAGCGCAACCTTCCAAATGAAGTTGCGCTATTTTTTTATTACTTCTTAGTTTCTTTCTCTGTGCTTTTACCTGTCATTGGCATATCAACTAGAGATTGGCGTTTAATGTTAGGCATTTTGTATTTTTCGATATAGGGAGAAATACGAACAACTACCCGACGATTTTCTTTCTTGTTCTCAGGGATAGCGACACCTTCGGGAGTTTCATTGGGGAATTTAGGCCTTGTGTCAGCAAAACCCTTAGCTTGTAACCGTGTTGCATCAATCTCTTGAGTGAGGAAGAACCGAATAACTGTTGTCGCTCGACCAGTAGAGAGCTCCCAGTTTGAAGGATAACGCATGGTTTGAATTGGATCATTATCAGTATGACCTTCAACAATCACACCATATTCTGAATAGCGTGGTGAGTTAATGGTCTGAGCAACCCTGCCAAGGAGAGGGATGGCGGCTTCTCTTAAATCGGCAGTGCCAGCTCGGAAGAAGGCGCCACTAGCAAATTCTAAGACGACACCATTTGAATCAGATGAAACTTTTACGACTTTATCGGCAGTTTCAGCAAATACGATATCTTGCATATCGATCTTAAGCCTTTGGAGTCTCGGAACTTTTTTCTCTTTTACGATTTCCTCGCTCATACCGGAAACAACTTTGTCGTAGGCTTCCATATCTATTTTTGAGACAGAGACCAAAAGCACAAAGAACGCCATAAGAAGGGTGATGGCGTCAGCATAGGTGACAAGCCAGTCTTCCTTCTCTTCTTTAGGCGGTTCTTTCTTACGTGCGGCCATTCACCTGTTTCCTAACCGAATTATTTCTTTTTGGCTTTGTCGATATTGTAATGAATCGCGGGGTCTAGGAAGCTGTTCATCCGGTCTTGAATATAGCGTGGGCTTTGACGTTCAGCTAAAAGAGATAGCCCTTCAGCAACTAAATAATTGCGGAAACGAACGATCTGTTCCCGTTGTTCAATCTTTGCAGCGGCAGGGATCAAAATTAGTCGGGCAAAAAGAACACCATACAAGGTGGTCAGCAAAGCAACAGAGAGACCAGCTCCAAGGTTTTCAGGGTTGTCGCCCATGTCGGCAAGCATAATGATCAAACCAACCAGGGTGCCAATCATACCCCAAGCAGGAGCTGCGGCTCCCATATTTTTAAGGATATCTACTGGAACAGTATTCCGGCCAAATGTGGTTTCAACGGCATTTTCCATGATCTCACGGACATCTTTACCGCCGTATTCACTGATCACCATTTCAATGCCAAAGCCTAAAAATTTATCAGCTTTAGCGGCTTTTTTGGTTTCTTGTTCAAGAGCTGGCATACCGTTGCGTTGTACGGCATAACCCCATTTGATCATCCGTCCTACTTCAGCGGTAAGGATGTTACGCCCAACTTTTGGAGCTGCAACAATGCGCCAGATGAGCTTGAGTGAGAGAAATACATATCGAGGTTCATAGGCGATAAAGGTTGAGGCAAGTGTTCCTCCAACCACCATAACAAAGCTTGAGAGACTTAGAAAAATTTGTGGCTGATCTGTTGAGAATGCGATCGCCCCAATAAAAAGCGCCAGGGCGCCCAATACACCAATGATTGTCGCAAACGACATCTAGATACCCCGTTTCCCTAGTTCAAGAGTAGCCCCTCAAGGAGACATTAATTAAGTAGATAATATTTATCTATTTTAACAACTTAGATGATGTAATCCTAAAATTTTATTAAGCGTACGCCCCATTATCTTTCACGGAATGCTTCATGGCGCATTTTTAAGACAGGCTTGATCAAATAATCCAATACAGATTTACGGCCCGTATGAATATCAACTGTAGCTTCCATGCCTGGGGTTAGTGGAAGTTGACCATTTTCCAACCCCAGATAGGTTTTATCTGTTTTAACCACGACACGGAAAAAAGGCGTACCATCTTGCTCTGTGCTTGAATCAGCAGCAATTTGAATAACTTTTCCGTCTAAGCCCCCATAACGTACAAAATCATAGGTCGAAATTTTAACCACAGTTGGGTGACCTTCTTCAACGTAACCTCGGTCAACTGGGTTTAGTTTAGCTTCAATGACAAGGTTCTCCCCGGAAGGAACGATCTCCATAATCGCTTCACCGGGTTTCACAACACCGCCAATAGTATTGTAGCGAAGGTTCTTAACAATTCCGTCGATAGGGCTATTAATTAGAGCGCGACTTCCTTGGTCTTCAGCACGAATAAGTGTTTCTTGCAAACCAGCAAGGGCTTGCTCTTCGGTGCCAATATCTTCTTGGGCTTGTCGCTGGAACCCTAGAACAGTTTCTTGAACTTTATTCCTAGCTTCAAAAACTTCTTCTTCAGCCTTAGGTATTGAGGAATTTAAGCTTGTTTCTTCACCTTGTAAGCTGACGACTTCTGCCTCTAATTTGAGGTGGTCCATACTTGAAGTTAGTTTACGTTTGATCAAATTCTTGGACATCTCAAATCGCTGGCTACCAAGATCTAAGTTATTTGTCACAGCTTCAAGTTTGGAGGTAAGCTTCTCGACCTCTAGTTCTTTTTGGCGCACCTGAGCTTCTCGTAAAGCGACGGTATTTTCGAATTCTACTAAACGGGCTTTAAACAGGTCTAATTCGGTCTGAGCCATGCGTGGACGACGTTCTGCAACATCTTTAGGGAAGTCGATTTCGCTATCTCCCTTTGCTTCAGCTTTTAGGCGCGCAATAGCTAAAAGGTGACCATCAATACGAACTTTAATTTCCTCGATATTGATTCCACCAGTTGCCAAGTTTAGTTGGACTAAAGGGGTGCCTTCTTTAACGATATCTCCTTCACGAGTATGTATCGTTTCGATAATTCCACCTTCAAGATGCTGAATGACTTTAATTTTTCCTTGGGGAATAACTTCCCCCATGGCGGTTGTCACCTCGTCAAGCATCGCAAACTTTCCCCAAACCATAAGGGTAGTAAGTAGGATCATGACAAACCAAGCAAGAGAACGCCATGTTGGAAGGGGGTGTTTTTGTACGAGTTCGCTTAATCTGTTCATGAGCCCTCATCCTTAATTTTTGAGGGAGCCGCAGTGGCTGCTGGCCTAGTTGGGTTCGGTGCCGGTTTCGTTGTTGCCTTAGCATAACCTGCCTGAGGTCGCCCTTTGGTTGGCTTCGGTGTTGGTTGTGTTTGTGAGGGCTTAGCTTGAGCGGGTGCAGGCCTTGGTGCCGGATTAGGTGTTGGCAAAGGTTTTTGTCCGACCTGTGAAGCCCCTGCATTTGTTTGGGGCATTGCTTGAGCAGGTTGAGCGCCTGCGGCTCGGGCCTTATTAGGATTAGGTGCAGGAACAGGTGCCGCCATCGCTGCTTGAGGTTTGCCTGGACCCGGCGCAGGTTTTGGAGCTGGTTTAGCAGCCCCTTGAGTAGCAGGTGCTTTTGCTTGTGCTGGTGTACTTCTGGTTTTCGGAGATCGACCAAAGAGCCGAGGTAAAATATCTTCTGTCGGACCTGCAACAGCAATTCGTCCTCTATCCATAGCGACGAGACTTGAGCAAGACTGCAAAAGGATTGGGCTGTGAGTTACAATAATAATGGTATGATCTTCTGCTAGACGAATAAGTGTTTTACGGAGTTCGTCTTCCGCCTGACGGTCTAAACTCCCTGAAGGCTCATCAAGTAAGAGGACAGGTGGATTGCCGACTAAGGCACGTGCGATAGATATTCGCTGCCTTTGTCCCCCTGATAACCTTTGGCCAGCTTCACCAATTTCAGTAGCATACCCGTCTGGCATATCAATGATATACTCATGAACCCCTGCGGCTTCTGCTGCGGCAATAATTTCTTCATCAGAAGCTCCAGGAGAGCCATGGACGATATTGTCCCGCACTGTGCCAGCAAAAAGAATTGTGTCTTGAGGGACGTAACCTGTCCAACTTGAAAGTTCATTTCGGGTAAATTGCGCAATATCAGCGCCATCAAGGGTCACGCGACCAACCGTGGGGCGATATAAGCCCATAATGATTTTAATCAGGGTTGTTTTGCCGCTACCATTGCGTCCCACCAAAGCTGTCATGCCTTTAGCTTTGATTGTAAGTTTGAGCTTGTCGATAACGGGGTTTTTATCATCTCCTGAATATGAAAATGAAACCTCATCCAAAAGGATTTCGCCTTCTGGACGGCCTAAACTGACTTCACTTTCTTCTCGTTCTGACTCAGTGCCAAACACTTCTGTTAAACGGTTAACTGATTGACCAAAGCTAGCATAGGTGCGCCATGTGTTAACTAACTGATTAAGAGGGCCAAGGAGGCGTCCGCTCAACATGTTTGTGGCGATTAGAGCGCCCATGGTGAGTTCTTGGTTGATGATAGCAATTGCTCCCACCGAAGTGAGCGACAAGGTCGTTATTAAGGTGAGGGTTTGGCCCATTGAAGCGTATGCATCAGTTTTACTTCCCCGATAAACAGAGTTTTCAATGCTAGATGCATGGGCTTCTTCCCATAAAGGGCGCATTGCTTTGTCTAAGGCCAAAGCCTTAATGGTTGTCCGTCCATTGATCATGCCGCCAACAAGGTCATCCCGAGACATACTTGTGCCTCGTTCTTTTTGTGCAGCTTTATTCAACACGTTACCTGAACGCCATGCGATAAACAAAAAGATAGGGAAGATAATTGCTAGAACCCAAGCGACTGGTTGAGCAATAACAAAAACCAGACCAAGAAATAGAAAAACAAAAGGAAGGTCGCATAACAAGATTGCTGAACTTCCTGAAAGGGTATTGCGAACCACTTCTACATCTCTGAACAAAGCTTGCCAGAAGGGGGCTGGCTTACTCTCAAGTGTGAGGAGAGGCAGGGCCGTTACTTTGTTAAAGAGCTTTTTGCCAAGTTCGACATCCACTCTAAGGGCAACTTTTTGAAGAACTCGGGAACGAGCTTGTTTCAATATAAAGTCAAATACCAGCACAAACATCATGCCGATAACTAAGCCTGTTAAGGTGCTTATACCTGCATGGAAAACAACCCTGTCATAAATTTGTAGAACGAAAACAGGAACAGCCAAGGCCATCATGTTTACGAAAAAAGACATGACAAGGACTTCACGGAAAGTCCCCATGACAGGCTTTAGAAGATTACGCAGCCACCTGCGCTCGTTATCTTTTTTATCCATTCAATGCCCGAGTAAAACCCAGCCTCCCTATGAACAAATAAAAATATACCTCTAAATATCAAGGGCGTATATCAAAATTTTGAGAGATGGGAAAAATAACGGATACTGATAATAGATGGACATAACCATCAGGTTAGCTAGGATAAGGTTTTCGTTTGTTGTTTGGTATAGATTTTTTAATGCTTTTTGATGAGTTTTTTCGCTAAAAGCTTTAATTTAAAAGGGTTGTCTTTTTAAATTCGACTATCATCTACTTAATAAATCAGAGAAAATTCAATCAGATTTATGGGTTTCCTCTTGACGCAATAGGGCATAGGGCGAGATAGTTTTAGAAAGTTTCTGATAAATTATAGAAACAAAATATTAACAGGGGGCTCAAATGAGTGAGGCCAAAAAGGCTAGTTTACTTTCTCGAATTTCTAAAAAGGTTTTTGGAAAGGGGAGGTGGATCGCGTTAATCTTGCTCATTGCATTCATCGGTGTACGAGGTGTAGACCCTTATCCTGTTGAATTTCTTCGTTTGAAACTCTTTGATTTTTATCAAAAAACTAAACCCCGTGAAGTTTCCATTCGCCCCGTTACGATTATTGATTTAGACGAAGCAAGCTTAGCTGAGATTGGTCAATGGCCTTGGGCGAGAACCATTGTTGCAGATATGGTGAACAACCTGATGCAGATGGGGGCTGCACAGGTCGCATTCGATATTGTCTTTGCTGAGCCTGATAGGATGAGTCCGGGGGTGGTGGCAAATACAATTGAGGATCTTGACCCGGAGATACAGGCAAAACTTGCGGCGATGCCAAGCAACGATACGGTTCTTGCCAAGGCAATTAAGAAGGGCCGTGTTGTTTTAGGCCAGGCCAACTATTGGGAAAAAATTGATAAAGAAGAAGCGAAATTAATGAGGAGCCCTATTTTTGTTAGGGGACCGAAGGGTATATCTCCGCATCAATTTGTGCCCCCAGTTCCTGCCTTGGTTCGTAATGTCCATGAGCTGGAAAAAGCCGCTGCAGGTCACGGCTTTTTCTCCTTGCTCCCTGAACTTGATGGTGTGGTGCGCCGTGTTCCAACCCTTTTTGCGTATGAAAAGAAATTATTTGCCTCTCTTTCATTAGAAATGTTGCGGGTCGCAACTAATCGCAGCAATGTGGCGGTTTTTGTCAACGACTTGGGTATTCAAGAAGTTCGTGTTGCCAAAAATGTCGCTTTTGTTGATCAAGTCGGCTTTATCAAGGTCCCCAAGGGAGCGAAGGGAATTTCCTATATTGAGGGGACTGGCTTTGTGATGGTTCCCAAAAATGCCATAGGGTATGCGTTTGTTTCTGATCAATTGCTTATGATCCCAGCCAATGAGAAAGAGTTAAAATTCAAGGATAAATCCGGTAAAGTACAAGTCGCGGTAATAAAGGACATTGAAGTCAAGGCGTTTGAGACCCTTATCGAGCCAAAAAATATTACCATACCGACCGACTCAAAAGGCCGTGTTTGGCCCTACTTCTCGAGGTCAGACCCGAAAAAATATGTGTCAGCATTGGATGTGCTTTCGGGAACAGCTGATCCGGATTTAATCAAGGGCCGTATGATGATTGTTGGAACATCTGCCGCTGGTCTACTCGATATTCGATCAACCCCGGTTGATGCGATTATCCCAGGAGTTGAAGTTCACGCACAGGTGATTGAGACAGCTCTTGGTGGAGAGTTCCTAAAGCGCCCTTCTTACATGATAGGGGCTGAAGTTAGCTTGCTGTTTATCGGAAGCTTGTTAATGATTTGGCTTGTTCCTGTGGTTGGTGCGAAGTGGACATTGTTGTTGTTCAGCGTAATTGCTGGTGGTTCTGCTGGAACATCTTGGTATCTGTTTAATACTGAACTCATGCTTTTTGATGTTGGCTTTGCTATCATTGCCATGCTCTTACTTTATACATTCCTTGTTTATTACGGTTACACTACGGAAGAAAAACAGCGAGAGCAGGTGCGTGGGGCCTTTAGCCAGTATTTATCACCAGCCCTTGTTGAGCAGTTAGCAGAAAACCCTGCACAACTTGCTCTAGGTGGGACTATGCGGGACATGACTTTGTTGTTTTGTGATGTTCGTGGGTTTACCACGATTTCTGAATCGTTTGGTGATGATGCTGAAGGTTTGACAAGTCTGATTAACACCTTCCTGACCCCAATGACCGATGATATTCTAGCCCGCCAAGGGACTATTGATAAGTATATGGGCGATTGCATTATGGCTTTCTGGAATGCTCCATTAGATGATCCAGATCATGCTAGAAATGGCTGTGTATCAGCATTAACCATGATGGATTCAGTCGTTGAGGTAAACAAGCACCTGAAAATTGAAGCGGAAGAAGTTGGGCGGAAATATGTCCCAATTAAGGTTGGTATTGGTCTTAACTCAGGTGAATGTTGTGTAGGTAACATGGGGTCAACACAACGTTTCGATTATTCAGTACTTGGTGATAACGTTAACTTAGCGGCTCGTTTAGAAGGCCAATCAAAAGGTTATGGTGTTGACATTGTTATTGGTGAAAACACCGAAAAAGGTGTGCACGACATGGCCGTTTTGGAAATGGACCTTATTAAGGTTAAAGGTAAAACCGATGCTGTCTGCATTTATACCTTACAAGGTGATGTTGATATGGCAGAGACCCCAGAGTTTAAGGCATTAAAAGAACGTCACGATGAATTCATCAAAACCTATCGTGCACAAGGTTGGGATAGAGCCCGTGAATTGATGGATGAGTGTCGAGAGCTTTCTGATAAAGCAAATGCAAGTATGCATGGCTTTTATGATATCTTCCTTGGAAGAATTTCAGATAATGAAGCCAATCCTCCAGCTCCAGATTGGGATGGCGTCTTCGTTGCTACTACTAAGTAACGGCTAAAACAAAATACCCACAAAAAAAAAGCCCCTCACTTTTGAGGGGCTTTTTTAGTTATTTCTTTCTTAGGCTTAAAGAATACCAATCGTCGTTGGAGTTAGTCGGCCTGTTGCCCATAATAATTCATATATATAGAGTTGGGCATCATAAGAGGCCCTTACATAAGCCATCCTTTGATCATAGAGGGCTGTTTCAGCATCAAGCACAGTGACAGCTGTTTCTTTACCGGCATCACGCTGGTTTTTCTTGTCGTCATAAATTTCGGCGGCAATGTTAACGGCATTCTCTAAAAGGGTTATCCGTTCACGAACAGTTTGCAGCTTTTGCCAAGCCATTTGTGTTGCTTCAATGACTTTACGGATATTATAGGTTTGAAAATCTTGAGCTGCACCATATTCGTAGGCTGCTCTCATTTCGCCTTCTTGTGTAGAAAAACCTGTGAAAGCATTCCAGGTTGCTTGAACAATCACAGAATAATCTCTGCGGGTGCCGCGTGTCGCGTTTTTATCTCTCTCAAAATTCATGCTGCCGACAAGATCGACAGTTGGGAAATAATCAGCGCGAACTTGAGTTCTTTGCTCTCTGGTCCTTTCGACCTCTAAGCCAGAACCTTCAATCGTCGGGTGAACTTGTTGAGCTAGCTTTATAGCTTCTTCTAAGCTTTCCGGTAGAAGGTTTAACGGAGGTGAGGGCATGCTTAAGCCTGCAATGTCAGGCGCATGATTAAAGACTTGCTGATAAGTCGCTGAAGCAATCCGTAGTTCGCCTTCTTCAGCAACACGCATATCTTTTGCTAATTGCAGGCGTTGTTTTGCTTCAAGAACATCTGTGCTGATACCAGAGCCGCGTTTGACCCGTTCATCTTCAAGCTCAAGCTGTTCTTTAATGCTGCTTTCTTTCGACAAAGAAAGTTCAATGAGTTTTGATTGTCGCAAAACGTTTATATATGCGGTAACAGCTTCAAATATTACGCTTTGCTGAGTTGTCTCTTGAGAAGCACCTTGGCTCGAGTAGGCTATCCGCGCTGTATTAGCAGCAGAAACTCTTGCAAACCCATCAAATAAATTTTGAGTTACGGTGACACCCGCAACTTCCCTTTTGCTGTGCCACCCATCGTCGTGGCCAGTCCCATAGAGCGATGCGTTTTTAATATCTTCAATACCTGTATCGGCATTAACAACGACTTGAGGGAGGAAAGCGGCAGTGGCTTCACCAATGGCATGTTTTGTTGCTTCAGTTGTTTTCTTAGTTGCCTTGATTTGAGGATGCTCGACTAGGAGACCAGCGATCTCAGATTTTAAGTCTTGGGCCCAGACAGGCGCAGACGCACCCAAAATGAGCGCCATTGCTGACCCTAAGAAAACACTTCTATACAGCTTCTTCACCCAAAAAAATCCTCTAATCGCGCGTCGTCTGTATAGGAAACATATCGCTTCCTGATGAGAAAACCAACCGTCAATTCATTAGAACGCTACAAAATTAACCAAATTTATCTAAAATTATCCGTACTGTATCTTCTATACAACGAAAAAGTTGACAAATCGTTCCCAAAAATTGGGTGTTGTTAAAGTGAGTAAAAATTACTTCGCAGTTTTAACAAACAATCAAAATTTTCTAATCATTCATAATTGAGGAAAGCTTCATGGCAATTCCCATATTTCCTTCAACTTTGAGCTTACCCATTGTGAAGGCCATGATTGGGTCTAAATCGCCATCAGTAAGTTTAATAAAGTTATCGATGGAGATTTTTAAGGTGCAATCTGCTCCTTCATCTTCTCTGCTGATGGTTGGAGGAGTGACAGTTGCATCAATAAAAATAAGACCGTCATCACCAAAATCGTAGGCGACTTTTGCGTCTAGAGATTCCATTTTATGTAGGTTTTCCTTGAAACCTTCTTCAACTGCATCGAGACTCATATGATTACTCCTATCTAGTAGTAAAGAAATACAATAAATTAATATCTATAAGGATAGCATGTTATCCTAGATGTTTCTATAGTGACGTTAACGGAATTTATAAATAGGTATTTCTGTGGAAATTAAAAGCTCTTTTTGTCAGGCAAATAAGTTGCGCTTTCACTATATTGAAAAAGGTAAAGGACCTTTGATCCTTTTTCTCCATGGGTTTCCAGAATTTTCATATAGTTGGCGAAAGCAAGTAGATTATTTTGGGGAAAAATATCATGCTGTAGCCCCAGACATGCGCGGCTATAACCTATCGGATAAACCAGAGGGGGTCGAAGCTTATCATATCAAAAACATAATTGCTGATATTGAGGCTTTATCGAGGCAATTTAGTGATCGTAAATTTACTTTGGTCGCCCACGATTGGGGAGGAGCTGCGGCTTGGGCTTTTGCTTTAGCCCATCAAGAGCGGCTTGAACGAATGATTATTCTTAATGGCCCACACCCTGCAACCTTTTTGCGGGAGTTGTGTATTAATGAAGCGCAGATAGAGGCAAGCCAATATATTAGAATGTTCAGAACCCCAGAAGCCGAAGTGCAGTTACTAAAGGGGAATTGTGAGTGGTTGCTGAATTTTGCTTTTGGTGATTTAGAAAAATCTGGTGTGCTTACTGAAGATGATAGATTGGCCTATATAAATGCCTGGAGACAGCCAGGCGCTTTGACTGGTGGCTTAAATTGGTATCGGGCTAGTGCCATTGGGGTGCCTGAAGCTTTTGATCCTCAAGCCAAGCCAATTATTTTAGATAAAGAAACCTATAAAATATCAATCCCAACATTGGTAATATGGGGAGAGAAGGATACCGCCTTACTTCCGCAACTTCTTGATGGGCTTGAAGATTATGTGTCTGACCTCACAATAAAAAAAATCCCTCAAGCAAATCATTGGGTTGTGCAAGAATACCCTGACATTGTTAACCAATATATTAATGAATTTATTGCTGAACCTTCGGCCTAAGAAAAAATAAATCGAGTTTCTAATTTTTACCTGAGAGTAGTTTTGCTAAGCTCTAAAAATGATTGACCAGAAGGGAGCTTGAAAACATGGCGTTGCCGTGGATATTGACGACGATCACATTGATCGCGACAGTGAGTGTGCTCCTCGTTTTATTAAGTGTAGGGAATACCCCACAAACTGAATTTTACTTGTTCTTGGCTTTGATCATTAGTGCTATTGTTTGGGGTTTTGGACGTTTCATAACTCATAAAAAAAATACTCAATCAAAACAAAAACTTGAAGAAATTCAGAATAGTGAGAAACGCTTTCGGGATATTTTAGAAGTTGCCTCCGACTGGTTTTGGGAAATGGATGAAGAACTCCGTTTCACCTACATTTCTGGTCAATTGTTCGACCGTATGAATATTTCTCCTGAAGATGTCCTTAACCGCTCTCCCGTGGAAATTAAAGGTTTCGAGCCTGGGCGGAGAGGACGTAAAAGTTGGAAAAACTATCAACGTATTTTATGGGCGCAAAAACCATTTTACGATATTGAGTTCAGACTTTTTGCTGGTACCGATGATGAGCAATATGTTCGAATCAGTGGCAAACCTCTATTCAATGCAGAAGGTGTCTTTAAGGGTTACAGAGGAGCCGCAACAGAAATTACAGCACAGATAAGGGCCGAAGAACTTCTTAAAGGAGCCCATGATGCGTTGGAGGTTAGGGTCCAGGAACGGACTTTAGAACTCCAGGTGGAAATTGCTGAAAGAAAGAGGGCAGAAGAAGCTCTGCTTAGTTCAGAACAACGATTTCGTGATGTTGCAGAAGCCTCTTCAGATTGGATTTGGGAAACCGACGAGAAGTTTTGTTTCATCGGAATCTCCGAACGGTTTCAAGATATCGTTGGGTATAATGTTGAAACACTAAATGGCAAAAGCGTTAACGGCTTAGGTCTTAATCTCATTGATAGCAATAAGGAAAAGCAAATAAGAAAGTTATTAGACCAGAGAAAACCTTTTCGTGATTTTACCTTTACTATTCGGGATGTTGAAGAAAAGCAGCGCTATATTAAAATTAGCGGGAAACCTGTTATTGAAAGTGATGGGTCGTTTCGTGGTTATCGGGGAATGGCAGCCGATATCTCAGAACAAATGAAGACTGAGAATACCCTGAAAAAGCTTTCACGTACTGTAGAACAAAGCCCTGCAATTATTGTTATCACAGACCCAGATGGTCTTATTGAATACGTAAACCCTCGCTTTACGATGGTTACGGGGTATGAATTACCAGAAGTTGTTGGGCAATCACCAGAAATTTTCCAGGCTCAGGAAATAAATAAGAAATTTTATGAAGAAATATGGCAGCGCGTTACTCAAGGTAATGAGTGGCATGGAGAGTTCCATAATCGTAAAAAAGATGGAGAAACCTACTGGGCTGCGGCCTCAATATCTCCTGTAAAAAGTGATGATGGCGCAATTTCAAATTTTATCTATACCGCAGAAGATATTACCGAAAGAAAAGAATCTGAGGCCCAAATAAGATTTCAAGCTTCTCTCTTAGAGCAAGTTAGAAATGCTGTTATTGCGACGGATTTAGATGGGCGAATTGCCTACTGGAACAAATTCGCGGAAGTTGTCTTCCTTCGTGAGGGAGCAAAGGTTTTAGGTCAGAAGTTTGATGAAGTTTTGAAAATTTCTCACAATGTTGATCAATCAATAACCTCTGGCTGGGGCAAAGTTGGTGATGACTATTACGAAGGGGAGTTGATGACTGTACGCGGTGACGGTACCAGTTTCCCTGCTTTCATGACATCTTCAAAAATTACCGACAGTCAGGGAGGGGAACTTGGTTTTGTTCGAGTTGTTTTAGATCTTACAGAGCGAAAAAAAGTCGAAGATCAGCTTGTTCAGGCATCAAAGTTAGCAACCTTGGGCGAGATGGCTGCTGGGATGACCCACGAATTGAACCAACCCATCAACATTATTCGGATGACTTCGGATGCGTCGATTATGGATTTTGACGATGGTATTGCGACCCTTGATGGTCAGAAAGAAAAGTTCATTACCATCAGTGACCAAACCCAAAGAATGGCTGAAATTATTGACCATATGAAAGTTTTGAGTCGTAAAGACGATATGGAGCAGGAAGTTTTTGATCCCTACGATGCTGTGCAAGCTGTTACGGATATGGTTGGTCGGCAGTTCAGATCAGAAGGCGTTGATATTGATGCCATAATCCCTGTTAGAAGGTACCCGGTTCGGGGGCGAAAAGTTCAACTTGAACAAGTTATTTTAAACCTCATGACGAATGCCCGAGATGCAATTTTAACCTCTGGAAGCAAAAATCCATTAGGTGCAGGGGGGATAAAGGGCCGGATCAATGTTCATTGTGGGTATAGCCGAAAAACTGACCAGCTACGCCTGATTGTTGGTGATACAGGTGGTGGTATTCCTCAAGAAGCCATTGGAAAGATTTTTGAACCTTTTTTCACGACAAAAGAAGCTGGGCGTGGAACAGGCCTTGGTTTATCGGTCAGCATGAGCATTATTGATCGCATGGGGGCTTCGATTGATGTGAAAAATAAAAAAGAAGGCGCTGAGTTCACAATCAAAATGCCTGTTGATCGAGAAGTTAAGCGATGGCGGATAGCCTTAGAAGAAACAGATATTGATAATGATGATCTTGGGGATGTAGATGCGGGAAAATGGCATTTACTGATTGTTGATGATGAAACAATGGCCGCTGAAATTTTAGGATCTTTTTTCTCACAAAAAGGATACAGAGTGACACTTGCTCATGATGGAGTAGAGGCCTACGAGATGTACTTGGAAGACCCGGCAGACCTTGTGATTACTGATATTCGGATGCCCCATCGAGATGGGAATGAATTAATGAAGTATCTCCATGAGCGTACACCTGATCTCCCAATTATCATTGCAACAGGGCAGCTTGAAGCAGATGATTTTAAGCTTAGCAGTGATGAAATTTCTGAAGAAGAAATTGACCGGGGACACAAAGGGGCTTCTGCAATTTTTAGGAAACCTCTAGAGCTATCTGAGCTTGCAGAGACGGTAAGATTACTTCTTTCATAAATTCTCCTTCAATGCTTCATTGCGATAGATTATTCAGTGTAGTAAGATCAATCCGTAGTCGGTTTGCCGGGGATGGGAAGTCGACATTCGGCAATTACTGAATAACTTAGGGGAAGGGCCGAGAATTAACCCAAGATAATCAATGGCGTTTGCTATCAAAAAAAATCTTGGGAGGGCCTATATGAGGTATTTAACGTGCAAGTTGTCCTTGCTGACGACCATAATTTGGTGCGTGAGGCCTTAAAGCCTATGATTTCACGTGTCGATGATGAAGTTGAAATCATTGATGCTGAGAATTTTCAGGAGGCAGCTGCCCGGGCTGCAGAAGCTGAAAATCTTAAACTTATTATTCTTGATTTAAAAATGCCAGGCATGAATGGTTTCTATGGCCTTGACCAGATGTGTTCTAAGTACCCTAACGTGCCTGTTGTCATCCTTTCTGGCTCTGTAAGTCGAGGGGACGTTGTTGGCGCTATGAACCATGGAGCAAAAGGCTATATTCCCAAGACAATAGGTGGGGCGGCTCTAGTCAATGCCTTACGGCTTGTTTTATCTGGAGAGCCCTATTTCCCTTCAACAATCTTTAATAAAGATGGCGGCTCTAAAGGGACTGCTGAAGAAGGGGTCAGTAACCCATTCAGTACTCTCAATGGACGTGAAGGTGAAGTTCTTACTTTTGTGATAGATGGGCTCTCTAATAAAGAGATTGCACGTGAGCTTAATATTCAAGAAATCACGGTAAAAAAACGCCTTAGCAGCATTTTTAGAAAGCTTAATGTTTCAAATCGTACTCAAGCAACAAAATTTGCATTGCAGCTCAATTGGTCTGAATAACCTCTGATTCTACTCATGAGCGCCAATCTTTATACTTTCGTATATTGAATTTATATCCTTTTGTATACTGCAGTATTCAAAAAGAAACTCCGTGTATACTGACACCAAATTGTTTCTTATCTTTCCTATAGTTATGTTTGAAACATAGAGACGGGTTATTAGTCAAAGCACAAACGACAAAAAACCTTCAAAAAAACAAAATAAAACTTTGAAGTATAAAAAATAAGCTTTGATTTTAACCCTCTTGAGGGAAGAGGAAGTTTACTCGCCTAGTTCGCCTGATCCCTTTAAGCGACGTCTACCCGAGCCTCCCTGGGTAGCTCGTTTCTACCCCACCTCTAGATGATCTAGGGGTGGGGACGAAACTAATAAGATGCAGGAGTGTGTTATGAATTCGCTCTTTTCAGACTTGTTACTCCAATCTCGAGCCCTTTCTGATGAAATGCGCTATTTTCTCGAAAATTCTCCATGGCTTAGAAGCAAAGACCGCTCTTTCGACCAACGCCTGGAAGTTTTCAACATGCTGATGTTCCTTTGTGACAGCTTGACTGCTTTGCAAAGCTGGGGTGCAGCCCAAGAAGCTGTTTTACAAGGTTTGCTCATGCCAGAAGAGGCCGCCGCAGAAAGTTCTTTGTTAGCTGAAACCGAAGAGCATTTACAAGAGTTTACGGCTAAAGCCAGCGAATATCCTGAAGAACTGCAAGAGTTGCTTGAAAGGTTTGGTAACCTTTTTTTCGGGTCGGAGCAGTTAGACAGTCTTATTTTAGCAAAGGCAGCATAACTCCTAAAAGTCCTGAAAATTCCCCTTAATTCCCATGGCCGCTTTTTCTATAAGCCAGGCCATGGCCTCTTCTACGGTACTAACCCTTTTCGCTTTCACGTTGATCTCTGAAGCGTTTGGTATAATCGTTTCACATAAATAAATTTTCTCTGGGTTCTGGGCGCTCGGCAGGGGCGTGCTTACAGTAAACTCTAGATCATCGACATAAACCTCATTGGTTTCCGGCCTGACGGTCATTGAAATTGAAAACTCATGGCTTTCAATCTTAAAATTACTGAAATTTTTTAGCTCAACTTTAAGTTCTTCGGCGGCTGCAATAAGCGGAATTGACCAAGCTAGTTGCTCAGCCTTGTATTCATCAAACACTTCAAGGTTTATATTTTTTGCCCGTGCTTCTCGTTCAAAAGCGTTTTGCTCTTGGGCTTGAAGAGCATCAAAGAGCATTTTTTTGATATCCACTTTGCACCCAGTTCCCAGTTTGGACTTACTAATTCAGTATAAAACTAAAAGGTTAAAATGAATAGCTTGCTTAAATTTTCCGCTCTGGGGCTGAAAGAGTTCTTGGTTGTTCTGGAGGCATTGGAACTGGAGTTTCCCCTTCAGGCCACTTTCTTTTGATAATAATATCTCCATTTTCAAGGAGTTCTGGAGCACTATATTGAGGGATTGCCATCAGGATAAGTTCTAATGCACGAACAAGACGTTGGGCAGCATCGCCAATAAGTTCTCGTGGCGTTTCGGTTTCTGTCCCTTCAGGCCCACTTTGGTTTTGAGCCCAAGAGGAGGGGGCGCCGAGCAGTACTGAGCATATGAGAAACGCGAACAGTTTTTTATGCATAAAACCCTCTCTCCAAATAACGTTAGATGACTTTAAATTTTCCGAGGGCTTTCGCCATATCAGCTGAGAACTGCTTCCCTTTATTGATAAGTTCAACATTTTCTGGGAGGCCTTCAAGCCCTTTATCACCTTTGGCAAAGCTCGTTAAAATTGCGAATGGAACTTTGCTAGTTGAAGGGATTGCTTGGAGAGCCAGAGCAAGATCAATCCCGCTCATTTCGTCCAGAATTGCAGATGAGACAATAAAATCAGGTTTAGTTCTGACAACCCATTCCAAAGCTGAAAAGGAACGGTTGGTAATGTGAACCCGGTAACCACTATTAAGGAGTTCGCGCTCAAAAAGCCTAGCTGTCGATTTTTGCGGCTCAACAAGCAAAATTTCAATATCTAAGTTAACAATTTCGCTTACGTCTACGGCTCTAAGAACAGGAAGAGAGCGGATAAACTCCCCTTGGTCTACGTTCGGAGCTATTTCGCCATTGAGGATATCTGATAAGACATAAACAAAAATTTCCATGTCACTTAGGTTGTTTTCTTGGACCTCATGGAGGCCAGACAGGTAGTGATCTACCCGTTCTAAAGCCAACTGCATGAGATGGTGACCTACATCCATGGAAAGAAGCCGCAGGGTTCTCATATTATCAGCAATGAGGTGCATGCCGTCTACCAGCGAATAGGCACCGGATTGCATGTTTTGAACCATGACTTCAAGCTGAGCTAGGATATCTTTTGCTTCACCGCTGAAATCAGCAGCCATTTGGGCTTCGTAACTATTTTCGGACATTTCTACTCTTCTCCAAGCCTATTAACTATTGGCCCTTGCTGGAACAATTATGGAATTTTACCACCATAAAACAGAATTTCATCCTGTGTGGCTAGGGTTAATCGCTACTTTCTTTTATCTAAACCTCTTCTGCCCATGGTTTGGCGGTCAATTGCAATGGCTTTAATCATGGCAAATACCTCTGTACCAGGAGCCAAATTTAAATCATGACGCGCTTTTTTCGTGATTCTGGCTAAAAGGGAAACACCAACATCTATAGAGACTTCAACCTGACTTTCGCCAATTTCGCGGATATCGTTTATACGACCCGGTAAGGTGTTTAAAATGCTGGTGTTTTCTGGCTTTTGTGTGGCGATGGATATATCGCGAGCTCTAATCCTCAAGCGTAGTTTTTCCCCTTCAGGAAGATCAACTCTGGGAACCAATAATTCTCCGCCATTAAAAGCTAATGTTGATAAGCCAAATCCATTGTCTGCTTGTTTAACAGTGGTCGCAACAACAGCACCAGCTTCATAGCGTCCCGTGAGGGGGAACAGGTCGAGGCGGCTGGTGACTTCTTCGATTGGACCCGAGGCAACAACTTTGCCATCAGAAATCAGAATAAGAGAATCAGCGAGACGAACTATTTCTTCAATGGCATGGCTGACATAAACAATTGGGAGCTTAACTTCTTCTCTTAATCGTTCGATGAAAGGCAAGATTTCACTTTTCCGATGAGCATCAAGAGAAGCCAGCGGTTCATCCATCAGCAAAAGACGAGGCGCGGCGAGGAGGGCGCGTCCCAAGGCGACACGTTGTTTTTCTCCTCCTGAAAGAGAGTAGGGGCGACGTTTTAACAGGTTGGAAAGGTCAAGTAATTCAACGATTTGATCAAAGGTAACGATGTTTTCTTTATGAGTTGCCGCCACTTTTCCGTAGTTTAAATTTTTCTCGATGCTGAGATGGGGGAAAAGTCGCGCTTCTTGAAAAACATATCCTAAGCGCCGTTGTTCGGGAGGGAGGTTAATTCCTTTTTCTTTATCAAACAGCATGGTGCCATCAATAGAGATACTTCCCTGATCAGGGTTTTCTAATCCTGCCAGCATATTCACAAGGGAGGTCTTTCCCGACCCGGAGCGTCCATAAAGAGCAGACACACCTTGGGAGTTCACACTAAATTCTGCATCAATAGCAAAATTGCCTAAGCTCTTTTGGACCTTAACTTCAAGGGTCATTCTTCTCTCATCCCCCGGGAAATTTTACGGGCAATGACTTCTGAGCCAAGCAGGGCAATCATAGCCAAGATAACAGAGATAATGACCAACCTTAAGGCGCCATCATCCCCTCCTGGTACCTGAACTTGCGAGAAAACAGCAAGGGGGAGGGTTCTCGTTTCCCCTGGAATATTTGATACAAAGGTGATGGTGGCGCCAAATTCTCCAAGGCTACGGGCAAAGGCAAGGATTGTGCCTGTCAGGATACCTGGAGCTGTTAAAGGCAGGGTAATGGTCCAGAAGACCTTTAAAGGGCTTGCGCCAAGGGTACGGGCTGCGGCTTCAAGCTTGATATCTACGTTTTCGACGGAAAGGCGAATAGCGCGGACCATGAGGGGGAAAGCCATCACAGCAGACGCAATTGCTGCGCCTTTCCAGGTGAAAGCAATCGTGATGTCAAAGACCTCATACAACCACGCACCAACGGGGCCACGACGCCCTAAGAGCAGCAAGAGCACGTAACCGACAACCACAGGGGGGAGAATGAGGGGGAGGTGGACTAGGCCGTTTATAAGGCTTTTCCCGGGGAAAGTTGTCCGGGCTAGAATCCAGGCAATGCCAATCCCAAAGGGCAGGCTCAACAAAACGCTCCAAAACGCCACCCTAAGGCTCAGGCTTATGGCTTCAATTTCAAAGGGCGTTAGGGCAAACAAAAAACTCTCCAACTATTTTATGAGCTAATTGGATACCAAAAAACCATGTTTTGTAAACAAGTTAAGAGCTTTTTGTGATTTTAAAAATGTGAAGAACTTTTGAGCTTCAGGGGTACTGCCTCCTTTGACTAGGGAAGCGGGATAGTGAATGGGTTGGTGGCTATCAATTGGAAAAGCCGCTAAAACCTTTACCTTGTCGCTGATCGTGGCGTCAGTCTTATAGATAATCCCCGCCGCAACTTCGCCTCGTTCGACCATGGCAAGGACCGCACGAACATTTGGCATCCTCGCTGTTTTAGAGCGTATTTTTTCCCAAATGCCTAAGTTTTGCAGGGCTTGCTTGGTATATATCCCCACAGGAACGTGATCAGGGTCACCAATGGCGATACGATCTGAGCCAATAGCTTGCGCCAATGTTCGGAGGCTTTCGATTTTTAAAGTAATTTTCGAGTCAGTTGGAGCGACAACCACCAAAGAATTCTCAACCAAATTAAATCGAGAGTTTTTCTCAAGCGCATCCCCTTGCTCAAGAAATGACATCCACTGTTCGTTTGCTGAAATAAATATATTGGCTGGGGCTCCGGCATAAATCTGCTTCGCTAAAATTGAACTCCCGGCATAGGATGTCGTTACCTTGACCTTGCCTCCGCCATTTTGCTGATAAAGCTCAACAAGCTCATCAACCACATTCGTCGAACTCGCCGCCGCAAAAACCAAAATACCCTCAGCCTTCACTGCTCTTACTGGAGAAATGGTGAGCAGTAAAAATAAGCTTAATACCCAATAAATGCGTAGTGTCATGGGTGATCATACCTCAGAAATTATCATCCTTAGAGGAATAAAGGGCGGGGGAGTGAAAAGCAAATGGCGTGTATGTGTGGAGTTAGTTAGAATAAAGTAAACTGTCACCGTAACTCAGTGATCTTAGTTAGCTTTATCCCAAGAAACCTGGATATTCACACATGTTCCTTACGTTATGGTCATCCCGAGCACTCTTTTCAGGCTTGAAAAGCTCCAGAACCATGCGTCGTGGTGCCGAAGATGTCTAGCCAATTTTAAATGCTGAGGTTGCTTAGAGTGAAGATAGGACTGGGGAAGGGTGTGATGCCATAGAAGTCATATATTGCAATAGGTTACCGCTAATATGGTAGTTTAAGATCGTTTAATTTAGGTCGTTGGAAATTATCCAGAGTGTCTCTTTGGTTTTCTTTAAGAGGCCATGCTCATCGAGAATGTCCAGAAAAATGATCAAATACTCCAATTGAGCGTTTTCGGAGGTTTGATTGACCAGTAACTGAAGTAGAAATAATTTTGGAATGTATAATGTATATAATAATATGGAAAATATTGTCTATACATAGAAATAACCTTCTTGGAATACGATAGATTCTACCCTAATATTCGGCTAATAGCAGAGAGCAGTGGTTTGAGTGTGATATAGTTATCCTTACTCATCATTGGATAGGTGCGGAGATTATAGACGTGAAAAAATTTGATCAGTTTGACGTATTTCTAAGCCATAATAGTACTGATAAATCGATTGTAGAAGAAATAGCATCATCTTTAGAGTCCGTGATGATTAATCCCTACTTAGATAAATGGCACCTTATTCCAGGAGAACCATGGCAAGAGGCATTGGAAGATGCAATTTGTCAAAGTAAAACTTGCGGAGTTTGTATAAGCTCTTCCGGTATTGGACCTTGGCACAATGAAGAAATGAGGGTTTTTCTCGAAAAACGAGTTAGAGATAACGCCAAGCGGGTTATTCCAATTCTTCTCCCAGGAACGAGTGAAGAGACGGTTCAGAGCCTTCCTTCGTTCTTATCCAGGATGCATTACGTCGATTTTCGTCCTGGAGTTGCATCAGTCAATGGCTTTAGAAGCCTTATTTCCGGGATTACAGGAGTATCACCAAAGCAAGTAAAATTACCATTTTTAGACACTCAACCTAAGACGTATAACAAAATATGTGTTATAATATCAGGTCCATCTTCGGTTGGAAAAGATGTTGTACTTGGCCGACTTTTGGAATTGGCAAGGCAGCAGGGGTTCTTTCCGGAATTGTTGAGAAAGTACACGACTAGGCCTCAAAGAGTTTCAGAGTCGGAAGGGGAGCCATTTATTCACTTGAACGAGGATGAATTCAAAGAAAAAGTATCAAAGAAATTAGTAGGTTGTGTCAGATTTAGTTATGGGAATTATTATGGGGTGGATCAAACTTTTCTTGATGGCTTGAAATATCGTGATCTCCTTTTTGTGAGTCAAAGGCTTTATGAAGAAGTCGATATTTTTAAGCATTCGGCAAGTAATAAAGGGTTTACGGTTTTTTCTATACTCCTTTTAGCAGATATAGATACGCTAAAAGCGAGAATACTCCAACGCTCTTTGGAAAGTGATCAGAAAAATAAAAGAACGACTCAAGTTATTGAAGATATAAACTATTTGTCAAAAGACATTGGAGAGCTAAGAGATAAATTTGATGTTGTGGTTGAAAATAGCGATAATGTTAGTCTGAATGAGACCATAGCGAAGGTATGGGGGCATTTGGAAAAAGAGCTAAATAAAAGCAAGACACTTTCCAAACGTAGTGGTTAGACGAGAATGTTTATATCCTTGTGGCTACTATCTATACCCCTTTTTTATGGTTTATGTTGAAGGCATCTGTTGTGTGGCGCAGTGGATGCCGCCACCGACTTCCCCTAGAGCATCAACGTTAAGCATTACCACTTCTCGACCAGGGTAGTGTTTCTGTAGTGCTTTGTAGGCAATAGCATCAGTCTCTGGGTCGCCGAATTGAGCCGCAATCACACCGCCATTGCAAACATAGTAATTCGCATATGAAGTAACGAAATCAATATCTTTCACGCGCCTTATGGTGGGTTCAGGAATAACCTCTACATCAAGTTTGGCCGCAAGAAATCGGTCATACGTTTCTAACGCTGCAAGGTGGAACGGGTCGTGCTCGTCTGGTTGGTCGGGCAGATTGATCAGTACGCGGCCCGGGCTCGTGAATCGAGCTAGGCTATCAATATGATAGTCAGTTATATCTTCACCCCAGACACCTGGCGACCAGATCATCTGGCTGGCGCCATAGGCTTTGAGCAATTTCTTTTCGATTTCATCACGCGTGAGGCCTGGGTTTCTGTTTTTATTTACCCATGAACTCTCATGAGCCATGAGCAGACCGTGACCATCGTGTTCGACACCACCAGGTTCGCCTTTTAAGCCGCTTGAGATGACCTCTAGGCCAAGATGGTTGGCAACTGCAGTCGCGATTTTTCCGTCATGTTTATGTATCTGTTTATCACCCCACCCATTGAATTGAATGTGGCTAACAACCAGCTTTCCATTTGATCTTTTGGCGAAGAGAGGGCCAGAATCACGGCACCATAAATCCTCTGTTGGAATATCCCAAAGGACGACCTTTGAAGAAAGCAGGAGACGCATTTTTTTATGGTGATGTTTAGCTGCCAGCATCACAACGGGTTCAAATTCAACAATCGTATTTGCTATATCAGCTATTGCCTGTTGCAAAATACTGAGAAACTCTTTCTCCTGATACACTTGGCGGCTGACGGGCCACTGCATGAAAGTCAATTCATGCTGATGTTCTTCTGGTGGCACAACTATCCCTGTACTTGCACTTGAAGCCCCTGTCATTCCAAGCACTCCAGTTGCACAAAAAGCTGTGCTGCTACATAAAAATTGGCGTCTGTTCATTTTATCTTATGGTGCCTATTTTTCTCTATGATGCTGTGGCTAAGAGTGCAGTATTTCCTCCTGCGGCTGTTGTATCAATACAAATATGCCTTTCAAGAATGCAACGCTCGGCGAAATCCCTTTCTGTGATGAGGGGGAGGATGGGGCCGGGGCGGGTTGCTAGAGCCTGACGGATATTTCTTAAATCAGCCTCATCGCTCCAAGCAACCACGGCTGAGAAGCCTTGGAGTTCTATCAGGTGCTTGCGATCTAAGAAGCCTGAAAGCTTGTTCTCGCCTTCTGCGCCGGGGGTAATGATAAGGGCAGGGCAGTTATTTTGGAAAGCTATTTTGGCTTGGACTTCAGCCGCCTCCAAAGTTGGGCCTAAGCACAAAATTGTACCACGTGCATAATAGGAGAGAATGTTACTTTCTCCTGTTGGTCCTGGCAGGGTGAGAGAGGTTAATTTGTCTTGTGGTGCAGGTTGAATTTTGTTCAAGGCGTTCTGGACCTTATCTAAGGGCAGAGTGCTCGATTTGACAGGTTTTAACAGGGGCGTGTTTGGCTCTTTTGTGAAGCGTTTCACGTAGTTGGGGCCTCCGGCTTTGGGGCCGGTACCGGATAAACCTTCCCCCCCGAAAGGTTGTGAGCCGACAATCGCGCCTATTTGGTTTCGGTTTACATATATGTTGCCGACTTTTAAGCGAGTGGTAATCATCTTAACGCGCTCATCAATGCGGGTATGCAAACCAAAGGTGAGGCCAAAGCCTTTGGCATTTATGCCATTTACAACTGCTTCTAGCTCTTGAGCTTTAAATGTTGCCACATGCAAGATGGGGCCGAAAACTTCTTCCTTAAGGTCTGAGATACTACTCACTTGAATAACCGTTGGGGCAACGAAAGTTCCCTCATTAGGGCAAGGGAGTTGTTTCGCTACCCTGCCTTCTTGTTGGGCTATGGTAATGTAATTGTTTATTTTATTTTGAGACACCTGATTGATCACCGGGCCTATATCGGTAGAAAATTCCCATGGGTTGGCGACGACCAGTTCGTCCATGGCGCCAAATAACATTTCCATAAAGCCTGGGGCGATGTCTTCTTGGAGATAAAGCACCCGCAAGGCAGAACAACGTTGTCCTGCTGATTGAAAGGCAGAGGCAATAATATCTTTTATCGCTTGTTCAGGCAGAGCGGTTGAATCCACAATCATGGCATTTAAGCCCCCGGTTTCAGCAATCAGAGGGGCGGATGGGGCGACACTTGATGCCATAGCTTTGTTGATTGTTTGGGCGGTGAGGGTAGAGCCTGTAAAGCAGACGCCATCTATCCGAGGATCGGAAACAAGCATGGTGCCAACCAGAGAACCCAGACCAGGAAGAAGTTGGAGGGTGTTTCTTGGGACACCAGCTTGATGTAAGAGGTTTACAGCAATGGTTGCTGTGATCGGTGTGTTTTCGGCTGGTTTTGCTAAAACGCCATTCCCTGTGGCAAGAGCGGCAGCAATTTGACCCGTGAAAATCGCCAAAGGAAAATTCCAAGGTGAAATGCAGGTGAATATTCCTCGTGCATGCCTAGTTTCTAGTTTCTCCACTTGGGCAGCATAATAGCGCAAGAAATCGACAGCTTCCCGCAGTTCTGCTATGCCGTCGGCGGGTGTTTTTCCGGCTTCGCGGGATAAGATCGCCAAGAATTCACCAAAATTCTCTTCATAGAGATCAGCTGCACGGTTCAAAATCTCTGCGCGGTTTATTGCTGACGCAGAGGACCAATTCGTGGCATTATCAAGGGCTTGTTTTACATCTTCATCAGTTGCGTAAATAACTGTTCCTACAATATCTTTCGGGTTTGATGGGTTGACAATCGCTTCACGCATTTCGCCTCGGTGGGGAGCTAAGAGAAGCGGAGTGACGTTACATTGTTTGTTTTTGAATTTGGCCCGTGCTTTTTCGATTTTATCGATATCATCCTCATTATGAAGGTCCCACCCTTTGGAATTTTGTCTTTCTTCGCCATATAGATCATGCGGCCTGCAAATGTTTGGGTTATTGGGTTTGTAATCTGAGGCCACGGTTTCAATTGGATCAACGGCAATATCTTTTGCAGGAATGCTGGTATCCACGATCTGATTAACAAAGGAAGAGTTTGCGCCGTTCTCCAAAAGACGTCGTACCAAATAAGCTAACAAATCTCGATGGGGGCCTACTGGGGCATAGATACGGCAAGGCACGTTTTCATTTTGCTTGGTTAAACGGTGGAGGACTTCCCCCATGCCATGAAGTCGCTGAAACTCAAAAGGGGTGTTCTTTGGGGCGAGTTCCAAAACCGTGGCGACACTGTTGGCGCTATGTGTGGCAAATTGAGGGTAAAGCCTATCTGACATTCTCAACAATTTTTCGGCACAATAAATATAGGCACTGTCCGTTGCGGATTTTTTGGTGAAAACTGGGAAGTTCGCTAAGCCCTCAACTTGAGCTCGCTTTATCTCCGTATCCCAATAGGCACCTTTGACCAGACGGACCATTATTTTGCGGTCATACTGTTCAGCTAACGCATAAAGCCAGTCAATGACAAGGCTTGCTCGTTTGCCGTAAGTTTGGACAACAACCCCAAACCCGTCCCATCCTGCTAATCGCTCGTCCCTCAGAACGGCCTCAATGATATCAAGGGACAGGTCAAGGCGGTCAGCTTCTTCTGCGTCGATATTTAAGCCTAAATTGGCTTCTTTTGCCAATAAGGTGAGGGCAAGCGTCTTGTCGACCAGTTCAGTCAGGACACGCTTTTTTTTCCCCACTTCATAACGTGGATGCAAAGCCGAGAGTTTGATGGAAATTCCCGGGTTTTCTGCAACATTATCTGACTTTGAAAGAGTAGCGAGTTGTTCAATTGAGTTTTTGTAAGAATGGAAAAATTTATCTGCATCCTTTTGGGTTAAGGCGGCTTCTCCCAACATATCGTATGAGAAGGTATAACCAGCCTCAGCCTGGGGAGCCCCTTGTCTGATGGCATCTTCAATCGTTTCACCTAAGACAAACTGGCTTCCGAGTTCTTTCAAGGCTCGTTTAACGGCTGTCCGAATTATGGGTTCACCCAGACGTTTCACCATGCCATGCAGGACGGAAACCATTCCATCACTGTTTTTTGTATCTAAAACTTTACCCGTAAGCATTAAACCCCATGTTGAGGCATTGACCAGTAAGGAGTTTGAATGGCCACGATGGTCTATCCAAGAAGAGGGAGCTATTTTGTCTTCAATCAGCTCATCCATGGTTTCGGCGTCAGGTACCCGCATCAAGGCTTCTGCAAGGCACATAAGCGCAACGCCTTCATCCGTTGAAAGGCCATACTCTGCAAGAAAAACTTCTAACAAAGCAGGGCTGTCATCACGGCGAATATCTGTGATGAGTTGAACCGCTCGTTCGCAAATATGCAGGCGGTTTTCAGCCGATATTTTTGAAGAAGATGAGAGGATATCAAGTAACTCTTTTTCATCCATCAAGTGAGTTGTGCGGATATTTTTTCTGATTGTGGAAAGAGATTTCATCTAACACGAGCCTTTCAAGATTTTCTAAAAAGGAAAATAGCATTGTTTGAAAGGTCGTTTTTCTTTAAATAGTCATTAATGGAGAGAAATATTTTTAATTATTGATATATTAAAGGAAATTTGATGGGTAAAGTTGTCTTTAAAAGTGAATTGGATCATTTTGATTCTAAAATTTTATCTATTCTTTCTCAAGAAGGCCGCTTAACTGTTACTGAAATAGCAAAGCGGGTAGGCCTTTCAAAGAGTCCGTGCCAAGTTCGTTTAAAACGCTTGATTGATGAAGAGTATATTTTAGGTTTTCAGGCGATCCTCAATCCAAAAAAGCTCGGTCTGGAGCATATTGCCTTTGCGACGGTCAAACTTTCCAATACGACAGAAAAAGGACTGCAGGAGTTTAATAAAGCTGTCATTAAGATTCCGGAAGTCGAGCTGTGCCATTTAATTGCAGGACCATTTGATTACCTTCTCAAAATAAGAACCTCTGATATACAATCGTACAGACGCGTTTTGGGGGAGGATATCTCCACATTGCCCAACGTTGCTAGCACATCAACTTATGTGGCAATGGAAGCCATTAAAGATAGCTTCTCTTAAAGGACGGATGGCGACGAAGGTTGTTTCGGCTGTTACCAACAGGGGTTTTCTAATAAATTTAAGAATCAGTATCGATTTAATATCCGACGAATAGTCCCGTCTTCGTTTAGTCCGGATAACGTTTCCTTGATTTTTGGCCAATAAATTTTTGTTTGAGAGTTCGGCATACAATAAAAATTTATAGGCAAAGTCTTGAAGACAAATGGTTTCCCAAATTTCACATTTTCTTGTCCGGCTAATTTTGAGCTATACTTGAGGCTACTCAGTACACCAACAACTGCGTCTACTCTCTTTCGCTCAAGCATTTTTATCGCCGTTAAATAGTCTCTGGTTTGGACTTTTTGTAAACTCGTGTCCTCGTCAAAAGGGAGCCCCATCTTCGTTCCTAGGGATACTGCGATTGCTATGTTTTTAAGGTCATCATAGCTATTTAGTTCAATTCCTTTAGCAGGTAATACGCCAAATTCAAGAGAATAGCCTACCCGGGCAACTCGGCTATATCTTTCCTCAGTAAAGGGTACTTCGGCAGCTATTATACAATCGAGTGTTCCAGCTCCCATCTGATGAGTTAACCGTGCAACAGGTCTCACGTTAATATCCATCTTAATATTACTTCTCTTTGCTAAAGCATGAGAAATTTCAAGCCAGTTACCTTTCCACTGACCGTTTGTGTCCTTAAATCCATAAGGAGCAAGTGCCATAATCCCTAAGGTGATTTTTGTTGATGAGTCCTTTGCAAGAGCAAGTGGGGTGTTTGATAGAAGGAATACTGTACAAAAAAAAGATATTCCAAAGGTACGAAGAGCAAGCATAGTTTTTCCGGAACTGGCGTTGTTGTTTTTATTTTTCAAAGCTATGATTCCCTATTTAGGGATTGGTTGAATTTGAATACAGCTCTTTTTATAGCTTTAATCGACCAACTATTCCGTACAAACTAAAAAACCACCCGAAGGTGGTTTCTAAGCGCCTTAAAAGTAATGGCGACCCCTACGGGATTCGAACCCGTGTTGCCGCCGTGAAAGGGCGGTGTCCTAGGCCTCTAGACGAAGGGGTCACTGGAGGCGTGGGCGAGTATCTATACGCCTTCTACTGGGAAATCAAGCCCTGTAACAGGAAGTTTTAAAAAAGATTTTGCGGATGGTTATTTATTGGCAGTTTTCTCGGTTTTATCAAGAAGAAGCAAGGCGCGCCATCCAAGCTCATTTGCCTTTTTCGAAGCCTGTAAGCGATTGTCTACTTTCAGTTTTTTAAAGATTCGCCCCATGTGAATTTTAACCGTAATTTCTGTAATACCTAACTGAGCCGCGATATCACTGTTTTTTAAACCTTGAGCGAGAAGTTTTACAACCGATGATTCTCTGTTGGTAAAATTTGGAAAAGCATGTTCCTCACCTTCAAAGCTTGATTTGGGGCTATAAACTCTTCCCGCAGCTGTTTCCTGAACCGCAAAGAGCAATTCTTCACCTTTTAGGTTTTTAGCGATATAACTGATTTTATTAGAAAAAAGTTGCTCTTTCTTCTCTTCTTCAATCGGCGTTCCTGAAAGCAGTGCAATTGGAATGTTTGGAAAATTGGTTTGCATAATCTCAAGACCTTCAAAGCCATTCATCCCAGGCATAACTAGATCGAGTAAGATTAGGTCGAGTTTCTTGATTTTATGGGCATTTTTAAGAGCTGATTCAAAATCTTCCGCTTCGTACACTTTAGTGTTGGGTGAAAGTTTTTCGACATAAAACCTCAAACTTTCCCTTACTAAGTGATGATCGTCAGCGATTAAAATGCGCAAGGTACACGCCCTGTATGTTGAGAAGTTAATCTAATGTTTCTATTTTGACGAGAATGTGGGATGGGTCAAGTGAAAGAGTTTGTTATAGGCTGATTTCCCCAAGATTTTTAAATGTTATAGTAGCTTTGATTGAATCGTTTGCTGTCACATCTTGATCTTCGAAGCGGCTACGCTTGAAATCGATATTAAATGTGAAGCATTCATCTTCATATTTAAAGGAAGTTCCAGCCGTCATCATCCCGCTTGGGTTGCTTAACCTATGAGTGCCGTAAAGTTGTGAAGACCAATACCTAGAAAGCTTGGTTGATATTGTTGCGCCAACCTGTTCACGATCACCAAAGTTTCCGGTATCGGCTTCACGCCCGATAAAATTGTAATCGAGATTAAAGCGGAGAGATTCGGGACCAATCGTGAGATCAAAGTCACTTTGGCGTGGTTCAAAAGATTCTTTTGCTAAGCGAAAACGGTAGAGGAGGTCAATAAAGTTATTTGGAGAGATTCTTGCCCGACCGACATAATCAGAAAAATGGTCCTCTAAACCAGATTTTTCTGGCATAGCACTATCCTTTCTCAGGCGGTAACTTTGCCCTATGAAAAAGTGACTACTTCCACCTGAGGCTCCTTGCACACTCCACTTAAAGCCATAGTCAATATGATGCCCACCCGTAAAACGGTCTACACCATCAAACTTGTTTTCAGTAAACAAGTTTGAATCAGAGAACTGAAAATCAAGACTGTCTTCGTTAGGTATTTTTGTTCTATTTCCAACGTTTGGGGCAACATAAAAAGCCGCTATCGGTTCAAAAACCTCAGTAACCGTACCGTGTTTGCGGGCGAGAGGATATTGCCATTTCAGAGATACTTGAGGCATATATTGTCCTCTAACACCTGAATATTTCGGAGTTGTTGATCCTACATCTTGGGAAGATACATAATAGAGGCTGCTCTGAAGGGAGGCTGAAAGGGTATATATTTCACCTGTATCAAGTGTTGTTGGGAGATTCCAAGCGGCCTTGCCATGAACTCTTTGAGTATCATTACTATTCGATCGCATGATCGATAAAAAAGAGCCATCAAGTGTCCAGTAATCCCCATGTCGAGAGGGCTCGCCTACAAAATTATATTCTCCAGTCCCTACAAAATCAGGAACTTCATCATCGTCACGCGAACTTCGCAAGTTTTGGAAAGTGTAAGCATTTGCGGCCATATAGTTTTTATGGCGGAAGCCTTCCATGAAAATATTGCTTGTGAGTGTGGTGTCGTGGCCTTCAAAATTATAGCGTTTTAAGTAGGTTTTATCCGTTGATCTTGCGGCATCAATTCCCCAACGCCAAGTACTGTCGATATCAAACAGGCCGTCAGCTGTAAGATGCCCTCTAAACTCCTCTTCGCCACTTGTATAAGACCCGATGCCATCTGTTTGTGTTCCGCTGGCAGATACTTCAAATTGGCCATTTGATGTTTGTCTACGATATTTTCCGGATAATAGAAACTGGTTCTCTGATGTGTACCATAGAGGTGAAAGAATAAAATCTGAGGAAGGTGATGTATCAATATAGTAAGGTGTCTCGATAAAGGTTCCTAAATCACCGTTGCTTCCGTAATTTGGAGAAAGAAAACCTGTTGCCTTTTTCCTCGTTGGATCAGGATGAGATAGATAGGGCGTATAAGCAATTGGAATACCAAACAGCTCAATATAGGCGTCTTTGTACTCTACTCTTTGTTGCTTCGTATCATGCCTTATCTCATTGGCTTTTAGTTGCCAGACTAAAGGTTTTTTTGGGTTTTCTTCACAAGGTTTGCAGGGAGAATAGACGCCTTTTTCAAAGATAGTGAAACGGCCACCCTCTCGCCTCATTTTGGCGGCTGCAGCTCTTGAATCATCTGACATTAAGACTCTAACGTTTTCAGCTGCTCCTGACATAAAATCAGTTTTAAGAGCAAGATTGTCTGAGAAAAGAACATCACCGTTTTTTTGTAAAAAGCTGATATTACCTTTAGCTGATATTTGTTCTGCAGCTCGGTTAAAGGTGATTTCATCTGCTAGAAGCACTTCGCCTCGGTAGGAAATTTCAACATTTCCCCTAGCAATCGTTAGTGAATTATCTTTGTCGTGTATTAAATTATCTGCAGAAAACTGTATATTTTCATCGTCATTGCTTGCTTGGCTAATTTCAGGACTTATTTGCGCGGCTGTGTTCGCCATAGCTTGATAGCTAGGCGTTATGCTGAGGATAGATGTTAAGCCACCTATCGCTACGCTATAGATTATTGATTTAAAAGTCACATTCGCCAAAATTGCTATCCCCCAAGCAACAAAACCATTCAACGAAATGTCGTTGAAGGCGCGAGATACTAGGCGATTGAGTATCGTTCATCAAGCACCCCAATCAATCTTTCGAATCCTAAGAGAAGAACTAATCAAATTAAGATATCGTTAGGATTAGCCCGTTTCTAGTTTTTCCCACTGGCAGCTAAGGCTAAGTTCGCCTGCTGTATTAGTAACGGTTGCAAGGCAAGAGTTCTCTGCTTTATCGGGAATAGAGACACTAAAAATGATTTCGTATTTTGGGGCTTTTGACCCAGGTGTTTTGCGTGAATTGAGTCGAACAACGTTAACTTTAAATTGGACAAAAACTTCACAAAGTCGAGCTATTAAGCCTGGTCGGTCACCGCCTTTGACAGAAATAATATGAGTAATATCGCCTTCAGGGCCGGCCATAGTGCTTAAATCAAAAGGTGTGACGGAGACTTCGGCCGTTTTCATGTGGTCAAGCGACTTTAATTTCTCCTCAACTTCTGATGAAGTGACGTCATCTGGCAAATCGCAAAGAGAGGTTAATTCAGCACCTGTCCCCAGAACCGAAAATGCTGTGTCACCTAAGTTTGCCCCTAGATTAAAGAGTTCCCCCGCAACGTCAGCAACCAACCCGGTTCGATCTGCACAAGATACAGAAAGCAGTACTGTCTGAGCCATCTGTTTGCCTTTTCCTTGTTGAGTAATTGTATAAATAAGGCGCATCATGAGTTAAAATAGCCTAAATGAAAAGTTATCTTGTTTGTTAGGTGTCTTTGAATATTGCTTTTTAGAATTTCTATAGACTGGTGGAATAGGGGGAGGCGTCCGCTTTTTTTGTGGATGTTATGCGCTCTCTTGACTGCGGGGTGTGCAGGGCAAACCCTTTCGACCTCTACACCTGAAGCTACGCCAAAAGTAAAATCCCAAAAGAAATCTCAGGTATTTGATCTGGGAAATTTAACTTTTGAAATTCCTAAGAGTTCGGAAATTGTAAAGATGTCGGGGGAAGGAGCTGATCTCTTGATACAGTCCTCGAAGGGGTATGTTATCACGATTGATTCTCAGAATATCCCGGAGGGACGCACTCTTGAAGAGCTTGAACAAGAATTAGACAGAAAATTTTTAGGACCAGGGAAAAGATGGGAACAAAAATTAGCCTATAGGACCTTTCCGATCCACTCGTCCTCTGCTTTTGATTTACTTTACAAAGGACCCCATACAACGGACCGGGTTTTACTTTGGATTAAAGGTTCTCAAGCTTATACTTTTATGTTCTTTGCCTCCCATGAGTCTTTTGAAAGATTGACCATAGATTTTGATCGTTTTGTTGATAACATCAGATTAATGGAAATTATTGAAGCAAGAAAACCTGTACAAAAAACGTCAAAGCAAACCTCCCGCCCTCATTCTGAAAAATTATCGCAGTTATTGCCTCACACTGAAAAAGATTTGGGATTTTTTATGTCCTATCCAAATAATTGGGATGTGGCAAAAGTGAAACAAACTGAAATTGAGTTTGGTGGGAAAAAAGGCAGTCGCGAATTTCCTGTATTTGTGGATGTGCAAAGTGTTGTGTCCCCTCCAACTTTTGGAGAACAATCTAGCGTTGAACTTGTTATGAGTGATTTAACAAAACAAATTCACAATTCATGGCAGAAAGTATCGATTGTTAAGAGGGGAGGAAATAACTCTCAACTCGCTGATAAGTATAAACAAATTACGGTTAATTTTCTTTATAAGGGTGAAGCTTATCGCCAGTGGTTCGCGATTATTCCGAGACCAAGCCGTACAACGTTATATGTTTGGACATATACAGCACCAGAAAAACTGTTCAGCGAATTTGAAGGAAGGGCAGCGTTGATGCTTAGTTCTTTTGTTCCCCAATAGTCTTTTTTTCGGTCGTGGGTTTATTTGAATTGTCTACAAATAGAGACAAAAAATATCTTGTAGAGTCATAGTCCTAACCCAATTTTAATGTTTGTTTGTTCATCTAAGGTCGCGTAAAAAGTTATTCTGTAGATAAATCTGCAAAAAAGTATAAAAAATGACCGAAGAAAAAAGAAAAAAGAAAGTGGACTGGGTTGGGCGGTTAGGGGTTGCTGCTCGCCTACCCTGGAACATGTCCGATATGGTCATTTCTTCCTTTTTTATCAATGTCTTATCTTTAGCTCTGCCTATCACTTTGCTTCAGGTTTATGATAGAATTTTGCCGAATTCAGGCAGGAGCACTTTGTTTCTTTTGGTCAGCGGTGTCGTTTTAGCTCTCTTGCTTGAAATGATACTTCGTTTGGTCCGGTCTTATACAAGCGGATGGATTAGCGCGCGTTTTGAGCATATTGCGGGTTGTTTTTCTATTGAAAGGCTGTTGAGTACAAACTTAGCCAACTTTGAGAAAGATGGTGCTGGCGTGCATATGGAGCGCCTTTCTGCCTTAGGCACACTCAAAGATTTCTATGCTGGACAAGCTATTCTCACCTTCTTTGATTTACCATTTGCAGTGGTCTTTCTCGCCGTTATTGCTTATCTCGCTGGGCCTTTGGTTTTTGTGCCTATTACTCTCATTACACTCTTTGCCCTGTCAGCTTATGTTGTGGGGAGATATCTTAAGTCATCGCTTCAAGAACGCATGGGGGCAGATGATCGGCGGTTTAATTTTATTATCGAGGTGCTGGGGGGGATTCATACGGTTAAGGCTTTAGCTATGGAAACCCAAATGCTTCGCCGTTATGAAAAACTTCAAGAAGGCTGTGCTGAGGCAGAGTATAACGTTGCACAACACAGCTCATCGGCCATGAGTGTTGGCGCTCTTTTTTCACAGCTTAGCCTATTTTGTGTTGTTGGTTTTGGTAGCTTGTTTGTCATAAACGGTGAATTGACTGTTGGTGGCTTGGCTGCTTGTACTTTGCTGGCTGGTCGTGCCATGCAGCCTCTACAAAGAGCCGTTGGGATTTGGGCTCGTTTCCAATCTATTTCTTTAGCCCGTGATCGGGTGCAGACAATTTTTGCCAATGAAGTTGAAACAAGTGAGACACTGGCAAATTTAGAAAAATTTAGTGGCAACGTTGAGCTTAAAGATGTTCATTTTGCCTATGACCACACTGAAGAAGGTGAAATTCTTAAAGGGATTGATCTTGAAGTCGGTCAGGGAGAATCAGTCGGAATAACTGGTGGAAACGCGAGTGGAAAATCTACTCTTCTTTACACTATTATGGGAATTCTTCTTCCTGATAAAGGTGATGTAATTTTAGATGGGGTTTCTACGAAAGAAATAAATACCCGATCGCTCGAAGGCCAAATCGCTTATCTTCCTCAACATGGCGTTTTGTTTAATGGCACGATTATGGAAAATATCACCATGTTCCGTGATGGAATGGTCGATGAGGCTAAAGAAATTGCGAATATCCTCGGACTTGATTCTGTAATTGCGCATATGCCACTTGGCTATGAAACAAAAGTCGGTGATGGCGCAACGGATGCCTTGCCGCGTGGCATTAAACAACGGATTGCTATTGCCCGAGCTTTGCTCGACCGCCCTCAAGTAGTTTTAATGGATGAGGCTAACTCAGCAATGGATAGTGCTGGCGATGCAATTTTGAGAGATGTGTTGGTTCGACTAAAAGGGCATCGTACCCTTATTATGGTGACGCCACGTCCTTCAATGCTCAATTTATGTGATCGGGTTTATAATCTGGAGGAGGGACGCCTTGTTCCCCGTGTTGAAAAACAAACACCTCCTAAATCTTCACAGGCTCAGGTGAAATCGGCATGAGTGAAGCTGTAATGGAAAATAAAAAAGTTGTCCCAACGGGTGACTCTCTTGGTTCAATTAGGAAGTCTGCTGGTACAACAACGATGGAAATGCCATCGCTTGGTGGCTTTAAAGCCGTAACTGATTTTGCTGCTTGTGTGATGCCACTCTTGGGGGCGCTAGGATGGCGAGGTGATTCACGCCATGTTGCTGAGGCCCTACCTCACTTTGCCGAAACTTTAGATTTATCAGGCCTTCGTGATGTGATGGCTAATCTGAGGTACACGAGCAAACCTCTGCGTTGTAAACTTGACCGTATTGACCCAAGGCTTATGCCCTGCCTTTTCGTTCCAGATAAAAAACCGGCTGTAATTGCCATCGGTAATGAAAACAATATCATCTCTATTTTCAATGGTGAAACAGGGAGCTATGAGGCATTAACCGACAAAGTAAACTGGCCTGGGACAGCTTATTTCTTCAGTAAAGTTGACCCTGATGAAATGCAGATGCAACAGCAGAAACGTGGCTGGTTCCGTACCATTTCTGATCGTTTCCGCCCGTTAGTCTATCAAATTCTTGGTATTACATTCCTGCTCAATATCTTAGCCTTGGCGACACCGCTCTTTATCATGGCTGTATATGATAAAGTGGTGGCTACTGGGTCAATTTCTACATTGATATATTTTGGTGTTGGCGTGGGGATTGCCTTGTTATGCGATATTGTTTTGCGGACTATTCGAACAAAAATATTAGCCTATGTAGGCGCTCGATTAGATAATCTAATTGGGAATGCTGTATTTGAACGTATTTTGTTCCTACCACCAGCGCTTACAGAAAGAGCAACTATTGGTGCGCAGGTTTCACGAATTAAAGATTTTGAATCTGTCCGAGATTTCTTTACAGGACCAATGGCCCTTGTTCTCTTTGAGCTGCCTTTTGTTGTTATCTTCATTGTCGTTATTGCGATCTTAGGTGGTCCGGTTGCCTTTGTTCCGATTGTTATGTTGGTTCTTTTTGTGCTTCTTGGTTTAGTTATTACACCACTCATTAAAGGCAGTGTCGCGAAAGCCGCTAAAGCAACATCCAGACGACAAGAATTTTTAGTTGAGGCTTTGTCTCATATGCGGGCGGTTCGCTATACGGGTTCTGAAGAACGCTGGTACCAACGTTATCGTGAAATGTCAGCCGAAGCTTCCTATAACAATTTTATAACCTCACAATATAGCGCTCTGGTGATGACCATCTCTCATGTTTTGATGGTGGGTGCAGGTGTTTCAACCATTGCCTTTGGCGTGTTTAGGGTTCTTGATGGTGAAATGACCACTGGTGGTCTGGTCGCTTCAATGATCTTGGTCTGGCGGGTGCTCTCCCCCTTACAAACAGGTTTTATGACCTTATCAAGGATTGAGCAGGTTCGGGCTAGTATTGGACAGCTTGATAACCTTATGAATATCAAGGCAGAACGGGATTTTTATTCCAAAGTAACACCCCTGAAAAATATCAGAGGCAGGGTTACGTTCTCTCGGGTTTCATTGCGTTATAGGTCAGATTCTGATCCAGCTTTGATTGGTGTTGGTTTTGAAGTAAACCCTGGAGAAGTCGTCGTTGTTCTAGGTGGGAACGGTGCGGGTAAATCCACAATCCTGAAGTTGGTAAACGGTATGTATCACCCTCAAGGTGGTAATGTTCGTATTGATAATATGGATATCAGGCAAATGGATCCGGTAGAGTTACGCCATACCGTTGCTTATATCCCCCAACAACCAGAATTTTTCTACGGCACTGTCGCCCAAAATATGCGCCTATCGAAACCAACGGCTACTGATGATGATCTAATTTGGGCAGCAACTCAGGCTGGATGTCTTGAAGATATTGAGAACATGACTTCCGGTGATGGTAAATGGATGCGTACAGGGTTTGAGGCACGTTTAAGTGATTCAAATATTGAGCAACTACCGACCAGTTTTGTTCAAAGGCTCAATCTTGCCCGAGGATATCTGAAAAAAGCCCCAATCTATCTATTTGATGAACCAGGTAATGGTTTAGACTTTGAAGGCGATAAAGCTTTCATGAATACAGTGGGTGAGATGCGTGGCAAAACGACGGTTCTTATTGTGACCCATAGGCCTAGTCATATTAAGTTAGCCGATAAAATTGTGTGGCTCGAGAATGGACATTTACGTATGTCCGGGCCTGCAGAAGAAGTGAAAAAACATCTTCCGAGGAATTTCTTATGAGTACTGGCAGTCTTGTTCCTACCGATGGCACAGGAAAAAATATCGCCCATGCGGTGCCAACGACAACAAAAATTAAGGCGGGCGGACGTCAAACTAAGTTCTTGTCTCAATCAGTTATTCTTGAAGAGGGTGGGAATAAGGCTCTTGTTCGGTCGGCCTTATATTTTGTTTCAGCTGTAATTGTCCTTTTCATTATATGGGCCATTATGGTTGAAGTTGATGAAGTTTCAACCGGCTTTGGCCAAGTTATTCCTGCTGGACAAGTACAAACAATTCAACACCTTGAAGGTGGTATTGTTAAAGAAATTTTGATTGAAGAAGGCACGCTTGTTAAAGAAGGGCAGGTATTGATTACTCTGAGTGCTGCTTCTGCTTCTGCTGAACTGGAACAGATGAAAGCGCGTAAAGCCTCACTGGAACTCCAAGCAGAACGGTATCGGGCATTTGGTACTGGTAGGGAACCCGATTTTTCCTTTGTCAGCAGCAACTACAAAGACCTGATTACGGATCAAATTTCTATTCATGAAATTCAAAAAGAAGCTCGTAATAGCCAAAATACGGTTCTGTTCGATCAGATTGAGCAACGCAAAGCAGAGCTTTCTCAACTTGAGGAGCAGAGAAAAACCTTAAACGAACAACTTGCTATTCTTGAGGAAGAAAGAGATATGCGGGAGAATTTGTTCAAAAAGGGTCTCAGTTCAAAAATTCTTTTCTTTAATGTCCAGCGTGATGTTAACCAAGTCAAAGGTGATTTAGCGAAGCTCATTGGTGAAAAACGCCGTATTACAAATTCGTTAGCTGAAATCCGTAGCCGGCTTATTGAAGCTGATGCAAAATCTCGAGAAGAGGCTCTTTCCTCAATGGGTGGGGTTATCGGTGAGTTAGCGCAAGTACGAGAGTCCATTGCAAAGCTCCAAGACCGTTCTACACGCCTGGAAATACGATCCCCTGTTGACGGTATTATTAAAGGCCTTAAGATTCATACAGTAGGCGGTGTGGTTGCCGCTGGAGCTATTTTACTTGAAGTTGTTCCGATGAAGGAAGAGCTCGTCGTAGAAAGTCGGATTAATCCACGTGATGTTGGTCATGTTCATGTTGGCCAAAAAGTTCAGGTGAAAGTAACCACCTTTGATTTTGCACGTTATGGCGGGATTACGGGAGAGCTTAAATCAATTTCAGCAACGACCTTTGCTGACGAAAAAGGCGATCCTTATTACAAAGGGCTCGTTATGCTTGATCGCAATTATGTCGGTTTTGATCCTGAAAAAAATAAAGTACTTCCAGGTATGACTGTCCAAGCTGACGTTAATACGGGTAAGAAAACCCTTATCCAATATCTCTTGAAGCCAATCTATACTTCTCTCTCCGGGTCGTTCCACGAGCGGTGAGTTTATACCCTCCCCGGTAAAGGGGGAGGGATAACCTTTTGATTTTTTCAAGCGGAAATAAGGCTGTGAGTTAGGGTGACAATTTTCACCCGTTCTCCGGCCTTTGCTGGTTCTGCATTAGGGTCTCGTATAACGAGGCAATCTGCGGCGGCTAATCGGGCCAAGAGAGAGCTATCCTGTTCTTCGTAGGGATTAGCAATCACTTCACCATCTTCACGTTTAGTCGTTGTTGCGCGCATAAATTCTTTACGAGGGCCATTCTTAGGAACATCAACGCCGAGCAGGGCCGTCCCTGTGACAATATCGTGGGCTGGTAGGCCAAGCATGGTTTCCATTGCAGCGCGGAGGAATATCAATGCCGTGACATTGGCTGAAACAGGATTTCCAGGAAGGCCAAGGACAGGGGTTCCTTTTACAGTACCAAAAATTAAAGGCTTCCCGGGTTTCATGGCGACTTTATAGAAACCTAATTCAAGGCCTTCTTTGCCAAGTACTTGTTGAACGAGGTCATAATCGCCAACTGAAGCTCCGCCGATTGTCACAAGAAGGTCGGCACCTTGAGCGCCTTCAACCATCATATGTAAAGAGTTTTCGTCGTCTTGCGCGATGCCAACATTAATCACTTCACCGCCAAAGGCTTTAACCATGGCAGAAAGAGAAAGGCTGTTCGAACTCAAGATTTGAGCCGGGCCAACAGGGTCTCCTGGCATGACAACTTCATTACCAGTGGCAAGGATGGCAATGCGAGGGCGGCGAATAACTTTGAGCCAGGGAACGTTCATGGCGGCAGCAAGGCCGATATCACGCGCAGACATCACTCGTCCTTTTGGTAGGAGGACATCACCATGATTGAAATCCATTCCAGCTGGGCGAATAAAGTTGCCGACTTCGACCCCTTCAAGAATTTTAACCTCGCCGTCACCTTTTCCAGTGTTTTCCTGCATGATCACGGCGTCAGCACCCGCAGGTACAGGAGCGCCAGTGAAAATACGGACAGATTCACCTTGGCCTAGTGTGCCGTCAAACCCACCACCTGCGGCTGACTCACCAACAAGTTTGAGGGTTGCTGGGCATGAAGTTACATCAGCAGCTTTAACCGCATAGCCGTCCATGGAAGATACTGCGGCAGGTGGCTGTGTTACCCGTGAGGTAACATCTTCTGACAAAACCCGTCCTAAGGCGTCGGTAATGGAAACGACTTCGGCAGGGAGGATATCAACGCCGCCAATAACCCGGTCTAGGGCTTCTTCAAGGGAAATCATTCTTTGGCCTCAAATGTGCCGGATTTACCTCCGGCCTTATGTTTCAATCTGATATCGGTAATTTGCATGCCTTTATCAACGGCTTTGCACATATCATAAACGGTTAAGCCAGCAATAGAGACGGCTGTGAGAGCTTCCATTTCAACGCCTGTCATGCCTTTGAGTTTACAAGTCGCCGTAATGTCGACCGCATTGCGTTTTGGATCGCAAACTAAGTCCACTTTAACCGAAGTCAGGGCGAGAGGGTGACACAAGGGGATCAAGTCAGGGGTTTTTTTAGCCCCCATGATACCCGCTAATTGAGCTACTGTTAGCACATCGCCTTTCTTAACCCCTCCATCCATGATCAGTTTCATGGTTTCGGGCTGCATATAAATGCTTCCGGCGGCAGTTGCGGTGCGTTCAGTGGTGTCTTTATCCGAAACATCGACCATGACCGCGTTTCCGTCTTGGTCGAAATGTGTAAATCCGCTCATTTGGCCTTATCCTTTGGCTATAAGAGTGCGTGTCGCCTCTTCAACGTTATCTTGCCGCATCAATGATTCCCCTACCAGGAAGCGCTCAGCTCCAATCTTAGACATGCGGGCGAGGTCTTCAGGTGTGTTAAGGCCGCTCTCGCAGACAATATAGCGATCTTTGGCAACTAACGGCGCTAGTTTTTCTGTAGCTGTCAGGCTGACTTCTAAGGTTTTGAGGTTTCGGTTGTTAACTCCAAGCAGAGGAGATTGAAGCTTGTGAGCACGCTCAAGCTCTTCTGCGTCGTGAACCTCGACCAGAACATCCATGCCATATTGAATAGCGGTATCTTCAAGTTCTTTCGCCAGATTATCATCCAAGGCAGCCATGATCAGCAAAATACAATCAGCTCCCAAGGCTCGTGCCTCAACGATCTGGTAAGGATCAACCATGAAATCTTTGCGCAAGATTGGGAGGTTCACTGCACTGCGAGCCTCTACCAAATAACTATCAGCTCCTTGGAAGTAGGGAACATCGGTCAACACAGAAATGCAGCTTGCCCCACCACGCTCATAAGCCTGTGCCAACTGGGTTGGGTTAAAGTCTGCTCTAATAAGGCCCTTGGAAGGGGAGGCTTTTTTGACTTCAGCAATAAGCCCGTACCGACCATCTGCGATAGAGCGTTCTAAGGACGCTGAAAAACCGCGTGGAGTTGATGCTTCTTTAGCTTTCGCTTCAACATCGTTTAAGGATGTGTGCTCTTTACATTTAGCAACGTGGACACGTTTATCGTCGCAAATTTTGGTTAAAACGTCGCTCAACCTTCGCTTCCTTCAACTAAAGTAAGGGCAATCATTTTTTCTAAAGTTGCTTTTGCTGCCCCTGAATCAATTGCTTTTGCTGCAATTTCAACGCCTTGCTTAAGGTCAGAAGCTTTGTCAGCAACGATAAGAGCCCCGGCAGCATTCATCAAAACGATATCCCGATAGGCGCTTTTTTGACCGTCAAGCATATCCCAAATGGCTTTTGCATTGGTGGCTCCGTCACCGCCTTTGAGTTCTTCAGGTTTGGCAAAAGGAAGCCCTGCATCTTCGGGGGTGACTTCAAATGTTGTTACGGCACTATCTTTAAGCTCAGCAATGAACGTTGAACCAGTTGTGGTCATTTCATCAAGGCCATCAGAGCCATGCATGATCCAAACCTTTTCGCTTCCCAGTTTCTTTAAGACCTGAGCCATTGGTTCAACCCATTCCTTAGCAAATACACCTGTTAATTGGCGTTTAGCGCCTGCAGGGTTGGAGATGGGACCAAGAAGATTGAAGATCGTTCTGGTCGCGAGCTCTACACGTGGGCCAGCGACGTGACGCATAGCGCTGTGGTGGCGTGGAGCCATCATGAAGCCGATGTTGGCTTCTTTCATAGCTTTCTCAACATTTTCCATGGGGGTTTCGATGTTAACACCCAAGGATGTCAATACATCAGCAGCCCCGGATTTTGAGGAAAGAGCCTTGTTGCCGTGTTTGGCGACCGGAACGCCACAAGCCGCAACTACAATGGCAGCACCGGTTGAAATATTAAAAGTCCCAGAAGCATCACCACCTGTTCCGACAACATCAATGGCATCGATTGGTGCGGCAACGCTTAAGGCTTTATTGCGCATGGCGCGTGCTGCACCGGTTATTTCATCAACAGTTTCACCGCGCACCCTGAGAGCCATCAGAAAACCGCCTATTTGGGCAGGGGTCGCATTGCCTGACATGATAATATCAAAGGCGCTTTCAGCAGAGGTCTCATCAAGGCGTTCACCGCTAGCTACGCGACCGATAAGTGTTTTCATGTCTTGGAGGGTGTCGCTCATGTTCTAGCTACCTTGTTTTGCTGCGAGTTCGAGGAAGTTTTTAAGGAGATCATGGCCTGATTCAGAGGCGATGCTCTCTGGGTGGAATTGAACCCCGTGGAATGGGAGTTCTTTGTGTTGAACACCCATTATCAGTCCGTCATCAGTTTCTGCCGTGACTTCAAGGCAGTCCGGCAAAGTGTTTCTATCAATAACCAGAGAGTGATAGCGGGTTGCCTTTAATGGGGCAGGTAAATTTGCAAACACGCCCTTGCTGGTATGTTTTATCGCTGCCACTTTGCCATGAACCGGGGCAGGGGCGCGAATAATATCACCACCAAAGGCTTGCCCAATAGTTTGGTGACCAAGGCACACCCCAAAGAGAGGGAGCTTGCCAGCGGCTTTAGTAACGAGGTCGAGGCAGATGCCTGCTTTGTCAGGGTCACAAGGCCCAGGGGATAAAATAATTCCTTCTGGAGCCAATTCCATCACCTGATCTACCGTCAGGGCGTCATTGCGATGAACTTGCACCTCAGCACCCAATTCACTCAGGTAATGCCAAAGGTTAAAGGTAAAGCTGTCGTAATTATCAATTAATATAAACATTTCAAACGTTTAAGGTGATTGCTAAGCCTTTGCAATCCAAACTTTATGCCCCATAAAAAAGAAGGCGGAAGAATGCCGCCACAGACCCTAAAGGTCAAGCCTACCTAAGGGTAATCAAAGAATAATTTCTAATGCAGATAAAAAATTGTTGTCTCTGTTAAGACGTTATCTTTTTTTTACAAGATAATGAGTTATCAACCCTACGATTAATCCCCAAAAAGCACCGCCAATTGACCAGAGTGACATGCCGGAAGCCGTTATAATAAAGGTAAGCATTGCTGCTTCTCTGGTATCATCTTCACTTAAAGATGCTTTTAAACTATTTCCAATGGTTGCTATTAACGCTAACCCCGCTATAGACATGACAAGTTCAGTTGGAAAAGCGGCTAATAAAGCTACGACTGATGCGCCAAACAAACCCACTAAAATATAGAAAATACCGGCCCAAATAGCTGCAAGGTATCGCCGCTTTGGGTTTGAATCTACATCCTCACCCATGCAAATAGCCGCTGTGATGGCTGCCAAATTAAAGGCGTAACCGCCAAAAGGGGCGAGTAATAAACCTGTAAAGCCGGTCCATCCAATTAAGGGGGATGCAGGAGTTTGGTAGCCGTGGGCCCTTAATACGGCTAATCCAGGCATGTTTTGGGATGCCATGGTTACGACAAACAAGGGGATTCCAACTCCTACCAAAGTGGAAATAGAATAAGCAGGCATGATAAATACTGGTTGGGTTAGAGCTATCTCGATATCAATTTTACCAATCAATCCTAAAAAGTAGGAAATCCCTATACCCAGAAAGAAAGTTAACGGTATTACATATTTTGGAAAAAATTGACGCCCTAACAGGTAACAAATGACCATGGGGGTGACGAGGTATATTTCATTTTCTAATGATGTAAAAACATTCAAACCAAACCGCAGTAAAACTCCGGCTAACATTGCTGATGCGATAGGTTGAGGTACAAAGTTGGTAATTTTTTCAAACCATCCTGTTACCCCACAAAGGGTTAATAAGAAGGAGCAAAATAAAAATGCACTGATCGCTTCAGCCATAGGTATGCCAGGTAAGCTTGTTACGAGTATTGCCGCGCCAGGGGTGGACCAGGCGACCATTATTGGGTTTTTATAATAAAGGGACATAGCGATGCCTGAAATACCCATGCCAATTCCCAGAGCCCATAACCAAGAGCTAATCTCTTCGGGGCCAGCTCCTCCTGCAGCAGCGGCTTGAAACACGATAGCGGCTGCGCTTGTGTAGCCAACCAATACAGAGACAAAACCCGCAACAATATGTGAAAGAGAGATATATTTGAGCATACTAACTTTCCTGAAATAAATTCCAATTATGGTGTTGTGCGTTATAACGGTTAAATGAGAATATAGGCGATGTGCGTTATAACGTACAGATTAAATATTTTATGAATGAGTTGATATGCAAGACCCAAAAATTCATCTGCAAGAAGTGTTGAAGCATATCCGCCAACAAGCAGGATTGAGCTTGGATAAAGCTGCTGTGAAAACTGGTGTCAGTAAAGCGATGTTAGGTCAAATAGAGCGGGGAGAAAGTAGCCCTACAGTGGCGACATTGTGGAAAATTGCGACGGGATTTGAGGTTTCACTTTCATCTTTTCTTGAGCCATTTCCTGAGATGATCAAGGGAGTTACAATTAGAACGGCTGATGAAATTCGTCAACAGCCAGGAAATGAAGGCATGTTAGTTGCGCCAATTTTTCCATTTGACGAGCGCTTGGGATTTGAATTTTTTGAACTCACGTTTCTTCCTGATTATTCCCGTGTCGCAGAACCCCATGAAAAAGGTGTGTTTGAACAGATTAGTGTTTTTGAGGGGCAGATGGAGATTTTAGCAGAAGGTGTATGGCAAAAACTTAAAAAAGGCCAATCAATACGTTTTCCTGGTGATCAAGAACACGGGTATCGTAATGTAGAGTCTAAAAACGCCGTAGTGCATTGTCTAATTTTTTACCCTAGGAAGGCTTGATTAAAACATAAGTAAAAGGCTCCATTTAGTTCAACAAATTAGCTTGGAGCTTTCCCCCCAATTGTTTCTGTAATCTGGTTTGCAATATCAATTACAGCAGCACTAAGTTGAGGAATTCGGGCTTCTGATACTCTGACAGTAGGCCCGGATATGGAAATGGCCGCTAAAGCATCCCCAAATTCATCATAGATATTTGCTGCGATACACCGTAGGCCCATTGATTGTTCTTCATCGTCAACAGCAAAGCCTTGTTTTCTTATGGCTTCTAACTCTTGCGCATAATCAGAGGGTGTCGTTATTGTTTTTCCGGTTAGCTGTGGCATTCCGGCTTGTCTGATAAGTGCCAGGGCTTCTTTTGCGGGAAGGGTAGATAGAAGGGCTTTACCAACGCCAGAAGCATGTAGTGGGCCACGGTTGCCTACCTGGACTACCATGCGCATAACTTCTTTGCATTCAACTTGGCTGACAAAAACAACACTGCTGCCCTCAAGGATTGCCATATTGCTGGTTTCTCCAGTTTGCAGCATGAGTTGTTTCATGAAGGGGCGTGCTTGCGCGATATAATCTCGCTTTTTGAGATAAGCATTGCCTACAGAAAAGGCATTAACCCCCACCGTCCATCGACCCGTTTCAGGATCAAGATCAACAAAGCCCATTTGTAGCATACTATTCAGCAGCCTGTGAGCTGTTGACGGAGCAAGCCCAAGGCTTTCGGAAACCTCAGTTAAAGCAAGGCCCATATCAGCATGAGAGAGGCACTGAAGCAGGGTTAAAGCGCGGGTCAGGGATTGCACCTGACCCACAGAACTTGTTTTTTTTGCTTTGGTTTCCATGCGATGGAAGCCTAACGGTTTGCCAAGAAATAATCGATCCCGGCTTGGGCACATTCCATGTCTTGCAGTGGGGTGCCAGAGCTTAAGCCAATTCCACCAACAACTTCACCATCGACTGTTACAGGGAAGCCACCACCAACAACACAAAGACGACCGCCAATTGCTGTGTGGATACCAAACACCAGACTGCCAGGTTTACAAACTTCGTTATATTCGTGTGTCGCTTTGCGAGCCCCTGCTGCGGTAAAAGCTTTGTCCTGGGCAATGATCACGCTGGTGGTTTTGCCGCCATCCATGCGCTCAAAAGCAACAAGATTGCCAGATTCATCAACGATGGCGATGCACATAGGCACACCAATTTCTTTAGATTTTTCACGCGCACCAGCAATAAGAAGTTGTGCGTCTGCTTGGTCGAGGCGTTTAAGAGTAAGCATGTTTTGTTTCCTGTTTTTAAGAATAAAGTTTTTTGGCTTTACGACGTCGAGCGTGAAGAATTGGTTCGGTGTAGCCACTGGGCTGTGACTTACCTTTAAAAACCAGATCACAAGCCGCTTTAAAAGCAATGCCATCATATGCTGGGGCCATAGGGCGATAAGCTTTGTCACTAGCATTTTGTTCATCAACGACGTGGGCCATGCGTTTAAGAGTTTCTAGAACTTGTTCTTCATTGCAGATCCCGTGGTGTAACCAGTTGGCAATATGTTGACTAGAAATCCGCAAAGTTGCTCGGTCTTCCATCAAGCCGACGTTGTTAATGTCAGGAACTTTTGAGCAGCCAACCCCTTGATCAATCCAGCGAACTACATAACCAAGAATGCCTTGAGCATTATTATCAAGCTCAGCTTGGACTTGTTCAGAGGAAAGGTTCTCCCCTTTGAGAAGAGGGGCCGTCAATATGCTATCTAAACTGGCTCGTTGGCGCTCTGCCAATTCAATTTGTCGTTTGCCAACATTTTGCTGGTGATAGTGAATAGCGTGTAGGGTTGCGGCTGTTGGTGAGGGAACCCAAGCACAATTGGCTCCCGCTTGTGGATGCCCGATTTTAGCCTCCATCATCTGAGCCATTTCATCAGGCATAGCCCACATGCCTTTGCCTATTTGCGCTTTACCTTTGAGGCCACATTCCAGGCCAATATCAACATTCCAATCTTCATAAGAAGCAATCCAAGGCTCGCCTTTGGCATCCCCTTTGCGCATGAATGGTCCTGCTAACATGGAGGTGTGGATTTCGTCTCCTGTGCGGTCCAAGAATCCCGTATTGATAAAGACAAGACGGTCCTTAACAGCACGGATACATTCTTTTAAGTTAACCGTTGTCCGGCGTTCTTCATCCATCACCCCGACCTTGATGGTATTTGGGGCAAGCCCAAGGACACCTTCAACCCGGCCGAATAGCTCATTGGTAAAGGCTGCTTCCTCAGGACCGTGCATTTTTGGCTTAACGATATAGATGTTACCCGTACGGCTGTTTCCCTTACGCTTAAAGTCGTGGATAGCGCAGAGGGTCGTAATCATAGCATCGAGAATACCTTCTGGGATTTCGTTGCCGTCTTTATCCAAGATGGCGTCAGTTGTCATTAAGTGACCGACGTTACGAACCAAGAGCAGGCTGCGGCCATGTAAGGTGAGAGGTTGACCATCAACCCCGGTATAAGTTCGATCTGGGCTCATTGATCGTGTCATTGGCTTGCCACCTTTCTCAAAGGTGTCTTCTAGATCACCTTTCATCAGGCCGAGCCAGTTGTTGTAAATGACAACTTTGTCTTCAGCATCCACAGCCGCAACAGAATCTTCACAGTCCTGAATGGTGGTGAGAGCGGCTTCCAGGACAATATCTTTCACTTTGGCGGCGTCGGTTTTGCCAATAGGGTGAGAGCTATCGATTTGTATTTCTATGTGGAGACCATTGTTTTTAAGCAAGAAGGCTGACGAGCCATTGTAGCCAACAAATTGGGCCTGATTTGCCAAGGAAGTTGTGCTGCCGTCTCCCATAGTTACAGATAGGTTCCCATCTGACACAGCATAAGCTGTTGCGTCTGAATGCGAGCCCTGGGCGAGGGGAGTGGCTTGATCAAGAAAAGCTTTGGCGTAGGCAATAACTTGATCGCCCCGTTTAGGATTGTAAGCGCTTCCTTTCTCACATCCATTCTCTTCAGAAATAACGTCTGTCCCGTAAAGTGCATCATAGAGGCTGCCCCAACGAGCATTAGCAGCATTGAGGGCAAAGCGGGCATTCATGACGGGGACAACCAACTGCGGGCCAGCTATCGTGGCAATCTCATCGTCCACATTATCTGTGGAGATTGAAAATTTATCCCCTTCAGGGACAAGGTAACCAATATCTGTCAGGAATTGTTTGTAGGCTTCAGCATCGTGAGCTTGCCCGAGATGATCTTTGTGCCAGCTATCAATTTTCTCTTGAAGGCTTTCTCTTTTTTGAATCAATACTTTATTAATAGGCGATAAGTCATTGATAACAGATTCAAAACCGTTCCAGAAATTTTCAAACTTAATATCAGTGCCGGGAATGATTCGGTTTGAAATCAGGTCATGCAATTCTGTTGCAACTTGCAAATTGCCCTCTTTAATTCTGTCGCTCATAGTTATGCCCTGTGCCAAAAATTAGGATTAAGTTGAGTGTATTTTGTCAGTAAAAAATATAAAATCAAGATAAAATGGAAATCATTTCCATAATGTGGAAAACATATTGTGGATATTTTTAGCTAGCTTTTTGATTAATTATGACCACATGCTAGGGCACTTTTTAAATATTTGGATTTGGGAGATTTCTACATGAGCGCAAAAGTTACGGGTGGGTGTCACTGTGGTGAGGTACGTTATGAATGCACTGAAGCCCCTTTAAAGGCAGGACATTGTCAATGTGAAAACTGTCAAAAATTTTCAGGCACAGGCCATGCGTCAAATGTGATGCTGCTTAAAGAGGCATTCTCATCGACTGGTGAAGTCTCTACCTATGAATATCAGGCCGAAAGCGGCAATACCATGGCTCGTGCTTTTTGTCCTAAATGTGGTACGCCAGTTTATGGGACCAGCAGTGGAAATGAAGCAGTTGTTATGGTTCGAGCTGGTGGGATGGATGACCCAACCCTCTTTGATCCAGCCTTTGTTTTGTTCACAACTAAAGGCCAAGATTGGGACACTGTAGATGAGAATATACCGTCGTTCCCAGGAATGCCGGGTTAAGAAATGTGTGAGGATCAATTTTCCTAACGCACTGTTCTTTATAAAATAGCTCCAAGAATTTGCTCAACCGCCTGTTGTCCAAGATTTCGCGTGATAAAGACAATTCTACTTTGCCTATCTTCATCAGGCCAGTCAGGGAGGGCAACAGGCGGATGGAAAACATGTTGAACCCCGTGAATAGCGACGGGCATATCTTGGCCTTCAATATTTAGAATACCTTTTACCCGTAACAAGTCCTCCCCTTTTGTTGCTAAAAGCAACTCTAAAGCCATGGTAAAAGCGGTCCAGTTAACGGGTTTTTCAAGGATGAGGCAGAAAGAGGATATACCGTCATCGTGTCGATGTTCATCATGGTCATGGTGATCATGGCTGTGGTCGTGTTTATAGGCTTCAGTATGAAGCCAACCTTCAACATCTGGGTGCTTGTTGCCTGGTTTAAACAGTCCTGCATCAAATAGTTTAGAGGGCTCAATCTCACCGTTCATAGCTTCAAGGAAAGGGGCGGCAGGGTTTAATTCGATTAGTCTTTGTTTAAGAGGGTTAATATCTGGAGCTATATCGCCTTTGGTTAGGACAATGCGATCAGCAACAGCAGCTTGTTTAACTGCTTCGCGCTGCTTGTCCATTTGCCCCATGGCATTGACCCCGTCCACAGTGGTAACGATGCCATCAAGACGATAACGTGTGCCGATGAATGAGTCCGACATCAAGGTGTGGATGATAGGGGCGGGGTCAGCAAGTCCGGTCGTTTCTATGACAACACGGGTAAATTCATTAACTTCGCCACGAACTCTCTTGAGGAACAGATCTTTTAAGGAGTCCACCAAATCACCACGAACTGTACAGCAAACACACCCGGAATTTAGGACAACAATATCCTCACTAATCTCTCGGACGAGTAAGTGATCTAAGGCGATGTCACCGTATTCGTTGATTAATACGGCTGCTTCGCTCATTTCAGGATGTTTGAGGAGGTGGTTAAGGAGAGTGGTTTTGCCGCTGCCTAAGAAGCCGGTGATTACAGTAATCGGAATAGCTTGGGCGGCTTCTTTGGCGAGATCGCGGGTCATGATTTTTTGCTATAAAGCTCATCAGGGTTAATTTCTACGTCGGCTATTTCTTTTATTTCACCATCACGTGCGGCTTTAAAAAAACAATTGCGGCGGCCTGTATGACAAGCGACACCTTTTTGATCTACTTGCAGGAGTAGGGTGTCTGCGTCGCAATCCCAGCGGAAATCAATCAGCTTTTGCACCTGCCCAGAGCTTTCCCCTTTGCGCCACAGTTTGCTACGAGAACGAGACCAATAACAAACTTGCTTGGTCTCTAGAGTTTCAGCAACAGATTCCGCGTTCATCCAGGCCATCATCAATATTTCGCCTGTATCATGCTGTTGGGCAATTGCTGGAATCAATCCATCGGCATTGAAGGTCAATTCGCTGGTGACTGTATCTGTAAATGTACTCATTATTTTTTCCAAGTGAGGCATTTTTTCAAGGACACTAAGTTCATTTCCATCATTTGGATATACATCTCGGGCCCAGGCGTCAAATCTGCACCAATTGCATCTAGTTGCCCCATATTAATATCCATCCCCTCTACCAAGGTTTTCATCAATTTTGAATCAAACTGTGGCTCACTCATAACACACACACTTTGGGATTTCTCAATCAAAGCTCGGGCTTCGTGAAGCCGTTTAACGCTTGGTCTGCGATTTGGGTCAACAGCCAAAAACCCCGCCACATTAAGGCCAAAACCACGCTCTAAGTACTGATAAGCATCATGAAAGACGAAAAAGGGGCGTCCACGTTCTGCATAAAGGCCGAATTCAAATTTTTTGCTTACCTTCTCTGTTTTAAAGATAAGAACTTGGGCATTTTCTTTGTATTTTCTTGCATTATCAGGATCGACATCTCCAAGAACCTGTCCAACAGTCCGAGCTAATTCGCTCATGTTCCGAGGGTCCATCCAAATGTGAGGATCGATACTGCTCTCATGCTTATGAGCATGTTCATCTTCGTGTACCTCACCGTTCTTATCTCTAATTTCCAAAGTATAAATACGGTCGTTTTGTGTCATGGTGACAATGCTTGGTTTTTTGCTTAAGGAGAGTAGGGGCTTAGTCAGAAAAGTTTCTAAACCTTCACCTACCCACACAATCACATCGGCATCATTTATAGCCTTCGCATCTGATGGTTTTAAGGAATAAGCGTGCGGTGTTGTTGCTCCTTTGACCAAAAGGGTCGGTTTACCCAAATCACCCATGACGGCTGAGACAATGGAATGTAACGGTTTGATTGAAACCACAACTTTTGGCACGTCAGCTTGAGCGGCAGTTGAAGCCCCAGTGAAGATGAAAAGAGCAGCAAGAATAGCTTTCGGTTGGCTCAACATGAGATTTTTTATGTCTTTCTAAAATGTTATGTTATAACGTTGCATTTATAAATTTATAGCATTGTTTGTTCAAGTTAATGAAGCAATATATAGCCCATCTATGAACTTTTAAAGAAAGGAGCCGCCGTGCAACATGATCACCATCAATGCGTTGACGACGCTCTTAAACAGGCTGAAACTCTTTGCAAAGACAATGGGGCACGTTTAACGCCAATCCGCAAACGTGTTTTGGAACTTGTTTGGTCTAGTCATAAGCCCGTCGGCGCTTATGATATTTTGGAAATACTTAATAGCGAACGTAGAGGTTCTGCTCCTCCGACAGTATACCGGGCCTTAGATTTTCTTTTAGAACATGGGTTGGTTCATCGTATTGAGTTCCTCAATGCTTTCATCGGCTGCAATGATCCGGGAGCTCCTCATGTGGGCCAATTTGTCATCTGTCGGGAATGTCGCGATGCAATTGAACTCAATGATCCTAAAATTCCTGAAGTTATTGCGAATGTAGCTCACGCATCTGGTTATACTGACTTACGGCATACTGTCGAAGTTGAAGGTATTTGCCCAAATTGCCAGAAGAGTTAAGGAATAGGTTATGGGGGGAAATACCGGCTTCTTGATCAAGGCATCTGGTTTAAAAGTTTCTCTCGGGGGGAAACAAATTCTAGATCACGTTGATCTTGAGGTTCATCCAAAAGAGGTTGTGACCATCATTGGTCCAAATGGGGCCGGAAAAACGACCCTTTTACGAATAATCCTGGGCTTGCTCACTCAAGATTCTGGTGAAATTACCCAAAAGCCACGGATGAAAATAGGTTATGTCCCGCAAAAAATAACCGTTGATCCCACACTTCCTCTTACTGTTCGTCGGTTTTTAAGTCTCGGTGGAAAATTGGCCGAAGAGCAACTTGCCAAAGTCCTTACTGAAGTTGGAATTGGGCGTTTGTTGGATAATCCAATCCAAACAGTTTCTGGTGGAGAAATGCAACGCATTCTTTTGGCAAGAGCCTTAATGCGCAATCCTGACCTATTGGTTTTAGATGAACCTGCTCAAGGGGTTGATGTCACCGGACAAGCAGAGCTTTACGACTTGATTGCTAATATTAGGACAGAGCGTGGGTGTGGGGTTCTCTTGGTTTCTCATGATTTGCATATGGTGATGTCTGCAACTGACCGAGTGATTTGCCTCAATGGTCACGTTTGTTGTGCAGGTCACCCTGAGGCAGTGAGTGCTGATCCTGAATATGTTGCCCTTTTTGGAAAGAAAGTTGCGGGAACTTTTGCTGTTTACCATCACCACCACGACCATCATCACAATGCTCATGGTGAAGTGATAGATGATTGTAAGGGAGATCATACCCATGGATGATTTCCTAATCCGTGCTCTTGTTGGTGGCCTTGGTGTCGCCCTGATTGCTAGCCCCTTTGGATGTTTTATCGTTTGGCGGCGTATGGCCTATTTTGGTGATACATTGGCCCATTCTGCCTTGTTGGGTGTGGCTTTAGGATTTCTGTTAGGTATTGATTTAACGATTGGAATTATCGCAGTTTCATTTACGGTCGCGGTCTTGCTCGGTTTTCTCCAACGAAACCGCCAACTGGCTTCCGACACGTTATTGGGTATTCTCTCTCATGGGTCACTTGCAATGGGGTTAGTCGTTCTTGCTTTTCTCAGCGACCTTCGTGTTGACCTTATGTCATACTTATTCGGAGATATTCTGGCGATAACTCTCACAGATATTTACTGGATTTATGGCGGTGGAGCTTGCGTTCTTTTGGGCTTAGCCTTTATTTGGAAACCACTTCTTTCTATGACAGTTCATGAAGAACTTGCTCATGTAGAAGGGGTGCCTGTTGAGCGGGTTCGCCTTGGGTTGATGTTATTGATTGCTTTGGTAATTGCCACAGCGATGAAGGCTGTTGGGATTCTTTTGGTGACTTCTTTATTGATTATTCCCGCCGCTGCCGCGCGATATTTTGCCAAAACACCAGAACAAATGGCGGTTATTGCCAGCGGAATAGGGTGTATGGCGGTTGCCTTTGGCCTGGGGGGATCGTTTGAATTCGATATCCCCACAGGCCCTGCAATTGTTGTTGCGGCTATATGTCTCTTTGGGCTCGCTGGAATTTTTAGGCGGCGTTCAAACGCTTGAAACCTTTATCCAAGTCTTCAATTAAATCGTCAGCATTTTCTAAACCGACTTGAAGCCTTAATAGAGGGCCTGTGCCTTTCCACTCGGTCGCGGTGCGGATGGTTTTAGGCCAAGACGGAATAATCAAACTCTCGAAGCCCCCCCAGCTATAGCCCAAGGCAAAATGTTCCATATCATCTAGCATCGCAGCTACAGCATCTTTGCTGTAATTTTTAAGTGAAATTGCGAATAACCCAGCTGCGCCAGTGAAATCTCTTTTCCAGAACTCATGCCCTGGACAACTTTCAAAAGCTGGGTGAAGAAGGGTTTCGACTTCGGGGCGTTTTTCCAGCCATTCAGCAATTTGTTGCGCGCTTTTTTGGTGTCTTTCCATGCGAGGACTCAGACTTCTGATACCGCGTAAGCCAAGGTAACAATCGTCAGGTGCCGCACTGTAGCCAAAACCAACTGCGGCCCATTTTAGTTGCTCATAAAGTTCTGTTGTCGTGGTTACAGTCCCTAGCATGGCATCTGAATGACCCACGAGGTATTTAGTAGCAGCTTGGATTGAAACATCGACGCCATGTTCAAAGGGTTGGAAAAGTAATCCGGCACTCCAGGTATTATCTAAAAGGACCTTCGCGCCAACTTTGTGGGCTTCTGCGCTGATTGCCGGTATATCCTGAACTTCAAAAGTGATAGAGCCAGGAGACTCGGTGAACACAACTTTGGTTTCAGGGCGTAGGAGTTCGGAAATTCCCCCTCCTATCATCGGATCATAATAGGTGGTCTCAACCCCATAATTTTTCAAATATCCATCGCAGAATTTTCTGGTTGGGAAATAAGCAGAATCTACCATAAGTAGGTGATCACCGGATTTCAATAGAGCCAGAAGGCTAAGAGCGATTGCAGCCATACCGGAAGGCACAGCAATGCATTTGTCTCCCCCTTCAAGAGTGGCGACGGCTTCTTCAAAGGCAAAAGTCGTTGGCGTGCCATAACGACCATAATACACGTTGTTTAAAGAATCACGGCCAATTCTTTCCATGTCTGCAACAGTTTTAAAAGTAACCGTTGAGGCATGATAAACTGGCGGATTAACGATACCATAATTACTGTCTGGGTGGCGTCCCGCTGCAATTAGCTGTGTTTCTTTTTTCATGAATAAAACCTTTGATAGTACTTTATGCTTATTGTATTAAGACAACTAGTGGGGGTAATAAAGTGTTGGTGGAGCAACATCAACTTCGGTGTATAAGTAACGTGAATATAACAAATAACGCCTTCCGTGCCTTAAATCTATTCCAACTTACCGTACAAGGACAATGGGGCTTTGATTGGCAAATGACGTGTTTGGCTGAAGATATCTCCAGCCTTGCCGATGGAGTTGTTACGTCCCTTGATGGTGAGGTTATCTTATCAGAGGTTACTTACTCGGTAAAACAAAAGGCTAAAATCTGGATGCTTCCAGATGGTTCTCGGGTTCGGACAGGGGAATTTGGTTTGGAAGTGGTTCAAACGAAAGAAGAGGCCGCTGAAATCAACCGCCTCTTCAAAAAAAACTAATGGCTAAACGAGGGTTTAACTACGTTTGCCAGTACCAGCCATATGAATACGATGGCGTTCTTTATTTTTTGTATTCAAGACTTCTTTAGCAGCTTCCATACCAGCTTTTTCAATGTCTTCAGCTGTAGGATTGTCACTATCATGGACAACATGCCACCATTGGTCCACAGCATCCCCAGTTGCTTGGATCGCATCGACGCGTAAAATTCTTTCAAGCGCTGTCAATCGCGCTTTGATACCCTCAAGTTCTGTATCACTCATCTCTTACCCCTTTGAATTCTCTTAAATATTTTGGACGGTAGAAAGATCACTCACCGAAAATTTATTTTTCAATCGGTGTATCGTCTCTTTCTCCCCACTCAGCCCATGACCCGTCATATACTGCTATGTCTTCAAACCCAAGTAAAAAGAGAGCAAAAGCAAGGACACAAGCAGTAACGCCGGACCCACAAGTAGAAATTATTGGTTTCTTTGGGTCAACGCTATCTTCTTCCAAAATTTCCAAAAGTTCTTCTGGAGATCGCATAGTAAAAAAGTTTGTGTGATCAAGCAGGGCATTGAAGGGGAGGTTTAAGCTCCCTGGTACATGCCCTGGTTTGGCTGTAGGGCGTGGTTCAGCTTCTAACCCATGGAAACGCCCTTCATTTCGCGCATCAACAAGCTGTTCAGCACCACTATCGATATTGGCCCTTACTTGATCTATGGAGCGAACCATCTTTACTTTTTTGGTAACGGTTTTGTAGTTCGTGGGCTCGATTGACGGCATACCAGAGTCAGTGGGAAGGTTTTCAGAAAGCCATTTTGGCAGGCCACCATCTAATACAGCGACGTTATCGTGACCAAAAACTTTAAAGGTCCACCAAGCGCGCATCCCGGCTGAATAGCTGCCATGCAGGTCATAACAAATAACTTTATCGTCATTTGAAATGCCCAAGGCACTTACTTTCTCAGCAAAGGTTTGTTCATCAGGGAGCATATGAGGAAGAGGGGAACTTAAGTCTGCAACGTCATTAATGTCGAAGAAGAGGGCCCCGGCAATGTGTTGTTTTTCAAATTCGACTTTTGCGTTTTTATCGACATTCGGTAGAAAAGACGTGGCCTCAATGACTTTCACATTAGGGTCGTTAAGATGTGCTGCCAGCCATTCTGAATCGACTAAAGCTTGTGGATTTACGTAATCCATGTGTTTCCCTTCCCATAATTAATCGACTTGATTAGGTCATACTAATCTAACCAATCGGGAGTTGGGAGCCCTTTTTCTTGTAAGAAAGTCGGATTGAAGATTTTGCTTTGATAGCGGGTGCCGTAATCGCACAATATGGTGACAACGGTATGTCCGGGACCCATTTCTTTAGCAATACGGATAGCACCAGCAACATTGATGCCGCTAGAGCCACCAACACATAAACCTTCGTGCTTAAGCAAATCAAAAATCACCCGTAACGCTTCATCATCTGGGATGCGTTGAGAGCCATCAATAGGGGCACCTTCAAGGTTTTGGGTTATTCTGCCTTGCCCAATCCCTTCGGTAATAGAATCACCTTCTGCCTTGAGTTCTCCATCGGCATAAAAGCCATGCAAGGCGGAGCCACCGGGGTCTGAGAGTATGGCTTTGATGCTTGAGTTACGTTCTTTCAAAGCCATCGCCACGCCAGCTATGGTGCCACCTGTTCCGGCTGATGTTGTAAAAGCATCAACCTTTCCATCCGTTTGCTCCCAAATCTCAGGGCCCGTGGTGTGGTAATGGCCATCGCGGTTGGCGGTGTTATCGAATTGATTAGCCCAAATCGCCCCATTTTGGGTCGAAGCAGCGGTTTCTTCAGCAATTCTCTGAGAAACATGAACATAGTTTTCAGGGTTTTTGTATGGTACTGCCGGAACCAGCCGTAAGTCTGCCCCACAAAGGCGGAGCATATCTTTCTTTTCTTGGCTTTGGGTTTCCGGCATGACGATAATTGACTTATAGCCCAAGGCATTGCCTACCAAGGAAATGCCAATTCCTGTATTCCCAGCCGTACCTTCAACAATTACGCCACCAGGTTTGAGTAACCCTTTTTTTTCAGCATCTTGAATGATTGCAAGAGCTGCGCGGTCTTTGACAGATCCGCCAGGATTAAGAAATTCAGCTTTAGCTAAAATATTGCAACCGGTTTCTTCTGACGCTTTTTGCAACCTAATGAGGGGCGTGTTGCCAATTGAGCCAATAAAGCCTTCACGAATATCCATAAAAAATCACCAAGTTTGAAATATAGAACTACTCAAGTGCAACTTAAGCTTAGTAACTTAAGCAATCAAGCGAATGACGAAAAATATTGTTCAATAAACTTAAATACATGAAACATTTGTTATTTCCAATTTGTTCGGAACTCCTGGTGTCTTTTTCTAAACCACTCTAGCCCAATAAGGGTCATTCCGTTGGTAATTCGTCCGTTATCAAGGAGTTCAAAGGCGTCGGAAGCGAGTACATTCACCACACGAATATCTTCTCCTTCATCTTGAAGCCCGTGAATACCTTCAGCATTAGTTGCATCAATTTTTGCACAATAAGTTTCAACACTTTCAGTGCTGCCACCTGGTGAGCTTAGATATCGTCCGAGGAGTTCAAGCTCTTTGACTTCAAGCCCGGTTTCTTCCACAGTTTCGCGCCTTGCCACTTCTTCTAAGTCTTCATTTGGTTCAATAATTCCTGCAACAATCTCAATCAGCCAAGGTTCCCAACCTGCCGCATATGCTCCAGGTCTGAATTGTTCAATAAGGACGAGTTCATCTCTAACTGGATCGTAGGGAACAACGGCAACTACGTGACCGCGCTCAAATATTTCTCGGGAAACAGTCGGACTCCAACCGCCATCAAAAAATTTGTGGCGCAGATTGTAGTGGTCAATTTGGAAGTAGCCCTTAAAGGGGGTATCTTTTTCTAGAACTTCAACGGCGTCAGCGGAAAAACTTGGAGTATCGAACTTCTTGGTCATTTGGTTCCTAAAATTTTAAGTATTTCGTCTGCTAGAGCATTAATTTCCTGTGAGGCTAAGCTGCTTTTTGCGCTTTCTACAACACCGCGACCTTCCATCATACTGGTCGCAAAGGCCGTTCGGTTTCCCAATTGATTATCAGCACAAGGATGACCTGTTTCAGCTATTTCCCCTTTAATCGTTTCGACAATTTTTCCACGAGGAGGAACCCGGTTAAGAACTAAAAGGCAGGGCGTTTTTTCTTTTTTAGCGAGATCAAGGGTCGGTTGAGTTGCCCATAAGTCCATTGGGCTAGGCTGAATAGGGATCAGGACTAAACTTGCTGCTCTGATAGCGTTTTTTGCCTCAGTTTCAGCGTGAGGAGGGCTATCAATGATAATGAAATCATATTTTTTCTTTAGCCGGTCAATTTCTGTAGAGACCCGCCAACCTGAGACTTCACTTAAAACCACTTCTGACAAAGGGGTCCCAGTCCAGGTTTCCCGCATTTTATGCCACCCAACCACACTGCCTTGAGGGTCAATATCCATCAGAGCAATAGATTTATTTCTGGAGGCTATAGTGACAGCTAATTGGGCGGCGAGGGTCGTCTTGCCTGCACCGCCTTTTTGTTGAGCGATGGTGATTATATTGGCCATGAAACGGACTCCAATGCTGCGCTGCACAATTTAACAAAGATTACGCTTATTTGTTTCAAAAATAAAGAATTTATATTTAGAAACGATCTAGTCCGAGCCCCTCGAGAGAAATCTCCGGTTTTTTATTATTGATCAAATCAGCTAATATCTGTCCAGAACCACAGCTCATCGTCCAACCTAATGTACCGTGACCTGTGTTGAGGTATAAGTTTTTGAAAATAGGTCCTGCAATTATGGGAACGCTATCTGGTGTTTTGGGCCTTAAACCAGCCCAAAATTCAGCTTTATCTGCTTCTCCACAATCAGGGAACATACCCATAGCGAGTTCAAGAATATTTCTTGCTCTGTTATTGTTGATTTCTGTGTTGTAGCCAGCAAATTCTGCTGTTCCTGCCACTCGCAACCTTTCTCCTAAACGACTGTAAACAAGCTTGTATTCATCATCTGTCAAACTGACTTCAGGAGCCCCTTTATGGCTGCTAACTGGAATGGTAACAGAGTATCCTTTGGCAGGGTAAATAGGTAACTTTAGGCCCAAAGGCTTAACGAGAAGGGGGCTATAACTCCCCATACAAACGACAAACTTATCAGCCTCAAATCGCCCTTTGTCAGTAATGACGGCCGTAATTTTTCCATCAGAAAATTCAAGCTGTTGGATGAGTGTACCTAAGTTGAAATTAACACCTTTGTCAGAACATTTTTCAGCAAGAGATTTGGTGAAAATGTGTGCGTCGCCGCTTTCATCTTCTGGGCTGTAAAGGGCACCAACAAGTTGTTTTTGTGAGGCTGCAAAAGCTGGGTCAAGATCGACACATTCTTGGGGGGTAAACGGTCGACGATCAAAACCAAAATTCTTCATAATTTCTGCTGAACTTAAAGCAGATTCATATTCTTTGGAGCTTCGGTAAACATGAAGAATCCCTTTGGTTTTTTGATCGTAATTAATACCAGTTTCGTGACGAACTTTCTGAAGGACTGTTCGACTATATTCTGCGACACGAAGTGTCCGCTCTGTGTTTATCTTCGCTCTTCCGGCCGTGCAGTTACGTAAGAATCGGAGGGTCCAGGCCCAGAGTGTCGGATCTAGTCTCGCGCGAAAAAGGAGGGGGGCATTCTCTTTGCCGAGCCAGTGAAGAGCTTTTCCAATCACCGATGGGTTTGCCCAGGGCTCAGCATGACTGACAGAAACTTGCCCGCCATTAGCAAAGCTGGTCTCAAGCCCAACCCCAGGCTGACGGTCTATTAGAGTGACCTCATGCCCCTCTTTGTTGAGGAAGTATGCTGTGGTGACGCCTATTACACCGGCTCCCAGAACAATAATCTTCACTACCAAAAGCTCCCTTTTCTCTTTACGTCAGAGCTTTATAGTGTGCTAGAGATGATTATGCCAACTCTGTCACATAATAATTTTAAGAGAGTGACTTGGTGAATGTATTCAGGGGTTAAAAATGAATAATAGTGTCTTACTTTCCGTTCAAAATATGTACAAGGCAGACGCCTTTGCTACTGAAAACGGTATCCCGAGCTTAGATTTGATGGAATCTGCGGGGCGAGCTATTACTCGTGAAATAAAAACCCGTTACTATCCTTGTCGGGTTGTTGTTCTTTGTGGGCCTGGAAATAACGGTGGCGACGGTTTTGTCGTTGCGAGACAGCTACAAGAACAAGGGTGGGCGGTAAAAGTTGCGGCACTCGACACATTAGAGAATGCATCTGATGATCTCGCTATCAATTGGCAGCGGTGGAAAGGCGAAGTTCTTCCCTTTTCTGAGCAAGTGATTGAAGGAGCTGATCTTGTTATCGATGCCATTTTAGGGGCTGGCCTTTCACGCCCTGTTGAAGGGACGTGTCGCAAGATGATTACGGCCCTTAATGAAGCCGATGTTGAGGTGGTTTCCGTTGATGTTCCAAGTGGCATCAGTGGGGATACAGGGCGGGTTTTTGGGGCCGCAGTTCAAGCTGACCTTACAATTACTTTTTTCAGGGCTAAACCTGGACATTTTCTATTACCAGGGAGAAGCCAGAGAGGGGAACTCGTTGTTGCAGATATCGGTATACCTGAAGACGCTCTTGAGGAAGTCAAATCCAGAACTTTTCTCAATACCCCTGAAATCTGGCTCGATAAGCTTCCTATAGCGCAAGCTCATGACCATAAATATTCAAGAGGTCATCTTGTAATCTTGGGGGGAGATAAACTCACAGGGGCTGCTCGATTAGCGGCAAGAGGCGCACGAAGAATTGGGGTTGGGTTGTTGACAATCGCTTGTCCTAGCGAAACTTTGCCCTTTTACGGCACGGATGATCCCGGGAATATTCTTCATCCCGTTAAAAATTCGAGTGATTTGGCTATCTTGCTTGAAGATAGCCGCAAGAATGTTTCTCTTGTTGGTCCTGGTGCAGGCGTTAGTCCTGAGACTGAAGCTATGGTGATGACGGCATTAAGAGGTCCCCAATCCTGTGTGTTAGATGCCGATGCTTTATCTGTATTTGAAGATCGAGTTGAGGATTTAATTTCTGGAATTGAAGACCCCACTCTATTAACGCCCCATGAAGGGGAATTTGCTCGTCTTTTTGATTACACAGGTGACAAAGTAACGCGAGCGAGAAAGGCAGCTTTAATAAGCGGGGCTGTTATTTTGCTCAAAGGTGCAGACACAGTAATTGCAGCCCCTGATGGCAGGGTTGCGATTAATTATAATGCCACCCCAAACTTAGCTACCGGGGGAAGTGGAGATGTCCTTGCCGGATTTGCTGCAGGATTGATTGCTCAAGGAATGGAGTTATATGAAGCTGCATGTGCTGCGGCCTGGATACACGGAGCCGCTGGTGCTGCAGTTGGGGCAGGGCTTATAGCAGAAGATATTCCAGAACAGGTCCCTATGATTTTGAGCAGTTTTTTTGAGGTGGAGTAAAGCTAAATGGATGAGCAATCTGGGTTGGGGATTCTCGGGCGTTTAAAAAATGCCTGGAGGGAGATTACGGCTCCGGGAAGCGACGTGGGGGAATTGGTATTAAGCCCAGAACTCCCAGAATCTGAAACAAAACTTCTTAAAGAACAAATGAATGCCTGCCTGCAAGGAGTTGGCGGTGAGGTTTCTGCTAGGGGGCGTGCGGCACAACTTGGCCGAGCTTATTTAGCCCTTGATGACACAGGTCGAGAGCGTTTTCTCTCAATCATGGCTAAGGATTTCGGACCTGATAAAGAGAAAATTGATGCTGCAGCTCAAAAATTAATTGATGCAGATGAAGATAATCGGGAAGCTGCTGAAAAAGAGCTAAAAAAAGCCCTGATTGCTCCGCGTCACCGTCTTTTAACCCAGTTTAATGCTTTGCCTGATGGAGTGAAGTTTCTTGTTGATATGCGGGCAGAACTCTTAGGGCTAAGCAAAAAAGATAAAGAAATCAAAGCCCTTGAACATGATTTAAAAGATTTGCTGATTAGTTGGTTTGATGTAGGTTTTCTGGAGCTCAGGCGTATTACCTGGAATTCTCCTGCTGAATTATTAGAAAAACTAATTGCCTACGAAGCGGTACATGCCATTCAAAGTTGGGATGACCTTAAAAACCGACTTGATTCGGACCGCCGTTGTTTTGCTTTTTTCCATCCTCGGATGCCAGATGAACCTTTAATATTTGTTGAGGTTGCTTTGGTAACAGGCATGAGCGGTAACGTTCATACCTTGCTTGATGAAGAAGCCCCGGTGCTTGATCCTACTCAGGCAGATACGGCGATTTTCTATTCGATATCTAATGCTCAACAAGGGTTAGGGGGAATTAGTTTCGGTAATTTCTTGATTAAGAAAGTGGTTGATCACCTCTCTCGAGATTTTCCAAACCTCAACAATTTTGCCACTTTGTCACCTGTTCCAGGCTTTAGGCGCTGGTTAGACAAGGTCTTGGCCGAAGGTGATCCAAAATTACTTCTTAATAAGGAGAGGGATGTTCTCAAAAGCTTGAACGTTTCGCCAGGATCAAAAGGGTCATTAAAGGCGGTTCTAGAACTTGAGGACTGGTATAAAAACCCTGAAGTAACGACTGCTCTGCAACACATCCTTATGAGGCTTTGCGCTCGTTATCTGGTGAAGGAAAAAAGAGGAAAGGGGAGAGCTATGGACCCTGTGGCCCATTTTCATCTGACAAATGGGGCAAGAATGGAGCGTTTAAACTGGCTAGCTGACATTTCAGACAATGGCATAAAACAGTCAGCTGGTATGATGATTAATTATCGCTACAAGCTTCGAGAAATAGATTCCAACCACGAAGCTTACTCAGGTCGAGGCGTGGTTAAGGAGTCATCATCCTTTAAAGCCCTTGTAAAAGGCTGAGTTACTGAGGGATAGAGGCCTTTGAAATAAACCCAATGATATAGATTGACACGGGAAGTGCTTTGTATAATGTTGCGGCCCGGTATGAAAATACTGGTTTTAATGAGAGTGCGGGCGTGGCGGAATTGGTAGACGCGCTGGTTTTAGGTACCAGTGGAGAAATTCGTGGGGGTTCAAGTCCCTCCGCCCGCACCAATTAATACGTTTAGTTTGTCGAAGCTTTTATAGAAGCGCCGACATTACCCTTAAAAAATTTATTTGATAGTGACAGAGATTACCATGCAGGTAACCGAGACCAACGCAGAAGGCTTAAGACTGGACTTCACCGTAACCGTTCCAGCAAGTGATATTGAAACAGCAATCGTGACTCGCCTTGAGGAGGTCAAAAAGACCATCCGTATGCCAGGCTTCCGTCCCGGAAAAGTTCCCGTAAGCTTGCTTCGTAAGCAGTACGGCCAATCCGTCATGGGTGAAATTCTTGAGAAGATGGTTAACGAATCATCTCAGGATATTATGAAAGAGCGTGATATTCGCCCTGCCATGATGCCTAAAATCGAAGTTACTAAATTTGAGGAAGGCTCCGACCTGGAATATACCATGGCCGTTGAGAAATTCCCTGAGTTTGAACCTACCGATTTCTCCAAACTTTCTCTGGAAAGATTGAAAGTAGAAATCGCTGATAGTGAGATTGAGGAAGGCCTGCAACGCCTTGCCGACGTCAATAAAGAAACCAATGCTGTAACTTCCAACCGCAAAAGCAAAAAAGGTGACTTCGTCGTTATCGATTTTGTCGGTAGTATTGATGGTGAAGAATTCTCTGGCGGAAAAGCTGATGACTATCAGCTTGAACTCGGCTCAGGTCAGTTCATTCCCGGCTTTGAAGAGCAAGTGATTGGCGCTAAAGCTGGTGACAAGCTTGAAGCTAAAGTTAAGTTCCCTGATGAGTATGGTTCTGAAGATCTTGCTGGCAAAGATGCAGTCTTCGCTGTGACGGTTAAAGAACTTCGCGAAGGGGTTCCCGGTAAAATTGATGACGACCTTGCTGTGAAAATGGGTCTAGAGAACCTCGACAAACTCAAGGAAGCGCTCAAAGAAGAGCAAGGCCGTGAGTATGAAGGCGTTTCTCGCATGCGTATGAAGAAAGTCCTGTTTGACATTCTGATCGAAAAGCATGGTTTTGATCTACCTCAAGGGCTAGTTGATCAAGAATTCGAAGGTATTTGGAAGCAGCTTCAAGATACCAAAGAGAACAATCCAGACCAGCTTGATCCGTCGGACAAAGACAAGAGCGATGATGAACTCAAAGAAGAATACCAGGCCCTCGCACAGCGCCGTGTTCGTCTCGCACTCTTCCTTTCTGAGGTTGGTCGCCTAAATGATATTGAGGTGACACAGGATGAAATTAACCGCGGCATCATGAATGAAGCCCGCCGTTATCCTGGTCAGGAGAAGCAAGTTTTTGAGTTCTATCAGAGCAATCAAGAAGCCAGAGAATCTCTACGTGGTCCTCTGCTCGAAGATAAAGTAGTTGATTACATCGTTGAGCTTGCCAAAGTAAAAGACAAGGTTGTTTCCGTTGAGGAACTTATGAAAGATCCTGACGAAGACGCTAAGCCTAAGAAAAAAGCTGCGGCTAAAAAGCCAGCTGCTAAAAAAGCACCTGCAAAAAAGCCGGCTGCTAAAAAAGCAGCAGCGAAGAAAGAAGAGTAGAATATCAGGGAAGGGCGTAAATCGCCCTTCCGCTTTTTAAAGAAAGGAAGCGGACGGAATGAATGCAGCGGATATTAAGATGAATTCTTTGATCCCTATGGTCGTTGAGACCACAAATCGCGGTGAGCGATCGTACGACATTTATTCGCGCCTCTTAAAAGAGCGGATTATTTTTCTGACAGGTGGTGTCAATGACCACGTTGCCAGCGTAATCTGTGCCCAGCTTCTTTTCCTTGAAGCTGAAAATCCTGACAAAGATATCTCCTTCTATATCAATTCTCCAGGGGGTGTTGTGACTTCTGGCATGGCAATTTATGACACCATGCAGTACATCCGTCCCCAAGTTTCGACTGTTTGTATCGGCCAGGCCGCATCAATGGGGTCACTTTTATTGGCTGCTGGAGCGGCAGGAAAGCGTTATATCCTTCCTAATGCCCGGGTCATGATTCACCAACCTTCTGGTGGTGCTCAAGGCCAGGCAACTGACATTGAAATTCAAGCCAGAGAGATTTTGGCGATCCGGGCACGCTTGAACGATATTTATGTTCAACATACAGGCCAAAAGCTTGATGTTATTGAGAAAGCTGTTGAACGCGATAGCTTTATGACCTCTGAAGAATCAGTCGATTTTGGGATTGTTGATGAAGTTGTAGCGAGCCGTCCTGAGGCAGATGAAGACGGTGATGAAGAGAAAGCTGGCAAAGATAAAGACTAGTGCCTAAGTGCTAAACTTAGCAGTGTAGAAAAATTTAGAGTTTTCTACACGGTTCGTTTACAAATGCTTTTTTATTGTATGCAAAGCTATCATACGGCTAACATAGACAAAAATCTCTTACCCCCTTCGCGGAGGAATAATGACTAAAGCTACAGGCGGTGATTCAAAAAACACACTTTATTGCTCATTCTGCGGGAAGAGCCAGCACGAGGTGCGTAAGTTAATTGCCGGGCCGACTGTATTCATTTGTGATGAATGCGTTGAGCTATGCATGGATATTATCCGCGAAGAACATAAAACCAATCTGGTTAAATCATCTGATGGTGTACCGACGCCTCTGGAGATTTTTGAAGTTCTGCAAGATTACGTTATTGGGCAGGCTCACGCGAAACGAGTCCTATCCGTCGCTGTTCACAATCACTACAAGCGCTTAAATCACAGCAGCAAAGCCAGTGATGTTGAACTTGCTAAATCAAATATTCTACTTATTGGTCCGACAGGTTGCGGTAAAACCCTCTTGGCGCAAACATTAGCCCGTATACTTGATGTTCCCTTCACCATGGCTGATGCCACCACCTTGACTGAAGCAGGGTATGTTGGTGAAGATGTTGAAAACATCATCCTTAAATTGCTTCAATCAGCAGACTACAATGTAGAACGGGCCCAACGGGGCATCGTTTACATTGATGAGGTCGATAAGATTTCACGCAAATCTGACAACCCTTCTATCACTCGGGACGTTTCCGGTGAAGGTGTTCAACAGGCTTTGCTAAAAATCATGGAAGGCACAGTTGCCAGCGTTCCCCCTCAAGGCGGTCGTAAGCACCCTCAACAAGAATTTCTTCAAGTTGATACCACCAATATCCTCTTTATCGTTGGCGGTGCTTTTGCTGGCCTAGATAAAATCATTGGTCAAAGAGGGAAGGGTGCCTCCATCGGGTTTGGTGCAGACGTTCAAACCCCTGACGAACGTACGATTGGTGATCTACTTAAAGAAATTGAACCAGAAGACCTGCTCAAATTTGGTTTGATCCCAGAATTTGTTGGTCGTTTGCCTGTTATTGCAACTCTTGAAGAGTTGGATGAAGAAGCCCTGATTAAAATTTTGACCGAACCTAAAAACGCTTTGGTTAAACAATACGAACGTCTTTTCGATATGGAAGATGTTCAACTTCAATTCTCAGATGACGCTCTTGGTTCAATTGCCACAAAAGCCGTTGATAGAAAAACCGGTGCTCGCGGATTGCGCTCCATTATGGAAAGCATTTTGCTCGATACCATGTTCGAACTTCCCGGTTTAGACGGTGTTGAAGAGGTGGTTGTGAACCAGGAAGTTGCTGAAGGTCGTGGCAAACCTCTCTATATTTATTCTGATCGAAAAGAAGAGGTAGAAAATAGCGCTTAAAGGCTATTTTACACATACTTTGTTAAGAAGGCTCGTCCTATCAAGGATTGAGCCTTTTTTTATGCTTTTTACCCTATTCCTTCCTTTCGAAGGGTGAGTAACTGGTGTAAATATTGTTTAGCTACTTGAATCAAACACAAGATGGGCCAATTTAACGGTTAATGATTGTTTTTGGTGCGGTTGCCGCCTCGCGGGGCCGTTTAAATAAAATATAATGAGGTAAAAACGTGGATACTGATCGCGGAGACCTTTTTCCGGTACTTCCCTTAAGAGATATTGTTGTCTTTCCCCACATGATCGTGCCGCTTTTTGTTGGGCGTGATAAATCTGTGCGGGCCCTTGAGGATGTCATGAAAAATGACAAACAAATCCTTCTTGCGGCGCAAAAAAATGCGGCTCAAGATGACCCTGGGCGGGAAGATATTTATGAAGTCGGTACACTTTCTACCGTTCTTCAATTGCTGAAACTTCCTGATGGGACTGTAAAAGTTCTGGTTGAAGGCGGTAAGCGCGCCACTATCAGCAAGTTCACTGATCGTGAAGAGTTTTTTGAAGCGGAAGCTGAAGTTATATTTGAAGATGACGGTGAGAACGAAGAGCTTGAAGCACTCGCTCGCTCAGTTGTGACTCAGTTCGAACAATATATTAAACTGAATAAAAAAATTCCACAGGAAGTCTTAGTTTCAATCAATCAAATTGATGATTGGAGCAAACTTGCTGATACGGTTGCATCCCATCTCGCTCTGAAAATCTCAGAAAAGCAGGAATTGCTTGAGATTAATAGTGTCGCTGAACGTCTCGAACGTGTTTTTGCCTTCATGGAAGGGGAGATCGGCGTTCTTCAAGTCGAGAAAAAGATTCGTACCCGGGTCAAAAAGCAAATGGAGAAGACCCAACGGGAGTACTATCTTAACGAACAACTCAAAGCTATTCAGAAAGAACTCGGTGAGACTGAAGAAGGTAAGGATGAAACGGCAGAGATTGAAGAATCTATTGCCAAGACCAAACTTTCAAAAGAAGCCCGTGAAAAATGTATCGCTGAGTTGAAGAAACTCAAGTCCATGAGCCCGATGTCAGCTGAAGCGACAGTTGTTCGTAACTATCTTGATTGGATGCTGGGTATTCCATGGAAAAAGCGGAGCCGGGTGAATAAAGACATTCGGAGCGCTAAAGCTATCTTGGATGCTGATCATTATGGATTGGAAAAAGTCAAAGAACGGATTTTAGAATATCTTGCCGTTCAACAACGCACGCGCAAAGTTAAAGGCCCAATTCTTTGTCTCGTTGGTCCTCCAGGTGTAGGTAAAACCTCGCTTGGAAAATCCATTGGTAAAGCAACAGGGCGTCATTTCGTACGTATGTCCCTTGGCGGTGTTCGGGACGAATCTGAAATTCGTGGTCACCGCCGGACTTATATTGGATCTATGCCTGGCAAAGTTATTCAGGGTATGAAAAAAGCGAAAGCATCCAACCCACTGTTTCTCCTCGATGAGGTAGATAAAATGGGTAACGATTGGCGGGGCGACCCGGCTTCTGCTTTGCTTGAAGTGCTTGATCCAGAACAAAACAACACATTCAACGACCATTATCTCGAAGTGGATTATGATCTGTCAGATGTGATGTTTGTGACCACTGCCAATAGCCTTCGTATGGCACAACCACTTTTGGATCGTATGGAAATCATTCGTATTTCTGGTTATACGGAAGACGAGAAAGTTGAAATCGCTAAGCGCCACTTAATTCGCAAGAATATTAAAGCCGCTGGTTTGAAGCAAAAAGAATGGTCCATTTCTGATGGCGCCCTTTATGATCTCGTTCGTTATTACACTCGAGAAGCCGGTGTTCGTAACCTTGAGCGGGAAATTGCTAACTTAACCCGTAAAGCGACGAAAGAAATTCTCCTTAAAGGGAATGCGGCAGTCAAAGTTACCTCTCGTAACCTTGCCAAATACGCAGGCGTTCGTCGCTTCCGTTATGGTGAAGTTGAAGATGATGATGCGGTCGGTGTTGTTACAGGCTTGGCTTGGACAGAAGTTGGAGGAGAGTTGCTCTCCATCGAATCTGTTAAGCTTCATGGTAAAGGCAAGATGACCGTAACCGGTAAACTTGGCGAAGTGATGCAAGAATCTATTCAAGCTGCCCGCTCATATGTTCAATCTCGGGCCACGGATTTTGGCATTGAACCCCCGATCTTTAATAAAAGAGATATTCACGTCCACGTTCCGGAAGGGGCAACCCCAAAAGACGGTCCATCTGCCGGTGTTGGCATGGTAACCTCTATTGTTTCGGTTCTTACGGAAATTCCGGTTCGTAAAGACATTGCCATGACTGGTGAGATTACTTTACGCGGAAGAGTCTTCCCAATCGGTGGGTTGAAGGAAAAGCTGTTAGCTGCTTTACGTGGTGGAATTAAAACAGTGCTTATTCCAGCCGATAATGAGAAAGACTTGGCGGAGATTCCTGACAATGTGAAGCGTGGCATGAAGATCATACCAGTTAAAACTGTAGATGAAGTCTTAGAACACGCCCTTGTTTCACCTTTGGTGCCGATCGAGTGGACCGAAGATGATGAAAAGAAAATTGACGAATCGGTTGCGAAAGCTTCTGGAGAAGAAAATGATCAGACAGTCCTTACGCACTGATTAAAAAAAGACTCTACAAAATTGTAAAGCGTTGCTCTTTCACTAGGGAGAGCAACGCTTTTTTTGTCAAATTGAGTAATCTTTCGTCATTTTTCTTAATTCATCTTACTTATCCCCATCAAAAACCAAAAAAAAACGCAAAAAACCCCAGAAAACGGTGGTTCTTCAATTGACGAGGGCTAGGGCACCTCATAAACTCTGCGCTCTAATTGCTTAAAACATCACGGTTTGATTTATCTCATATAAGGGGGCCACAACGTGAATAAGAACGATCTTGTTGCAGCAGTAGCTGCTAGTGCTGATCTCTCCAAAGCTGATGCAGCTAAAGCTGTAGACGGCGTTTTCGAAGCTGTAACTGGTTCACTCCAGGGCGGTGAAGAAGTTCGCTTGGTTGGATTTGGCACATTTAGTGTTGTTAACAGAGCTGCTAGCGAAGGTCGTAACCCTCGCACCGGCGAAAAAATCCAAATTCCTGCTTCTAAACAGCCAAAATTCAAGGCTGGTAAAGGCTTGAAAGACGCTGTTAATAAATAAACAGCCCTAAAGTTATATGGCCAAAGCCGGTTGAGAAATTTTCTCGCCGGCTTTGTCTCTTTTAGGGTTGATGTATTTGTAAAAGTGAGTATTTTCACGCTCACGAATTTGGGGGCGATTAGCTCAGTTGGTAGAGCATCTCGTTTACACCGAGAATGTCGGCAGTTCGAGCCTGTCATCGCCCACCATATTCCTTAAAAGGTCCGCTTAGCGGGCCTTTTTTAGTTTTGGGCTCAATAACCTATCTTTTACCTTAAAATAAAGAGGGGAGGCTTAACAGTGCTTCTCGGCTTTTTCCTCAAAACCCTCATATTTTCAAATGCACTTTTATCGATTCGTCCAATAAATCTGTGTGTAAATCAAAAAATTTGGACATGAACCAGATTTTACAGAATTCTAATTGCAAAAAGTGGTTAGTTTCAAAAATATGATTTGTGATATCTCAAAGATGAGTAATTTGGTTTAGAGCAAATTAGAAACTAATCGAAAAATTCTTACCAAGAAGAACAGTCATACCAGATTTATAATAGTCCGTTTTCGAATTATCGCCATGGCGACATAAGAATCGTTTAGAGAAACCTATTGACTAACTGGGTGTCCAAATTTCTCATAAACTGAATTGAGGTTTATTTGAGGCTAATAAATGAAAAGCAATTGATCTCAAAGTTAGATAACTATCATTTTTCATCATAAGTTGATTTATTGGCTTAAAAACAACAGCTAATGCAGTTTTCCTAGGGTTTCCTAGGTTAGGGTGTTTTTTGATCTTAGTGTAAAATAAGGCATAAATACGTTTCCCCAAAAAAAACTCAAATAATTCTCCATTTCTTGTTTGTTTCTGGTTGACAGTTGGGGGCCACGGCAATACAAACCGGTCATCCCGCAAGGACGGACCTACGGGGGTGTAGCTCAGTTGGTTAGAGCGCCGGCCTGTCACGCCGGAGGCCGCGAGTTCGAGTCTCGTCACTCCCGCCACTTCCCGACAGCCAATTAGGGCAGTCGGCTGCCCTTGTTTGGGTGTTGGTCGCGTTAGCGACGTTCGCTGTTTCTCTTTTTCGAGAATGCTAACAAGGGAGCTCTAAATAAGAGAAGAAAAAAAACTTCTCCGACCTGTACGTAAGCAAACTTTCCATATAATCTGTGCCAGTTTCATTGATACGGCTTTTTGCTGCAATTACAGCAATCACTTGATCAGTGAAAAACTTTTAGGCGATTAAAGGACCACGCTATGGAAGCGTTACTTTCTGACTACCTGCCGATCCTGATTTTCTTAGGGATCGCAATTGTATTATCCGCCGTAATGGTTGGCGGCTCCTATATTGTTGTTAAACAAAAACCAGAAACTGAAAAGAACTCTCAATATGAGTGTGGCTTTGAGCCCTTCGGGAATGCTCGGTCCAAATTTGATGTTCGATTCTATCTGGTAGCCATTCTCTTCATTATTTTCGACCTTGAGGTCGCGTTCTTATTCCCTTGGGCAATTACCCTGGGTAATATTGGACTTTTCGGATTCTGGTCCATGATGGTGTTCCTCACCATTCTGACTGTTGGCTTTATTTATGAATGGAAAAAGGGAGCGTTGGAATGGGAGTAGATTCCACCCCCGCCCACTTGCAACCCCTGCCGCCAGGTGCGGAACAGGATGCGTTGCTTAAAAACGTGTTTACTGAGTTGGACGAAAAAGGTTTTGTCGTCGCCAACGTTGATAAACTCGCAAACTGGGCGCGTACCGGGTCTTTGTGGCCAATGACCTTTGGTCTGGCTTGTTGTGCTATCGAGATGATGGCAGCCTTTATGTCTCGTTATGATATGGATCGCGCAGGTTTGGTCTTTAGGCCCAGCCCTCGTCAAGCAGACGTTATTATCGTCGCTGGCACGCTGACAAACAAAATGGCTCCTGCCTTCCGTAAGGTCTATGACCAGATGGCTGATCCAAAATATGTAATTTCCATGGGTTCATGTGCAAACGGCGGCGGGTACTACCACTACTCATATTCAGTAGTTCGTGGTTGTGATCGGGTTGTTCCGGTTGATGTGTATGTTCCAGGATGTCCTCCGACGGGTGAAGCTCTGATCTACGGGATCATGCAACTTCAAAAGAAAATCCGCCGGACAGGCACCCTTTGGCGTTAGACCGAATCGTATCGAGAGAGGCATCATGACATTAGCGCTTCAAGATCTCGGAGAGTACATTTCAGCGGCTTTACCGCAGGAAGTACTTAGCACCGACGTCAAATTAGATGAATTGACCGTTACCGTTCGCCGGGAAACGATCGTCAAGGTAATGAAATTCCTTCGCGATGATACTAATTGTCTGTTCAAACTGTTCTCTGATGTTTGTGGGGTGGATTACCCTGAGCGTGAAGAACGTTTTGAGGTGGTTTATCATCTCTTGAGTATGACCCATAACAATCGGGTGCGGATCAAGCTTTCAACAGACGAAGATACCCCGGTACCTTCAATCGTTAGCGTTTACAATGCAGCAAACTGGTTTGAGCGCGAAGCTTGGGACATGTACGGCATTATGTTCGCTGATCATCCAGATTTACGTCGTATTTTGACGGATTACGGTTTTGAAGGCTTTCCATTGCGCAAAGACTTCCCGCTCACTGGTCACGTTGAGCTTCGCTACGATGATGAACGTAAACGCGTTGTTTATGAGCCCGTTAAGCTGACCCAGGACTTCCGTGATTTTGATTTCCTCAGTCCATGGGAAGGGGCCAAGTCCATTCTCCCTGGTGATGAAAAAGCTGAGGAGGAGGCATAATGCCACAGAACGAAATTAAAAATTATCATCTAAACTTCGGACCGCAGCACCCTTCAGCTCACGGTGTTTTGCGTTTGGTTGTTGAGATGGACGGTGAACAAGTAGAGCGTTGTGATCCACATATTGGTTTGCTCCATCGGGGCACAGAAAAGCTGATGGAATACAAAACCTACCATCAATCGATTCCTTACTTCGATCGTATGGACTATATGTCGCCTCAAAACCAAGAGCATGGTTTTGTTTTGGCGATTGAAAAGCTTGGAAACATTGAAGTTCCTGAGCGTGGTCAATATATCCGCGTCCTGTTCTCTGAGCTAGGACGGATCATCAACCACACCTTCGGCATTTCTGCTATGGCCATGGACGTTGGCGGTATGACGCCTTTCCTATGGTTTTTTGAAGAACGTGAATTGTTGCTTGAATTTTTCGAGCGGGTTTGCGGCGCGCGGATGCACTTAGCTTACTACCGTCCAGGCGGTGTCGCTTTTGATCTTCCAGACGGTATGCTTGAAGATATCATGGCGTGGGCTGATCGTTTCCCACAAGTGATGGAAGATGTGGGCGGTCTGTTGACTGAAAACAGAATTTTCAAACAACGTTGTGTTGATATTGGCGGCATTAGCCCTGAAGACGCTCTGGATTGGGGCTTTACTGGACCTTGCTTAAGAGCAGCAGGTGTTCCTTGGGATTTGCGTAAAGCTCAACCCTATGACGTCTACGACAAAATGGATTTCGACGTTGTCGTTGGTTCGACAGGTGATTGTTATGATCGTTATTTGGTTCGTATGATGGAAATGACCGAATCACTTAAGATCATTAAGCAGTGCTGTGAGCAAATGCCAGGTGGCGCTTGGAAGAATGAAACAGGCAAGTTTGCTTCGCCGAAACGTTCTGACATGAAGAACTCCATGGAATCTTTGATTCATCACTTTAAAGCTTACACCGAAGGCATGAAAATTCCTGCGGGTGAGACTTATACCTGTGTTGAAGCACCAAAGGGCGAATTTGGCGTTTATCTGATCTCCGATGGGACCAACATGCCCTATCGTTGTAAAGTTCGGGCTCCGGCCTTTGCCCATCTGCAAGGCATGGACAAGATTACCAAAGGGCACATGTTGGCAGATTTAGTTGCCAACTTAGGTTCTCTGGATATCGTTTTCGGTGAGGTTGATCGATGAGTGGGGTTAGTCAAACAGTGGAACAGCCAGAAAGCTTCGTATTTACAGACGAAACTATGGCCAAGGCCAAAGAGGTTCTTGCCAAATATCCTGAAGACCGGAAAGAAAGCGCCGTTATGCCGCTGCTGGATTTAGCCCAGCGCCAACATAATGGCTGGCTTCCCATTGCTGCGATGGATTATGTGGCTGGTATTTGTGAGATGGCACCGATTAAGGTTTATGAGGTCGCCAGCTTTTACACCATGTACAACAGAACCCCTGTTGGTGAGAACCACGTGCAGATTTGCACCAATATTTCTTGCTGGCTTAAAGGCTCCGACAAAATTGTCGATGCGGCTAAAGAGGTTTTAGGTGTTGGTTTTGGTCAAACCACTGAGGATAACAAATTTACCTTGAGTGAAGTTGAGTGCCTTGGAGCCTGTGTTAACGCTCCTATGATGCAAATCAACGATGACTTTTACGAAGATTTGGATAGCTCATCCACGAAAGCCATCTTTGAGGCTTTGAAAAAAGGTGAGCAGCCAAAAACCGGCCCTCAAGGGGATCGGGTAGGGTGCCAACCAGCAGGTGGATTGACCTCCTTGAAGGAGCAGGCCAATGCTTAAAGACAGTGATCGTATTTTCCAAAACATATACGGTATCAAAGGGGATGACCTGGAAACAGCTCGTTCCATTGGTGACTGGAAAGATACTAAAGACATTCTGGCTAAAGGCCGGGATTGGGTAATTGAAGAAGTTAAAACCTCCGGCCTTCGTGGTCGTGGTGGTGCTGGCTTTGGTACCGGTCTTAAATGGTCCTTTATGCCCAAAGAAGGTGATCGTCCTCAGTTTTTGGTGATCAACGCTGATGAAGGCGAGCCTGGAACCTGTAAAGACCGTGAAATTCTCCGTAATGAGCCTCATAAGCTGATTGAAGGAGCGTTGATTGCCGGTTTTGCGATGGGGGCTCATGCTTCATATATCTATATTCGCGGCGAATTTTACCACGAAGCTGTAGCTTTGCAGAAAGCCATTGATGAAGCTTATGCGGCTGGCCTGCTTGGTGAAGAGGCCTGTGGTTCAGGCTGGAAGATGGATGTTTATGTCCACCGGGGCATGGGCGCTTATGTATGTGGTGAAGAAGGTGCCTTGATCCAAAGCCTTGAGGGCAAAAAAGGTCAACCTCGTCTTAAACCACCATTCCCAGCAGGTGTTGGTCTTTACGGTTGTCCAACCACAGTGAACAATGTTGAATCTATCGCCGTTGTGCCGACTATTTGTCGCCGGGGCGGGGAGTGGTTTGGAGCCCTTGGTAAACCAAACAATACAGGCACCAAGCTCATGTGTGTGTCTGGACATGTAAACAACCCATGTACCTTCGAAGAAGAGATGGGTGTTCCACTTAAAGAAATGATTGAAAAACATTGTGGCGGCGTTGTTGGCGGTTGGGACAATCTTTTGGGAATTATTCCTGGTGGTTGTTCTGTTCCAGTCATGACCAAAGAAATGTGTGACGTGGCAACAATGGACTATGACAACCTTCGTGAACATGGCTCTGGCCTTGGGACGGCGGCGGTTATCGTCATGAATAAACAAACCGATATCATTTATGCCATCGCACGGCTTTCTAAGTTTTATGCTCATGAAAGCTGCGGACAGTGCACCCCTTGCCGTGAAGGTACCGGGTGGATTTCCCGCATGATGGATCGCATGGTTATCGGAAATGCGACTATTGAAGAAATTGACATGCTTGAAAATGTAACCCGCCAGATCGAAGGAAATACGATTTGTGCTCTTGGAGATGCCGCTGCTTGGCCTATCCAAGGTCTCATTCGTCACTTCCGTCCTCTGATCGAACAGCGGATTGCGGATTATCAAGCAGCCAAGAACGCAGCGGCCTAGGGAGAATTACCTAATGCCCAAGTTGACTATCGACGGAAACGAGATTGAAGTAGAAGCAGGTTATTCAGTCCTCCAGGCTTGTGAAGCCGCAGGGATTGAAGTGCCACGCTTTTGCTATCATGAACGGTTATCAATTTCTGGTAACTGTCGTATGTGCCTGGTTGAAATGGAGCGTGCGCCTAAGCTTATCGCTTCCTGCTCAATGCCGGTCGGGGACGGTATGGTTATCCATACCAAAACGGATAAAGTTGTCGAAGCCCGTGCTTCTGTAATGGAATTCCTGCTGATTAACCATCCTCTGGATTGCCCGATTTGCGATCAAGGTGGTGAGTGCGATCTTCAGGACCAAGCCGTTGCTTACGGTCTCGGAACTAGCCGCTTTACGGAGCATAAACGCTCTGTTCAGGATAAAGGCGATTACGGACCGATCGTAAAAACCGAGATGACCCGTTGCATCCATTGCACTCGTTGCATTCGCTTTACTCACCAAGTTACGGGGACGGCTGAGCTCGGTGGTATTGGTCGTGGCGACCATATGGAAGTCAGTACCTACGTTGGAAAAGCAATTAACTCAGAGCTTTCTGGTAATTTAGTTGATCTTTGCCCTGTTGGTGCCCTGACCAGCAAGCCATTTGCTTTCTCTGCACGGTCTTGGGAACTCAAGCCTACTGAAAGTATCGACGTATTTGACGCTGTTGGCAGTAACATCCGCATTGATACCCGCGGTGGTGAAGTCATGCGCATCTTGCCCCGTCTCAACGAGGATGTGAACGGCGAGTGGATCGGTGATAAAACCCGTTATGCTATGGACGGTCTAAAACGCCAACGCCTTGATAAACCTTATGTTCGTCGTGATGGTAAACTTGTTCCTGTCTCTTGGGATGAAGCTTTCAATACCATTGCTGATAAGCTTAAAGGCATGGATGGCAAGAAAATTGGTGCCATTGCTGGAGACCAAGCTGATTGTGAATCCATGATCGTCTTGAAAGATTTGATGGCTAGCTTAGGCTCCACAAACGTCGATTGTCGTCAAGATGGCTCTAAAGTGGATGCAGGCGTTCGTGCTGGATACACCTTCAACAGCACCATCGCTGGAATTGATGAAGCCGATGCCATTTTGTTAATTGGTACAAACCTTCGTTGGGAAGCCCCAGTGGTAAATGCTCGTATCCGTGAGCGTTACTATCGTGGTGGCCTTAAAGTTGCTGTTATCGGCGAAGCGCTTGATCTGAGCTATCCTTATGAGCACTTGGGTACTAGCCCTGGTGATTTTAAGAAGATCACAGGTGGTAAAGACGACTTCTCTAAAACGCTTAAAGCCGCCAAAAAACCTATGGTTATTGTTGGTGCTGGTGCTTTGGCACGGGCTGATGGGGCTGATGTTCTTGGTGGAGTTCGCAAAATCGCTGAGAGCCGAGGTATGGTTAAAGAGGGCTGGAACGGTTTTAACGTTCTCCATACTGCAGCTTCAAGAGTAGGGGGGCTAGATCTTGGTGTGGTCCCTGGCAATAACGGAAAAGATGTTCAAGGCATTCTAGAGGGAGCCGCTTCAGGTGACATTGAAGCTGTTTATCTTCTTGGGGCTGATGAAATTGATACCGCTAAGTTAGATAAAACCTTTGTGATTTATCAAGGTTCTCACGGTGATGCAGGTGCAGCTTGTGCTGACGTCGTTTTGCCGGGAACAGCTTATACTGAAAAAAGCGGAACATACGTTAATACCGAAGGCCGTGTTCAACGTGGCCTAAGAGCAGCTTTCCCGCGAGGAGAAGCAAAAGAAGATTGGGCCATTATTCGGGCTCTCTCGGATGCTCTTGGTAAATCATTGCCTTACAGTAGTTTAGGCGATGTTCGTAACCGTATGTCTGAAGTTAACCCTATATTCAATGATTATGACGGACTTCAGGCCGCAGAGTGGTCTGATTTTGGTGGTACCGGGGAGCCTTCATCTGAAGCGCTGGTTTCACCTATTGAAAATTATTACATGACCGATCCGATCAGTCGCGTTTCGCAAACGATGGCGGAGTGCACTGAAGCATTTATTAACCCTGAACAGCAGAAGACGGGTACCAATGGTTGAGCTTTGGGACGTATATATCTGGCCGGCCGCTTGGATTGTAATTAAAATCCTGGCGATCGTGGTGCCGCTGTTAGTCGCAGTGGCGTATTTGACCTACGCGGAACGCAAAATCATTGCGATGATGCATAGGCGTAAAGGTCCAAACGTCGTGGGGCCTTTTGGACTGCTCCAACCATTCGCGGATGGTTTGAAGTTGTTCCTCAAGGAAACGATTATACCAACCGGAGCAAACCGGGGCGTATTTATCATTGCGCCATGTCTGACCTTTACTTTGGCAATGGTGGCTTGGGCCGTTATTCCCTTCGGTGAAGGAATGGTGCTTTCTGATATTAATGTCGGTCTGCTTTATCTGATGGCGATTTCCTCACTTGGTGTGTACGGCATCTTGATGGCTGGCTGGGCTAGTAACTCAATCTACGCTTTCCTTGGTGGTTTGCGTGAAGCCGCTCAAATGGTGTCTTACGAACTAGCCATGGGCTTTATCATGGTTTGTGTGCTGCTGATGGCGGGGTCAATGAACCTGACAGACATCGTGATGGCACAAAAGGATATGTGGTACGTTCTTCCACTCTTCCCGTTGGCAGTAATTTTCCTGATCTGTATTTTGGCTGAAACCGCGCGTCACCCCTTCGATCTTCCTGAAGGTGAAGCCGAGCTGGTAACGGGTTACAACGTTGAATATTCTTCAATGGCTTTCGCTCTGTTCTTCTTGGGTGAATATGCCAACATGATTGTGATGTCAGGCATGCTGACAACCCTGTTCTTGGGCGGCTGGTTGCCAATTATGGATGTGGCACCACTTAACATGATCCCAGGGCCGGTTTGGTTTGCGCTGAAAACCAGTTTTGTCTTGTTCTTCTTCTTGTGGGTTCGGGCAACCTTCCCACGTTATCGTTATGACCAAGTTATGCGTTTAGGCTGGAAAGTGTTCCTGCCAGTAACCTTGGCCGCTGTCATCATTATTTCGGGTGTGTTGGTTGCGACCGGCAACGCCCCAACGATCGGGTAGGGGAGAACGATTATGGGATTTCTTGCTACTCACGCTAAGGCCTTCTTCTTGACAGAGCTTGTGAAGGGAATGTCAGTTTCTTTCAAATATATGTTCAAGCCAACAATCACGTTGAACTACCCTTATGAAAAAGGGCCTCTGTCTCCTCGTTTCCGCGGAGAACATTGCCTGCGGCGTTACCCTAATGGGGAAGAACGTTGCATTGCCTGTAAACTTTGTGAAGCCGCTTGTCCGGCTCAAGCTATTACCATCGAAGTCGAACCTCGTGATGACGGTAGCCGTCGCACGACCCGTTATGACATCGATATGACAAAATGTATCTTCTGTGGTTTCTGCCAAGAAGCTTGCCCCGTTGACGCTGTTGTTGAAGGGCCAAACTTTGAATACACGACAGAAACCCGTGAAGAGCTATTTTACGATAAAGATAAGCTGCTCTCTAATGGAGAACGGTGGGAAGTTGAACTCGCAGCTCGCATCGCTTTGGATGCACCATACCGATGAGGGGCAGGGGGGAAACAATTATGATCTTATTTATTGAGGCTTCCACGGACGTATCGTCCGGAGGAGGAATGAAATGATAGTTCAAGCTTTAGCATTTTATCTATTTGCCGGAATTGTGCTGGCCTCGGGTGTGATGGTAATTTCATCTAAAAACCCAGTCCATTCAGTGCTGTTCCTTATTCTCGCGTTTTTCAACGCTGCAGGCCTTTTTGTCCTGCTTGGTGCTGAATTCCTCGCCATGCTTTTGGTAGTGGTCTACGTGGGGGCGGTCGCCGTCTTATTCCTCTTTGTGGTTATGATGCTCGACATTAACTTTGTTGAACTTCGCCAAGGTTTTCTTCAATACCTGCCAATCGGCGGTCTTGTTGGTCTGATCTTGTTGATTGAAGTTCTGGCAATTGTAGGTGCATGGCACTTCGCTCCGGAAGCTGCAAAAGCAATCCAGGTGGCGGCACCGGCGGTCGGGAGTGAAATTACGAACACTCAAGCCCTCGGCCTCGTGCTCTACACGGATTACGTCTACGTGTTCCAAGCTGCTGGTTTGATCCTACTGGTCGCTATGGTGGGAGCGATTGTTCTAACCCATCGTCGTCGTCCTGGGGTACTTTCTCAAAGGGTGCCAGATCAAATTGCGCGCCGGGCTGAAGAGTCAGCCAAAACGGTTAAAGTACCTACGGGAGGAGGCATCTAATGTTTGAAATTGGCCTCTCCCATTACCTGACGGTAGCCGCAATCCTCTTTACCTTAGGGATTTTCGGTATCTTCTTAAACAAGAAGAACGTAATCGTCATTATGATGTCCGTGGAACTGATCTTGTTAGCGGTGAATATCAACTTCGTCGCATTCTCATCTTACCTCGGTGATCTTGTTGGACAAATTTTTGCAATGTTCATTCTAACCGTTGCGGCTGCTGAAGCTGCTATCGGCCTCGCGATCCTTGTTGTGTTCTTCCGCAACAGAGGCAGCGTCGCGGTCGAAGACATTAATACGATGAAAGGGTAGGGAGCTTTAATATGTATACAGCCGCTGTTTTCCTACCTCTTCTCGGAGCCTTCTTAGCTGGTCTTATCGCTTTGTTTGGCCCAGAGGATGAACATAAGAAACATAAGTGGGATACAATTTCCCAGATTATTACCTGTGGAGGTCTGCTGACTTCAGCCGCTTTGTCTATCGCCATTTTCTTTGCCGTGCCAAACGGTGGCGAAGCTCAAGTGATAAAGCTCTTCGACTGGATCAATGTTGGTGATTTCCAAGTCGCTTGGGCTCTGAAGTTTGATACCCTGACTGCGGTCATGATGATCGTGGTAACCGGTGTTTCTTCCATGGTTCATGTCTACTCTGTAGGCTATATGCATCATGACCCTTCAATTCCAAGGTTTATGAGCTACTTGAGCTTGTTTACCTTCTTTATGCTGATGTTGGTTACAGCTTCTAACTTGCTTCAACTGTTCTTCGGTTGGGAAGGTGTTGGTCTGGCATCTTATCTGCTTATCGGTTTTTGGTACAAGAAACCCTCTGCAAATGCCGCAGCTATTAAAGCTTTCCTAGTTAACCGTGTTGGTGACTTTGGCTTTGCCTTAGGTATTTTCGCAATCTTCATGCTGTTTGGTACCATTGAAATGGATGCCATTTTTGCAGCAGTAGAAAGCCATAAGGATACAACTTTCGTCATCTTTGGTTTAGAAGTCCATGCGATAACGGCTTGTGCCTTGTTGCTCTTTGTTGGCGCCATGGGTAAATCAGCTCAGTTAGGGCTGCATACTTGGTTGCCAGACGCGATGGAAGGTCCAACACCTGTTTCGGCCTTGATCCACGCAGCAACAATGGTGACGGCGGGTGTCTTCTTAGTCGCTCGTATGTCGCCTCTGTTTGAATATTCCGATACAGCTCTGGCTGTTGTTACCATCGTTGGTGCTTCAACCGCCTTCTTTGCGGCGACAATTGGCTGTGTTCAGAACGATATTAAACGGGTTATCGCTTATTCAACCTGTAGCCAACTTGGTTATATGTTCTTTGCTTGCGGTGTTTCTGCTTACTCTGCCGGTATCTTCCACCTAATGACCCACGGTTTCTTCAAGGCGCTCTTGTTCCTAGGCGCTGGTGCTGTCATTCACGCTATGTCTGACGAACAGGATATGCGTAAAATGGGCGGTATCTGGAAATTGATCCCAGTTACCTATGCCATGATGTGGATAGGCAATTTGGCTCTGATGGGTGTTCCACCTTTCGCGGGTTACTTCTCAAAAGATATCGTTCTTGAAGCGGCTTATGCGGCTGACACCTTTGTCGGAACCTACGCGTTCTGGGCAGGTATCGCTGCGGCCTTTATGACTGCTTTCTATTCTGGTCGTCTAACCTTTATGACTTTCCACGGAAAGCCACGGGCTGACGAAACAGTTATGGCTCATGTTCATGAATCACCCAAAGTGATGCTTATTCCGTTGTTTGTTTTAGCAGCAGGCGCGGTTTTGGCTGGTTATCTTGGATACGAAAACTTTGTTGGTCACAACGCTCCTCAGTTCTGGGGTAGCGCGATCTTTGTTCTAGAGGGGCATAACGCATTAGAGAATGCTCACCATGTTGCGGCATGGGTGAAATACCTTCCATTGGTTGTTGGTATCTCCGGTATGCTTCTCGCAGCGCTCTTCTATCTGTGGGTTCCCTCTCTTCCTGGGGCTCTGGCGGGATCGTTCCAAGGGGTTTACAAATTTGTTCTCAACAAATGGTATGTGGACGAATTGTACGACTTCTTGTTTGTCCGTCCTGCCTTCTACCTGGGCCGCGGCCTGTGGAAGAGCGGTGACGGTGCTGTGATTGATGGGGTCGGGCCTGACGGCGTTGCCGCAGCGACCAGAAATATTGCCCAACGTTTCTCAAGAATGCAAAGTGGATACCTTTATCATGGAGCTTTTGCCATGATGATCGGTGTCGTCTTCTTTGTTTCTTGGTACATATTGATGAAGTAGGGGTCACTGTACGATGAGCGATCTACCAATCCTTTCGTTAGTCACCTTTACCCCTCTCGTGGGCGTGGCTATCATTTTGCTCTTGATCAGGGGTGAGGATGAAGCACGGGCTAAACACATAGCTCTGCTTACCTCCGGCGTGACTTTTTTCATGTCACTGTTCATTTGGGGCAATTTCGACAATTCTTTAGCGACTTTTCAGTTTGCAGAGAAAGCTGCCTGGCTACCATCCTTAGGTATTTCTTACCATATGGGCGTGGATGGCATTTCCATGTTCTTTGTGATCTTGTCTACCTTCTTAACGCCGATCTGTATTCTTTCGGCTTGGGTGGTGATTAAGAAACACATTAAAGAATATATGATTGCCTTCCTGATCCTGGAAACCTTGATGGTCGGCATGTTCTGCGCATTGGACATGATCTTGTTCTATGTGTTCTTCGAAGGTGTCTTGATCCCAATGTACCTGATCATCGGTATCTGGGGTGGCCCTCGTCGGGTATACGCATCGTTTAAATTCTTTCTCTATACATTGCTTGGCTCTGTTTTGATGCTCTTGGCCATGTTTGCCATGTATTTCGAAGCAGGTACGACCGATATCCCAACCTTGCTGACCTATAATTTCCCTGCGGAAATGCAAACTTGGCTTTGGCTTGCTTTCTTTGCTTCTTTTGCGGTGAAAGTTCCTATGTGGCCAGTCCATACTTGGTTGCCGGATGCTCACGTTGAAGCACCTACGGCTGGTTCGGTTATTTTGGCGGGTGTACTTTTGAAAATGGGGGGATACGGGTTCCTTCGGTTCTCAATTCCCATGTTGCCGCTGGCGACTGTTGATTTCACGCCTTTGATCTACACCTTGAGTGTTATTGCCATAATTTATACCTCCTTGGTCGCTTTGGCTCAGGAAGATATGAAAAAGCTTATCGCTTATTCATCTGTCGCGCACATGGCCTTTGTTACCATCGGCGCCTTCTCCTTGACTATTTATGGTATCGAAGGGGCGATCTATCAGATGTTGAGCCACGGCGTGGTCTCTGCGGCACTCTTCTTGATCGTGGGTGTAGTTTACGACCGTGTTCATAGCCGTGAGATTGCCGTTTATGGTGGTTTAGTCGAGAAGATGCCGTTTTATGCGCTAACCTTTATGATCTTTATGCTGGCTTCGGTTGGCCTGCCAGGAACAGGTGGTTTCGTTGGTGAAATCCTGGTGTTGATGGGTATCTTCCAAGTTAACAGCATTGTGGCTGCTTTTGCTGCCACTGGGTTGGTACTTGGTGCCGCTTATATGTTGTACCTCTATCGCCGGATCATTTTCGGCGCCCTTACTAAAGACAACCTAAAAGCCATTAAGGACTTGAGTGCCCGTGAGGTCGCAATCTTTGCGCCTTTGGCTATTGTTACTATTTGGATGGGTATTTACCCGATGACTTTCCTCGACGTTATGCATGTGTCTGTGGAAAATCTGATCACCAACTTTAATCAAGCCGTAGCAGCCGCCGGAGATGGCGCTGTTGCAGCACGCTAGAGAGTAGGGAGTAATTTTGATGACGAGTGCGGAATTTCCGAACCTAGTCCCGGCCATGCCGGAACTGTTCATCGCCTGCGTCGCCATGGTTCTTCTGGTCCTTGGCGTATTTCAAAAAGAAGGTGCAGGTAAAACTATTGCTTTCCTGAGTACGATTACCCTGGCTTTGGCAATGCTTATCCTGGTGGCCTTCTCGCAAGGGACTGTAACCACCTTTAACGGCTTGTTTATTGCTGATCAATATAGCGCTTTTGCTAAATTTTTGATCCTTTTGGGGTCTTTGCTGACCTTAGTTATGTCTCAGAGTTATCTTAAGCGGGTTGATTCAAACAAATTCGAATATTCAATTTTAATTTTGCTCTCCACCTTGGGCATGATGATGATGGTGTCGGCTAACGATCTGTTGTCTCTCTATGTTGGTTTAGAGCTGCAAAGCTTGTCTTTGTATATCCTGGCGGCTTTCCGTCGTGATGATTTGAAATCTTCTGAAGCGGGTGTGAAGTATTTTGTTCTTGGCGCTTTGGCCTCAGGCATGCTGCTTTACGGTAGCTCCATGATCTACGGCTTTACCGGAACTACTAACTTTGATGCTCTAGCTCAACAATTCCAAAATGCTGATGGGCATGTTTCCGTTGGCTTGGTTGTTGGTATTGTCTTCATGTTAGCTGGTTTGGCTTTCAAGATTTCAGCCGTACCGTTCCACATGTGGACACCAGATGTTTACGAAGGGGCTCCAACCCCTGTGACAGCTTACTTCGCTGTTGCGCCTAAAATTGCCGCTGTTGCTTTGCTAATGCGGGTTATGATCGGTCCTTTTGGCGAGTTGGTGTCTCAGTGGCAGCAAATTATTGTCTTTATCTCGATAGGCTCCATGCTTCTTGGTGCTTTCGCGGCGATTGCTCAAACCAATATCAAACGTATGATGGCTTATAGTTCCATTGGACATATTGGTTTTGCTTTGATCGGTATCGCTGTAGGGAACCAAGCGGGTGTTCAAGCTGTTCTTGTTTACCTCGCCATATACCTGTTCATGAATGTTGGTACCTTTGCTTGTATCTTGTGCATGACCCGTAATGGGGAAAGCGTTGAAAATATTAGTGATCTCGCTGGTTTGGGTAAAAGCAATCCTGCTATGGCGGCTGTGTTGGCAATCTTCATGTTCTCCATGGCTGGCATTCCACCGCTCGCTGGTTTCTTCGGTAAACTTTATGTCTTCCTCGCCGCAATCGAAGCCGGAATGTTTACACTAGCAATCATCGGTGTTCTTGCTAGTGTGGTTGGTGCTTTCTATTACATCCGTATCATCAAAGTGATGTACTTCGATGAATCTACGGAAGCATTCGATGCACCTATCGGCAAAGATATGGTGGCAATTTTAGCTGGTACTGGCTTTGTCATCCTGATGTTCTTCGCTTACCCGGCTCCTATCCTTGATAGCGCTGGCGCTGCAGCAGCGTCGCTCTTTGCCGGATAACTTGAGCACACAATCTACACCTAAGATGCCACCAGCCTTTAAGCTGGTGGCTCTTGAGTCTATCGACAGCACCAATGTTTATGCCAAGCAATTAGCGGATGAGGGCACGCAGGACAACACGCTCGTGTGGTCAAAACAGCAATCCAGTGGTCGGGGCCGTCGAGGTCGTGAATGGGTTTCAAACCCTGGAAATGTTTATCTCAGCCTTATTTCGAGACCTGGATGCAGCTTCTTAGAGGCCTCAAACCTTAGTTTTCTCACGTCATTAGTTGTTTGCGACGCCATAGAAGCTGTCGGTGGCCCCTATGCTCCCAAAATTCAGTGCAAATGGCCTAATGATGTGCTGGTTGAAGATAAAAAAGTAGCAGGTATCTTGCTGGAATGCGCTGCGACTATTGATCCTGTCGCTAAGACACCTGACTGGGTAGTTATTGGTGTGGGCATTAATGTTTCTCATTACCCTGAAGACACAGAGTACCCTGCGACAGCTTTAGGGGATATCTATACAGTTGAGGCAATGGTCACTGCCTTTGCGGAGCAGTTCCAAATTTGGCTCGATCGATGGCGGGAGTTTGGGTTCTCTGTTGTTCGTTCAGCCTGGATGCAACGGGCAAAAGGCATTGGTGGCCCGATTACCGCCCGGCTTCCCGATGAAACCATCGAAGGAATATTCAAAGGTTTAGGGCAAGACGGCGCATTGATTCTTGAGACTGAAGGAAAAGAGCGGCACATTACTGCTGCGGATGTTTTCTTTCCTCAGAAGGGTTGAGCAAATGTTATTAGCTATCGATGTAGGCAATACCAATATCGTTTTCGCTGTTTTTGATGGGCAGGGGAACGTTCAGGATGAATGGCGTATTTCCAGTGATGGTAAACGTACAGCTGACGAATATGGCGTATGGCTAACTCAGCTTCTTGATTGGAACCACATCGACTGCGTACAGATTTCGGATGTCATTATTTCATCTGTCGTACCAGCAACCATCTTTAACCTCAAAGCCCTGAGTAAAAGATACTTTGACTGTGATGCTTTAGTTGTTGGGGAAGAAGGGCTTGAGCTAGGGATTGATGTCTTGCTTGAGCGCCCTGAAGAAGTTGGGGCCGATCGGCTTGTGAACAGTATTGCGGCCCACCTAAAGCATGAGGGACCTCTAATCATTATTGATTTTGGCACGGCGACCACTTTTGATGTGGTGAATGAAGAAGGCCAATATTGTGGGGGGGCGATTGCTCCAGGCATTAACCTCTCAATTGATGCCCTGTATATGGCTGCAGCTAAGTTACCCCGTGTGAGCCTGGATAAACCTGCTAAAGTTATAGGTAAAAATACTGTTGAAGCTATGCAATCTGGTATTTTTTGGGGATATGTTTCCATGCTTGAGGGCATGGTGATGCGAATTAAAGGCGAGTTCGGGCAATCTATGAAAGTGATTGCCACCGGCGGCCTTGCTCCCATTCTTGCAGATGCCAGCAAAATTATTCAATTTACTGATCCAGATATAACCTTACGAGGGCTCTGGGAAATACATAAGAGAAACAAAGGTTTATGACGAAACAACAAAAAGAACTCCTTTACCTCCCCCTTGGTGGGGCAGGTGAGATCGGTATGAACTTTTATCTTTATGGGTATGGCAAACCTGGGGAACAGGAATGGATTATCGTTGATTGTGGTATCACCTTTGGAGACGATACCGCTCCTGGTGTTGATGTCTTGATGGCAGATCCAGAATTTATTGCCCAAAATCGCCATGCCTTAGCCGGAATCGTCCTCACACACGCTCATGAAGACCATGTTGGTGCTATTCCATATTTGTGGGAACAGCTTCAATGCCCCATCTATGCAACCCCCTTCACCGCATCATTCTTGCGCCGTAAGTTGGACGAAACTACTTTCAAACGGGCCGCAAGGATAACCGAAGTTGACTTAGGCGGTACGGTTAAGGTTGGCCCGTTTGATATTGAGTATGTCTCGATGACCCATTCAATTGTCGAGCCGAATGCTCTCGTCTTGCGTACGCCTCTTGGCACAGTTGTTCACTCAGGAGATTTCAAGTTTGATCCGGCCCCGGTAATTGGTGATGTTGCCAATGAAAAACGGCTTGAGGAAATTGGTGATGAGGGCGTTTTAGCGCTGGTTTGTGATTCAACCAATGTCTTTAGCCCCGGAACGTCTAAATCGGAAGGCGCTTTGTTAGAACCGATGACAGAAGTCATTGGTCGTTTTAAAAACAAAGTCGCTTTGGCTTGCTTTGCCAGTAACGTTGCACGCCTTGAAACGATTGCAAGGGCAGCACATGCCAACGGCAGGGCTGTTGCGATTGTCGGGCGGTCTCTGCGCCGAATTGAAGAAGTGGCACGTGAAAATGGCTATTTGAAAGATATTCCCAATTTTATCGACGAAAAGGATATGAGTTTTATCCCCGATGATAAGATTTTGATGATCTGCACGGGTTCCCAAGGGGAACCTCGAGCTGCCTTGGCGCGGATTGTGGCTGGTGATCATCCCCATGTGAATCTTGGGGAAGGGGATGCTGTTATCTTCTCCTCCCGCGTTATTCCGGGGAATGAGCGCTCTATTGGCCGATTACAGAATGCTCTAGTGCGTAATGGGGTGAGTATTATCACAGATCGTGACGCCTTTATTCACGTCTCCGGTCACCCGGCTCAAGAAGAGCTTGAGCTCATGTATGATTTAGTTCGTCCTGAAATAGCCGTTCCCATGCATGGTGAGTTGCGACATCTCAACGCAAATGCTGAATTAGCTGTTGAGTGTGAAGTTGATGAAGCTGTTGTCATTGAAAATGGCGAAATGCTGAGATTAGCTCCGGGGCCTGCTACCATTGTTGATACGGTTCATACGGGGCGGATTGTTTTTGAGGGTAATCGCCTTGTGGACTTGAATAGCCTTATTCAACGTTCTCGGACCAGAGTCTTGTATAACGGTTCAGCCGTAGTATCTATTGTGATAGATCAAAAAGGGTTGTTGATTGCAGAGCCTCAAATAACGACACAAGGATTGGTCCTCGATGAGGGGGATGAAGATCTTATGGATGATGTTGTTGATGCCATCCATGGGGCTTTAACCAAAATGGACCGAGCCAGTAAGAAAGATGACCAAGCCGTCAATGAAGCGGTGCGAATTGGCACCCGTCGTTGCTTTAAGAAGTTACTTAACAAACGGCCAATTGTTGATGTACATGTTATAAGAGTTTGATAAACCTACTATTTGTGAGATTGAAAGATGATTGGAAAACTTAATCACGTCGCTATTGCCGTTCCAGATTTAGCCGCTGCGACGGCTATGTATCGAGGAACCTTGGGAGCAAAAGTATCTGAGCCAAAAGACGAACCTGATCACGGTGTAACCGTTGTTTTTGTCGAGTTAGAAAACACCAAGATCGAGTTTTTGCATCCTTTAGGAGAAAATTCCCCTATCCAGGCTTTCCTTGATAAAAACCCTGCTGGTGGCATGCATCATGTTTGTTACGAGGTTGAAGACATTATTGTTGCTCGGGATAAGCTAAAAGCAGAAGGCGCTCGTATCCTTGGAAATGGTGAACCTAAAATTGGTGCACATGGAAAACCGGTTCTTTTCCTCCATCCGAAGGAGTTCCTTGGCACCTTGACTGAGCTAGAACAGGCTTAAATACCATGACAATGACCGTGGGCGTTATCACCTATCTGATTTTGTGGTGGATGGTGTTCATGGTCTTTGTCCTTTTAGGGCGCCGAAACATTGCTGAAGGCAGGCCTAACCCAAGCTTGCTCCTTCGCTTCGCCTTTATCAGCCTTGTTGCTGGAGCTATGTGGGCCGTGATTGAGGCCTTTATGGTCTTGAACATCATTGAGATTAAAGGAGGCTGAAATGGCAATCAACTCAGTAAGTAGTAGATGTTGTTTGCCTTGCATTCAGTTTCTAGTTGCAAAAAACTTCTTTATGTAATCAACTTTCTAAAATGAGCATTATTCTTAGAAAATTTTCTTATCGCTTTGCTGAGCAGGTTTTAAATAGCAAACTTGTTCTTAAGCAAGAATGTGAAGATATCCTTACGGATACATCAATGAATATAGAAGGTTTGTCTCGTCCAAATTTTAATGCAGAATTGGACAAGCGTTTTGTCAAAGCTGGTTGGGAAAGCCAACCTGCAGTGTTTGGAGAACCAAACCAACCTTTGGCAAGAATGGATTTTTTGAAAGAAAGAGTCGGAATTGAAGTTGAGTTTGGGCATTCTTCATTTATTGGTATAGATTTGTTGAAATTTCAAATTAGTTCATATTCAGAATTAGATAAAATTGATGTAGGACTCTATGTAACCACTACCAAAAATTTTCAAAAAAGAATGAAAAAAGAAAATGCTCAAAACTGGGAAGGCTCACTCAGCTTTGAAAAAGTTTGCAGATATCTTCCTCATTTTAAGAGCGCAATTCAAGTTCCAATATATGTCATTGGTATAGATTTAGTATAATAAAATCAGCACTATAACTTAATAGGCTATGCTTTTTGATAACTAGTAAACAGCTAGCATGAAGGACTATTCTTATGTCAGCCTATTGTGAATCCTCCATAAACCATCCCTTTCATGGACCTTACCACGATACGGAATATGGTTTTCCTCTGACGGATAGTAATTGCCTTTTTGAGAGGTTGTGTCTGGAAATTATGCAGGCGGGGCTGTCCTGGCTCACGGTATTGAAGAAAAAAGACAACTTTTATGTGGCTTTTGACGGCTTTGATTTAAACAAAGTTGCTGCCTATGGGGAAAAAGACCGGGAAAGATTGCTTAATAATGCTGGAATCATCCGTAATCGCTTAAAAATCGATGCAATTATTGAAAATGCCAACCGAATATTAACCCTTGAGGAGGAATATGGGGCATTCGCGAACTGGATTGCAACTCAACATCCCCTTGAAAAGGCGGATTGGGTTAAATTGTTCAAGAAAACTTTTAAGTTTACCGGGGGCGAAATTACCGGGGAATTTCTTATGAGCATTGGCTATTTGCCGGGGAGCCATCATAAGAATTGTCCGACCTATAAAAAAATTGCCCAATTAAACCCGCCATGGATGAACAATGATTGAAGTAGTAGAGATTTATATCTGTAAAAAAGGCCAAAACGTTAAAGATGGCCAAATGGTTGTTACTGACTCTATCGCTAATAAAATTCAGGCTCAAAGCGATGCTGTATCTCGTTGTAAAACTGACTCTTCAATAAACCGTGTTGTCTATTACGATATTACCAATGGTGGCCAAAAGGTTTTCTATTCCCATAATTTGTCTGAAGAACGAGTAGCGAAAAAGCCAAAAAAAGAAACGATAAGCAGAACCCCTAGAAAGAAAAAAACTCCCCCTAAAAAGAAAGGGTTCTGGGAAAAAATCTTAAATTAATAATCTATAACTCAACGAGTTAAGTAACTTTTTTAATCGCAATTTCACGCAATTTATCATCATCTCTATACGGGTGAGGTGGTTGTGGATTATATTCTAAGCCAAGCCCGATTGCTTGTGCCATTTCACGGTCTGATAACGCTTCACAAAGCCAAAGTCCCATATCAATTCCGGCAGATACACCTGCAGCTGTAATAATTTTACCGTTTTGTGTAATACGCTCGCCGCTATAGCTGAGCCCGAATTTAGGGATGATTTTTTCGGCTCCCCAATGACTGGCAATTTTGCCATTTGGAATAACTCCCGCCGCAGCAAGAATTAATGAACCCGTACAAACAGAAGTCGTAAAGCGTGTCGTTTCGTGCTGACGTATGATCCAAGATTTTATTTCTTCATCTGCCATAGCTGCCCGTGAATCCCCACCTGGTAGTAAAATGATATCACAGGGACCAACGTCATTAACGCTATGGTCAACAGTGAGGCCAAGAAAACCTGTATCAGTTCTGATTTCACCTTTCGTTGATCCCACCATTTTGATTATAGCATCATCTAGCCGGCTTAAACATTCGTATGGGCCAATAGCGTCTAGGGCTGTCATACGGTCATAGAGTAGAATTTGAATTTCCAAAGGTGTCTCCAAGGTTCTATTTTTACTAAACAAATATAGAATATTAAAAATGATCAGGCCATAAGATGTTGAATACCGATATTTGTTGTCTTTTGCCCCCAAATAGCCTTGATTGTCCCGTTGCCTTGAGAGGGCGCTTAGCCTAAAGTTCGGACAACTTAATTCTCCCGTATAGAGGAAGCCATGAGACTATCCGAGTATTTTCTGCCGACCCTAAAAGAAAACCCTGCTGAGGCCCAAATTGTCTCTCACCGCCTGATGCTTCGCGCCGGGATGGTTCGTCAGTCTAGTGCGGGTATCTATACTTGGTTGCCTCTTGGTTTGAAGGTTCTGAGAAAAGTTGAAGAAATTGTTCGTGAAGAACAAGACAAAGCAGGGTGCCAGGAATTGCTAATGCCGACCATTCAATCTGCTGACCTATGGAAGGAAAGCGGAAGGTATGAAGATTACGGCAAAGAAATGCTGCGCATTACTGATCGCCATGATCGGGATATGCTCTATGGACCAACCAATGAAGAGTTGATAACTGAAGTTTTCAAAGGTGCGGTTCGTTCCTATAAAGACTTGCCAAAAATGCTTTATCACATTCAGTGGAAGTTTCGTGATGAAGTTCGTCCCCGCTTTGGTGTGATGCGTGGTCGCGAGTTTTTGATGAAAGATAGTTACTCATTTGATCTAGATAGTGCTGGTGCTAGAGTATCTTACAACAAAATGTTCGTAACTTACTTAAAGACGTTCCAACGCATGGGATTGAAAGCTATTCCCATGGCAGCAGATACCGGACCCATCGGTGGCGACATGAGCCATGAGTTTTTGATCCTGGCTGATACGGGTGAATCCCAAGTCTTTTGCCATAAAAATTATCTCGATTTGGAAATCCCTGAAGAGGATATCGATTTTAATGATCATGATGGCTTACAAGAGACCGTCAATAAGTTTACGGCTGAATATGCAGCTACTGATGAAATGCATGACGAAGCAAAAGGTGCCGCATTAGGCAGTGATCTAATGACGGCTCGGGGTATTGAAGTCGGGCATATCTTTAATTTTGGCACCAAATACTCAGAGCCTATGAAGGCTGTTGTCACTACAGGTGAAGGCAAAGAGGTCGCTGTTGAAATGGGTTCGTACGGTATTGGTGTTTCTCGTCTTGTTGGTGGGATCATTGAAGCTTCCCATGATGACAATGGTATCATCTGGCCTGAGAGTGTCGCGCCTTTCAAAGTTGGCTTGATTAACCTAAAAACAGGTGATGAGCTTTGTGATAGCGTTTGTGAAGACCTCTATAATCGTCTGAATGCAGCCGGAGCAGAAGCGCTTTATGATGACCGGAAAGACCGGGCAGGGGCTAAATTTGCGAATATGGATCTCATCGGTTTGCCTTGGCAGCTCGTTGTTGGTCCCCGCGGCTTAAAAGACGGTGTTGTCGAACTCAAAAACCGCGCCTCAGGTGAAAAGCAAGAGCTTTCCCTTGATGATGCAATGTCAAAGTTGGTGGGCTAAGCGGTGTTTTCCCCCTTCGAATGGATGGTGGCCATGCGTTACCTGCGGGCACGCCGTAGGGAAGGGTTTATCTCGGTTATTGCATGGTTTTCCCTGTTGGGGATCGCTTTAGGTGTGGCAACGCTGATCATCGTTATGTCGGTGATGAATGGCTTCAGGCAGGAACTTCTCAGTCGTATCCTTGGTCTTAACGGTCATGTGACAGTCCATGGTTACGAGGAAGGTCTCAAGGATTACGCAACCCTTGCAGATGTTGTGCGGGTTGTTAGTGGTGTTGAGCGGGTGACGCCGATGATCGAAGGTCAAGTCATGGCCTCTGGTAAGGGCGGAAATGCTACCGGAGCTATGGTTCGGGGCATTACCCCTGAAGATTTACGTAAGAAGACGTTGGTTGCTGAGGCTATCGAAGGTGGAAATCTGGAGAACTTTGGCAAGAAAGATACGGTAATTGTCGGTTATCGCTTAGCTCGAAAACTTGGGTTGAGAATAGGGGATAAGATAACCTTGATTTCGCCCAATGGCCGGGTGACTGCCTTTGGGACTGTACCACGCATGAAGGGCTATACCATTGCAGCGACCTTCAATGTGGGGATGCACGAGTATGACTCGTCATTTATTTATCTCCCAATGAAAGCAGCTCAAACCTATTTCCGAATGCCAAATAAAGTATCTTTTCTGGAGGTCATGACGGATCACCCAGATACGGCTCGCGACCGTGCTTACCAAATCTTCAAAGTGATTGGGACGAAAGGGTCGGTTTCAGATTGGCAACAGAATAATTCAAGCTTTTTCAATGCCTTGCAGGTTGAACGTAATGTGATGTTCCTGATCCTGACTTTGATCATAATCGTTGCAGCCTTTAATATTATTTCCAGCTTAATCATGTTGGTTAAAGACAAAGGCCAGGACATCGCTATCTTGCGCACCATGGGGGCGACACGGGGAATGATTTTACGTATTTTCTTCCTCAGTGGCGCCAGTGTCGGGATAATTGGCACGATCGGCGGAACCCTGTTAGGTCTAGCTTTCTCTTTGAATATCGAATCAATTCGCCAAGGAATTCAGAGCCTTACCGGTACTGACCTTTTTGCCGCCGAGATATACTTCCTGTCCCAACTTCCAGCTGTGGTAAACCCGACAGAAGTTTTGACAGTGATCCTTATGGGGCTTGGTATCTCCTTGTTGGCTACAATCTACCCGTCATGGAGGGCCGCGCGTCTCGATCCGGTTGAGGCATTGCGCTATGAGTGACCTTTTTGATAAAGAAGCCTTGGTTCTTAGCGGTATAAAGCGTTCCTTTACCCAAGGAGAGAAAACCCTTGAGGTGTTGCGTGGCATTGACCTCACTATTAAAGCTGGGGAAATCGTTGCTCTTGTAGGGCCTTCCGGTTCCGGTAAATCGACGTTGCTGCAGATTGCGGGATTGCTCGAAGCCCCAGATGGCGGGGTAATTAAGGTTGGGGGAACTGATTGTTCTAGCCTCAATGACCGTGACCGTACCCAAATCAGGCGTGATAGCTTAGGGTTTGTTTATCAATATCACCATCTGCTACCAGAGTTTTCAGCTGTAGAAAATATTGTTATCCCCCAGATTATCGGTGGTTTGGATAAAGAAACCGCAGCAACTCGAGCCAATGATTTGCTTGAATACATGGCCCTGACCGAAAGGGCCGACCACCGCCCCGGGCAACTATCAGGTGGTGAACAGCAACGGGTCGCCATTGCCCGGGCCCTTGCAAATGCACCAGCCGTTCTCCTCGCTGATGAACCAACAGGTAACTTAGACCCAAACACTGCTGAGCGTGTTTTTGGATTGTTGCTTAAGCTAGTAAAAGGCTCTGGCCTGGCTGCATTGATTGCAACCCACAATCCAGAACTCGCCAAAAAAATGGATCGGGCGGTTACCTTAGTGGATGGTACCCTTCAAGAGGTATAGACTTTTCCCCAACGCAGTGAGTTATCCCCGTCATTAACCGTTGCACCAAAGCCTTTAGGATGGGATTTTTAATTTATGTCTCATGCTGATTTTGTTCATTTAAGAGTCCATACGGCTTATTCCCTTTCTGAAGGGGCCATTCGGGTCAAGGAATTGACCAAAATGTGCCGTGATATGGTCATGCCTGCCGTGGCGATTACCGATACCAATAATCTGTTTGGTGGTATGGAGTTTTCTGGTGGCTGTCTTGGGGCGGGCATTCAACCTATCTTAGGAACTCAGCTTGGGGTTACCAAAGTTGGAGAAGGAGGAAGCCGTAAAGCGCTCCGTAGTGGTCCTCCCGAAGAGCCTGATCAGGTTATTTTGCTAGTTCAAAACGATACGGGCTACAAAAACATCATGAAACTGCTCAGCAGTGCCTATCTTGATAGTGAGGACGGTGCTGAGCCACAAGTAGTTCTGGAAGCCTTTAAAGAGAGCAATGAAGGCCTGATTGCCCTCACGGGTGGTCCAGGTGGCCCTGTGGGTCGTTTGCTAGCAGAAGGGCAGGATGAAGCTGCCGAAACGGTTCTTTTGCAACTTAAAGAGGCTTTTGAAGGGCGGCTCTACATAGAGCTAATGCGCCATGGCTTAGAGGTTGAGGAGCTTATCGAGCCTAAGCTGATTGATTTGGCTTATAAACACGACATTCCTTTGGTGGCCACCAATGAAGCTTTCTTTGCCACTTCCGATATGTACGAAGCCCATGATGCATTGCTGTGTATTGCTGCTAGTGCTTATGTAAGCCAAGACGAACGCCGCAAGTTGACGGTTAATCACCGTTTTAAGTCAGCCACAGAAATGCGGGAGTTGTTCGCTGATATTCCTGAAGCCATTGATAATACAATCGTCATTGCCAAGCGGTGTGCGGCTAAAGTCCATAACATGCCTCCTTTACTGCCACCTTATGATGGTGGAGAAGGGCGAACGGAAGAAGAAGAGCTTCGTCATCAAAGCAAGGAAGGGCTTGAAAAACGCCTTGAGGTTCAGCTTTACACCCCAGAAATGAGTGACGAAGAGCGCACTAAAATAGGAAGACCTTATTTTGAGCGCTTAGATTACGAGCTTGATGTCATTATCCAAATGGGGTTTCCAGGTTACTTCCTCATCGTGGCTGATTTTATTGCCTGGTCGAAGGTGAATGATATCCCTGTAGGACCAGGTCGTGGTTCTGGTGCGGGGTCAGTGGTTGCTTGGTCATTAACCATTACTGATTTGGACCCCTTGCGTTTTGGTCTTCTCTTTGAACGTTTCTTGAACCCGGAACGGGTATCTATGCCTGATTTCGATATCGATTTCTGTCAGGATAGGCGGGAGTTGGTGATCAAGTATGTGCAGGATAAATACGGCTATGATCACGTGGCTCAGATTATCACATTCGGAAAACTGCAAGCCAAAGCCTGTATTCGCGACGTCGGGCGGGTTTTGGAGATGCCATACCCACAAGTAAACCGAATTTCCAATCTTATCCCTGCTAATCCTGCCAATCCACCCTCATTGCAAGAGGCCCTGGATATGGAGCCGCAACTGAGGGAGATGATCCGAGATGAACAATCTGTGGAACGGTTGTTTGGGATTGCGAAAAAACTAGAGGGACTTTATCGCCACGCCTCAACTCATGCTGCCGGTGTGGTGATTGGGGACAGGCCCCTTGATCAATTAGTGCCTCTTTACCGTGACCCGAGGTCAGACATGCCGGTCACCCAGTACAACATGAAATATGTTGAGAATACGGGGCTGATCAAGTTTGACTTTTTGGGTCTGAAAACACTGACGGTTCTTGCCAGGGCTTTAGAACATATTGAAGAGAGGGGAGACACTGTTGATCTAACTAATCTCCCCTTTGATGACGAACTTACATACAAGATGCTGACTAAGGGCGATACAACAGGTGTTTTCCAGTTGGAATCTACTGGTATGCGGGATGTTCTTCGCAATATGAAACCTGATAGTCTGGAAGACCTTATCGCTGTGGTGGCTCTTTATCGTCCAGGCCCAATGGATAATATCCCAGCTTACATTCGTCGTAAGCATGGGGAGGAAGAGCCGGATTATCTCTATCCGACCCTCAAGCCGATCTTGGAAGAAACTTACGGCATTATGATCTATCAAGAACAGGTCATGCAGATTGCCCAGGAGCTTTCTGGCTATACCCTTGGCGGCGCTGACCTTTTGCGCCGGGCTATGGGTAAAAAGATTAAAGAGGAGATGGATAATCAACGGAAAATTTTTGTTGAAGGGGCTGTCGCGCGCAGTGTCCCAGGGCAAAAAGCTTCGGAAATTTTTGACCAGGTGAATAAGTTCGCGGGCTATGGTTTCAATAAATCACACGCCGCTGCTTACGCCCTCATTGCTTATCAAACCGCCTACTTAAAAGCCAATTATCCCGTTGAATTTATTGCAGGTTCTATGACATTGGACCTCAATAATACGGATAAACTGAATGTTTTCCGTCAAGAATTAGAGAAACAAGGGATCAAGCTTCTCACCCCTGACATCAATAAATCGAAAGTCACTTTTGCGGTTGAAGTACTTGAGAATGGTGAAAGGGCTATTCGCTATGCATTGGCTGCGATTAAGAATGTCGGCGAAGCGGCGATGGAGTCTGTCATTGAGGAACGAGAGAAAAACGGTCCTTACACAGACATTTTTGATTTTGCTAATCGACTAGACACCAAGGTTGTGAACAAGCGACAGCTTGAAAATTTGGTACGTTCTGGGGCTTTTGATAGTCTGAATAACAACCGTCATCAAATCCATAGCGGTATTGAACAAATCCTCAATCATGCCTCCCAAGCCGCAAAAGAGCGCAATGGCAACCAAATAGGGATGTTTGGGGCCGATGATGCGGCAGTTGTTGCAGCTGCTAAACTGCCAAATAAACCTGAGTGGCCGTTGATGGACCGTCTAAAGCATGAATTTGATGCTCTCGGCTTTTACCTCTCTGCTCACCCTCTAGATGCTTATGGCAAAACACTTAAACGTCTCAAGGCATTGACCTACAGTGAGATTGTGCAATCCGGAGAGTCTAAGCCGATAAGTATTGCTGGGACGATCATTGGTAAAAAGGTTAAAACCTCAAAGAAAGGCAACAAATTTGCCTTCGTTGATATGTCCGATGCTACAGGGGCTTTTGAAGTTACCCTGTTCTCTGACCAGCTTAATGCCGCTGAAGGTTTGCTCGAAGTTGGGCAATCAATTTTCATCAAAGGTTCAGCAACATTTGAAGGCGAAGGGATTCGTTTTATTGCTAATAAAATTGAGTCTTTAGATGAGGTTGTTGCCCGTTCTTCATCTGGTTTGAAAGTCTTTGTCGATTCAGAAGCACCTCTGCCATTGATTAAAGAAATTCTTGAACGAGAAGGGAAGGGGCGAGGTGAAGTTGTCCTCACGGCTCGCTTAAGTCTTACTAAAGAAGCCGATGTAAAACTAAAAGAAACCTACTCGATTTCGCCTCAGTTGTTACAAGCTGTAAAGGCAATACCAGGAATAGTGGACGTCCAGGAAACTTAGGGTAAAATAATAGTATAAACTTCTTGTTTGGCCCAAGAACTATACCCAAGTTCTGTTTTTTTATGATGCGTCCTATATTATCGCATCGCTAGTATTTTTAGGCCAATTGAATTGATTAAACTTGATTGTAACAAAGCCAAAGCTCAACCTTTGCTCATTAATTTTGTGAAAGCTATTGAAACTATAGTGCGTGACAAAGTTGTGGATGGGGCATCTATCAATATCCCTGAACTTGATGTTTTTAGAGATAACTTGATAATTGCGACAAAGGGTAAAGGGGAAGAAGATTATAGATTCAGCTACTATGGAAAAGAGTGTGTATCAGCCTATAAAGTTGATCTCACCGGGAAACTTTTCACGGAAGCTGAATTTGGACAGGTCGCTAACTTTTTCAGATCCTTGGATGATTCCATACTAAGATCAAAACTTACCGTTTATTTAAGCGGTGTTTTTGATTGGCAAGAAAGATCAGATCACAAAAATTGGTACCGCGTTGCTATGCCGATGAGCAAAGATGGGGAAATTTGTGAAATTCTGTCCTGTTGCTGTTTTGATTAAAGTGAATAAATAATTTGGAGTTTTGATCGTTGCTTAAGAATAAAGTTGCTCTTGTTACAGGTTCTACAAGCGGGATAGGTCTTGCAGTTGCGCAATCTCTCGCTGCTGTGGGAGCTGATATCGTTCTTAATGGCTCTCGTCCTGCAGACCAAGCTGAGGATATTCGGGCAGATATTGAGAAAACTTATGGAGTTAAGGTGTTTTATTTCTCTGCGGATATGAGTGATCCGGTCGAAATAGCCAAAATGATGTCATTGGCTTTAAATGAGTTCGAAATTATTGATGTCCTTGTTAATAATGCGGGGATTCAATTTGTCTCTCCGATTGATGAGTTCCCAGATGATAAGTGGAATGCGATTATAGATATTAATATGAATTCAGCCTTTCATACCACGAAGGCCGTTCTACCCGGCATGAAGAGCAAAGGGTGGGGGCGAGTCATTAATATTGCTTCTGCTCACGCTTTGGTTGCCTCGCCTTACAAATCCGCTTATGTGACTGCCAAACATGGATTATTAGGAATGACCAAGACAGTGGCTCTAGAAGTTGCAGCACAAGGGATTACCTGTAATGCTATTTGTCCCGGTTACGTGTTGACGCCTCTTGTCGAAAAGCAAATCCCCAATACAGCGAAAGCTCGCGGAATTTCAGAAGACCAAGTTATCAATGACATTATGTTAGCTCCACAAGCGACAAAAAAGTTCGTCGGTCTTGAGGAATTAGGAGCTTTAGCGACTTACCTCTGTTCTGACGGTGCCGCTTCCCTAACGGGGACAGCAATCCCCATGGATGGTGGTTGGACGGCTCACTAAAAGTAATAAAATAAGTAAAGAAGTTTGGAAAAACTTTATTATACCTTGCAATCCTCTCAATCCTCGTCTATTTAGCCGCCTCTATTATTACACACACAGGCTTGTGGTCGGCGGTGCAAATTCATCGCATGCTCGCTCCGGTGCTAAAAAATGATTTTTGGTACACGGTCTGTGGAGGATTAACCGGAAAAGGAAATACGCACATGGCGTTGCCTGACTTTACCATGCGTCAGCTCTTGGAAGCTGGTGTACACTTTGGACATACCACCCGTCGTTGGAACCCTAAGATGGATCAATACATCTTTGGTATTCGTAATGGCATTCACATCCTTGATCTTCAGCAAACCGTTCCTCTGCTTCATCAAGCTCTCGTCGCTGTACGTGACGTTGTTGCTGGTGGCGGACGTGTACTATACGTAGGTACCAAACGTCAGGCTCAAGACAAAATTGCTGAGTCTTCAAAAGGCGCTGGCCAGTACTTCGTCAACCACCGCTGGCTCGGCGGCATGATGACCAACTGGCAAACAATTTCTAAATCAATCAAACGTCTTCGTGACGTTGAAAGCCAACTTGAAGGCGAAACTGCCGGCTTTACTAAGAAAGAGCTTCTTGGTCTTACCCGTGAGCGCGATAAGCTAGAGCGTGCCCTTGGTGGTATTAAAGACATGGGCGGACTGCCTAGTATGGTTTTCGTTATTGATACCATCAAAGAGAAAATCGCAATTCAGGAAGCTAACAAACTTGGCATTCCAGTTATTGCTGTTCTTGATAGTAATAGTCCTTGCGATGGCATTGATTACCCAATTCCAGGTAACGATGACTCACTTCGTGCGATCAATCTCTATTGTGATCTGATCAGTGGTGCCGTTGTTGATGGTCTGCAAGCTGAATTGTCTGCTTCTGGTGCTGATCTTGGTGAGCAAGAAGAGGCTCCAGTTGAAGAAATTCCTGCTGAGGTTGCTGCTGTAGAAGCTGCTCCTGCTGAAGCGGTTGCGCCTGCTGAAGAAGCCACACCGGCTGCTGACGCTTAAAGCTTATTGTTTAGACACTCTTTTTATAGGAAGAGAAAAAATGGCTCAAATCACAGCCGCACTCGTAAAAGACCTACGCGAGAAATCTGGCGCAGGCATGATGGATTGCAAAAAAGCCCTGACCGAATGTGATGGCGATGTTGAAAACGCTATTGATTGGCTCCGCCAAAAAGGTTTGGCTTCAGCTGCTAAAAAATCTGGCCGTGTTGCCGCTGAAGGCCTTGTGGGTTTCGCAGCAGAAGGCAATAAAGGCGTTGTCATCGAGCTGAATGCTGAAACAGACTTCGTTTCACGTAACGAAGCTTTCCAAGATATGGTTTCTGGTGTTGCAAATGTCGCTCTCTCAAATGATGGCGATTTTGACAAAACTAAAGTTGCAGCTTTCCCAGGAAGCGACAAAAACGTTGAAGAATTCATCACTGAGATGGTTGGCTCCATCGGCGAAAATATGAACCTTCGTCGTACTGGTGGCCTTAGCGTTAATTCTGGTGTTGTTTCTGCTTACATGCACGGTGCATTGAAACCAGGTCTCGGTAAAATTGGCGTCTTGGTCGCTGTCGAATCTGATGGCGATGTAGACAAACTTGCGGCTCTTGGTAAACAAGTTGCCATGCACGTTGCTGCAACCAACCCAGAATCACTTGATCGCGATTCTTTGCCTCAAGAAGTTATCGATCGGGAACGTAATGTTTTGATCGAACAAGCTAAAGCTTCTGGCAAGCCTCAGGAAATTGCTGAGAAAATGGTCGAAGGTCGTATTCGTAAGTTCTACCAAGAAGTCTGCTTGCTAGAGCAAGATTTCGTTATGGATACAGACAAAACTGTTGGAAAAGCTGTTGAAGAAGCCGCCAAAGATATTGGCTCAGATGTTAAAGTTACTGGTTTCCTTCGCTTTGCTCTCGGTGATGGCATTGAGAAACAAGAAGAAGACTACGCGGCTGAAGTTGCTGCCATGGCTGGCGTATAACTTAACTCTTTAAACACCGCTTAATTTTAATAGGGCGGGAGATAATGCTATAGATTGGATTTCCGGTCTGGCATTTCTTCCGCCCTATTGCTATCTATGGCAGGCATTTTTAAAACCTAGCTCATAATGAATGCTCCAAGGATAGATATGTCTGAAAAAATTCAATACCGCCGCGTACTTCTTAAGCTCTCTGGTGAAGGCCTTATGGGTGAGGGGGATTACGGCATTGAGCCGAAAACCGTTGAAAGAATTGCAAAAGAAATTAAGGCCGTAGGCGAACTTGGTGTTGAAATTTGCCTCGTTATTGGCGGTGGAAATATCTTTAGAGGTATTTCAGGCGTGGCAGCGGGTGTGGAAAGAACCAGTGCTGACTATATGGGCATGCTGGCAACTGTAATGAATGCCTTAGCGATGCAAAGTGTTTTAGAACAATTCGGTATTGAAACCCGAGTTCAGTCTGCTATTCCGATGCCGACAGTTTGTGAGCCCTTTATCCGCCGTCGTGCAGAACGACATTTACAAAAAGGCCGGATCGTAATTTTTGCAGCGGGAACAGGTAATCCATTCTTCACAACGGATACAGCGGCAGCCCTTAGGTCTGTGGAAATGGGTTGCGATGCACTGATTAAAGGGACACAGGTTGATGGTGTCTATGATTCAGATCCAAAAAAGAATCCAGATGCTAAAAGATATGAACGACTTGGTTATAGAGAAGTTCTGGCTAACGATTTAAAAGTAATGGATGCCAGTGCGATTGCTTTGGCACGAGAAAATGATATACCAATTTTAGTGTTCTCTTTAACGGACGAAGGCTCTTTTGCCAAAGTTGTTAAGGGGGAAGGGCGCTTTACGAAAATCGATGGAGGGGTATAAGGTATGGGTGATTTCAGTATCGCAACTGAGAAAAGAGAAATTCATCGGCGCATGGAAGGGGCTGTTGAGGTTCTTCATAAAGAATTTCAGGGCCTGCGGACAGGGCGTGCAGCAACCAGTTTGTTAGAACCGCTTACGGTAGAGGCTTATGGAAGCCCCATGCCAATGGCACAAGTCGGCACAATTGGTGTTCCTGAACCACGTATGCTCACAGTTCAAGTTTGGGATAAAAGCTTGATCAAGGCTGTTGAGAAAGCAATTCGTGATTCTGACCTTGGGCTTAATCCTTCTAGCGATGGACAGCTTGTGCGGGTTCCTATTCCAGCACTTAACGAAGAACGGCGTAAAGAATTAACAAAAGTTGCCGGGCGTTATGCTGAAGAAGCTCGGATTGCGGTTCGTAATGTGCGTCGTCACGGAATGGATGATCTGAAAAAAGCTGAAAAAGACGGTAAAATTTCTGAAGATGAACATCGTGACTATAATGTCGAGATTCAGAAGTTAACTGATGAATCTATTAAAGAAATCGATACAGCCCTGGAAAATAAAGAACAAGAGATCATGCAGGTTTAATTTATGGAAGCTCTTTCTGCACAACTCGACACAGACACTATGCCCGTTCATGTTGCCATCATTATGGATGGTAATGGACGTTGGGCAAATGATAGAGGGTTGCCACGCACGGCAGGACACAAAAAAGGTGTTGATGCTGTTCGGGAAACCGTTGAAGGTGCTGCAGAAATGGGTATCCAATATCTAACCTTGTTTGGTTTTTCCTCTGAAAACTGGAAAAGACCAGAGTCAGAAGTATCTGATCTTATGGGGTTATTGAGATTCTATCTTCAGCGTGAGATTACGACACTTCATAAAAAAAATATTCGGTTTCGGATTATTGGAGACAGGACTAAGCTTTCTCAGGATATCGTTAAGCTCATTGAAAAAGGTGAGAACCTCACACAATTAAACCAAGGCCTACAACTGACCATTGCTTTGAGCTATGGAGGACATGCAGATATAACTCATGCAGCTAAGTTATTAGCTCAAGATGTTGCATCTGGACTTATTTCACCTGAACAAGTCACTGAAGAAAAGTTGGCAGAAAAGCTTTCAACATCTGATCTTCCCAACCCAGACCTCTTGATCAGAACGAGTGGGGAGAAGAGGATTAGTAATTTCCTCCTTTGGCAAACCGCCTATTCAGAGTTTGTCTTTGTTGACACCCTTTGGCCTGATTTCGATAAAAATCAATTAGCTGAAGCCGTTGGTACTTTCCAGAAACGCGAACGTCGGTTTGGCGCGGTTGGTAGCTAATCCAGTGAAAAAAAATGGATTAACAGCACGTTTTATTTCGGCAATTGTTTTAGCTCCGCCAGTTATTGCGGCTTTATATGTTGGCTTTCCATATTTTGATATTCTAGCTTTGATTATCTCTTTCCTTATGGCTTGGGAATGGTCTCGAATGGTTGGGGATGGCAAGTTCGGCGCTCCTGGAATAGTGCTATCGATCTTCGTTGTCGCTTCCCTTGGGGCTTTCTATGGCATTTCTCACCTAGCAGGACTCGCTGTCGCTGTTGTCGGGGGAGGGGTTGTTTATGGATTGTTGTTCAAACAGCTAGGCAAAAGGGCGTTTTGGTTTGGCATTGGTAATCTATATATCGCGCTCCCAATTCTTGCCCTTATTTTTATTCGGCAAGATCCAAAGTTGGGTCTGGAATTGATTTTCTGGTTGGTTTTTGTTGTTTGGGCGACTGATGTGGGTGCTTATGCTTTTGGTCGTACTATCGGTGGCCCTAAAGTCATGCCCTCTGTTAGCCCAAAAAAGACCTGGGCTGGTCTTATTGGGGGAATGATTTGTGCTGCATTGATTGGTTATGCTGCTTCTTATTACCTACCTGTAGGAAATTTAATTTTATTCGTCACAATTAGTGGTTTTCTTGCTGTCATTGCCCAAGTTGGAGATTTTTTTGAATCAGGTGTTAAACGAAAATTTGGTGTGAAAGATTCAAGCAACTTGATCCCGGGGCATGGTGGTATTCTAGATCGGGTAGATGGTTTGCTTCCTGTCGCCATTGTCGCTGCTGTTCTTTTATCTTTTGACACAGGGCTGCTTTCCTAATGGCTAAACGGGTTTCCATCCTTGGTTCTACAGGTTCTGTTGGCTGTAGTACTATGGAACTTATTGAAAGTGCCCCTGAAAAATTTGAAATTGTTGCTCTAACGGCTAATGGGAATATTCAACTCCTTGCTGAGCAAGCAAAGAAGTACAAGCCAGAACTCGCTGTTACAGCTAATATTGAGCTCTATAAAGAATTAAAAGGTGCCTTATCTGGTACTGGGATAGAAATCGCAGCGGGCCCAGATGCCGTTATAGAAGCGGCAAAAAGAGATACTGATTGGGTCATGGCGGCAATCGTTGGCGCAGCAGGGCTCAAGTCAACTTTAGCAGCAGTTGAGCAGGGATATACCGTTGGATTAGCCAACAAAGAAAGTCTCGTTTGTGCTGGTGAGTTAATGATGGAGAAGGTCAAAGAGAGTGGGGCAACACTTCTACCTGTAGATTCAGAACATAATGCGATATTTCAAGTGCTTGATTTTGATCACCCAAAACGGATCGATAAAATTATCCTAACAGCTTCTGGAGGGCCTTTTAGGGATTTTACATATGCTGATATGGAAAATGTTACTCCTAAACAGGCAATTGCACACCCCAATTGGGATATGGGGCAAAAAATCTCTGTTGATTCTGCGACCATGATGAATAAAGGGTTGGAACTTATCGAAGCCTACCACTTATTCCCAGTTACAGAAGACCAAATTGAAATTATTGTTCATCCTCAATCGGTCGTTCATAGCCTTGTGTCTTACATAGATGGGTCAGTCCTCTGCCAAATGGGAACGCCAGATATGAAAATACCCATAGCATACGCTCTTGCCTGGCCGGATAGAATGAAAACTCCTGGACAACGATTAAATCTATGGGAAAAAAATGATTTAAGCTTTGAAGCCCCTGATTCAACAAGGTTTCCCGCCTTAAAACTCGCACGCAATGCCTTGCAAATTGGCGGCGGTGCACCTACTATACTCAATGCAGCAAACGAAATTTCAGTCGGTAGGTTTTTACGAGAAGAAATAGGCTTTCTTGATATTGCACGTATTGTCGAAAAAACCATGGGAATCACTCCCTTAATTAAGCCACAAAGTATTAGTGAGGTATTTGACCTGGATGCAGAAGCTCGAAGAATAGCCGAAGGTATCGCAGATCAATTTTCTCAAACTCTTTAGGTAAATAAGAATTTCATCATTATGGAAACTATTACGATAATCTGGGAATACGTTATTCCCTTTATTTTTGTCCTCACAGTTCTCGTCTTTGTGCATGAACTTGGGCACTACGCTATTGCTCGGCGCAATGGCGTGCGCGTTGAAGTGTTCTCTATTGGATTTGGCCCAGAGCTTTTCGGCTGGAATGACTCAAAAGATACGCGCTGGAAAATAAGTGCGGTCCCCATGGGCGGTTACGTCAAAATGTTTGGGCAAGGGGACATTGAAGATACTGAAGATGCCGATGGCACGGAAAAGAAACTTTCAGATGATGACAAGGCCCGATCATTTTCTCACAAAACGTTAGGTCAGAGGACGGCGGTCGTCTTTGCTGGCCCTGCAGCTAACTTCCTTTTTGCGGTTGTTATTTTCGCGGGCCTTTTTAATTTTACGGACAACGCTGTGCCTTTAGCGGGTATTGGGGGGGTTGTTGAAGGTAGTGCCGCTTATGAAGGCGGTTTTAAACAAGGTGACCGAATTGTTGCTGTTGATGGCAAGAAAGTTAACCATTTTGTTGAATTAAGAGATATTGTTAGCGTTAAACCGAGTGTTGAATTGACCTTTGATGTCATTCGACTTGAGAAAACTATCGTTCTTAAAGCAACTCCTAAACCACACAAGGATGACTCAAGCAGAGGCATGCTCGGTGTGCGTCCTGATCCTAAACAGGTTGAGATTATTGAGACAGGTGTTGTTGAATCTATGTGGAAAGGGGTCACCCATAGTTTTGTGATTACTGGTAAAATCCTTAGTGGCATTGGCGAAATGATAACTGGGAAAAGGGGGAGTGAAGATATTGGCGGCCCTCTTAGGATAGCTCAGTTATCTGGTGAAGTTGCTCAAGGTGGATTTGTAAATCTACTTAATTTTATTGCGGTTTTTTCCATAAATCTGTTTCTGATTAATCTTTTCCCAATACCTATGCTTGATGGTGGACATTTGGTTTTTTATGCAATTGAAGCTGTTCGAGGCAAGCCCCTTGGGGAGCGTGCACAAGAATATGGTTTCCGTGTTGGGCTATTTTTGGTATTGGCTTTAATGCTGTTTGCGACGATTAACGACTTGGCACATTTTAAGGTATTTGAGTTCCTTATTAACCTTGTGACCTAAGGCTTGGGGGCATTGTTGTTTTGCGTAGTTTGAAAAATATTATTTATATTTTATTAGGCGTGTTTCTATTCGCAGCCTCGACAGATTCCCATGCGCAAACGGGGGGCGTTGTTCGTGATGTTATTGTTGAAGGTGTGCAGCGGATTGATCCTGATACTGTCAGATCATATATGATCATACAGCCAGGCGACACCTTTACTAGGGAACGCCTTGATCGTTCGCTCAAATCTTTATTTGCGACAGGCCTTTTTGCAGATGTATCTATCAACCGGCAAGATGGAAATTTGATTGTTAATGTTGTTGAGAACCCAATCATTAACCAAATTGCTTTTGAGGGTAATCAAAAAATTGATGATGAGTTGTTGGAATCCGAAACAACTTTAAAGCCCCGCGTTATCTATACAAGAACAAAAGTACAAAATGACGTAAAGCGTATTTTGACCCTATATCGCCAAAGTGGTCGATTTGCTGCAACTGTCGAACCAAAAGTCATTCAACTTAAAGAAAACAGAGTTGATCTCGTGTTTGAGATCAATGAAGGAGCCGTTACTGAAATTAATAGTATTCGCTTCATCGGTAATCGTGACTTCAGTGATGGTAAATTGAAGGATGTGATTCAAACAAAAGAAACAAGGTGGTTCCGCTTGTTTTCTTCTGACGATAAGTATGATCCAGATCGAATTACATTTGATCGTGAAGTCTTAAGACGTTTCTATATAAATGAAGGCTATGCTGATTTTAGAGTGATCTCTGCTGTAGCTGAACTTACCCCAAATAAAGAAAACTTTTTCCTCACCTATACGATTGAAGAAGGAAACAGATATAAAGTAGGTAAGGTTGATTATGTTGTTGGTCTTAAAGATTTAACTGAAGAAAACTTAAAAGCAGTTGTCGAAATTGAACCAGGAGATTGGTATAGCGCAGAAGATGTCGACGACACTATTCAAGATTTAACCAATGTTGTTGGCAACAAAGGGTATGCTTTTGTTGATGTTCGACCTCGTACAATAAGAGATAGAAAAAATAATAAAGTAGATATTGTTTTTGAAGTTGGTGAAGGCCCTAGAGTATTTGTTGAAAGAATTGAAATCAAAGGAAATTCTAGAACAGAAGACGAAGTGGTCCGTAGAGAATTTAAACTTGTTGAAGGGGATGCTTTTAACTCGGCCCGTTTGCGTAGATCAAAACAGCGTATTGAGGGATTAGGTTTTTTTGAAAAAGTAAGTGTTCAGCAGGTCCCAGGTTCTGCACCAGATAAAACGGTGGTTTCAGTTGAAGTCGCAGAAAAATCAACGGGTTCTTTATCCCTAGGTGCTGGATATTCCACCCAAAATGGAGCGCTTGTTGATATTGGAATTTCAGAGAAAAACCTGCTTGGTAAGGGGCAGGAAATTAATCTTTCAGCTACGATCGCCTCAAAACAAAGCCAGTTGGATTTTTCTTTCACGGAACCATATTTTTTAGATCGTGAAATAAGTGCTGGCTTTGATTTGTTTAATACTAAATCCGACTTGCAGGATAGCTCATCATACGATAGCGAAGAAACAGGAACAAATTTGAGGATTGGCTATCCAGTTACGGAAGAGCTTCGCCAAGGTTGGTCATATACATTGAAACAAAGCACCATTGAAAATGTAGATACAGATGCTTCTGTTTATGTTTTAAGCCAAGCCGGAACCACTCTTCTTTCAATGGTTTCACACTCACTTTTTTACGACAAAAGAGATAATGCAACAAAACCGACTGAAGGTTATGTAGCCTCCTTAAATAATGATCTTGCTGGGCTTGGAGGAGATGACAAATTTTTTAGAAATTCTATGTCTGCAAAATACTATTATTCTGTCGTCGATGATTTAATTTTATCTTTATCCGGTAGCTTAGGGCATATTGCGGGTATAGGCCAAGACGTTAAACTGAGTAATAGATTTTTTATTGGTGGTGATAATTTAAGAGGATTTGCTAATTCTGGAGTTGGTCCACGCGATATTTCGACAGATGATTCATTGGGTGGTGAATGGAGATATTTATCATCAGCACAACTTAGCTTTCCTCTTGGCCTCCCTGGAGAATACGATATCACGGGACATGTTTTTGCTGATATTGGTAGTTCTGGCAAATTAGCCCAGAGTGGAGCTAATATTTCTGACACTCAATCTCTTCGAGCATCTCTTGGAACTGGCGTAGCTTGGGTCTCCCCATTTGGACCAATTGGTATTGATATTGCGACACCTGTAATGAAAGAGGAATTTGATAAAATTGAAAGAGTTCGTGTTAATTTTGGAACAAGGTTCTAACTCAATGCATAGTGCAGTTAAAAATTCTATCCGTTTGGCCGTTATTTGCTTAGGTCTTTTTTCTTTTATTTTGCCTTCTCACGCACAAGAAAAAGCACAGTTAGTTATTGCTGTCGTTGATATGGGGCATATTTTGGCTACGGCATCAGCACCTAAAAGCATTGCTGAACAAATGAACGCGAAAAGAAAAATTTACCAAACGGAAATGCAGCAAGAAGAAAATAAATTGAGGGATGGCCAACAGGAATTGGCACGTCAAAGAGCTATACTTTCTCCAGAAGCTTTCAAAAAAGAACGGGCAAAATTCGAACAAAAATTTGTTGCTGCTCAGAAGAAAATTCAAACACGTAAGAACTCTTTGGAAAAAGCGCGTGTTGCTGCAATGGATAAAGTCAGCGCCTCTTTGAAAAAAGTAATAACAAAGATTGTCGAAGACAATAAAATCACTCTGCTTTTACGAAAAGAATTGACGGTTTTTACCCATCAACGCCTGAATATTACACCAGTTGTCATCAAAGAGTTAAATGCAATTCTTCCTGCTGTAGAAGTTTTTCCTAAAGTAAAAGGTGCTAAATAAAATATGGCTGATCCACGTTTTTATGAGCGATCTGGCCCATATACTTTATCTGAATTAGTAGACATTTCTGGCTCTGAACTCCTTCAAAAGGAGCATGCCAATGATAAAATTGAAGATGTTGCACCTTTAAATAAGGCTGATTCATCACATATCAGTTTTTTTGATAATAAAAAGTACAAAAATCAATTTGAGCAAACCAACTCAGGGGCTGTTCTCGTACGTAAATCGTTTGTCGATATTGCTCCAGAAGGTACCTGTCTTTTCGTTTGTGATGATCCTTATAGAGCTTACGCCAAAGTAGCTAAAGCCTTCTATCCTCAGAAACATACACTTTCTTATCGAGCCAATGGCCCTTTAATTGACCCCTCCGCCAAAATTGGTGTGGATAGCATCGTTGGTCCTGGGACATACATTGGCCCAAATGTTGTCATCGGTGATCGATGTGAAATAGGTCCTAATTCAACAATTGGAAGAGGCGTAACGATCGGTGATGATACGATTATTACATCAAATGTTACCTTGGGATATTGTTTAATTGGTTCTCGTGTTTTGATAAATCCTGGTGTGCGCATTGGCCAAGATGGGTTTGGATACGCTATGTCACCACAAGGTCATGAATCTGTTCCGCAACTTGGTCGAGTGATCATTAATGATGATGTTGCTCTAGGCGCGAATACAACTATTGATCGGGGGTCTGGTCCCGATACAATTGTTGGTGCTGGTACTAAAATCGACAATCTTGTTCAAATTGCTCATAACGTTCAAATTGGTAAAGGTTGTGTCATTACAGCCCAAGTAGGAATTGCAGGAAGTACAAAGTTAGGTGACTTTGTTGTTATGGGTGGGCAATCTGGGGTCGCAGGTCATTTGGAAATTGGTTCAGGAGTACAAATAGCTGCACAGAGCGGTGTTATTGGAAATATTGCTGCTGGCCAGGTTGTTGGCGGGTATCCTGCCCAACCTATGAAAAGTTGGATGAAAGGTGCAGCTATTTTGTCGATGGCTGTTAAGAAGGGTCGTAAGACCTTAGAAGATAAATAGAGAGGAAATATGGCAGAGGCCAAGAGTTTTGATACAGCGGAAATCATGAACATGATCCCGCATAGATACCCATTTTTGCTAATTGATCGCGTAGAGAACCTTCACGAAGGTGAATCTGCCGTTGGTATTAAGGCGGTAACCGTAAACGAACCATTCTTTCCGGGACATTTCCCTGGTCACCCGGTAATGCCAGGTGTGCTTATTATTGAGGCAATGGCCCAAACAGCAGCTATTGTTGTTGTCGATAGCTTAGGGGAAGAGACAGAAGGTAAATTAGTTTACTTCATGTCTGTAGACAAAGCTCGGTTTAGAAAACCTGTTTTGCCAGGTGATACCTTAAATATTGAAGTTCAAAAAATCCAAAGCCGTGGCAAAATTTGGAAATTTGAAGGCAAAGCACTCGTCAATGGTAATGTAGCTGCTGAGGCCGATTTCATGGCCATGATTAGGGACGCTTAATGACCAATATTCACCCTACGGCGATTATCAATCCTCAAGCAGAGGTTTCAGACACTGCTATTATTGGCCCATATTGCGTAATTGGTCCTAATGTTAAGCTCATAGGTGATGTTGAGCTATTATCACATGTTGCCGTTGATGGTCGGACCACTATTGGTGCAGGAACTAAGGCTTTTCCGTTCTCTTCTATTGGTCACCAACCTCAAGACTTGAAGTACAACGGTGAACCATCAGAGTTAGTTATCGGTGAAAACAATGTTATCCGTGAACATGTTACCATAAACCCTGGCACTGAAGGCGGAGGAATGTTGACACAAATTGGCAATAACTGCCTTCTCATGGTTGGTGTTCATGTTGGTCATGATTGCAAAATTGCCAATCATGTAGTTCTGGTTAATAACGCTACATTAGGTGGTCATGTAGAAATTGATGATTTCGTTGTTTTTGGCGGCCTCGGAGCGGCCCATCAATTTGTTCGCATTGGTAAACATGCCATGATTGGTGGTATGTCAGCTGTTGAGAATGATGTCATTCCTTATGGTTCAGTGTATGGCAACCGGGCTCACCTAAATGGGCTTAACCTTATTGGGTTGAAGCGCCGTGGTTTTGATCGAGACGTTATTCACGCTCTTCGAAATGCCTACAGACTTCTATTTGCCAACGAAGGAACCCTCAATGAACGAGTAGATGATGTAGCTGAATTGTTTAACGATAATGAACCCGTCATGGAGATCGTTAATTTTATTCAAGCTGAATCATCACGTGCAATATGTCAGCCGGCGTTGGAGCATGCCGGATAAATTAGGCATCATAGCGGGGAGGGGGGATCTTCCCCGTCGATTGATCCAGGCTTGCCAAAAGGAAGGCCGGGAATTCCATGTTATTGCTTTTAAAGGGCAAACTGACGAAATAACCGTTAAAGACGTTCCCCATGATTGGGTTAGGCTTGGAGCCGGCGGAACTTCAATAAAAATATTCAGAGACCAGGGTGTTAAAGAACTTGTGATGGGAGGGGGTATTTCTCGCCCTTCCATGGTATCGTTACGCCCAGACGCTTGGGGAATAAAGTTATTTGCAAAACTCGGTAGAGCGGCTCTTGGTGATGATAGTTTATTATCCGCTTTAGTTCGAGAACTTGAAAATGAAGGCTTTAAAGTTGTGGGACCTAGTGAAGTGCTCAATGAATTATTAGTTGACGTAGGTACTTTAGGAAATATTGAGCCTGATGCGGTGGCACAAGAAGATATTATTCGTGGTTTTAATGTCGCTTGGCAATTAGGAGCCTTAGATGTCGGGCAAGCTGTTGTTGTACAACAAGGTCTTGTTCTAGGAGTGGAAGCCATTGAAGGCACTGAAGCTTTATTGAGTCGTGTCAAAGGTTTATCCCGTGATGGTGCTGGTGGTATTCTTGTTAAAGCCAAAAAGCCAAATCAAGAAAAACGGACAGATTTACCAACAATTGGTGTTGCAACTGTTGAACAAGCTGTTGAAGCAGGTTTGCGGGGGATTGCTATCGAAGCACAAGGGGCTTTAGTGATCGATGGGGATGAAGTTGTTGAAAAAGCAAATAAAGCAGGCTTATTCATTGTCGCTATAGATAAACAAACCATAACGAAAGGTTGACGGACCGTTGAAAACGTCTGAGCACCCTATTTTATCTCTCTATATTATTGCTGGAGAACCTTCAGGGGATGTTCTCGGCGCCCGTTTAATGCAAGCTCTTAAGCAAGAGCATCAAGGCCAAATCAATTTCTTTGGTATCGGTGGTCCACGGATGAGCGAACAAGGATTAAAGAGCCTGTTTCCTATGAGTGAACTTTCAATCATGGGCTTAACAGAGATTATTCCGCATATTCCGAAACTTCTCGGTCGTATCACCGAGACCGTCGAAGATATACAAGCCAAAAACCCTTCTGCCCTGATAACAATTGATTCACCTGCTTTTTCTCTCAGGGTTTCAAAGAAACTTAAAGGGAAAGGGATACCCCTAATCCACTATGTTGCTCCCTCTGTTTGGGCCTGGAAGCCGGGACGAGCAAAGAAAGTGGCAAGATATCTGGATCATCTATTGGCTTTACTACCCTTTGAGCCCCCATATTTCGAGGTGGAAGGGCTCTCAACAAGCTTTGTTGGTCATTCAATTCTAGAAAGTGGAGCCGACCAAGGAAGCAAAAACTCTTTTAGAGCTAAGCATAGCATTCCTTTAAACGCGCCGCTCCTCTGCCTGCTTCCTGGCAGTCGATCTGGTGAGATAAAGCGTCTTCTTCCCGTTTTTGAAGAGGCATTAGCCTTAATTCATAAAGAATTACCAGACCTCCATTTGGTTTTGCCGACTATTGAACGACAAGCAAACAAACTTCGAGAGGCTACAGAGAATTGGACAGAAACGATTCATATAATTGAGGGTATTGAGGAAAAATACGATGCCTTTGCTGCATCCGATGTTGCACTAGCTGCCTCAGGAACAGTTGCGCTAGAACTTGCTATGGCTTCCACACCGATGGTTATTACTTATAAAGTTAATCCCATAACTCATTTTATTGTCAGGAAAATGGTGAAAACCAAATTTGGCAATTTAACTAATATTCTTCTCCAGAGAGAAGTGATACCTGAACTAATTCAGGGCGATTGTACGGCTTCAAATGTTGCCAGTAGGGTTAAAGCGTTATTCCAAGATAAAATTTCAAGGCAAAGACAAATTGATGGCTTCAAAGAATCTCTTTCTATGCTCGGTCTTAATGAAAATGAAGTCCCCAGTGTGAGAGCCGCAAAATCTGTATTAACAGCCCTCAAAAATTACAAGGGAGTCAAAATATGACTGAAACAGGGAAATTTAGATTTCTTCACACAATGTTACGTGTCAGAGACTTGGACAAATCATTAGATTTTTATACTCGGTTACTGGGCATGACGCTTGTTCGGAAAAGTGACTTTCCTAGCGGCAAGTTCACATTAGCTTTTGTTGGTTATGGGGAGGAAGCAGAAACCACAGTCTTGGAATTAACCCATAACTGGGATCAAGAAGAGGATTATGAAATAGGTTCTGGTTTCGGTCACTTAGCCATTGGCGTCCCAGATATTTATGGTACTTGTGAAGCTATGGAAAAAGAAGGTGTTCCCATTCCAAGACCTCCAGGACCTATGAAACATGGCTCTACAGTAATAGCCTTCATTGAAGACCCTGATGGCTATAAGATTGAGTTGATTGAGAAATAAAGAAACGGCGCGGAAATTTAATCCCGCGCCGTTTCTTTTAGTGTCCGACAGTTAATTTTTCAATTAACCCCGTTTATGTAGCTTAACATATGGGCGTTCGACTTCACCTGTGTAAAGCTGACGAGGACGACCAATTTTCTGTGAAGGATCCTCAACCATTTCATTCCACTGAGCAACCCAACCAACGGTACGCGCCATAGCAAACAGCACAGTAAACATTGAGGTTGGAATACCCATAGCCCGGAAGATGATGCCTGAGTAGAAATCAACATTCGGGAACAGTTTTTTGTCAACGAAGTATGGGTCTTCAAGAGCAATGCGCTCAAGTTCCATAGCAAGCTCTAGGAGAGGCTCATCTTTGATGCCCAACTCGTCAAGAACTTCGTGACAAGTTTGTTGTAGAACTTTAGCCCGTGGGTCATAGTTTTTGTAAACCCGGTGACCAAAGCCCATGAGACGGAACGGATCGTTCTTATCTTTAGCTCTGGCAATGTATTCAGCAATATTATCTTTGCTGCCAATGGTCTCAAGCATATTAAGAACAGCTTCGTTAGCACCACCGTGAGCAGGGCCCCAAAGGGAAGCAATGCCAGCAGCAATACATGCAAACGGGTTAGCGCCAGAGGAGCCAGCCAAACGTACTGTTGAGGTAGAAGCGTTTTGCTCGTGGTCAGCGTGCAAAATCAAAATACGATCCATAGCACGAGCCAGAACAGGATTAACCTTATATTCTTCACAAGGTGTTGCATACATCATGTAAAGGAAGTTTTCAGCATAACCCAAGTCGTTTTTAGGATAGATGAATGGCTGTCCTTGGGAATATTTATAGGCGTTCGCTGCAATAGTAGGCATTTTAGCGATCAAGCGATAAGAGGCGACCATACGGTGCCACGGATCGCTGATATCTAAGCTATCATGGTAGAATGCAGAAAGAGCACCAACAACACCACACATGATCGCCATTGGATGTGAATCTCGGCGGAAACCTTTGAAGAAGGTGTTTAGTTGCTCATGAAGCATAGTGTGGTTGGTAATTTTATATTCAAAAGTAGACTTTTGCTCAGAAGTTGGGAGCTCTCCATAAAGAAGAAGATAGCAAACTTCCATGAAATCTGATTGAACAGCTAGTTCTTCAATGGAATAACCACGATGACGCAAAATACCTTTATCACCGTCGATAAATGTAAGTTTTGATTCACAGCTACCTGTTGATGTAAAACCTGGATCGTAAGTAAAGCAGTCTGTATCCGCATATAATTTGCGAACATCAATAACGCTAGGCCCTGTGGAGCCATCCAAAACAGGCAAGTCCCATGATTTGCCGTTGCGATTATCAGTTAACGTAAAGGATTTTTTGCTAGACATACGGTGCTATCCCCCTTCATCTGCGGGTTTGGTGGCCTTTGAATTAAGACCATCCTCCCTAATTGATCAAATATTTTAAACTAGGCATCCGTTAATTGGACTGCCGCCGCGATACGTTTCAAAGATTCTTCGCGACCCAGAACCTCCATCACTTCAAAAATGCCCGGTGTTACTGTTGTGCCACTAAGGGCGGCACGCAAGGGTTGGGCAACTTTGCCAAGCTTAAGCTCATTTTCTTCAGCATAAGCCTTAACAATTACTTCGAGAGCCTCAGTATTCCAGCCCTCAATCTTTTTAAACTTTGCCAAAAGGCTAGAAATCTTGTCTCGTCCCTCGGCGTCCAGAAGCTTCAAAGCTTTAGGTGTGTACTCAAGGGGCACATCAACTGCGTAAAACAGAGAGTTTTCTGCGAGTTCGATCAGGGTTTTAGCACGTTCTTTAAGGCCCTGCATCCCCTGTTTTAACCGTTCCTCTGCTTGTTCAGAAATATTGATTCCAGAGTTGGTGCTTAGCCGTTGCAAAATCAAGGAAACGAGTCGGTTATTTTCTGCTTCTTTAATATAATTTCCGTTTACTGCGGTAAGTTTAGCAGTGTCAAACCTGGAGGCTGCTTTACCAATTCCTTCAAGAGAAAACCACTCAATGGCTTGTTCTGTTGAGAAAATTTCGTCATCTCCATGTCCCCAACCTAAGCGAACCAGGTAGTTACGCATGGCTTCAGGAAGAAAGCCCATTTCTTCGTATGCTTCGACGCCTAAAGCTCCATGGCGCTTTGATAACTTAGCACCATCTTGCCCATGAATGAGGGGAATATGAGCATAAACTGGAGGTTCCCAACCCATTGCGAGATAGAGTTGGATTTGTCTGAAAGCGTTGTTTAGGTGGTCATCGCCACGAATAGCATGGGTTACACCCATATCGTAATCATCTACAACAACGGCCAACATATAAGTCGGTGTGCCATCTGCCCGAAGCAAGATCATATCGTCAAGCTGATCATTGGCTACTGTAACTTCGCCCTGAACTTGATCTTTAATAACCGTTTTACCTTCAGTTGGGGCTTTAAAACGAATGACTGGATCAACACCTTCAGGAGCTTCTGAGGGGTCTTTATCACGCCACCGTCCATCGTAACCAACACGGCGTTTCTCTTTTTTGGCGAGTTCGCGCATTTCGGTTAGTTCTTCTGGGGAGCAATAGCATTTATACGCTTTGCCTTCGGCTAAAAGTTGATTTGCAACTTCCACATGACGGGGGGCGCGCTCAAATTGAGAAATGGCATCGCCATCCCAATCTAATCCCATCCACTTTAGACCGTGGTAAATGGCTTCGACAGCTTCTTTGCTGGAGCGTTTACGGTCAGTATCTTCAATACGTAAAAGGAATTTGCCGTTGTGGTGCTTTGCAAAAAGCCAATTAAACAGGGCAGTACGGGCGCCGCCAATATGTAAAAAACCTGTAGGTGAGGGTGCAAAACGGGTGACAACGGTCATATTTGAGTAGACACTCTGTAATTATGGACTAATTTTTTCAGCAAAAGGTTCCGTGGTTTAGCATATTCTTTTCGCTTGTGCAGCAAAACGTTCGCCCGTTCAACGTTTTCTTGTCCGGAATTAGGCTAAATGAAGAGAAATAAACACTTTTTAGAGTTATTTTTTGATCAAAGTGACCGTTGGCCCTTATGGATGCCAGTGCTCTTTGGTGCTGGAATCGGTTTTTATTTTTCTCTTTCTTATGAACCACAGTTAAAGTTTGGCCTTGGGATTCTGGCTATAGTTTCTGTTGGTTGCGCGGTTGTGCGTCGCCATCCATTCCTATTTATCCTTTTATTAGCTCTATCAACTTTCTTTGCTGGATTTGTCACAGCTCAGATAAGGACCGTAGCTGTTAATGAGCCTGTTCTAGATAAGCGAATAGGACCAACGACGATTTCAGGGCACGTCACTGTTGTAGAGGAACAGCCAAAAGGAGTGCGCATTACCCTTGAGAGAGTACGCATCGGTACACTAGAGGCACACAAAACCCCTCACACTGTTCGACTTAAAATTCGCAAATCCACTAAACGATATTTACCAGGTGATTGGATAAAAACAACAGCCATTTTAATGCCTCCTATGGCTCCTGTAGCCCCTGGGGCATTTGACTTCCAAAGACATGCTTTTTTTAAACGCCTCGGAGGGCTTGGCTTTACTCTTGGGGAGCCAATAATTCTTGAAAGAGAGGAAAAGGCCTCCACTTCTCCACAAATTCTTATCTCACAGATCAGAACAGAAATTTCCTCCTCTATTCGCAAACAAGTAGAGGGGCCTGTCGGCGCTGTAATTGCAGCACTCATGACAGGGGATCGAGGAGGAATTAATGAGAAGGTTATGGAAGACATTCGTCATTCTGGACTTGCTCACCTCCTCGCTATTTCTGGTTTACACATAGGTCTAGTGTCAGCTTTTGTTTTTTTCACTCTTAGAACCATTTTTGCCAGTTTCCCAAATTTAGCCCTGCGGTATCCTATTAAAAAATGGGCAGCTTTAATGGCTGTTCTTGTGGCTCTGATCTATTCTTTTTTAGTTGGGGCAACGGTACCAACCCAACGTGCCTTTATTATGGTTTCCATCGTTTTTCTTGCCATTGTCTTTGATCGACAAGGCGTGTCGCTGAGGACACTCTCAATAGCTGCTTTTTTTGTTTTATTTTTGCAACCTGAATCTTTGATCAGCCCGAGTTTTCAAATGTCATTTGCTGCTGTTACTGCATTAATTGCCACTTATGAACGGGTGGGGGAGTGGATGATAAAGCGAAATATTGATCAAAACCCTTCTTATCTTGTTCGGCTGAGAACTTATTTCTTCGGTGTCGCTTTAACGACGGTAATTGCCACATTAGCAACGACCCCATTTGCTCTTTATCATTTCAATTCTGTCGCTCTTTACGGAGTTTTCGCCAACCTTATTGCTGTTCCGTTGATGGCTTTTTTAGTAATGCCCCTTATCGTTTTAACTTGGATTTTAATTCCTCTAGGTGCTGGGTTTTTGTTACTACCTTTACTCGAAGCTGGTGTATCAGCAATAGTCCAGGTGGCGAGTTATTTTTCAGCCTATGAGGGGGCTGTTATGCTCGTTAAAGCGCCAAGTACTCTATTTATCTTCTTAATAACTCTTGGTGGGTTATGGGTTTGCTTATTCAAAGGACGTATTAGTTTAGTAGGTATACCAGTAGTCCTTATAGCAATTTTGCTATTCTCCAATACAGTGCCCCCAAATTTACTTATTGATGAAACGGGGCAACTAAAAGGGATTTTCTTAGAAAATGAAAACCCAAGGCTATCCACTTTAAGAAAATCTAAAATCACATCTGAGAGATGGTTAGAAAGAGCAGGGTATGAAGGGAAAGGAGCGGTTTGGCCAACATTCGGCAATAAAGAAAATAACCTTCTTTGTGATTCACAAGGATGCATCTTTGAAACTAGAGGAACATCGGTTTCTTTTGTAAATCACCCGTCGGCAGCATTAGAAGATTGTCATGCAGTTCATGTACTGATTAGTTCAGAACCCATTAGGCAAGCGTGTAAGGTGCCCAAAGTAGTCATTGATCGCTTTGATCTGTGGCGAGAAGGGGCTCATGCTTTGTGGATTGAGAATGAAAATAAAATAAAGGTTCAAACTGTTGCCGAACACCAGGGCTTAAGACCTTGGAGCTCATATGCGAAACGGCAATAGCCTCGTCAAAAACCTAGTACTTCCGGAAAAGGCCAACCAAACGTCCTTGAACCTTCACCCGGTCGGCGGGGAGAATTTTAGTTTCATAATTAACGTTAGCAGGTTCTAGGGCAATAGAATCCCCCTTACGACGAAGCTTTTTCAAGGTGGCTTCTTCATTATCGACTAAAGCGACAACAATAGCGCCATTTTCAGCCCTCGTTGCTTGCTCAATAATTACTGTGTCACCATCATTAATTCCAGCTTCAATCATAGAATCACCTTCAATTTGAAGGGCGTAGCAATCTTTACCTCCCATGAGGCTAGCAGGAATGTTTATGAATTCTGATGGGTCTTGTAGGGCTTCAATTGGTGTTCCTGCAGCAATCTTGCCAACGAATGGAATTTCAACGGCTTCAGCATCAGGAGAGCCAGAAGCGGCTGGAGGCTGGAAATTACCTTGAATGACATTGGGTGTGAATTTTTCTTTGGTTTGTTCTTTTGTATTATCACCAGCTGTCGCATTGCTAGGGAGTTTCATGACTTCCAGTGCGCGAGCCCGATGGGGAAGGCGGCGAATAAACCCTCGTTCTTCTAAGCCTGTTACCAAACGGTGAATGCCGGATTTGGATTTAAGGTCAAGAGCATCCTTCATTTCATCATAGGAGGGTGCCACACCAGTTTCATTTAACCGCGCATCAATAAACACAAGAAGCTCATATTGTTTTTTGGTTAGCATAAGTGCCCCCAGAAACTCTAAATCAGGTACAGAACAAAACAACAACTAACAATATGTTCTAGTTTGGTTCTATCTTAAGGTCAAGAATATTGCGCCTGGAGATGGATATTTTTTAATTTATGGCCTTCGGTAATGATTCGGATGGTCTCATTCCATAGATCAAGGTTAGCTATTTGATCTAAATTAAACCATTTAGCTTCAAGAGCATCATCATTTGGGGAGACTTCACCAGAATCCCAAAGCGCAACGACATCAATCAAGGTGTAGTGAAACTGGATTCGACCCTCGTCGTCTTTTAAAATAGAATCTACAACATCGATAATTTTTAAAACGTTGATTGAAATGTTTGTTTCTTCAAATATTTCTCTTTTTGCCGTTTCTTGATAGGTTTCTCCAAGGTCTTGCGCTCCTCCAGGAAGACTCCATTCTCCATGGCGAGGAGGATTCCCCCGTTTAATCAGCAGAACCTGTTCATCTTTAAAAACAACGGCTCCAACACCTACAATTGGGGCACTTGGATACTCTCTACTCATTTGATTTTCCCCATTATGCAGACCTTTTTTAAGATATTAGCTTTTAGACGTCCGCTTTTCATTGCCAAATTTCTCAGTCTATTCAATACTGTTGTTACCTATTAGGCAAAAAAACAAAAGGCGTTCTCTATGGACCCAAATATAAAAGTACTTGAACGGCGGGTGTTCTATCCAGGGGACCGTGTGTTCCGGGAAGGGGATACAGGTTCCTGTGCCTATATCGTTCAAGATGGTGCAATTGAAATTATCAAAAAAATTGAAGATAAAGACGTTATTCTAGGCGTTGTTAGTAAGGGTGGAATTTTCGGGGAAATGGCCTTGGTTGATAATGCCCCTCGCATGGCTTCAGCTTTTGCCGTTAAACAAACGTCGGTAATTCTTGTTCCAGCTCGAACTTTCCAAGATAAACTGGCAAAAACAGATCCTTTTATTCGGGCTTTATTGTCTATTTTCGTCAAAAATATCAGAGCAATGACCAAGAAAAAAAGTTAAAAATAATTGTTGAATGAATTTTCAATCCTTTAAACTATTACCCCGCAGGGAATCCATTCGATATGGAAGATAAAGAAGAAAACACTGAAACCGCGCCCGTTAAAAAGGTTAGCTTTTCAGGGCGTCTAAGGGCTTATTTTCTCACCGGTATCCTCGTTTCAGCGCCAGTTTTTCTGACATTTTATCTTGCTTGGGTCTTCATCGGGTTTGTGGATGAGAAGGTTACACCTTTAATTCCAGAAAAATACAACCCCGAAACCTATCTTCCCTTTGGTTTGCCGGGGCTTGGCCTTTTTGTGATGTTTATTGGGTTGACCCTTATTGGTGCTTTTACAGCAGGGTTTGTTGGAAAATTCTTCATCAAGACTGGAGAGAGAATTCTCTCTCGACTCCCTGTAATTCGGAGTGTTTATGGAGCAACAAAACAAATTTTAGAAACAGTTTTAGCTCAACAGTCTGAAGCGTTTCGGGAAGCAGTTTTGGTAGAATATCCGCGCCGTGGCATATGGGCTGTCGCTTTTATTACTGGTGCTACAGAAGGTGAAGTGCAAAACCTGACAGAAGAAGAAACCGTCAATATCTTTTTGCCAACGACCCCAAACCCAACTTCAGGATTTCTGCTTTTCATACCTAAGAAAGAATTGATTCCCCTTAACATGTCTGTCGAAGAAGCCATCAAAATGGTTATTTCAGGTGGCATTGTTACCCCACCAGATACCCGTCCCCAAGCTGAACAGGATCAAGCGCAAGCATCTGCTGCCACCTATGAAGATATTGACGTTCTAAGAGAAAAAGGTCGTGCCCCGATTTTGTTAAGCAAAAGAGGTATTCCAGGTAAGGAAGAAGGCGAAAACGATTTGTAATTGGGGTTTGAGTCGTTAAAGTTATAAAGGCTGTTAGATAAATTATAAAGCGTTGCATAAGCAGTGCATTAACAGGGTTGTAGTTTCAAAATTATTGGGAGATTAATATGGCACGTAAGATCATTCCAGATGTAATTAGCAAACAAAAAGTAGCGAGTATATCTGGCGATTGTAGTATCCGAGAAGCTAGCCGTTATATGGTTGACCAAGATGTTGGATCAATTTTGATCATTGATGACGGAGAGTTAAAGGGAATTTTTACAGAACGTGACGCCTTGCGAGTTTTTGTTGCGACTAGGCGCAATCCTGATTTTTCGAAAATTTCAGACATCATGACCAAAGATCTTCAGACAGTTTCTCCGGACACCTCACCTGAAGAAGCATTACATCTGATGAGTGAAGGTAAATTCAGGCATATACCGGTCGTTGATGGTGCTGGGAAAGTTCTCGCAGTACTTTCGCAGCGGGACCTAATGACTGAAGAGTGAAAAGACTAAGTTACAGATAGCTGAACTGTCACAACTGATTTGACTAAAGTAATGCAACTATTGTGAGTCGCGATATTTTAGTAACTCAAACACGCCCTTTAAGTGCTACATAAAAGTTTCAACTAAATGACATAAAAAGCCTGATAATCAACGTTAAATATGCTCATGAAATTTCTGTTCCAAAGCAGATATCGCATATTAAAGTTTTTGGAGTTTTTTATGATTAAGGCCCATTCGATAAATGTACCTTTAAGTGAATTTGACGATGTAACTTATTCACGCCCTCAACAAACTGACTTTGAGCAACTAAGCGAATGCGCAATGTCACGCCGTGATTTTTTGGAAAAGAGTATTGCCTTTGGAGCTAGTGCCTTTGTCATGGGCTCCACTGCCTTGTCCCCAATAGCAGCCCACGCAGGTAATAAATTAGAATTTGATCCTGTTTCAGCAAACAGTCTGGATACTGTAACGGTTCCCAAAGGGTATAGCTGGAACATTGTTGCAAGATGGGGTGACCCTTTATGGTCGAAAGGCCCTGAGTTTGATCATGAAACTCGAGGGACAGGTGCCAGCCAAGAACTTGCAGTAGGTGATAACAATGATGGTATGGCTTTCTTTCACAACCAAGGAAAAAACATCTTTGCCGTTAACAATGAATATGTGAATAGAAATATTATTTACGGCAATCGCAAAACTGAGTCGCCTGAAAATGCGGATGATGTTCGCAAAGGTAAGGCTGGGCATGGTGTTAGTGTTTTTGAACTTACTCAAGTAAATAACAAATGGGAAATCGTAAAAGACAGTCCCTTTAATCGGCGCATTACCGCTGATACACCGATGGAATTAACAGGGCCAGCACGCGGCCATGACTTGCTCAAAACTGAAGCTGATCCAGAAGGCATTCAATCAATTGGCACATGGAACAATTGTGGTAATGGGCGCACGCCGTGGGGGACCTACTTAACTTGTGAAGAAAACTTCAACGGTTATTTTTCCAGCAGCGATGATTCATACGAACCGACACCAGAAATGAAACGTTATGGAGTTGGTAAAAAAGATAGGGGATATGCTTGGAGCATGGTTGATCAGCGCTTTGATATTTCAAAGCATCCAAATGAATCAAATCGTGTTGGTTATGTTGTCGAGATTGACCCCATGGACTCGACTTCAACTCCAAAGAAAAGGACAGCACTAGGGCGGTTTAAGCATGAAAATGCAGAACTCGTTGTAGCTAAATCAGGTCAGGTAGTTGTCTATATGGGGGATGATGAGCGCGGCGAATTTTTATATAAATATATCAGCTCTGGCACTTTTAAAGTAGGCGGTGATAATTCAAGCTTACTGGAAAAAGGAACCTTGTATGTCGCTAAATTTGCAGATGGTATGCGTGGTGACTGGCTTGAGCTAACGCCTCAAACAACTGGTATGAAATCACAGGCTGAGATTTGTATTCATACGCGCATTGCGGCTTCAGCAGTTGGTGCAACTACAATGGACCGTCCAGAATGGGTTGCAGCTCATCCCCATAAGGCAGAAGTTTATTGTGCGCTCACCAACAATAAAAACCGGGGAAAAAAACCTAATAAAGGTGGTGATACTACCCCCGTAGGTGGCCCAAACTCAAGGAAAGCGAACAATTATGGACAAATTGTCCGGTGGCGCCCTGATAATGGAGATCACCTGTCAAAGACATTTGAGTGGGATTTGTTTGTCATAGCAGGAAACCCCACCGTTCACTCAGACGTCTACGGTGGATCTAAAAATATTACCACTGAAAATATGTTTAATTCACCTGATGGATTAGGCTTTGATTCAAAAGGTCTGTTGTGGATTCAAACCGATGGCAAGTACTCAAATAAAGATGATTTTGCAGGAATGGGTAACAACCAAATGTTGGTAGGCGATCCAGCAAGTGGGGAGATTAAACGCTTTATGGTTGGTCCCAAGGAATGTGAAATTACAGGGATCACTTGGAGCCCTGATTATAAAACAGTTTTTGTAGGTATTCAGCACCCAGGTGAAAAAGGTAACAGTCATTTCCCTGAGGGAGGTAAGAGCACGCCTCGTTCTTCGGTGATTGCTATTTCAAGGGATGATGGTACGCCAATAGGTTAATTGCACACCTCTCAAAGGGCAGGGGAATATAATATCCCCTGCTCATAATACTCTCTCACGGGGTTTTTAAATCATCCTGAGCGAAGCAATTTAATTGCTGAATCTCGCTCAAAGAGATAGAGCAGAGTACGGATAGCTTTGCCGCGTTTGCTAGTCAACTCAGGGTCGTTATGAAGGAGCAAATCTGCATCTTTCTTAGCGATCTCCAATAAATCTGCATGTTCAGCAAGGTCAACAATTTTAAATTCAGGGAGTCCGCTTTGTTTTGTCCCTAAGAGTTCTCCGCCACCTCGTAGTCGTAAATCTTCTTCGGCAATACGGAAACCATCTTCTGTTTCTCTGAGGATTTTAAGGCGAGAGCGAGCATTCTCGCTTAATGGGGCAGCATAAAGCAGCAAACAGTTTGAGGCGGCATCTCCGCGGCCAATGCGCCCCCGCAATTGGTGAAGCTGCGCCAAACCAAAGCGTTCTGCGTGTTCAATAACCATGACAGTGGCTTCTGGAACATTAACGCCGACTTCAATCACCGTTGTCGCGACCAAAATATCAACATTGCCAAAAGCAAAGCTGTTCATGGCTTCGTCTTTCTCTGGGCCTTTCATTCTGCCATGTACCAGAGCGACACGGTCACCAAAGATGGATTTAAGGTGATCAAAGCGTTGTTCAGCGGCTGCTGCATCAATCACTTCAGATTCTTCTACTAAAGGACAAACCCAGTAAATCTTAGCTTTTTCCTTTAAAGCTCTAGAAACAGCCCCTACGACGTCATCTAGCCGAGAGTTGGGCAGAGCAACGGTTTTAATAGGTTTACGTCCCTCAGGTTTCTCATCAAGGCGAGAAACGTCCATATCTCCGTAAGTTGTGAGCACCAATGTGCGCGGTATTGGCGTTGCTGTCATGACGAGAACGTCAACAGCAGTTCCTTTAGAGGCAAGTGTCATACGTTGGTGGACGCCAAAACGGTGCTGTTCGTCAATCACCGCAAGGGCTAAGTCTTTGAACTCAATGTCATCTTGGAACAAAGCGTGTGTGCCAATAATGATTTGAATGTTGCCACTGGCTAGCTCTTCAAGCACTTTTTGACGTTTCTGGCCTTTGTCTCGGCCTGTCAAAATTGCGGAGCTGACACCTAATTTTTCTAAAAATGGTTGGATCGTTTCTAAATGCTGGCGGGCGAGAATCTCTGTCGGGGCCATGATAGCTGCTTGATGCCCAGATTCGACAGCTGTTAATGCAGCTAACAGAGCAACAATGGTTTTGCCACTGCCGACATCACCATGCAAAAGCCTGAGCATCCTTTGTGAAGAGGCCATATCCTCATCAATTTCACTCAATGACCTTACTTGAGCACCTGTAAGGGTGTAGGGAAGAAGCGTTTTGAGTTTCTCCCGTAAAGCTCCATTACCTTCTATTGAACGTCCAGAAAGCTTTTTCATATTCCTTCGAACCACTGCTAAAGCCAATTGATTTGCTAAAATTTCGTCATAGGCCAAACGTTGTCGATGTGGTGAATTGGGGAGGAGGGCGGTTTCATCATCGGGGTGATGACAAGTTTGCAACGCTTCAGACCAGCTAACCCATTTTTCTTGCGTTAATAAGGAGGCATCCAACCATTCTTCAAGCTCAGGAACCCTTTTCATAGCTTCGTTAATAGCTTTTGATATGACTTTGAGGCTAACACCTCCGGTTAGCGGATAAACAGGCTCAACTGTTTGAAGCTGTTCTCTTTCATCCTCAGTGCCGATGTGGTCAGGGTGAGGCATTTGAAGGGCTTCACCAAAAACCTCCACCTTACCACTAATAATTCTGGTCTCCCCAACAGGTAACATCTTGGTGAGGTAATCTTTGTGGGCATGGAAAAAAACCAGAGTGATATTGCCCGTTTCATCAGAACAAAGGACTTTATAAGGTAATCTCCGATTTGCCGACGGGATATGTTGGTCAATTTGGACAGTGAGGGTCGAAATTACTCCGGGTGGGGCTTCTGCAACCTTGGGGGCAAAACGCCGGTCAATAAGAGAGAAAGGGAGGTGCCAGATGAGGTCAACCACATGAGGGCCACAGAGGTTTTCCAAGCGCTCAGCCAGCTTGGGGCCTACTCCTTGGAGGGAGGGTAAGTTGGCAAAGAGTGGAAAAAGAACTTGTGGGCGCATATTTCTACTTACAGAAGGCTTATGAAGTTCTATACCCTACCTCATAGATTTACCTCCGTCACCAAATTGAAGAGTCATGGATCCTAGTAATTTAGATAAAAGGCGCAAGCGCCTATGGTTTCGTAGCCACCATATGGGTATGCACGAGAACGATATTATTGTTGGTACCTTTGTTGATGCCCATATTGAACGCTTGTCTGAAGATGAAGTCGATCGTTTAGAAGCTTTGGTTGAGCAAAACGATATAGACCTTCTCAATTGGATTATTGGTCGTAGTGAACCGCCAGAGGAGTTTGATAATGATATGCTCAAGCTCTTGCAGGAACATAAGTTAAGCTTGTAGTATATTGAATATAATAGAAAAAATAAAACCTGGCGTTTCGCTGACAGTTGCGGAATCTCCTGAAGGATACGATGCTTATCTGTTAGCTGAAATGGCCAAGGAAAAGGGTGATATCCTTTTTGTTGCCCGTGATGAGACACGCCTCGCCAGCACATCTGCCGCCCTTAAGTTCCTCGACCTTGGCTTGAGGCAACATTATTTTCCCGCTTGGGATTGTCTGCCCTATGACCGAGTTTCGCCTAACGCTGAAATAACCAGTCAACGTATTGAAGCTTTAACCGCCTTGTTACTTGGGGGGGGAAAGCAACAAATTATCTTGACGACAGTGAGTGCTCTTGGGCAAAGAGTGCCCCCCCGAAAAACTTTTGCCGGGAAAACCTTTGAAGCTAAAGTCGGGCAATCCATTAACCTTCCAAAACTGATTAAAGTCTTTGAAGGAAATGGATATTTCCGTACTGAAACCGTGATGGAACCAGGGGAATATACAGTAAGGGGAGGGATTGTTGACGTTTTTCCTTCAGGTGCTGAAGAGCCTTTCCGTATGGATTTCTTTGGAAATGAGTTGGAATCTATCCGAACCTTTGACCCGATTAGTCAAAGAACCACGGGGAAAATTGACAAAATAGCTGTAAAGCCAGTGAGTGAAGTGTTTGTTGATGAAGAGTCGATTGCACAGTTTCGCTCAGGGTATCGTTCGGCTTTTGGGAACGTGGGCAGTGATGATCCGCTTTATGAATCGATTTCCGTAGGGAAACGTTTCGTTGGTATGGAGCATTGGCTACCGCTTTTCTACGAAACGACAGAAACTCTTTTTGATTATGCTCCAGAAGCAATCATTATGCTGGACTATCAAGCCCAAGACGCCTTTGACGCCCGTTTAGAGCTCGCTCATGAGTATTTTGAAGCAAGACGGACCATTAAAGGCAAGATTGGTACTTCAGCCCCTTACAACGCCTTAGAGCCTGATACCCTTTATCTTTCGCGGGATGAATGGGACGACAGGCTTAAAGAAAGAGGCTTTGGAAGCTTTTCACCTTTTACTCTCCCTGATAGCTCAGAGGGATCAATCTTAAATGCTGAAGGAAAGCAGGGGAAGGATTTTGCTGATGCTCGGGCTAATCCGAATATTAACGTCTTTGATGAAGTGGTTGCTTATATCGCAGAGTTGTATTCACAAGGGAAGAAACCACTTGTTACAGCCTCCGGTCCTGGGGCCTTGGACCGCATCGAAAAGGTGCTTAAAGAACACGGGACGCTCTCTTTAAAACCTGTCACTTCATGGAATGAATTCAAAGCACTGGCCCCTAAAACCGTTGCCTTGACGACCTTGGCGATTGAGCATGGTATTGTTGCTCAGGATTTTGCGGTAATTACGGAACAAGATATCCTTGGCGAAAGGATGATCCGCCCGGCAAAACGAAGAATGCGGGCAGAGAACTTTATCGCTGAAGCCTCCGCCATCAACGAAGGGGACTTAGTAGTTCATGTCGAGCATGGTATCGGTCGGTTCTTAGGCCTTGAAACCTTGGCAATCGCAGCGGCTCCGCATGATTGTCTTTCAATCCTCTATGCAGGGGATGATAAGCTGTTCGTCCCCGTTGAGAATATTGAAGTTCTCTCCAGGTACGGATCAGATCAAGGGGCGGCGCAGTTAGATAAACTTGGTGGCGTCGCTTGGCAGGCTCGTAAATCTAAACTCAAAGACAGAATTCGCATTATGGCGGCAGAGCTTATCAAAGTGGCTGCCGCTCGAGAGTTGCGCAAAGGTGAAGTACTTGCCCCTGCTGAAGGGCTTTATGACGAATTCTGCGCTCGGTTCCCCTATGTAGAGACCGATGGGCAGGCCCGAGCAATTGGCGACATGCTGGAAGACATGACAAGCGGTAAGCCCATGGACCGTTTGGTTTGTGGTGATGTAGGCTTTGGTAAGACCGAGGTCGCTCTCAGAGGGGCTTTTGTAACGGCGATGAACGGCAAGCAGGTGGCCATTGTTGTCCCGACGACCTTATTGTGTCGTCAGCATTATATGAATTTTATAGAACGGTTTCGTGATTATCCCATCCGCGTTGAGCAACTCTCCCGTATGGTGAACCCAAAAGATGCAAAAGGCATCAAAGAAGGGATTAAAGACGGGACCGTTGATATTGTTATTGGCACCCACACTCTCTTGGCAAAGGGGATGGCTTTTGATCGTTTAGGGTTGCTGATTATTGATGAAGAACAGCATTTCGGTGTGGCTCATAAAGAAAAACTTAAGCAACTCAAAAATGATGTTCATGTGCTTACCCTAACTGCGACACCAATCCCACGGACCTTGCAAATGGCCCTCTCTGGGGTCAAAGAGTTGAGTATTATTGCTTCGCCTCCGGTTGATCGATTGGCTGTTCGGACATTTGTCCATCCTTATGATGCGGTTGTGATCCGAGAAGCCATCATGCGGGAACGATTCAGAGGCGGGCAGACTTTCTATGTTTGTCCTCGGATATCAGATATCGATAAAGTTGCTGGGGAACTCCATGACCTTGTGCCTGACATTAAAGTCGCTGTCGCGCATGGGCGCATGCCGGTAGCTGAACTTGAAGAGGTAATGGCAGCTTTTTCTGAACAAGCCTTTGATCTCTTGCTTTGCACAAATATTATTGAGTCAGGAATTGACGTTCCCTCTGCCAACACATTGATCGTCCATCGCTCTGATATGTTTGGGTTATCGCAGCTTTATCAAATTCGGGGACGGGTAGGACGTTCTAAAGTTCGGGCTTTTGCTTACCTGACCTTACCCACACGCCAAAAAATATCTAAAACGGCAGAGAAGCGCCTCCAAGTGATGCAAACCCTGGATATGCTCGGGGCTGGTTTCTCATTAGCTAGTCATGATTTGGACATTCGCGGGGCTGGAAACCTGCTCGGTGATGAGCAATCGGGCCATATCCGAGAAGTGGGTATAGAATTTTATCAGCAAATGCTGGAAGAAGCCGTTGCTGAAGCCAAAGGGCAGGGGTTTGATGAGACCGAAGGGGATACTTGGAGCCCTCAGATTAATATCGGTATGCCCGTTCTTATCCCAGATGATTACGTGCCTGACCTTGGAGTGCGTCTCAGCCTCTATCGGCGATTGGCTGATATCGTTGAAGCCGTTGATATCGACTCATTTGCTGCAGAGCTTGGAGATCGCTTTGGTAAAGTACCTGATGAGGTGGAAACTCTACTGCAGGTGATGGTAATTAAAATGCATTGTCGCCAAGCAGGGATAGAGAAAATTGATGCGGGACCTAAAGGGGCCGTGATCGCTTTTCGGCATAATGAATTTGCCAATCCAGGCGGTCTTATAGAGTTTATCACCAGCCAAAGCGGGACGGCAAAAGTTAAACCGGATCACCGACTTGTGTTGTTGAGAAACTGGGAAAGACCAGAGGATCGTCTCCGGGGTGTAACTAATCTATCGCACAAGCTATCAGATCTATGCTGCTGATAAATCTATCAATCTTGCTATAACTTCTGCTGGCTGTCCGCCTGAAATCACATTGGTTTTATTGATGATAAATGTGGGAACGCTGGTGATTCCCATACCGTGGGCTTGGCGATTTGCAGAATAAACAGCCTCAACCATCTCGGTACTTTCTAAATATGAAATTAGATCAACTCTCTCAAGCCCGAGCTGTGCGCCAATATCCCCTAAAACTTCTAAATCACCAATATCCTTCCCATTGACAAAGTAGGCATAAAAAAGAGTTTCCATGGCAGCTTGGCCTTTTCCAAAGCGTTCTGCATAGAGGACGAGGCGGTGAGAGTTCACCGAATTAGGTGTTTTGTTGATATTATCAAAGGCAAAATCAATTTCAGAAGTTTGCCCAGCTTCTTCAACGGAAAGGTTCATTTTACGAGCCCGGTCGACTGAACCAAATCTGCGTGAGAGATAAAGCTCATAAGGCATCCCGTCTTCAGGGATGCCGGGATTAAGCAAAAAGGGCCACCAATTGATTTCAGCCTCAACGTTATTGCGTAAGGCCAGGGCTTCTTCTAGGCGGCGTTTACCAACATAACACCAAGGGCAAACTGTGTCGTAAACAAGATCAATGCTAAGAGGAGTGCTTTTGCTCAATTTTATCTAAAGCCTTTCAGGTTTTTATAATCTCAATTTTGAGAAATTCTATATTGGTTGACAAATGATGCAACGGCCAATATAATTTTACCTAATCTGAGTACAAAGTTACTCACTTCCGCGCAAAATGTGCGGTGTTATTCTTGGGGTCTAGGGTTGATAACGGTAATTTAACCACCGTTCGTCAGCTTTTTTTGCTGTCTGCGGTACATGATTAAGTGTATGGAGACTGAGATGGCTATCGACCAGGATAACCCAAACGAAAACAATTCAGAAAACACATCAGGTGAAGAATTTACACCTGAGTCGACAACACTTGAAATCTCTGAAGACGGCACTGTTCACCTGCCCGAAGGGGTCACCCTTTCACAAGGCAATGTTGAACACTCAGGCTCTGATCTGATTATTACCCAAGACGATGGATCGAAAATCACGGTTGAAGATTACTTCGCCACTGATAATCCTCCCTCCATTGAAACAGCTGATGGCGGTCATATTCCTGGTGATTTAGTTGAAACCCTTGCAGGCCCAGTAGCTCCTGGTCAAGTTGCTGATGCAGGGACTGTTATTGGCGCTCAGCCCATTGGTCATATTGATAAAGTTGACGGCGATGTTGTGGCTATTCGTGCCGATGGTACGGAAGTTGAACTTGATATTGGTGACCCAATCTATCAAGGCGATGTCCTGAAATCTGGTGATGATGGCGCTGTTGGTGTTGTCCTTGCTGATGATACGACCTTCTCCATGGCGAATAATGGTGAAATGGTCCTTGATGAGATGGTTTATGATCCAGGTACCCAAGAAGGGTCTATGGATGTTTCCATCGTCAAAGGTGTTTTCACCTTTGTTTCTGGACAAATTGCAAAAACCGATCCAGACGCCATGACGCTGGATACCCCTGTAGCAACGATTGGTATTCGTGGCACCCAGGTTGGTATCGACTTTGCTGATGGTAAAACCCTTACGACAGCTCTTATGGAAGAGTCTGACGGTTTTGTTGGTGAGATTGTGGTTACCAACACTGGTGGACAGCAAATTATCAACGTAGCAGGTCAAGGAACCACTGTTACAGCCTATGAAAACCCTCCTTCTGCTGTTTTCGCCGTCAACGAACCTCAAATTATTGAACTTTTCGGTCCTGCCCTGCGTTATCTCCCAACGGAAGTCGGTACTGGTTACGATTACGGTACCCAAGAAGAGTTTGAGACAGAAGATGATGAAAGCACTGCCGAACTTGATCTTGAAGAACTCGCTGATTTCGAAACTGCTGCTGGTGGTAATGATGAAGAAGGTGGAGGAGAAGAAGAGGGCGGAGACGGCGAAGTCGTTTATAGCGATTATGAAAGTCAAGAAGGTGGTGGAGATTTTGGTGAAGTAATTGTTGGTGAAACTCTGGAAGAAGAAGATGAAGGTACTGGGTCTGGAACAGGTGATGATGACAATACTGTAGGTGAAACCTTTATCATCCCAGTCGATCCAAATGGTGTTACGATTAACGGCAGTAATGTAATAATTAATGGTAGTGGTGATTTTGATGGTTCAGGTGCTACTGAGGCCTTGAATGTAACTGGTGGTGCTGGCGATAACGTCATAACAACTGGTCAATATAATGATTATATTGATGGTGGCGATGGCAAGGATACTATTGACGCAGGCGGCGGAGATGACTCTGTTCTTGGTGGAGCTGGCAATGATCATATAACAGGCGGCGAAGGCAATGATTATATCTATGCTGGCGAAGGTGATGACGTTGTAGACGGCGGAATTGGTGATGACCATATAGATGCCGGAACTGGTGGTGGTGATGATACCTATATTGGTGGCGATGGTGTAGATACCGTTGAGTATGATAGTACGACTGAAGGTATTAAAGTCGATCTAAGAGCTGGAATAGCAACTGATTCTGATGAAGCTATAGCCGCTGCTGGTGAAGAAGGTGTTGCTAACTCGATAGATACAGATACTCTTAGTGGAATTGAGAACGTTATCGGTGGTTCTGGTGATGACACCATTATTGGTGATGGAAATAATAACGTACTAGATGGTGGCGCTGGTGATGATACAGTTATCTTTTCTGGCAATTTTGAAGATTATACAATCTCCGCTAATGAAGACGGCACATTTACTGTATTAGATAATACTGGAACTGATGGTATGGATACCATCTCCAATTTCGAAACAGTTCAGTTTGCCGACCGTTCCTTTAGTGTTGATGAAAGTGGTAATTTTCAACCTATTGCTGATGCTGCTGAGAACAGCGGTGAAGAAGATACGGATATCTCCGGTACCTTAGAAGCTGTTGATTTTGAGGGAGGTGTTACTTTTGCTTTAGCATCAGATGGAGGGCCAACGAATGGTTCTGTCGAAATTGATGAAGATGGTAACTATACCTATACCCCAAATGATGACTATAACGGTGAAGATAGTTTTACCTACGAAGTAACAGATGAAAACGGTGCAATAACAACTGCAACTGTTACCCTTGATGTTACTCCTGTAGCAGATGCTGCTCTTATCGGTGGTTCAGAAGGCGATGACTTTGGTGTTAGTGAGGATGCCGATATTTCAGCCAGCGGTCAGCTAAATGTTATTGACCCAGATGCTGGTGAGGCCAACTTCCAAGCACAAGAAGGTTCCGAAGGCTCTTACGGTACATTCAGTGTTGATGAAAGTGGTGCTTGGAGCTACAACCTTGATAATGCGAACAGCGACGTTCAAGCTCTTGGAGAAGATGGCAGCTTAAGTGAAAGCTTCACGGTTCAATCTGCTGACGGTACTTCAACCACAGTCACGGTGAATATTGACGGTTCCAATGATGGAGCCATTATCGGTGGCTCTGAAGGTGATGATTTCGGCATTAGCGAAGATGAAGAAGGCACAGCCAGTGGTCAGTTGACCATAACTGATGCTGATGCTGGTGAGGCAAACTTCCAAGCACAAGAAGGTTCCGAAGGTTCTTACGGTACGTTCAGTGTTGATGAAAGTGGTGCCTGGAGCTACAGCCTTGATAACGCAAACTCTGATGTTCAAGCTCTTGGAGAAGATGGCAGCTTAAGTGAAAGCTTCACGGTTCAATCTGCTGACGGCACTTCAACCACAGTCACGGTGAACATTGACGGTTCCAATGATGGAGCCATTATCGGT
>JAPHRK010000017.1 GCA_026196105.1 Rhodospirillales bacterium | reverse complement strand
TGAAGCGAATAAAGCTATAGACGCTCGCATTTCTCCACTTATTCCCCTGGAGGTACCCGCATGAGCGCTCAACAAGCACTTAAACCTCCTCGTGTTGAAGAAGAATTAAATGCGGGATGGATCGACCGATTGAAAGATCTCCGTCAGCAATTTGGGTATCTTGAAGGTGCTGATTTAATCAGGGCTATGGTTACGGAAGGTTTTCCTGGAGAAATTGCAGTTAATTCATCCTTTGGGGCCGAAGCTGTTGTGTTGCTTGACCTTGTTTCTGAGGTTGATAAGTCGATACCGGTTATCTTTGTTGATACCCTTCGGCATTTTCCAGAAACCTTGAACTATAGAAATAAGGTTGTTGAGTTTCTCGGGTTAACCGATGTTCGGTCAGTTGGCCCAAGCCAAATAGATTGCCGTAAGCTTGATCCTGATTTTCGTTTGTCCCAGACAGACACCGATGCTTGTTGTAATTTCCGTAAAGTCATTCCTTTGGAGAAGGCTTTATCTTCTTTTGAAGCCGTCATTGGTGGGCGCAAGAGATACCATGGAGCCGATAGGTCTGAATTACCTTCCATTGAATATGATGGAATGCATTACAAAGTGAACCCCCTCGTGACATGGGATAAAGAGAAAATTGAATCTCGCTTTAAAGAGCGTGACCTCCCTCGCCACCCCATGGTGGAAGATGGGTTTCTCTCAATTGGTTGTATGCCTTGTACTGAGCGTTCCCAGGATGGAAATGCCCGTTCTGGGCGGTGGACAGGTTTGGCAAAAACCGAATGCGGTATCCATCGTCAACCGTTTATCGGTGAGGGCATTTAGCCTCAATTTTTGAACATTTTTTATAATTCAGTTGCGTCTCTTAAGAGGCGCAACATTGGTTAGCTTTTGACTAGGTAGTAACAAATTATGGGTCGTCAAACTTTAGATCATTTGGATGCACTGGAAAGCCAGTCCATTTTCATTTTCCGCGAGGCTTTCAATCGCATTGAAGACCTCGCCATGCTTTGGTCATTGGGCAAAGATTCCAATGCTATGCTGTGGATGGTGCGAAAAGCCTTTTTTGGTCATGTACCTTTTCCTCTTATCCATATCGATACCCACTATAAAATTCCTGAAATGATTGCGTTTCGGGATCAGTTGGCGAAGGATTGGAACCTCAACTTGATTGTTGGTTCAAATGACAAGGCATTAGCTGAAGGCATGGGGCCAGATAAAGGACGGGTTAATTGCTGCACAGCCCTTAAGACAAATGGTCTTAAAAAAGTTGTTGCTGAAGGTGGTTATAAAGGTTTGATCGCTGGAATTCGTCGTGATGAAGAAGGAACACGCGCCAAGGAACGTGTCTTTAGTCCTCGTGGAGAAAACGCCGCCTGGGATTACCGGGATCAACCTCCTGAGTTTTGGGAGCAGTTCAATACGGATATCCCCCCTGAAACGAGCTTGCGTATTCACCCACTACTGCACTGGACCGAGATCGACATATGGCGTTACATCGCTCGTGAAGGTATCCCCGTTCCCGATCTTTATTTTGCTAAAGATGGCAAACGTTACCGCTCTTTAGGGTGTGCTCCTTGCACAGGTTCCATTGAAAGCACGGCAAGCAATGTACAGGAAGTGATTGCTGAGCTAGAGGCAACACGAGTACCAGAGCGTGCTGGACGAGCACAAGATCAAGAATCAGAAGACGCCTTTGAGCGTCTGCGCGTAGAAGGATATATGTAAGATGGGTACTATCACAAAACTCCACGCTGATCGTCAGCCTCTGAAAATCACTTTTGTTGGCCATGTTGATCACGGTAAATCCACGTTAGTTGGGCGCCTGCTCCATGAACTGAATGCCTTGCCGGAAGGGAAAGTGGAAGCTATCCAGGCGCAGTGCAAAAAGCGAGGCATGCCCTTTGAATGGGCTTTCTTGATGGATGCCCTACAAGCTGAACGTGATCAAGGTATTACCATTGATACGGCCCGCATTTGGTTCTCAACTGACCAGCGTGATTATGTAATTATCGACGCACCAGGGCATAAAGAATTTCTTAAAAATATGGTTACAGGTGCGGCTGGTTCTGATGCGGCAATCCTGACTATTGATGCCCACGAAGGGGTGCAAGAACAGACCCGCCGTCATGGATATTTGTTGCACCTGCTTGGGGTGAAACAAGTGGTCGCTGTAGTCAATAAAATGGATTTGGTGGACTATTCGGAAGAACGCTTCAATGAAGTTTCTGCTGAGCTAGAAGATTACCTTGGTAAGTTAGGCGTTACCCCTGATTTCATCATTCCAGCCTCTGGGCGTGAAGGTGATAATATTGCTAAGTGGTCAGAAAACCTCTCTTGGTATGATGGCCCCACTGTTGCTCAATCTCTTGATATGTTCGCTGATGGAGCAACTGCTGAAGACCTCCCCTTACGATTCCCAATCCAGGATGTTTACAAATTTGATCAACGAAGGATTATAGCTGGGCGCATTGAAAGCGGTACTTTAAAAGTTGGAGACGTCTTAAATTTCAGCCCTACTGGAAAAAGCGCTCGGGTGAGCTCTATTGAAGCATGGCCAGAAAATGCAGTTGTCAGTACAGCCTGCCCTGGTCAATCAGTTGGTATTACGTTGGACGAACAAATATTTGTTGAACGTGGGCAAATGGCTGCCCCAGTTGATCAAACACCTATTGAAACAAATTTAGTTAAGGCACGAGTTTTCTGGATGGGGAGCAATCCTTTAAAGATTGGTAACCGTTATAAGTTAAAACTTAATACAACAGAAGTTTCTGCTGAGGTTGTCAAAATTGAAAAAGTCATTGATGCGACTAATCTTTCAACGACTGAAGGTGATGAAGTCACCCAAAACTCTGCGGCCGAAGTTGTTCTTCGTGCCCGTAGTGTGATTGCGTTTGACGACTATGCAGAACATCCCGATACTGGGCGCTTCGTCCTTGTTGAAGATTACACCATTGTTGGTGGAGGTATTGTCGTGGCGAACAAAAGCCAAGTTGAAATTAAGTCAAAAAATATCACAGCTGTAGAGCATAAGGTGAGCGCGGAAAGCCGGACGGCTATGAACAGCCATACGGGTGGTGTGCTTTGGCTGACAGGGTTGTCTGGTTCAGGCAAAAGTACCTTGGCAATTGAACTTGAAAAACAACTGCATTTACGTGGCTTCCAAACTTATGTGTTGGATGGGGATAATGTTCGTAGTGGTTTGAATAAAGACCTTGGCTTTAGCCCTGAAGATCGGAACGAAAACATCCGTCGTATTGGGGAAGTCGCAAACTTATTTGCTGATGCTGGTTTTATCGTGATTTCAGCCTTCATTTCTCCTTATCAGGAAGACCGCGATGGCGTGCGGGCAATTAAGCCTGACTTGTTCCATGAAGTTTATATTGAAGCCGATGTACCGACTTGTGAAGCACGGGACCCCAAAGGGTTGTATAAAAAAGCGAGAGCTGGAAAAATTCCAGAATTCACAGGAATTTCTGCCCCCTATGAGGCGCCAGTAAACCCTGAATTGGTTGTTCCTACTTCAAAGCAGACAGTAGGTGAATCTTTAGAGTTTTTGACCCGTTATGTTGATGAAACGTTTGTCGCAGATGGGAAATCTAAAAAGACCGCTTAGTTTTTATAAATCAGAAATATGAAACCCCGTCTTTTTGGCGGGGTTTTTTCTATCTGATGGTTAGTGTACTCTAACCCTATGAGCAGTTTTACGAAATCGAATACAGATATAGAAATTGCCGTGACAGGGTTGCATAAAAGCTTCCATGAACATCAGATTCTGCGTGGTGTTGATCTTGAAGTTCATCAAGGTGATTTAGTCGCCATCATTGGTGGGTCTGGCTGTGGTAAGACAGTTCTACTGAACTGTATCCTTGGCTTGCTCACAATTGATTCAGGTAAGATCAAAATTATTGACCATGATGAACCTGACAATCCGATCGTCGAGTTCTCTCATTTAGATGAAGCCGATATTAATCGGACTCGCGCTCATTGGGGTGTTGTATTTCAAAATAATGCTCTATTTTCTGGTTCGGTATATGACAATCTGGAGTTGTGGCTTCGAGAAGTGAAAAACCTTGAGGGCGATGAAATCCAGCAGATTTCTAAAGCTGTATTAGAGGCGGTTGATCTTCCCTCTGATAAAGCATTTATGGGAACAGAAACTTCAAGCCTATCAGGGGGAATGGCTAAACGACTTGCCGTTGCTCGGGCTTTATCCATGGACCCAGCGGTAATTTTTTATGACGAGCCAACAACAGGCTTAGACCCAACAAGTGCTGCTCTCATCCAAGATCTAATTCAGGCAACACATGATGAGGTTGGCAAAAAACGGACTACAGTTATTGTTACCCACGATAAGGATTTACTCATCCGTTTGCAGCCAAGAATAGTCATGCTGCACGAAGGGCAAGTTTTCTTCGATGGGACGTTTAATGATTTTGCGACATCCAAGTCCCCGGTCATCAGGCCATACTTTGACCTGATGCCAATACTCCATCAAAGAGCGAGTTAAACCCGTTCAATCACCATAGCGATACCTTGTCCTACACCAATGCACATGGTGCAAAGGGCGTATTTGCCGCCAGAGCGTTGCAACTGGTAGGTTGCTGTTGTGACAAGCCTTGCTCCGCTCATGCCCAGAGGGTGGCCAAGGGCGATGGCCCCACCTTGAGGATTAACCCGTGGATCATCATCTGCAATACCTAGAGCCCGGGTAACAGCTAAGCCTTGAGCCGCGAAAGCTTCATTTAGCTCAATGATATCCATTTGATCAACGGTCATGCCCAAACGTGAGAGCAATTTTTCGGTTGCCGGAGCGGGCCCAAAACCCATGATCCGGGGGTCAATACCAGCAACGTCCATACCAAGAATCCGTGCTTTAGGCGTGAGGCCGTTTTTCTTAGCCCCATCTTCACTCGCCAAGAGCAAAGCGCAAGAACCATCGTTAACACCGGAAGCATTGCCAGCCGTTACGGAACCACCTTCCCGGAAGGGGGCTCTTAATGAGGCAAGTTTTTCAAGTGTTGTTACTCTGGGGTGTTCATCTTTTTCAACAACTTTAGGGTCGCCTTTGCGTTGCGGTATGATGACAGAGTTAATTTCTTCAGCGAGGTTGCCATTAGCCTGAGCAGCGGCGGCTTTTTCTTGAGAAGCGAAAGCAAATTTATCCTGATCTTCTCGATTGATATTATATTCTTCTGCGACGTTCTCTGCTGTTTCCGGCATGGAGTCGACACCGTATTGCTTTTTCATCAATTTGTTGACGAAGCGCCAGCCAATGGTGGTGTCGAAGATTTCTGCATTACGAGAAAAAGCGGTTTCAGCCTTGCCCATAACAAAAGGAGACCGAGACATGCTTTCAACGCCACCTGTAATTACCAGATCAGCTTCGCCCGATTTTAATGATCGTGCTCCTTGGCCCGTCGCGTCCATGCCTGAGCCGCAAAGACGGTTAATGGTATTGCCAGCCACAGAAGTTGGAAGACCAGCCAAAAGTAAGGCCATGCGCCCGACGTTGCGATTGTCTTCACCAGCTTGGTTGACGCAGCCATAAGCCACATCATTAACACGAGCCCAATCTACGTCAGCATTGCGTTCCATCAGCCACTTAATAGGCATGGCAGCAAGGTCATCTGTACGCACAGAGGAAAGAGCACCGCCGTAGCGACCAATAGGGGTACGGATGGCATCACAAATAAAGGCTTCAGTCATGGTTAGTCCTTCAAACTATATATCTAAATCAGGGAGAATTTGGCCGGGGATACCCCGGGATTGACCACGGAAAATCGTGATCTTATCGCCGTTTTGGTTGGTAATGATCGCGTCATAGATCCCGGTGCGGCCTTCAAGAAGTGTCTCTTCACAAGTTACCGTTAAGACATCACCCAATTTGGCTGGACCCATAAAACTTATGTTACAGGTCTGAGCGACCATTGTGTCGTTATGGCTATTGCAGGCTAGGGCAAAAGCAACATCAGCAAAAGAGAAACTTACACCGCCATGACCGATATTAACGGCATTAAGCATGTCGTCACGTACTGTCATTTGCAATTTAACCCGACCAGGAGATACTTCTAACAGTTCCGCCCCAAGCCAAACAGCTACCTTGTCACCGAGGAGCATAGCTTTGACAACGGCTTCGGCTGCACGCTGTGCTCTGTTATTTTGCATATCCACGAAACTTATTCCTCTAGTTTGCCCGCCACTTTATGGCGGGTTACCAATAGGCCTAAAATTAACTTGCGAACTATTGAAGCCCCATGCCAATTTAGATCGTTAGCGAATCATTTCTTGGAACATGCACGGAAGAGACTTTTTAATCAAGTATTCCTTTACCGATTTAGGTAATTATTCATAATTTTGAATTTGTTCCCTTGTTTTTGGAGCCCTCTATGGCGAATGTTTATTCTATCAATGATGTAATCCCTGTTGTCCACCCAACCGCTTTTGTCCATCCCACGGCCGTTTTAATTGGCGATGCCATCGTCGGGCCGGGGTGTTATGTGGGGCCGGGTGCTTCCATGAGGGGGGATTTTGGCAGAGTGAAGCTTGGGGAAGGGTGTAACCTTCAAGATAATTGCATCATGCATAGTTTCCCTTCAGGTGAATGCGTCGTCGAGGATAACGGACACATCGGTCATGGGGCCGTTCTCCATAGTTGTTTGATCAAGAAAAACGCTTTGGTAGGTATGAACTCAGTGATTATGGATTTCTCCGTGGTCGGGGAAAATTCAATCATCGCAGCTATGTCTTTTGTTAAAGCCCATGGGGAAATTCCTTCAAATATTCTGGCAGGTGGTGTTCCAGCTAAGAAAATTCGTGATCTGGATGAAAAAGAACTGGCTTGGAAAGTTAAAGGTACAGAAGGCTACCATGAGCTCGCCCGTCGTAGCCTTGCCACCCTTGCCGAAGCCACGCCTTTAACCGAAGAAGAACCCGACCGGAAAAAAGTTTACGATGCTTTCTTCTCGACCTTGAAAAATGCTCGAGATGGAGGGCGGGTTACGTAGTGAAAGGCTAGGGGGTATCGGAGTTAGTTGGGGGTTGAATAATTGAAGCAACTCTAGGGTTTTCTATGCCTGGGCAGGCTGTTTACTTTTTATCCAGATTTAAACATTTAACGTTTAGAAAAACCCAAAACCACAACTTTGAACATTTTTGCAATATTTTTTATTAGCTTTTCACTTATCGGGTTATAAGAAAAAATGGCAATCCTTGATGCATTTTGATCTTTTTCATTAATGAACCGTGTCTGTCTTTCTATAAAATCTAAATCTTGCAAGTGCTCAAGGAACAGAGAATTCTCTTCTCTGGCACCCATAACTCGTAAGGTATAGTAATATTTTTGCTCAAATTTCATAATTTGTTCGTGTTTAGCCGCATATAAAAACCCAGTTTCTGTCACTTTATATGCAGGAGCTGTGGTAGGCTTACCAGTCATCGAATCTCTTGTTTCGACGTTAACTGAAACAAGTAATCCTTTGCGAACAAGGGCGTTAAGAGCACTAGTAGCTTGAACATCTGAAAGTCCTCGATAAGTAAGCTGCTGATGCAATGGATAAGTCCAAGCGCCTCTATCCCCTGCTTGAGGATCGGTTAGAACCAAGCCAAGTGCTTTTTCTTCATCTCTCGTCAGCTCAATTTGTAGGTTGCTAGGATTTTTTTCTTTCGTTTCCGTTTCTTCACTAGAATTTTTTTTAGGTGCCCAAATTATTGTTAATAATAGGATTGGTATTGCTACTAAAATGGCACTAAGAGTAATTTTAGGTGTAAATGAAAGTGAATTGGCCCAAGAAATAGCATCTGCAAGATTAGACATGGCGCCCCTTTCAACTCTAGCATGAAAAAAGTGAAACAAATCTATATCAATTTATGGTTGGTTGGCGAGTAAAACTTTACACAGTTAGTTTGTGGAGTTGTTTTCTTAGGTTCCAGATTACATTATTTTTTGTTTGGGGCTGTCCTAGATAACTAGTTCAAATACTCTCTAACCCATTGCCTTAACTGTAATAATTGAGATGATGGGTCACTGTGATTAAAACGCCACTCACATTCCTTTAGAAATAGCCCAAAATGCTCCTTGGGAACACCGTTAAATTTCCGCATGTGACGCTTGGCTTGGTTCCAAAAGTTCTCTATCCCATTGATATGATTTTTCTTATCTGCAAAGAGCTTGGAATGGTTAATACGGAAGTGTTTAAAGTCCGATACATCAAGCACATTATAACCTTGCCAGCAGTCAGAATAGACGATGCTGTCTGGAATAACCTTCCGCTCAATGATGGGAAATAATGTTGCCGATGAAGCGTCTGGAATGATCTTTGTATAGACCTTCCTTCCTCGCTTTAACAAGCCAAACACTGGGGTTTTACCAGCAGCACCTCTTCCTCGTTGTCCCTTGCGTCTACCACCGAAATAACTTTCATCAACTTCAATCTCACCGCCAAAAACCTCATGACACTCTTGCTCAAGTTTGAGTGCAATGATTTCACGAAGGCGAAGATAATAATAAGCGCCGGTAGTTTTGTTTACACCAACGATCGAGGCCGCTGTTCGAGCCGTCGATCCAGAGATAAAATGTTCGACAAGGCGGCCTTGCTTATAGATACTTAAACGACTCTTTCTCATGCTGACCATAGTAACACCTTTTGATGTTATCTAGGACAGCCCCTTTTGTTTTTTTCAATTCGTCTCATCTGAAGAAAAGGAGAGCCTGAATAATCGTGAAGAGATAGTATTATAGCGCAGCAGTATACTTGGTCGAATATAGAATGTACTATATTGATAGTATCTTACTTAACACCGCAAATCTTATTAATCGCTTTGTGGGCGGCGGTGATGCCTTTTAGAGAGTAAGTATCGGTAGTTTTTGTGCCACGTCCTGAAATGCCGCTAACGATCATTTCAGCCCCACCACGCATGGCCACGACGAGGGCTTTGTCAGTTGCACTGTCTCTAGCCCAGGCAGTTTCTCCGTCAACGAAGAGCTTAAAGCTTTTTTTGCCAATGGTGACAACAACGTCAGAGTCTTTTTTGAGACCGTAACCTTGAGCAAAGCTCACCACATTGTAAGTTTTTTCTTGGCGGTCGTGGGCGACTAGCACATAAGCGTCTCCACGCTTTTTATATTTACCCGTTTCTTTGGTCGGCTCGCTGCCCATGTGACATGAGGTCGCTTTATTTGGTTTGTTGGCAAAAACACTCCAGTCCCCATGAGTTTCAATAAAGTCGTTTGCCAGTGCTGCTGTGCTTGAAAGCCCAAGAAATATCAAAGTTAAGGGAACGAAGTTCCTCATTTTCGGTCGCCTCCATCAAAACCGTATTCGTCTTCTTCCAAAGGAGGGGTGTCGCGGAATCCTTTAATTTTTGTGCGGAAAATGGGGCTGCCTTGCACGTGGTCCTCCAAGGGGATTGGACGTTGACCCGGCATAACCGGGCGATCAGCAAAACGGCCTAAGCTTTGAACTCGGTCATACATGACCACAGCCGCTGCAATGCCCACATTGACGCAGAATTTTGTCGGAATTTTGACAACCATATTGCAACGTTCAACCATCTCTGGTGATAAAGAGCCCCTTTCGGGACCGAGTATGTAAGCTGCACTTGTAGGGTGGCGGAAGCTTGGTAGGTCAACAGCATCGTCGGTTAATTCAACTCCGACCAACTGGCAGCCCTGAGGGAGGACCATACTTTCTCTGTTGGGGAAACTGTAAAAGGGGAGTTGCTCGGCGGCATTAGAAGTATCTGCCCGTTTGCCCAACTGCTGTTTGTACGTCGCTGCAACGGTGAAAACAAAGCCAGCACCAAAGGCGTGAGCAGAGCGGAAAATACTGCCCACATTCATCGTTTTATTTATTCCTTCGACCCCGACGCCGAAATATCCTCGAACTTTTGTCATTTAACTTCAAGTATGTTGTTTAACTAATGGGTTGATATCTGTAATGTTGCCGCTAACAATATAGCAGATAAATTATTGGACAAGGAGTACGCCATGCGCGCTGTCGTTTGCAAGAAATTCGGAACCCCAGATGATCTGGTTGTTGAAGACCTACCAGACCTAACAGCTGGGGCTGGTGAAGTTAAAATCGCTATGCGAGCGGCAGGAGTTAATTTTGCCGATAACGTTATGGTTCAAGGCAAGTATCAGGTTCAGCCAGAAGTTCCTTTCACCCCTGGGTCAGAAATGGCAGGTGAAATTATGGAAGTGGGTGAAGGTGTCGATGGCCTTGCTGTTGGAGACCATGTTTTCGCCGGTGCTGGTCACGGGGCCTTTGCCGAACAGGTTGTTGTCAAAGCTGACAAGGTATTTAAAGTTCCAAGCTCAATGGATTACGCTACGGCTGCAACTTTTGTTGTTGCTTATGGCACGTCTCACCACGGGCTTACAGAAATCGCAAAACTGCAAAAAGATGAGTTTTTGCTGGTTAATGGTGCTGCTGGTGGTGTGGGCCTAACAGCGGTTGAGTGTGGAAAGGTGATTGGGGCTAAAGTTATTGCCCTTGCGAGTAGCCCTGAAAAATTAGAAGTCTGCAAAAGCAAAGGGGCTGATTACTTGATTGATTACACTAAGGAAGATGTCCGCGCGCGGGTTAAGAAAATTACCGGAGGCAAGGGAGCTAATGTCGTTTATGACCCTGTTGGAGGGAAAGCTTTTGACGATGCTCTGCGTTCAACAGCTGTGCAGGCCCGAGTTATGGTTATTGGGTTTGCCGGGGGAGGTGTCCCGCAAATTCCAGCCAACTATCTTCTCGTGAAGAACTTAACCGTACTGGGTTACTATTGGGGAGCTTATCACCAATTGGACCCCAAAAGCATTGCACGTTCAAACGCACAGCTTTTCCAATGGTTGGGAGAAGGTAAAATCAAGCCACACGTCTCTATGCGGTTCCCCTTAGAGGAAACAAAAGACGCCCTTAACGCTTTATTACAGCGGAAATCAACAGGTAAGGTTGTTGTTACAAACGACGTGTAACCATTTCGGGAAAGGGAGGTTTACCCTCCCTTTTTCTTCTCTTTTTTAGCTTGCTCGTGACGAACAAAATCAATCAGATCAATTGATGGTGGAGCGGCACTCGTTTGAGAGAGCATATCGTGGACATTACCCCGGTGGTGGGTGGCATGATTAAACATATGGCCTAAAATATACCGAGTTGGGTTTGAATGGAATTGTCCTCTACGGTCTTCATACTCTAATTTTTTATCAAGATGTTTGTGGCGGAATCTTTTTAACACAAGGATGATTTTATCATCCTTAAGTTTGCGAGCGATCCTGAGGGCTGCCCGGTCAGTATAGAGCTCTTTCCTCAACGTCTTGATGGTAATTTTTTTATTGCGTATTCGCGATAACCAGATGCGATCAATTAGTAAAATATGATTGAGGGTCATATGTATAGAAAGGAAAGTGGCTTGGCGTTGTTTCTTATACTCATCGAGGGATAATTCAGCACAGGCAGTATATATTCTCTTGTTCGCCCATTTATTATAGCGCGCAAGCGTTTGAAAATATTCCAAGTCCATAGATTAACCCCGTTTGAAATGATAGAGCTTAAGCAGCTAATGGTTTTAAAGGGCGTTCGATGATTGGTAAATGAATGATACCAGCCACGAGGCCCAGAACAACCGACATAATCCATACAATGTCATAACTTCCCATCATATCAAAGAAAAACCCTCCAAACCAGACACCAAGAAAAGCACCAACTTGATGACTGAACAACACAACCCCAAATAGGGTAGCCATATATTGAGGACCAAAGACACGGGCAACAATGCCGCTGGTTAAAGGAACGGTCCCGAGCCATAGGAAGCCGAGGCTAGCTGAGAAAATAAGAACAGAAAGTTCACTAACAGGGAAAGCGAAGAAAATCCCGAAAACCAAAGCGCGAGCTAAGTAGATAGCACTGAGAACATATTTCATGGGGAAGTGAACCCCCAAATACCCTGCTGCGAAAGTCCCAGCAATATTAAACAGTCCAATCAGAGCCAAGGCTGTTGCCCCAAGGGATGCCGGCATGTTGCAGGTGATCAAATACATGGGCAGGTGAACAGCTACAAAGGCAACATGGAAACCACAAACGAAGAACCCGCCAATGAGGAGCCAATAACTACGTACTGCAAAAGCTTCATTAAGGGCTTCTTTGAGAGTTTGTTTGGCTTCATTAAGAGAACCATCCATTGCTTTTCCCGTAAGTTGGGAAGCAAGAGGAACAGCCAATGCAGCGAAGCCAGCTAAAGCTAACAGTGCTACCCACCAACCTGCGCTGCCGATGATACCTTGTGAAATAGGCGCAAAGATAAATTGACCAAAAGATCCGCCAGCAGAGACTAGACCCAAAGCAGCCGGGCGTTTTTCTGCGGGGACAAGTCGACCAACCGCACCCAGCACGATGGGAAACCCTAAAGCGGCAGTGCCTGTGCCGACAATAAGGCCAGCACTGATCGTAAAAATCGTTTGAGAGCCACCAATCGCCATAAGGACGATTCCGCCAGCATAAATCAGGCTGCCAAAAGCGAGGGTTTTTCCGCTGCCAAATTTGTCTGCAATAGCGCCTGCAAAAGGTTGTGTCGCCCCCCATAATAGGTTTTGCAGAGCAAGGGCCATAGAAAAGACGCCCATTTTCCAGCCTAAATCATGGCTCATCGGTTCCAAGAAAAGACCAAAAGTTTGGCGAATGCCCATGGATAATGACAGGATTAACCCGCCACAAATCATGGCAATAAGGACCTTTCCCCGCCACCAACTCTGAGATTCAGTCATGGAGAAACTCCTACTATTCGCTTCAAGGTCGCTCTTGAGGATCCGGTTTTTGTCATCACCAATAAGTTACCCCATAAGACGAAACCAACGCCAACGACAGCTTCAATAGACCAAGTGTAATTTTCAACAAAAGTAGAGATGGTAAGCGCGATGAGGGGAAACAAGACCGTTGTGTAAGCTGCTTTATCCGGGCCAATACGCATCTGCAAAGTTAGGTAAGCCGCAAAGCCAATGACTGTGGCAAATAAGGAAAGGTGAAGAAGAGAGATCACATATCCCGGCGTCCAAACCAAAATAAATTCTTTGCCAAGGGAGAGAGCAATGAGGCTCATGAACACGGCCCCATAAACCATTCCCCATGCATTGGTCTGTATCATGGGAATTCCAGCATTTTTATTACGTAGAGAAAACATCATCCCTAAGGAGGCAACGCCGGTTCCTGATAAACAAAGCAAGAGCCCTTTCATGCCGTCATCATCAAGGCTGAAGCTTTTGAGTTCTGGTGAGAACACGGCGCTTAGACCGATAAAGCCAATGCCTGCTCCGAGCAGAACCCGGGGTTTTATAGAGATTTTAAAAAATATGGCGGCATTCATGATATTGAACATGGAGAGTGTGGAAAAAACAATCGATACTAGGCCACTGGCGAGAAACTGACTGCCTAAGTAAATCAGGTAGAAGTTTAAGCAAAACAGAAAGAGCCCTTGAATAGCAAAGAGGCCATGGGTCTTGATGTCAAATGCCATCTTCTTGCCTGTAATCAAGCAAAAGCCGACAAGCATTATCGCCGCGAGGATAAAGCGATAGGCAACTGAAATTTCAGGCGCGACTGGACCTAGCTGAAACTGAACCGCTATCCAACTGGTGCCCCAAACGAGAACTGTCGTGGCATAGAGAAAAAAATTAGTCATGCCTACCTATGGTATTTAGAATTTTTCCATCTTTCCGCTTACTCCCTTTTGGTGAGTACAGCAAACATTGTTTTGTTAGCTTACAATTTATGGGCAAATAGATTTGTAGGGTGCTCTCCTCCTTCATGTATGTACAATGAAAGAGGAGAGAGGGGAGGTTAGTTTTGCCAAAACTCTTTATTAGCTTCCTGACGTAAATCAGTCATAGTGAGGCCAATATCTTTGGCTTGGGCTGGGGACATAGCGGCTAATTCGTTACGTTCTTTTGATCTTTGCCGCCAAGTTCTGAATGTGGTCATGAAACGACATGTTACTCGATCAACCCAAGTTGTAAGGTTCTGAATTTCAAAGGCAGCTATGTTTCTTGAAGAAGAGGAAAATTGCCGTGGTAAGGGTTGAAGTTGATTGCATTGTGTATTCATTTTTCTAATCCTTATCTACGTCGAGAGTGTAGGTGGGTCATCTCGAATTGTTTATCTAATAATAAAATAGCTTGATCTTTTGTACTCAACAAACGATGCTTTCTCATGAACAATGATTAGAAAAACTAATGATATGGTATGGCTAGAAAAATACCCCCTCTTAATTCATTAAAAGCATTTGAAGCCGCCGCTCGCCTTTTGAGCTTTACCAAGGCGGCTGAAGAGCTGCATGTCACCCAGGCTGCCGTAAGCCATCAAGTGAAAGGCTTGGAGGATTATTTCGGCTTCCCTCTATTTGAGAGACGCACCAGAGCTTTGGCCTTAACTGAAGCAGGGAAGCGTTATTTGCCCGATCTTTCTCTCGCTTTGGACAGTATGGAAAAGGCAACGCGAAGATTGCTTCCAGGGGATAGTGATGACTCGGTCCTGACTATTAGTGTTTCGCCTACATTTTTATCACGCTGGCTTATCCCTCGTATAGTGCGTTGGCAGGAAAAGCATCCGGATATTGAGCTGCGCTTAAGTAGTACTTCTGTGGTTGTTGATTTTGAGACTGAGTCCTTTGATGCTGCCATTCGCTATGGTTTAGGGGGGTGGCCTAATCTTTATAGTGAGAGGTTGTTTGAAGAGCGGGTTTTTCCAGTTTGTGCCCCTTCAGTGATGGAGAGTCTCCATCCTCTTCGCCAGCCATGCGATATTAAATTCCATACATTGATACATGATACAGCGGCTTCTGATCGCTGGCGTTTGTGGCTAACGGCTGCAGGGGTTGAAGGGATTGATGCTTCTGCTGGTTTGCAGTTTAACACAGTAAATGATGCGTTTAATGCGGCTATTGAAGGTTTGGGAATTGCCCTCGGCCGAAATCCCTTTGCAACAAAAGAACTAGACGAAGGGAGCTTAGTTGCCCCTTTTGGGCTTACTCTCCCCATGAACCACGCCTTCCATCTTGTTTACCCAACTAGCTATGCGAGCTTTAGGAAGGTCCGGGCTTTTAGAGAGTGGTTGGTTGAGGAGGTGGCTATGGATGAAAGTTGAAAGTTACCATTTTCCGGAAATGGATTTATCCAAAAAATCATTAATCCTAACAGCCATGGTTTCAAAATGTGGATTGAAAGTCCCTCGACGGAGATACTTTCCTTGCCATTTGTAATCAGGTTTCTTTACTAGGTTTTTTTCACCATATACCGAGCCTCCATTATCCTCTTTACATCCTTGATAATTAGCTCCTTCGGTCCCGTAAATCAGACAATTTTTATAGTTCCCATTGAAGCCATAGTGTCTATCTTTTGGAGCCATAGTAAGGCCTGTATGGGCATAATTAATGACCTTGGTTTCAGGTGATTTGGGAGATAGGTCTTCAATGCCATCACAGGTAAGAGGTTCTTTTTCTTCAGGAAAGGCTGATTTATACCATAGCATAGCCCGTTTGCCGGGTTGAGCTTTAGTACAAAAGAATTCTCTAGCCGCTTGAGAGTTTACGGTTTGATCATCTGCGCTAGAGGCCATAAAGACTGGAATATTTAGTTTTGGGTAGTCCTTGTCAGTTAGGCCTTTAGTCAGCAGGTAAAATTCTGCTCCAGCATTGAAGGAAAAAGATTCGTACTTGGCAGCATCTTCATCATTATTAACTTCAGAGAAATCCATAAAATAACGCAAGATAACAGTAAGAGGTGCAAGGGCTGTTCGTGCCTTAAGTGCAGGAGAGAGGAAAACTAAGCCACTTACTCTTTTATCAGCCTCTTTCTCATTTACGTAACGCAATGAAAGGGCTGTACCTGTAGAAAAACCAACCATAAAAATCTGTTTGGTTTTATTCTCAAAACTGTTCACTCCGTAGCGGGTAATGTTCATCCACTGATCTCGAGACATAACTAATTGGTCGCCAGGAATTGTCCCGTGGCCAGGAAGAAGAATTCCTCTCTGTTTGGCGCAAGGATAGGCTGTTGAAATGCTTTCACGGATATCTTTGAGAAGATAGGGAGAGTCTGAAAGACCATGGACGTAAAGAAAACCAATCCCTTCCCCTTTTGTGTTTTCTGCACAATTTCCCGAGGTGCTAAAGGGGGCCCGCATATCGACAACTTTATCAATAGGGTATTGTGTCCCAAATGGGTTTCTATCTTTTTTGTATCTGATTTTTTGTAGAGCTAATTTTATGCGTTTTTTATTTTCATTAACATAGACATCAAAGCTTTCATTTCCCTTAGGAATGTAAGCTTCCGAACCAGAGGGTTGTAGCCTAGGCTCTGAAGTGCAGCTTGCAAGGAGCAAGCTAAGGCCAAGGCTTATAAATAATGTTTTAAGGTTAGTTTTCATCATGGAACTACCTTAACTAGAAAAACTGAATGTGTCGAATAATGAATAATTACTCATTGTTTGCTTTAAGTGCAGCCCGCAATTTTCGATCTTTTTTGATGTACCATTCCCGGCTCATTGCTTCCCCACGATTGATATATTTTTCTGCATAGAGAAGCACCCAACTACGTCCACGGGTGGATTTAGCGCCGGAGCCATCGTTATGTTTGCCAAGGCGGGCTTCCAGATTGGTGGTCCAGCCTACATAAGTTTTATAACCGCCCTTGCCTTTACTCCCAAGAATATAGACATAAGAGGCCATGGCTGTGCCTTCTTAAGAAGTGATATAGGGGATTGGGTCTGTGAGGCCAGCTTCTTTGAAGCCTTTTAAGCGGAGAGTGCAGGCGTCGCATTGACCACAAGAAGCACCAGATTCAGCAGGGTCATAACAACTGGTTGTCATGGAGTAATCAACGCCGAGTTCTAACCCTCGCTTAATAATTCCTGCTTTGTTGAGTTCCATCAAAGGGGAATGGATCGTGAGCTTTTGAGTGCCTTCGACCCCAGCGCGGGTGGCAAGATTAGCCATGGTTTCATATGCAGTGATATAATCAGGGCGACAATCAGGGTAGCCGGAATAATCCAGGGCATTAACGCCGATGAATATATCCTGGCTGTCGATAGTTTCAGCAAAAGCTAAAGCAAAACTGAGGAAGATTGTGTTTCGCGCTGGGACATAGGTGATAGGAATATCGCTTTCGCTATTATTCGTATCGCCTGTTTTCGGAACGGAGATGTCATCCGTAAGGGCAGAGCCCCCAAAAGCTCGAAGATCAATTTCGCTAATAACATGGCGCTTAACGCCTGTCAGTTGAGCAATACGTGCTGCGGCATCCAGCTCTTGGTCATGGCGTTGTCCGTAGCGGAAAGACAGGGCATAAATTTCAAAGCCCTGATCTTTGGCAATGGCAGCGACAGTGGTTGAATCTAATCCACCACTTAAGAGAATAACCGCTTTTTTCATACCCTAAACTGCAAACTCGCCCTGAGCTTCCCGGCGACGGATCATCCACCAAACAATAAAGGCACCCACTAATTTACTAAGGGTCATGGCAATGACGCCAGCAATTGAGAAGTGACCAATCAAGTAGAGAAAGACTGCGCTGTCAATTGGCGTACCGATAAGGCTTGAATAGAAAATGCGTTGTGATAGCGGTTTGTTGGTTACTGTATAAACCACCCAGTCAGCAAGCTCACTGACCAAGAAAGCGGCGACAGAAGCCACGGCAACAAAGGGACTTGCCATGAAATAAGAAAGGGTCGCGCCGATTAACATGGCGAGTAATACCTTGTGACCAATTTCACGCTGGGCAAAGTCACGCACGACAAAGATAAAGCCAACAGCTAAGCTCATGGGAGGCCACATGGTTCCATCAGGTAGGGGGACCAAGGGGACAACGGTAAAACCGTAATTCACTACGACGATGAGGATGATATATAAAAGCGCAAAACGTATAGCCATGACTTGAAACTTTAACTCAATGTTGAAAACGGGCGCTAGATAGCAGATTGTAGGCCCACTGGCTAGGCTTTCATAGAGTATAGATGATAATGGACCCCAAGGCGATTAAAGAAGAAATCAGAAAAGAAGCCCTTGCTGTGGGTTTTGATGTGATCGGTTTTGCTCCCATTCACATGCCCCAAGAGAAGCAAGATCACCTTAGGGAATATATTGCCGATGGTCGTCATGCCGATATGGAGTGGATGGCAGAGACCGTTGATCGGAAATCAAGTCCCCATAAACTATGGCCTGAAGTGAAGTCTGTTGTTGTTCTTGGGTTAAACTATGGCCCCGGCCATGATCCCTTGGCAATCCTGGAGCAAAAAGACCGAGGCGCGATTAGTGTTTATGCGCAGGGTAAAGATTATCACAATCTTGTTAAAAAGCGTCTTAAGCGCATTGCCCGCTGGATGGTGGAAAAGTTTGGTAATGAGTTGAAGGTTTTTGTTGATACCGCGCCGATAATGGAAAAACCTTTGGCACAAATGGCAGGGCTCGGCTGGCAGGGTAAATACACCAATGTTGTTTCCAGGGATTATGGCGCGTGGCTCTTCTTGGGAGAAATTTTCACCACGCTTGATTTGCCCCCCGATGAGCCAGAAGATGATCATTGTGGGAATTGTACAAAATGTATTGATGCCTGTCCGACAGGCGCTATTACGGCCCCTTATGAAATGGATGCTCGAGCTTGTATCTCTTATCTCAACATTGAACTTAAAGGGGATATCCCTGAGAAATATAGGGAGGCTATGGGCAATCGGATTTATGGCTGTGATGATTGTTCCGCCGTATGTCCGTGGAATAAGTTTACGGTGCTTACCAAAGAAGAGGCTTTCCAGCCTCGCGCCCATACCCAAGCACCACGGCTTTCTGACTTAGCAAAATTAGATGATGCCACCTTTAGGACAGTTTTTTCTGGTTCACCCGTGAAGCGAACGGGCAGAAACAGGATGCTTCGGAATATTCTGATAGCCATGGGTAATAGCGGCGAAGTTTCACGACGCGAAGAAGTGAGAGGATTTCTGGAGGAAGAGGACCCTGCAGTGAGAGAGGCCGCACGGTGGGCTTTGGAGAAACTTATTTAAAACCGTCGGCAATATAGGCCAGAAGGTCTACTTCACCGGAACCATGCATTCCATGGTAAATGATTTTCCGGTCTTTGTAGTAAGCTGAGGCACAGCGCTGTTTGTTTGCGTACATTTTTTGCCATCTTACGCAAATGTATTTATCGTCCTTGACGTACCACTTACCTGTATCCTTGCTCCCTTTCTTGTCCATGTAGGTCACAATACCGCCTCGGAGAAAATAGAGATGGAACTTCACGCCAGCTGTATTTTTACCAGAAAGGGTTTTCCCTTTAACAAGGCCGATAAACTGGGTACCGCGCAACTGTTCTCTCTCGCCGCTGTAACTTGGTTGTGCGGTAAAGAGAGGTAAAAGTAAAATTAGGAGCGCGACATATCTAAACATCATATTCCTAATATAGCATGTAATTATGCAAGTTTAATAGCTGTCTTTTTTATCTGTACTGGAAACGTCCTACCAGTAATTGTCCTCAGTACAGTTTGAGGTCGTAAAAAAAGATAATTGTGATAATCGTTCTTAAAATTGAGGTGAGCTAAGTGGCACATTTTTTGTAAGGTATGTTTTGTTCTGGCTAGCCAAAAAGCAAAGAGAGGGTGGTTAGACCTTGGTATGGGAGTCGTTTGCATAATTTTCACGCCAGGCGGCAACCCGTGGGTTCATGACTTTGAACCAGAGAGGCGGCACCAAAGAAAGCAAAAACATAGTGGCATATCCGGCAGGGAGTTGGGGAGAGTCGTCAAAGTGTCGCAGGATCTGATATCGCCTTGCAGCCATATAATGGTGGTCAGAATGACGAGCGAGATTGAGAAGGAAGATGTTAGAAACAACATGACTGGAGTTCCAGCTATGATGTGGTTGAACCCGTTCGTACTTCCCAGTTTCCAGTTCCTTACGCTCTAAACCGTAATGCTCAAGGTAGTTGATGACCTCCAGCATAGAAAAAGCGACAACGGATTGTGCAGCAAAAAAAGCAATTCCTTTCCAACCAAACAAAGTCCAAAGGGTACTATAGATTAGAACTTGGACCAGGCCGTATCTCAACATTCGGTTTGAGAGGCTAAATGTGGGCAAACTCTTTTTTGCCATACGTAGGGACTCGATACGCCAAGCACTTATAATTCCACCAAATACAGAACGGAAATAGAAACGATAAAAGCTTTCATTGAGGCGTGATGTCGCGGGGTCTTTGAAGGTGGCGACGTTTTTGTGGTGACCGTAAACATGTTCGATAACAAAGTGGGTGTAACTGACTGAGCTTAGGAGAATTTCAGCGAGGATAAGTTCAACCTTATTGGCTCGGTGGCAAAGCTCATGCCCCCAAGTGATGCCAATCGCCCCGGTAATGAGGCCAATGGAGATTGTAATGCCGATGGTTTCCCATGTGCTAAGGTTGCCATTAACCACCACTTGTAAGCCGCGAATAATCAAGGCGATTTGAACGGGAATCCAAAGCCAGACCGCGAGTTTATATCTCCATGAAGCTTCGGCTTTGGCTTCCTCTTCAGGCCTAGGGTTTTTGGTATTAATACCTCGGAGCTGGTCGATAATGGGGATAAAGACAAAGAACCAGAAGCCGGTTTGCCACGCCATAAAGCCCCCATAGTGAATACCCTCTATAATCGTTAGAGGCAGCAGGTATGGTAAATAGTACCATCCAAACCGGGGCATGGTTTAACACCTCACTATTTGCGGACAAAAACCCAATTGTCAGTGTCGGAAAGAGTTTCGTTGTAACTATAGCCGTCTTTGGTGAAAGATTTAAGTTTTTCTGGTTGCTCTAGGCGATTTTCAATTATATATCGCGCCATGGTCCCGCGAGCCCGCTTAGCAAAGAGGCCAATCACTTTCGTCACTCCCTGTTTCTCTTCTTTGAAGACCGGGGTGATCACTCGAGATTTCATGGTCTTGGCTCGAGCTGCTTTGAAATATTCATTTGAGGCTAAATTGATCACAGTGGGGGCAGCATGGTCAGCAACTAAGTTATCGATAGTATCCCTTAATTTATCTCCCCAAAAATCATAGAGGTCACTGCCTTGAGGATTGGCGAGACGGCTACCCATTTCCAGGCGGTAGGGTTGGATAATATCCAAAGGTCGTAGCAATCCATAGAGACCAGAAAGAATTCGCAAATGGTTCTGAGCATAGAGAAGGTCATCTTCACTCAAACTCGGTGCTTCTAATCCCGTGTAGGTGTCACCTGCAAACGCTAGTCCTGCTTGCTTGGAGTTATCAAGTGAAGCTTTTTTGGCAAAGCTTTTAAATCTTTGAAAATTAAGCTCCGTCAAATTATCGCTCAATTTCATTAAGCGTTGTAGATCAGGTCTGCTCAGTTTGCTTGCCACCTTAACCAATGAATTGGCTTCCTTGGGAAAGGCAGGTTCCGTTGAGGGAAGGGGTTTCTCAAGGGGGTCGAAATTAAGTTTTTTGGCAGGGGAAATTAGAGCCAGCATTAAAGGTCTCTCAGAGCAATTTTTAGAACTGTTTTAATATGCCCTGATAAGCCCTTAAATAAAAGTCCCTAAATGGTGGCATTATATAACGGTGAATTTTCCAGTCGTTTCATTGTAGCTCACCAAACTATACCACAAAGCAAGGATAGCAAAGCTCACCAGATAAGTCATAGCCCATCCACCAGTCATGGCTGGGAGATAAGCCTGATAACCGACTTTTGAAGCCTCAACCAGATCCAAGGTCATCTCAGTTTTCATCACTTCATAATGCCGAAGGATGGCGCCGAAAGTTGAGCCGCTCCAGGCGAAGAAGAATACGGTTACCCATAATTTGAGGTTGCCTTCGCCCATACGCCATAAAGCTCCTGAAGCACAACCGCCAGCGAAGATCATACCGAGACCAAAGATAGTGCCGCCGATTAAAGAGCCCAGCCAGAAGGTAGCGGGGATGGCAAGGTAAGGGTCTAGAATTTCTCTGCTAAGGAGCACGGAGCCAAGCACAGCACCTGCACCAAGAGCAAGTATTGTCGCTTTTGTGAGTTCTCCATCGCCTGTCATCATTGGCTCACGAATGGCGCGGGAGAAGCAAAAGCGGGAACGATGGAGAATAAAGCCAAGGGCAAAACCTGATAGGATAATGAAACCCCGTGAAGAGAATAGTTTTTCTTCGCTATTGTACCAAGAGCTTGCCCAGAAGACGATCGCAATCATCACAGCTAACCCACCAAATCCTAAAACGGTTTTTGTACTTTGTGAATAGGCTGTTGGCATGGGTGCGTGTGTTCCCCAGGAAATATTTTCCATAGTCCAAATTAAAGCCTGAAGACCAATAAAGGCTCCAATTAATAATCCCACAAGCATAGCCCATCCAGCAGGGGAGGAAAAAATGATAGGGGTAAAAAAACCGCCAACGGTGCAGCCGCCTGCTATTGAAGCGCCAATGCCCATCAAGGTTCCACCAAGTGCTCCCCAGATATATTCAAGGGGGGGAGGGCGATTTATTTTAAATTGCCCGGCCATCAGAGCAGCAGAAAAGGCCCCAAGGAGTAAAGTGATATCAAGGAGAGAAATACGATGAGTAAGGGGATTGTCCAGATGAGGGTTACTGCCAAGGAGTGAGTTTAAACCGATCAGTTGGTTAAACCAATCTCCCCACAAGCGTAATCCGCCAAATACACCCCAGAAGAAATTATTTGCCATAAGAACGATAACAACAGCGACTAGGGCAAGTGCGCCAAAGTAGGGGGACCATTCATTGACAAAAATTGCCTTATAATCGCTTTTGAAACCATTTAGGGTATCGTTACTACTCATGACATGTCCCTCACTTGGTCTTTATTGACATCTTGCGGGAGTATCAGAATCTTTTGCACCGCGGAGATAAAACTCAATGACATGCCCTTCCATGATTGCATTAGGCATTTTAAGAAACTTTGCCGCGGCTTTGTTGGTGGCTTTGATACTCTCGCGATAATCCGTGCCCATATAATACTTAGCAGAAGGGTTGGCTTTGCCCGTTGTATCATGAGAATCAGCAGCAAAATAAACTTGCCAGTCTGCTTTGTTTCTTTCGTAGGGAGAGACCACCTTACCGTCATCTAAACGGTGGCAGGCATTGCAAACCAAACGGTTATAAACTCGACCTATTTTCCAGTTGGCCTCGTTTGCAGCTTGGGCTGAATCCATAAGAGGAAGCATAGCTGCCAATGTTATGGCTGTGAATTTTAAAAGCGTTTTCATAGCTTCCTCCTACAAAAGTAAAAAATGGGCGGGTCGCCCTGGCGATATCGACCCGCCCAAGTTAGTTAGTTTTGGGCAAGATCATACTTGCCTTCGCCGTGATAGGTTATGGTGGCGTCGAGGAAGTAAACTTTCATGTCTTCCTTCAGCATCTTAACGATGTCATAGGCTTCACCACTCCGTGCTCCAGTAGAGCAGACGAAAACGATGGGTTTATCAGTCGGCAATGTATCCATTTTGGCTTCGATATCTTCGACAGGAAGATTAACGGCACCAGGAATGGACCCTTTGGCATATTCAGTTGCATCCCGAACATCGTAAAAGTGAACGCTGTCGGGTTTGTCTTTCAATATGGCGTTAAAAGAGGCAACGGTAATGGTGTCGCCGTCTGGACCAGCTTCAATTGCACCAGCTTTTGCCATTTCAAAAGGCTCGTTCCCCATGGCACCTTCGCCATAAGCCATTTTCCATTCTGGATAGCCGCCTTGGAACAGCATAATGTTTGTGTAGCCAAGGGCTTTGGCTTTAAGAGCAGATTTAGGGCTCAATGGGCATTTCATCCCACCACAATAGAAAAGTAAGGGTGATTTCTTGTCGGCAGGCAGCACATCTACCATCTTGTCGAATTGACTTGTTGGCATGCTGATCGCGCCTGGGACATGGCCTTTAGCATATCTGCGCTTCATTGGTCGGACATCGACAACAGTCGCTTTTTGAGTGTCGATGACTTTTTTGACGTATGAAGCACTGACAGAACCGAACCGGCCTTTAGCTTTCCACTCAGGATAACCTGCTGCATAGACTTGAATGTTGGTATAACCAAGTTTTTCAGCTTTGAAGGCTGATTTATGGCTCAGCATGCATTTCTCGCCACCGCAGTAGAAAATCAACACCATTGATTTATCTTTAGGCAGAGCCGTTGCCGCCATTTTGTTAAACTGACTATCAGGAATGCTAATGGCGCCAGGGATATGACCGTTAGCAAAGCGTCGTTTCATGGGACGAGAGTCGATGATGACGACGTCATCACGTGTGGGGATAACCGCATAGGGTTCGACGAAGTTATAGTCGACGACCTTTGGGTACCACCCAGGTTCAGCCGCGAAAGTTGAGGTTGGATAGATAACGAAAACTGCAACCATTAGCGTCGCAGCAAGGGCACTGAATTTGAACGTAGTTTTCATGATTGAATCCTCCAAGTAGCGCCAGGATATTTTGGACGCATGGTTGATTGGTTAAGCATTCGTGATGGTTAAGGGGACTGATGTTGTCATTATTTTTTCGCCATCAGCTTCCCATTTGAAGGTATAGACCCCAGTGCCGGTTACTTTGGCGTGGAACATGAGATAAGGGTCAGAGGCGATGCCGGAGTCATAATCAGCACTCACCACTTCTTTGCCTTCAAAGGTACATGTGAATCGGGTTATCCGATCCCGAGGGACGGTTTGTCCGTCTCCCCCTTTGCGCCAACCTGTTTCCATGGGATGGCGGATTTTGGTTTTGATCTGAATGATATCGCCGATTTTAGCGGTCGAGGGCATTCTGATTCTTGGGGCGTTGGGTTTCATCATAATCTCCCTTCCTCAACCACAGCCGCCAGCACCGCGTGCGACATTGCAGCGGGCTTTGGCGTAGTAGATGCTGCCATCACTCATTTCGGCAGCGACGATGATGGTTTGTGATTTGACAATCCTGATCCGAGTCGTGATCTCGGCTTTGCCGCTAAGAGGGGTAAAGTGATAGGTCCCCACGTTAGGAACAGTATTGCGTTCAGCTAAAATGTGGACGGATTTCACATAGTCTTGTTCCGTCATCGGGCTATCGACAGCAAATTTAATCCGTGTCCTGCTGCCATCCTGGGTTAGTTTGGGCAGGGTAATGTTAATTCGCCCTTTTTGCAGTTCAGCACCCTTGGCTAATTCTGCCAATTTTGCTCTTGCTTCTTTAGGAGAGGCTTTGGCGTTAAAGGGTGTTAACCCAAAAATTGCGGTTGTTGCCAAAGCTACGCCACCAAGAACAAGGACTTGTCTGCGAGATAACCGGTATTCTTCCATGGGTTCGATGATCATAATATCTCTCCTCTTATTCCTGTTCATCCCAGCCGGTGATCATTGCTTTAATATGAGCAAAGAATGTGTGGCCGGTGGTGGTCAGGTAGACATGACCAACTAGGAAGATGACCAGAGCAAATGCGGCTGCTACATGAAGCGTGGCAATAGTTTCCAAGTCGAGCCAACTCAATCCCCAGGCTGCCCAATCGTTGTAGTAAAGGTACAAGATGCCGGTAATCCAAATGGCAGGGGCCATGGCGAGCTTGAACCCTAAGTAGGCGAGCAGTTGTAGGGGGTTGTGCTTTCTCAGTTGAGTTGGTTTGTAAGGGTGGTGTTCGCCCTTAAAGATACCGAAGGCATAGAACATGGCGACGGCAATCAGCTTTTCTCCGGTTGGGATATAGTGACGCCACTCACCCGTGGTCAGATGCCAGAAAATGGCAAATACCCACAACCCGATAAGAGTCCAAGCGGCGGTTGTATGCCAGAACACAGCGTCTTCAAAACCAAGCAGAGCATAAGTGCCGTGGATTTCAAACCCTGTCAGGGCCATGCCCATAATCAGCAGAGCTTGAGCCCAATGCCAGAAACGTTCGAAACGTTTGAAGATATAGACACGAGTTGGTTTTGAGGTTGTGACAGTTGCTGTGTCAGGAGATGTGGTTGTTGATACGGTCATGACATATCTCCTCTATGCTTTGTTGTTGCGTTTGTTGAAGAAGAATCGCAGGGCACCGTGAGCACCGACACCAAAGACTGTCATTGTGAGAATTGCGAAACCACCGATGTCGAGCCAAGGATTGGCGTCACGGCCAGGGATGTAAATCCCATCAATATCAGTCATGCGACCATCTCTACTATGGCAATCTTCACAACCTAAAGCTTCTTTGGCTGGAGCAACCATATGAGCTATCGGCCAAGACATTTCAGTGGCAACAAACCCGTATTGACCGCTGTAAGGAAGTTCGGCAATCTCCATGCCTTTGGTGATTGCACTTTGCCAATCAAAGGTTTTCCAATAGCCGTCTTTCCCGGTGGTATGGGGAGTAACTAAGGTTTTGTTGACAGTGTCGTAAGGTTGTTTGCCGCGCATCAATTTAATGGGCCAGATGAGAGAGTTAGGGTCATCAGCACTGCCTTTAAAGCGGTTGATTTCTAAAGGTTTGGAAGGATCAAACTTATCGGTTGGTAGGGTGTATTCTACAGAGCCATTAAACCAACGATATTCTGGAACCACGTTGCTTTGCCAAACAAAGTCACCCTTTTTGGAGCTGTAAATTTCATTGTCAGCTTGGTCTAATGTTGAGAAAGGTTTGCCTTTATCATTCATCTTACCTGCCGTTGACCAGTCCCAGACCATTTTGGAGGGATAGTCACCACGGGCGAAGTGAGGGATGTGGCACGTTTGGCAAGCGATACGATCTGTATGATCGTTCAGTTTTTCGTCTTTCATAGGACGGTCGCCATGGCAGGAAACACATGTGGCTCGGCTGCCATCACTTTTACCTGGGACGTCGATGCCGCTGATGTCTTGGGCTTTAGGGGTGTAGCGGCTACCAGTGACCATATGGGCATCTGTCGTATGGCAAGTGGAGCAACTGAAGTTCAAACCATCTGCATCCATATGGACATCGACAAAGATATCAGGAGCATCCATGCTAGGGTCTAAATCGCCATGTTTAACAGCTTTGCCGCCGCCGCCTTTAAAGTGGCAGGCACCGCAGGAAGTGCGGCTGGTGCGCCCAACCGTTTGGGCGGATTTGGCGAGCATTGAGGTTTTGCCTTCGCGCAATTTTTTCTTATCATACGCGCCTGTTTTATCGTGGCATACGAGGCAATCAACATTCTCTTCTACTGTGAAATCATAAGTCTTGTCTTTCCAGCCATAACCAACATGGCAGGAGGAGCAAGCACCTATATTTGATTGAGTAGAGATGCAAAAGTTATTGACGACATTACGTTTTCCAAGCAATTGGCCTGTATCTTCGTTTTTGAATTGCCAAGTCCAGTGTGTTGTTTTGTGGACTTGTTTGGCAGCTTCTGTATGACACTTCAAGCAGGCTTTGGTGACCTCTGGGCCGCTTTTAAAGGGGCCTTTTAGTTCTTCAAATTTTGAGTGATCTGCTGTTGAGCCTTTTGAAACTGCTGCGGAAGCAGGGTTCGAAAATAAGCTAAAAATCAGGAGTGCCAGATATGCAATAAAAAGGCTATTGCCAATATGGAAAATGATTTCTCGGAGACTTTTCATAATCGCTTCCCCCCAACTTCGAGGGCAGCGGCATTGCCTAAACCTAAATGCCGACCGCCAGGAAGTCTATTTAGGAAAATATTTATTTAGCTAACACTAATATACTATATTAGATAATGGTAATAAAGTGCTATTTTCTCATATCCGTTATGCGTAAATTGCATGCATATATTCACTTGTTTTCGTTCCCATAGGGTGATTTTTCTGTTAGGGTTTACCCTTAAACATATGTAGGAGATGCTTGGGAATATATTGCTGTGCCGTAAGCTGAATCGCCTTGGGAAATTAAGCCCTATCCGTAAGTTGGGGAACATATGTTATGGAAATTATCGAAACAGACGTTGCCATTGTCGGTGCAGGTGCTGCAGGTCTTAGTGCCGCTATTGCTATCGCAGAAATCAACCCAAATATCAAAATTTCTCTAATTTCAAAAGTCTATCCAATGCGCAGCCATACCTGTGCCGCCGAAGGTGGTGCCGCGGGTGTGGTGAAGGAAGAAGATAGCTTTGAAAATCATTTTAATGATACGGTATCTGGTGGCGACTGGCTTTGTGATCAGGATGCGGTTCAGTGGTTCATTGAAAGGGCACCTAAGGAACTCGCCCGGATTGAACGCTGGGGCTGCCCCTGGAGCCGTGATAAAAATGGCGACGTCGCCGTTCGACCGTTCGGTGGGATGAAGATTGAACGGACTTGGTACGCGGCTGATAAATCAGGTTTCCATATTCTGCACACCTTGTTCCAAACATCTCTACAATACCCTTCGATCACCCGTTATGACGAATTCTATTCGACCGATCTGGTAACAGATGATGGCACTTGCCAAGGAGTAACTGCCATTGAGATGCGTAGTGGCCAGTTAAAGACCTTTGCAGCTAAAAACGTGATTATTGCCACTGGTGGGGCTGGTCGTGTTTTTCCTTTCACAACCAATGGCGCGATCAAAACTGGCGACGGTATGGCCATGGCTTACCGTGCTGGTGTGCCTCTTAAAGATATGGAGTTTGTCCAATACCATCCCACAGGATTGCCGGGTACAGGTATCTTGATGACCGAAGGTTGTCGGGGTGAAGGCGGCATTTTGGTCAATAAAGATGGTTATCGTTATTTGCAGGATTATGGCATGGGCCCACCCGATCCATGGCCCCGTAAAAAGGCAATGGAGCTTGGCCCTCGGGATATTCTTAGCCAAGCCTTCTGGCACGAACAACAAAAAGGCCGAACCATCAAAACTCCCCATGGGGATGTCGTTCATCTTGATATGCGTCACCTCGGTGAAGAATTGATCAATGAACGTTTGCCCTTCGTGCGTGACCTTGCTTTGAGTTACTTAGGTGTTGATATGGTGCACGAACCGGTGCCTATCCGTCCCGTTGCCCATTACACCATGGGCGGTATCCATATGGAACGTTATGTGGAAACCGGACTGGATGGACTATATGCTGCAGGAGAATGTGCCTGTGTCAGCATCAATGGCTCCAATCGTTTGGGCTCAAATTCACTGACCGAATGTTTGGTTTTTGGTCGGGAGGCGGGCCAACGGGCAGCTGAGAAAAATGAGTCTAGAGCTGCAGGAAATACAACCTTAGCAAAACAACAATGCGAGAAAACACGCAAGCAATTGGCTGATTTGTTTATGCGCGTAAATACCAAAGAAACCGTTGCTGGCCTGCGCAAAGAAATGAACGACGCTATGGAGAATGGTGCAGGAATTTACCGCAGTGAGGAGCTGCTGACAGATGCCTGCGGTAAACTAAGTGACATTCGCAATCGTTTTAACTCAGTAGCTCTGGAAGACAAAAGCAATGTTTATAATACGGATCTCATTCAGGCTCTTGAATTACAGGCGATGATAGAAGTTGCTGAAGCTATGGCTCATTCTGCTATGGCACGGAAGGAATCACGTGGTTCTCATCAGCGTCTTGATTATACCGAACGCGATGATGCTAACCTGCTCAAGCATTCTCTCGCCACATATCAAGGCGCGGGTGCGCCAAGCATAGATTATCAAGATGTCGTCATTACCAGATCCCAACCTGCTAAGCGGGTTTATGGGGGAGAAAAGTGATGAGTGAACGACAAATTACCCTCGAGGTTTTGCGCTATCGCCCTGAACTTGATGATGAACCTGTAATCCAGAGCTATATAGTTCCTGTTCAAGAAGAATGGGTGGTTTTGGATGTTCTTAATTACATCAAAGATAATATTGACCGAACTTTAAGTTACCGTTGGTCCTGTCATATGTCGGTCTGCGGCAGTTGTGGCATGGTGATCAACAATACACCGATGCTCTCATGTAAAGCCTTCGTGCGAGACTTTCCCGATACGATCCGCGTTGAACCTCTCCATAACTTCCCGATTGAGAGGGACTTGGTAGTGGTTCTTGATGACTTCATGAAAAAGATGACGGTCGTTAAGCCCTATTTGATTCCGAAAGAACCTGTTGCCGAAGTGGATGGAACTTATAAACAAACCTCCGGGCAGCTAAAAAGGTTCAAGCCTTATGCTATGTGCATTAACTGCCTCGCTTGTTATTCGGTTTGCCCACAATACGCTTTGAACGAAGGGTTTGTTGGTCCCGCTGCTTTGGCTTTAGCTCATCGCTATAATGTTGACAGTCGCGACCAAGGCAGAAGTGTTCGCGAAGATGTGGTGGCGAGTAATGAGGGGATTTGGGAATGTACTTTTGTTGGAGCTTGCTCTGAAGTTTGTCCCAAACATGTTGATCCTGCAGCTGCCATTCAGCAAACTAAAATTGCCAGCACCATGGATTACTTCATGGATAAGTTGCTCCTGGGCAAGAAAAAGAGTGGCGGTGTAGTTAAACAGGTAGAGGGAGGTGGCGCATGACCAATCGACCTTATATTCGACCTATGCCTAACTCTTGGTGGCTGCGGGAAGGGCGGTATATCCGCTATATGGCGCGTGAATTGACCTGCCTGTTCATTGGCTTCTATGCATTTGTTTTATTGGTAGGCATCTATCGTTTGTCACAAGGCCCCGAAACTTTTGACATTTTCTTGGCGGCCCTGTGGAGCCAAGCTGGTTTGTTGATGAACCTAGCTGTTTTCATCATGGCAGTTCTTCACTCAGTAACTTGGTTTAACTTAACACCAAAAGCCATGCCGATCTGGATTGGCGACAAACAACTGCCTGGATGGGTTATCGTTGGTGCTCATTATGGGGGCTGGTTAGTGATCTCAGTTGTAGCTCTATTTATTGTGGGAGGGCTTTGATCAATGGCACGTTCTAACAAACCAATTGTTTGGGGCCTTTTTGCAGCAGGTGGTACAGTAACGGCATTCCTTGTTCCTGTTCTCGTGTTAATTCTCGGCCTTGCGGTTCCTCTCGGGTTTCTCTCACCTACGGACCTTTCGTATGACCGAGTTTTCATGGTGGTGGCTCATCCTTTAGGGCGGTTGGTCCTCTTAGGCTTCCTGACAGTTTCCCTTTGGCATGCTGCCCACAGAACCAGAACAACGGTTCATGATCTTGGCATTCATAGTGACAGAACAACCATGCTTATTTGCTATGGTGTTGCTGCTCTGGGAACTGTTTTAGCGGTGATTTTTCTGCTTCGTTTGTGAGGAGTGAAGTGAAAAATTGAACTACAATAACTTCTGATGGCATGAGGCGTAGATGGATCAAATAATCTTAAAATCCCAATCCCAGGCCCTTGTTCCTTTGTCGACAAAACCTGTGATTCCCGATTATCTGAAGAAAACCTATCATTGGGCCTATATCGACCCCACTACGGTTTCCTGGTTGGATCGAGGTATCATTGTCTGGGCTATTTTATGGGGCAACAGTCGTCGGTTAATGAAGTCAGCTTTTGAAGAAATTAAACCGGGAGGAAGGGTCCTTCAGGCGGCTTATGTTTATGGTGATTTTTCTCCAAACCTTGCGCGACACGTGGGGGAGAATGGTCAACTTGATGTCATTGATATTGTCCCTTTGCAGGTGGAGAACTGTCGCAGGCGCCTCAAAGGGTTGCCCCAAGCAAAAGTACGCCTCGCTGATGCAGCGGCCCCTGGCGGCGGTCCTTATGATGGGATTTGTTGCTACTTCCTCCTCCATGAAATGCCACACGAAAAAAAAGTGGAAGTGATTAGGGGGTTACTTGATAATGTTGCCCCTGGAGGGAAAGCTGTTTTTGTTGATTATCACAAACCAGTACGGTTCCATCCTTTAGGAGGCATTATGAATCTCATCTGGCGTAAACTGGAACCCTTTACAATGGATTTGCTGGAAACAGAAATCAGTACTTTGGCAGGAGGGGACGATGCTTTCACTTGGTCCAAACAAACTTTCTTCGGTGGTCTCTACCAAAAAGTAGTTGCAACTCGTCGCTGATTTAGGTGTAGGGCATAAATATGGTTTCACAGCTTTATTATAATGTCGTTTTGATTGCGGACGTCCTTTAAGGGCACTATTGCTAATATCTCATCCAGTGGCTACTTTAAATTCAATGAGTTGAATAGGCATGAGTGCAAAAAATGTCGAATGCGGTCCCTTCTATCTCCCTAGTCCTTGCCGGACCGATTTTAAGACGCATAGAACGCGCACGCCTCGCTATTTGGATGGTGTTGACCAAACCTATTGAGCCCACCATTACGTTTTCTCAAGATATTAACGTCACTCAAAACATCAAGACATTAAGCGCGGCTGAAAACCTACATTACCTCCTTATCAATCTCACATTAGATGCCGAATTACCTACTGATGAATGGATAGATTATCAAATTGAGCTTGATGGGCAAAATTTAGTGTCGCTATCACCTGATCTTCTTTATCCAAACAAAAGCTCTTTAGGTTTCATCATTCCAAATCATATCGGCTCTGTCCTGCATGGGTCATGTCGTAAGCCCCACCACCAATCAGAAGATGGATTGATTGAAGCTGACAGACTTCTTGCGAAACTTATAAATTCAGATAGTACAACAGATAGCGCTCTTCCCACCTGGCCTTCTTTGTTAGTGATGTCGGGAGATCAAATTTATTCAGATGATGTCGCTGGCCCTATGTTACGTGCGATTCATAGCGTTATTGAAAAGCTTGATCTACCTGCTGAAAAAATGAAAGGCCTAGGTGTACCGGATATTGAAAATTCTATCGCTCTTTATGGGCACCATGACTGCTATTATGGTCGTGCAGATATCCTTCCTAAAGTAAAGGGTAACAGGGCCCTTCTTGATATGTTGTTTGATGGGGTCAAGAAACCTATTTTCACAACAGATACGGCACACAACCACCTTATAAGTTTGCACGAACACCTTATAATGTATTTGCTTGTCTGGTCACCAGAACCTTGGAAGTTTGCTGACTTATCAGAACCTGCTGGCTTAAGTCCTGAAAACAGTTCGCTCTATAAAGAAGAACAAGAAATCATTGAGCATTTCAAGTCAGAGCTAAATAGAGTGCGCCGCCTGTTTGCCCATATCCCTGTTGCCATGATTTTTGATGATCATGACATAACAGACGATTGGAACTTAAATAGAGAATGGGAAGAAGCTGTTTACGGACATCCCTTTTCCAAGCGCATGATAGCCAATGGACTAAGTGCGTATTTCCTATGCCAAGCATGGGGGAACTGTCCGGAAAAATTTCAACAGGATTTTATTGATGAATATGCTGAGATGCTTCGTGATCCCGGATGTAAAACCCATCAGGTCTTTCATGATCACATCTTGAAATTTGAAGGCTGGGAATATGAATGGAAAACAGAACCTCCCTTGATTGTTATCGACAGTCGGACAAGACGTTGGCGTTCTGAAAATTCCATGGTGAAACCTTCTGGTCTATTGGACTGGGAGGCTTTATGCGATATTCAACAGAAGTTATATGGAAACAAAAGCGTCTTGTTGGTTTCGCCAGCCCCGATCTACGGCATGAAGTTAATAGAGACCATCCAAGGTATATTTACATGGTTTGGAAAACCGTTGGTCGTTGATGCAGAAAACTGGATGGCACACCCGGGAACAGCAAATTCTATTCTCAATATTTTCCGCCATTCAAAGACACCTCAGAATTTTGTGATCCTATCAGGTGATGTGCATTATTCCTTTGTTTATGATGTTGAACTTAGAAAAACAGAAGGTGGCCCAGATATCTGGCAAGTTACCAGTAGTGGGTTGAGAAACGAGTTCCCGAAAAAGTTATTAGACATATTGGATGTACTCAACCGTTGGCTCTATTCACCGCGTTCTCCGCTTAACTGGTTCACCAAACGCAAAAGAATGCGTATTATTCCAAGAAAACCAGACGGTCACGCCGATGGGCGCCGTTTATTAAATGCTGCTGGAATTGGGTTAGTTGAGCTAAATGAAACGGGTCAACCTTGGCGTATTCGTCAATTGGTTGCAGGTGGTGAGGCAATTGAATTCAACCGCATGGAACGCCATTCGCGCTGGCAGTAATCACTTGATGGTAAAGGTTGAGTTTCACCACATTCACTGAATGTGTATCCGTGGTTCAGAAGGTTGCTGAACGGTCCATATAGCGGCCTTTACCAAAAAGTAGTCGCCACCCGGCGCTGATTTGTAACGACTGTTTATATTTCTAAAAATTTTTTGTCGAGAAGTTGGCGCAGGCGTGTTCGACTAACGGGTATCTCCATACCATTGCTCATGGTCAATAATCCTCGCTCCCCTGATCGTCTGACAGAGGTTATAGCGCCCCGAGCAACCCAAAAAGACCGATGGACTTGCATACCGTCAAAGCCTTCAAGCTCGGTTACAGCATCTTTCATTCGCATTAAGATTAAATCATTTCCCAAGACAGTATGTGCCCTGACGTAATGGTCTTCCATCTCAAGACAAATAAGTTCGGTACCTAGCTTAGCAGGAAGCCGTTTGAAGAATGGTGGAGGTGCACTTTGGGTTTCATTCTCAATGCCAGTCTCCGTTTCCGCTTCTGCATCCATAACTGATGGATGACGGACTACGGCATAACTATTTAAAGGGCCTAGGACAAAAAAGTATGCCACTACCAAAGTGATGACCAAGACAAAAAAATAGATTTCTGCAAAAGAGAGATCATGAACATTTATTTGAGGCCGGAAAATATTCTCGAGCCAAAATACTTCGAAAGTTGCAAGCAGGCTGCAAGCAAAGCTACCAGCAATCATAGGAATAACTGCGGGCCATTTAGGAAAGGGGAGTAGTCGAGAAGAGAAAGCTATGGCGACCTGTGCCTGGAGCCCATTGAGGACAACAATAATGATCCAATAGGCAAATCGATTTATTGTCGATAAGTCATCAAAAGTTCCAAAGGGCCCTATGATGCCAAGCAGTACCCCCACGGCCATTAAGACCGCAATATAAATAGCCAGGGGTTTTAAAAGTCGTAGTTCACGCATCGCCAACGACGATACCCGGTCTTTAGCGAAAATCAAGCCGTTGTTCCTGTAACGACTATTGTTGTTCTTTATTAAAAAATAGCAATGTCGTCTCAACACAAAACAACTGTGTCACTTTAATCTCAGAGCATAAAAGGAAATTAAATGTTCAAAATTTCAAAACAGTACATGGGAGCCGTATTTGGTTTGATAACAACAATTGCTTTAGCCAATCCAGCTTCAGCTGGGGTTCTTAAAGTTGAAGTGGATGGCATAGAAGAAATGACAGGGAAGATTATGATCGCAGTATATGATAAAGCAGAATATTTTCCGTCAAAAAGCGATAAAGCCATAAAAAAAATTAGCGCAAAAGTTACCGCAGAAACAATGCTTGTAACTGTTGGAGATTTGCCGCCGGGGAAATATGGGCTGTCAATTTATCATGATGAAAATAGCAATGAAGAATTTGATAAAAACTTCATGGGTATTCCTAAAGAGCTTTATGGGTTTTCAAATAACATCAGAGGATTTGGTGGGCCACCTAAATTTGAAGCAACTTTGATTACCGTATCAGAAGAGCAAACAACTATCTCTGTTTCAATGGAGTAAGCTTGATGAATAACTTGCTCAAAATTCAGGGTCTCAGCAAAACGTTCAGCCGAGGGGGAGATACAGTCAAAGCGCTGGATAATGTTTCGATCTCTTTGGAAAAAGAAACCTTTGCGGCAGTTTCAGGGCCCTCAGGAAGTGGGAAAAGTACTCTACTCAATATTGTTGGTACCCTTGATCGGCCTGATAGTGGATCGGTTTCTCTAGAAGGTGAAGAAATTGATTATTTTAATGAAGGCAAACTTGAAGATATTCGCTCAAATAGACTTGGCTTTATCTTTCAAGATTTCAACTTGATCCCTGTGTTGAGTGCTGTTGAAAACGTTGAAATGCCCCTTTATAGCAGTAATCTATCGACCTCAGAACGACGAGAAAAAGCTGAACAAGCTCTTGATGCCGTTGGCTTGGCTGATCGCATGGAGCACCGCCCTAACCAACTTTCAGGGGGGCAACAACAAAGGGTCGCTGTTGCGAGAGCTTTAGCTGGAACCCCTGAGTTAGTCCTAGGTGATGAACCGACGGCAAACCTTGATACAAAGTCGGCCTTTTTGTTGCTTGATGTAATGGAAAACCTGAATCAGACCCTTGGGACAGCGTTTCTCTTTTCTACCCATGACCCGCGTATTCTTGAACGGGCCAAGACGGTATTTACTCTTGAAGATGGGGTGCTTCAGTCATGAAATGGCTACTTTTTGCTTGGCGCAATGTTCTACGCAATAAACGACGGACAACAATCGCTGCAGGAACCATTGCTATGGGAGCCATCGCATTGCTTGCCGCTGCAGGTTATGTAAATGCAACCTTCACAGGGCTGCGTGAAACCACAATCAAGGGAGGTGTTGGCCACTTCCAAATTGGCGCCATAGGGCAATTTGACGGTTACCAAGAAACGCCTATGGAGCTTGCTCTTCCTGCACATGATGCTGAAGCTGTAACAAAGAAAGCTTCAGAGATAGATGATGTGAGATTTTCAATGAAGCGCGTTCTGTTTGAAGGCCTCATTTCAAATGGTGACCGGACCGTTATTTTTCTTGGTCGTGGAGTTGAACCTGGAAAAGAGAAAAAACTCTCCAGAAATTTCGCTCCAATTATTGCTGGTCGCAGTCTCCCAAAAATCAAAAAAGACAAAGCGGTGGATTTGAATAAGGTTATTCTTGGCAAAGATTTGGCACGAAATTTAGGAGTAAAACCTGGAGATTTTGTAACGCTTCTTACCACTACCGTTCATGGGTCATTGAATGCGATCGATCTGACTGTGAGTGGTCTTTATACCACGGGTATACCTGAACAGGATGAACGCTTCTTAATGGTGCCGCTGCCTATTGCTCAATCTTTATTGGGGACGGATAAGGTGAGCCGTGTTGTTGTCGTTTTGGACAAGACAGAAGTGACAAATACTATCCTATCAAACCTACAGAAAGATTTTCCCAAATTAGAAATGAAAGATTGGTTGTCTCTGGCACCGTTCTATCAAAAAGTTGTCACTCTTTATCAATCCATATTTACAGTTATGGGCGCGATTGTTGTCCTCGTGGTCTTGTTATCGACAACCAATACCATGCTCATGAGCATTATGGAACGAGCTCGAGAAATCGGCACCATTCGGGCCTTTGGTATCTCCCGCATTCGCTTAAAGCTAAATTTCCTTATTGAGGGCGGTATTATCGGATTGATCGGGGCGAGCACTGGAGCGGTCATGGCTTATGGTTCCGCTCAGGTTGTCAATCAAGTTGGAATTTTGATGCCTCCCCCTCCCGGAATGAATGTGGAAATTCCTCTCTTATTCATGATTGATGGGTCTTATTTCGCCGGGGTTATATCACTTCTGATTATCGTTGGTTCCATAAGCGCTTGGTATCCAAGTCGTCACGCCGTGCGCCAAAAAATTGTCGATGCTCTTGACCATATCTAAAAGGCAAAAACTATGATTAAAAATAATTTGAAAATAATGGCTGTCGTCCTTTTTGCCTCCGTTTGCTCTTCCATAGCGCAAGGGGCTGAACGACCCGATGCAGAAACACTTGTCCATAAGGCCGATAATTTCCGACAGCCCTTTAGCGGGGCAAACCTGAAAGTTCGTTTGACCAGCTATCGAAACGGTAAGCAACATAATGAAGCCAACTACCATATTTGGTCGAGTGGCAATGAAAAGTCTCTTGTTGCTATGCTTGACCCAAAGGTACGTGGGCAAAAAGTTTTGATGCTGCCAGAAGGCATGTGGCTTCATATGCCGAATAGCCGTAGAGCTATCCGCATTACACCCATGCAACGCTTGATGGGACAGGCGAGTTATGGGGATATTACCCAACTCCGGATGGGAGGGCTTTATAAAGCCATCTATAACCCTGAAACCCCGGATGGGGAGGTTGAAGGCAAAAGTGTGTGGAATCTCAAGCTTTCATCGATCCATGCCAATGCGACCTACACTACCATTGACTTGTCAGTTGCTAAGGATACTGGACAGCCTGTTTCAGCGGCATTTTATCTGCAAAGTGGGAAGCTCCTGAAAAAAGCAATTTATGGCTCAATTGAAGATACTTCCAATGGATCGGTTATTTCGAACATGACTTTTTTCGATTCCATGAAGGCAAATCGTAAAACGGTTATGGAGCTTTTTGATATGAAAGAAAAAGACTTCAAAGGAACTGATTTTTCAGTTCGAACTCTTGCCCGCTGGAAACCTTAAAATGGGAGCTATAAGATCAATAAGGGGGGGAGCTAAGGTTCTTGGATTTTTAATTTTCTGTTTTGGAGGGGCCGTTCCCTCCCTAGCAGACGATCTAGAACTTAACACCACCCTAATCGAAATTCTTGATGTTCAATCGGTGCGTACTGGTGTTCTTAATCCAGGGAATATTTTGGAACGCAGAGATATAGGTAATGAAACAGCTCTCATTTCCACAGCAAATTGGAAAGGCTTAACTCTCCGGGTGAGAATGGCAGATGAGTTCACACGCCATAAAAGTACTGACGAGGGCGGTTGGAGCAATGACGGTGATTTTGATATTCAGGAATTGGTTTGGGAGTTCGATTTACCATCCCAATATCGATTGTCTATGGGTAAGCTATCCGAAGCTTGGCACGTAGGATATGCATTCCATCCCCTCGGTTTTTTTGAATCAGAGCTTAACCGGGATGATCTTTCTGAGCGTTTTAAAAGGAGTGAAGGTCTACCAACAGCCGTAGCAGGTTATATTGCCGATGATTGGGACCTGACTTTGGCTTATAGCAATGACTTCGAAAACGCCCGTGACGGCTTTAATAAAGGTCTCCACCAATGGGGTGCCCGTGTAGGAATGTTGATGGATAGCGGGATGGAAGCTTCGCTTGTGGTACAAAAGCCGGAGAAGCAAGATGTCGGTTTTGGAGGGAGCGTTGTCCAAGTATTTGGCAATGATCTAGAAATTCATGGATCACTTTTTATGCGTCAAGGAACCAGACGCCCTTTGCATACGGCAGTTAAAAACAACCAACTCGCCTTTCATACATCAGACCCCTATCAAGAGTTTCGCCGTGATGATGGTAAGTGGTATCCCCGTAGTGTCCTTGGGCTGCAATGGACCAGTAGCAACCTGATTAATGTTGTTTTTGAATGGGGGCATGATGAGCGTGGGCTTGATAACGATCAATGGAAACAGTGGAAACAACAAGTCCGTTACCATGCCAATGGGTCAACTCTTGGCGTTCCCCAATCAGGCGTCAGTGGTAACCTCAAGTATGATGCTGAAACTTTGCTATCCTCGGGAACACGCCAGGATTATCTTTTCCTTAGGTTAACCAAAGGGGGCATGGATTGGACACCTGAAGTTAGTGCTCTTGTTGGCGCCGCTGATGGAAGCGCTGTGTGGAACGCTCGATTAGCTTATACAGCGGCAACAACATGGGAAACTGAAGTGTATGGACGAATTAATTCAGGTAACAGCGGAAGTGAGTTTTCTATGGGCCCTGATAAGGGAGCGATTGGTTTAGGTTTTCGGTATCATTTCTAGAAACTGGTCGTTTTGTTTAAACTAACTGCCCGACTTGAGAGATAAGTAACAGTTTGTACCGGATACATGGGTAACACTTTTGGTTATTTAGAATTTTTGATAAACGTTTTTAATCAGTGACTCTATATGAGCCTTAACCATATTCTCGCCAATTAAAAATGAATTTGGATGACCCGCTCCATTTCTCATTTTTAATCGGCTTTTTAATTCGTCTTTTGCACTTTTACCAATGACTGAAATTTTATGGCAAATATCTAAAAAACTGTCTTCTTTCATGTCTGCTAAGTCATCAAAAGAAACGGCATTTTTCCATTTTGGGTTCCTGTTTTTTGCTTCTATATTCAGTTCAGCTAGTTTATTTTTTAAAATGAAATTATATAAAACTGCTACTGCCCCAATCCAAGAAACAATTACGGCCGAGCGATAAGACTTATTTTCTAATGAAGAAATTGCTTCTTTTAAAAAACTTTGGATATTCAGGTCTGAAATTTGATTTGTGATTGAGCGTAAATCGTCAGCTATTTTAATTGTCTCAGGGAAATCAAAATAAATGCCATAAGAATTTACTCTTTCAATTCCTAGAGGGCCTAATTCCCAGCCATTTGGTGTTTTTATAGCTTTGTTTCTGCTACCGCCTAACAATTGAGAAATATTAAGTTTCTTTGCGGAAGGAATCCCAATTTCTATCGCAATTTCTTTAATGTCATTGACAGTTTTTGGCTGATTTTTGTTAAATGATAATATCAATAATAACTGATCTGTCTTTGAAAACTTATTCGAATGAATTAATTGTTTTATTTGTTCAACCAAGCGCGGTACTCACTTTATTTTCCCCATTTAAAGTTAATGAAAAAATGTGCTCGGCTGATTCATTTAGTAAATTATTTTTCAATAGAGTATTTAAACTCGGTGTAAGATTTTTACGCATATTTTGGGTGAAGACAGCTTTAACAGACTTCATTTGGTCTAGTATTTCTTGTTTTGTGAAAGTGGGTTTTCCATCAATATATCCAAGTTTTGCAGCTGCTGCAAAAGCGAGGTCTGTTCCAGTTTTAACTGAAAGTTTTGATGCAACAACTTTTGTTGTCATTTGGGGAATACTGGTAACGGTTCCTTGTTCTTGATTAGGTGCTGCAATATTATTTGAAGTGGGAGGAGTTGGTGCAGGTGACTGTGGTATGGCTTTGTGTAAATCTGATACTTTAGAAATCAAATCAACTAAGTCATCTTTAGTTAGACTTTCATCTCCCTCATATTCGATTTCAATTTCACCAGCTTTAATTTTAATTTTACTCATTCTCCACCCCTGTTAAAAGTAAAAATTTTGAACGCACTATACAAGGTTGTGTCAAGAAAGTGAAATATATTGTACTTCGTATGTCCTGTATTTGAATAGGAAGAAAACTGGTGATCCCGACAGGATTCGAACCTGTGACCCCCAGATTAGGAATCTGGTGCTCTATCCTGCTGAGCTACGGGACCATTAATCGCTATATACCGGGTTACAAAGGGCAAAACAACTAATTACAAACGGGACCAATCAGCCATTGTACGACAGAGGCTATCGGTGAGGGTGCTGAAGTCGGCATCATCAATAGTGAAGGCGGGAGTGAGGTAGAATATATCACCATAGGGCTGAATCCAGACGCCTTGTTCCAAGAACCGTTCTGCCAGCCAACTGACTTTGCGTAAGCGTTCAACCTGCACCACACCAATCGCACCCTTCGCCCGGACATCAACAACACCTGGCAAAGCTCGGCAGGGTTCCAGTGCATCGGCCAAGAGGGATTGAAGTGCGGCTCCTTGGGCTAGTCTTGGTTCTTGCTCAAATAAATCTAGGGAAGCGTTAGCCGCAGCGCAGGCTAAAGGATTAGCCATATAAGTTGGGCCATGCATGAGGGCGGCTTTATATGTATCGGCGTAGAAGGCCTGATAAACTTCTTCACTGGCGACGGTTGCTGCTAAGGTCATGGCTCCACCCGTAAGGGCTTTGCCGATGCACATAATATCTGGGGTAATCTCGGCTTGGTTACAGGCAAACATGGTTCCTGTGCGTCCAAATCCGGTCATGATCTCATCGGCAATGAAAAGAACGTTGTGTTTTTTTGCTATATTGTAAATTGCCGCTAAGGTTTCGCTATCATGAAACTTCATGCCCCCCGCTCCTTGAACCAAAGGCTCAATAATCACGCCAGCGATCTCGTTCTTTTTGCTTTTGAGGAAGCTCTCAAACTCAATGAACTCTTCTTTTGTTCGGGGGAGGTCGACAATGAACTGCTGGGGGAGAATGCCTTTAAACAGGCTGTGCATACCCTCGTCAGGGTCACAAACTGACATCGCTCCTATAGTGTCGCCGTGATAACCAAAGTTAAAGGAGACAAAGCGATCACGCCCGTTTTCCCCTGTATTGATCCAGTATTGCAACGCCATTTTTAAGGCAACTTCAACAGCGACAGAGCCGGAGTCTGCAAAGAAAACATGGTTGAGGTCGCCCGGAAGTAGTTTGCTTAGGCGCTGGGCCAGGGTCATGGCGGGTTCATGGTTGAAACCCCCAAGCATAACATGAGGCATAGTGTGCAGTTGGGTTTCCAGAGCTTTTGTGATGTGAGGGTGGTTGTAGCCATGGCAGGCTGTCCACCAGGAGGCAATGCCGTCAACCAGCTCTCGTCCATCAGATAAGGTGATTCTCGTACCATTGGTGGCAACTGCCGGCAATGCCAATGGGGCCCTTTTCATTTGGGTGTAAGGCAACCAAACATGCTCTCTGCCTTGCTCATACCACATTGGCAGGGTCTCTTTACTTTTTTTACTCATAGTAAAATTTTGTTTCCGTACTTTCCTCAACGAGGTGCCTTCGTTACAAAGTGCGAGCTGAGAGTCAAGTTCAGGAGAATATTTTTGGTTAATTCACTAGAAGCAATGGTTGCGGGTAAGTTGAAAAAAATTGATGCCCAAAACTTACGTCGGGGGTTAAAGCCTACTGAACGTTTTGACCATGCTGTCGTTTGTCGGGGTGGAAAAAAAGCAATATCTTTTTGCTGTAATGATTATCTCAATCTGTCTACTCACCCGGCGGTGAAAGAAGCTTCGAAAGTTGTACTTGAGAATTTCGGGCTTGGGTCAGGGGCTTCTCGTTTAGTGACGGGGAATACCCCCTTTAATGGACGAGTTGAGCAACGCTTGGCGCGGCTAAAAGGAAGCGAATCTGCCTTGGTTTTTGGAAGTGGTTATCTTGCGAATATGGGAGTTATCCCGGCTTTGATTGGCCCTAATGATTTAATTGTTATGGATGAGTTATCTCACGCTTGTATGTATGGAGGGGCTCAATTGAGTGGGGCAAAGATCGTTCTTTTTAAACATAATGACCCTTCTGACTGCCAGTCACGACTTGCTGAACATCGCAAAAACTATGAGCGCTGTCTTATGCTCACAGAAGGGGTGTTCAGCATGGATGGTGATCTTGCCCCTTTAGCTGATTTATCCGATTTAGCGAAAGAATTTGATGCCTGGCTTATGACCGATGATGCTCATGGCTTGGGAGTGTTGGGCGATGGGCGCGGTACAGTGGCTCACTGGAATGGGAAGGGCTGCAATGTTGATGTCCCCTTACAAATGGGCACCCTGTCAAAAGCTGTTGGGGCTTATGGGGGGTATATTTGTGCGTCACAAAAAGTGATCGACTTTTTAGTTAATCGGGCGCGTACAGTCATCTTCACAACAGGTCTTCCTCCAGCAGTTCTTGCAGGCGTTGATAAGGCGTTGGAAATTATTGAAACAGACAAAAAATTAGCCAACCAACCAGTCGAGAAGGCAAAATTATTTACCTCCCTTCTTGGATTGCCTGACGCTCAAAGCTCTATTGTTCCTGTCGTGCTTGGTGATGAAGAAAGGGCCCTTAAGGCTTCTGCCCAATTGGAGAAAGAAGGTTTCTTGATCACGGCTATTCGCCCCCCTACTGTACCGGCAGGAACGGCGCGATTACGTCTGACATTTTGTGCTGAACATAAAGAAGAAGATATCCATCGTCTGGCTTCTTTATTTAAAACAATGGAGTTAGTGGCATGAGTAAGTATTTTATCACTTCAAGTGGGACAGGGGTCGGGAAAACTTTGTTCACAGCGGCCTTATGTCATCAATTAAGGCAAAAAGGGGAGGCGGTTGAGGCTCTAAAACCCGTGATAAGTGGGTTTGAAGAGGGGAGTGATACCCACCTTCTGCTTGATGCTTTGGAGAAAGAGCCAACAGCTGAAGCAATAGAGCAAATGTCTCCTTGGCGTTTTAAGGCTGCTTTATCGCCGGATATGGCTGCGGTAAGGGAAAAACGAGAAGTTGACTTCTCAGCCTTAGTCGGGTTTTGCCAAGACAGAATTAAGGAAGCTTCAGGGACGATTTTGATTGAGGGTGTTGGTGGAGTTATGGTGCCCTTAAACCAAAAAGAAACCGTTCTTGATTGGATTTTGGCTCTCAACTTACCGGCTATTCTCGTTGTCGGGAGTTATTTAGGCAGTATGTCCCATACTATTACTGCAGCACACGTTTTGAAGTCAGCTGGGGTGTTTTTGAAGGCTGTTGTAATTTCAGAATCTCAAGACAGTCCGGTTAGCGTTGAAGAAACTGCAAAAACGTTAAGCCGGTTTTTACCAGACGTTCAGCAAATTATTCTGCCCAGATTACCAGAATGTGAGAAACTTTGGGAGAAAGTGCCGGAATTATCTTTTGCGGACTGAAGCCAATAGCATATTTGCCATTTAGCGGGCATTTTTATGAGAGGGCTTTGATCGGCACAATAAGCTGATGGCCAGGAGTTGCCATCACCCGCGCCTCTTCAATAAAACGATCCCGCCAATAACCTTTATGGGGTCGTTTCTGTGAGCGCCAATGTGTTTAGGATTTAGATTGAACACCTTAATAGCGACAGGAACTTCAGGGTCTGGGGCTGTGCCAATATAAAGGGTGGAAAGACGGGTAGTGATCAGGAGCTTCCGGGCTTGGAATTTCCCAACCATTTCAGGCAGATATTTTTATCAGACGCCTAAAACTTTACTACCCATTACTCTAGAATTCGATCCGTTCAATTCCTTCAAAGGAAATACTTTCACCTGTATCCATGTCGACAACTGTGCCGCTGGTGTCATTTGCAATATCAAGGTATGCCCCATCATCAGCAGGATCAATCGTAAATTCAGAACCATCGTCCAAGGTCACAGTCCAACCACCTTCACTTGTCCCGTTGTTATTGCCGTCACTAATGGAAAGCGTGTCCCAGCCGTCATCGCCGGATATACGATCGTTGCCGTCGCCAATATCCCAAGTGAAGAGATCATCTCCTTCTCCACCTGCGAGATTATCATTGCCAGTGCCACCGCGGATGATGTCATCACCATCAGACCCTGTGATGTTATCGTGACCCGCGCCACCGTCAATGCTGTCAACATTAGTCAGGGTGGTGTCAGAGAAGTCCAAAGTTTGACTTGAAGCGTCACCGCTTACAGTGCCACCACCTGCATTGATCTCTTCAACAGAATTGTTGGCATTAAAGTGG
>JAPHRK010000035.1 GCA_026196105.1 Rhodospirillales bacterium | reverse complement strand
TTCGCCACGCGATGATCGCAGCTTTGACAGCAGATGTCGCAGGAATAGCGGGAGCTGTAATAATTTGCTCTTACCTGTACGGGTAAAAGAAAGAAACTGAATTTTATCGCTGGAAAACGCCTTCAAAGTTCCCATTTCTAATGAGGTAAGTACTCCGTTCGGGGGTATTCATTATGGCTGAAATAGGGGTGTATGCATGAGGTATTCACGTCAGGAATTAGCGAGGCATATGCAGATAGAGGGACGTTCTGCAGAAGAACGACGTGCTGAGGAAGAAAGACGCCTTGTACAAGGGCGGCGTCAACTTATGGAAAGAAGACAGGGAGGACAGTCCCAATGGAACAGTGTTGATCTATCCTTAGATGAACAGCAAGAAGTTATGAAGCGGGGCGACTGTTTTGAGCCGCGTACCCTAGAAGAACGGCGTCATGGGGAAGATCGACGGAGCGAGTATAGTCGTCGTAATTGAGGGTTAGGTTTGCATACATGGCTGTGAAATTAGCGTTATCTCAGGTAGATGAGGCTCTTCAGGAACTTGAAGGGTGGCAACGAGCTAACGATCGTGAGGCTATTAACAAAACCTATAAGTTCAAAAATTTTACAGAAGCTTTTGGTTTTATGACCAAGTGTGCGGCTCAAGCTGAAATCATGGATCATCACCCTGAATGGTTCAATGTTTATAATCGTGTTGAAGTGACCTTGACCACTCACGATGCTGGTGGCGTAACAGAAAAAGATTTATTCTTAGCTCGCTTTATGAATCACTCTGTTTAAGACGAGCTGAAATAAAGTCCTTTAAGTGCTCTGGTGTCTCAACCATGTGAGTGTATTTGCCGAATTGTTGGGCAATAAGGGTTAGTCGATTCTCAAATGATGGTGGCTTAGATGTATCAAGTAACGGTTCTGCCATCGCCTCAAAACTTGAGTTCTGAAATTCAAGGGACAGGCTGATACGTGGTTCATTTGCCAAAACAGAACTGCGTCCGCTCCAATGCCATAAATCTTGAGGCCAACCGAGGACAGAGCCGGTTTCTGCTGGTAGCGCTCTGACATCTTGTAGCTTTATCTGATCAGCATCGCTTACAGAAGGATTATACTGAGTCTCAAAGGGACGGGGCAGCACGTGCATACAGCCATTCTCAGGGGTGGTATCTGTTAAGGGGACCCAAAGAGATAGGCTCATCAGTAAATCATCAAACCGTGTTTCCCCGACACAATCCACATGGGGAGGCCACCCAGCACTTTCCTGGTCCATATTAATATGCCAAGCCCAAAGGTGAGGTAGAAGGGCTGTTTTCCCACCAAGGAAATGGGTGATGAGGTTTTTTAAACGATGGAAGACAATCCAAGGCGCATCATAAAGATAGATAAAAACAGGAGGGAAACCTTCGTTAGTTAGCTTTATGATCGCTTGCTTTAGCGATGTGAGTTCCCCCTGTTCAAAAACGGGAGGAAGGTGGAGGTACCCTTCGCGCCAGAAGATATCTGATATTTCACTTAAACGCTCTTCACTAAAGATAATTGGAGTCGGGAATGGTTGGGTAGATTCAATTTCCAATGAAGGGTTGAGTTGCTGCCAAAACGAGACATCTTCTATATGTTTCACAATTTCTACTCTTGCAGACGAAAAGATAATCTTCGATAAGGGAACCATGGATAAAAAACAAGCACCAGGTTGGCTGAGGCCAACCGTCGATTACGGGCCAATTGTCGTATTTTTCGCCGCATATTACATTGACGGGCTCTTTGCGGCGACAGCGGCAATTATGGTTACAACTGCTGTTGCCTTGATCATGTCTTATATTTTTGAACGGCGTATCCCTATGATGCCGTTGATTACCGCCATTGTCGTTGGAGTTTTTGGTGGATTAACCCTTTGGCTTAAAGATGATACATTTATCAAAATGAAGCCAACGATTATACAGGCTGCGTTTTCAATTATTCTTTTTGGCGGTTTGGCTTTTGGAAAAGTTTTTCTCAAATCCCTCATGGGGGCAGCTTGGCAAATGGAAGATGAAGGTTGGCGGAAATTAACAGTGCGGTTTGCGCTGTTCTTTGCTGCTATGGCTGTCATCAATGAAGTTGTTTGGCGAACTCAATCAACTGATTTTTGGGTGAATTATAAAGTTTTTGGCATTATGGGCCTGACGATGGTTTTTGTTTTAACGCAAACTCCATTACTCACTCGCTACAATACTGCCAAAGAGGAATAAGCCAATGCTCCAACTTGAGTTTGATACTTGGCAGCTTGTTCGGGTAATGGTCTACCTTGAAGAGCAAGATGCAAAAAATGAGTTGCTCAAGCGCTGGGGGGATATCTGGCAGGATTTAGATAAAAAACTCGCCAAGTTAAGCGAAAGTGATTTCGAAGCTTTTTCCGATCTGATGATGAACCAGAATGTGGTGTTCGAAGAGGTTGCAAAAGACGATCTCAAGCAAGTCCTTAAAGCTATAGACGGGGTCATCGTTCAAATGAAGGGTGTGATGAAGACCCAAAAACTTGAGGGTATGCAAAAAGATAATTTAGACTTTGAAATTGCTGAGTTGCAATCACTTCGCCGCAGTTTCAAGCTGCTTGCGTAAGGTGCTGACCTGAGCAGTTAGCTTGTTGCGAAGCTCCGTTCCTTCTTCACGTTTTTCTTTTTGCTTTACCATTTCTTTGGCAGAATCTTCCATATCCTTAACTCGGTCAGCTAACAGCTTGTCGAGTTTTTTCAATTTCCAATCCAGACTCTTGATATTTGCAAGGCGTCCTTCCCGGCGGTTGGCTTTATAGCGCCGAAAAGCTTTCCATACGAAATAAGAACTTAAAGACCCCATCAACAGCATGCCGCCGGCAAAAAAGGCAATACCTTCCAGGGTTTTGTTGGGGGAGTTTGAGAAGGCGAGCACAGTACCCCACATTCCGACAGTGATGACCCCTGAAGCTGCCATAGCCAGGACTTTAGTGACAAAGTTGTCATTTTCACGCCAATCTTTTTCGTCTTCAAGAATAGCGTGGACAATTTCAACCCGAGCCATTTCTTGCCACTTACGAAAGTTCATGCCGCCTTTTTCACTTCGTCCTTCACGGATAAACATCTCAAGCTGCTTGATAATAACTTCAGCTCGCTCATCGGGAGTTGGATTATGAACGTCCAATTTAAAAACCTGCTCTCATCATGGCATTTCGAAAGACAATCAGTATATACACAGCAAGTTAACAAAGGTTTTCCGCTAAAAAAGTTTGTTCCCAAACAGTTTTTCAATTAGGAAAGTTGCAACAGACAGTTTTAATTGGGGTAGTTATTATGTTTATTGATGGGCAATGGAAAGATTCAAGCGACGGAACAACTTTCGCAGTTTTTAATCCAGCTAATGGAGAGAAAATTCGCGAGGTCCCTAACGGGGGCATAAAAGAGGCTCGTGAAGCTATTGAAGCTGCCGATGTTGCTTTCAAGGATTGGTCAAAGACCACAGCTTATCAACGCTCAGCCTACCTTTATAAAGCTTATCAGTTGATGATTGAGCAGAAAGAAGAACTTGCTCGCACCATGACGGAGGAACAAGGTAAACCTCTCAAAGCGGCGCGCAATGAGGTCCAGTATGGGGCAGATTTTCTTCTCTGGTATGCTGAAGAAGCTAAGCGGGTGAATGGAGAAATTCTCCCTTCAAGTCGTGCAGACCAACGTTTTATGGTTATTCGGCAGCCAGTCGGAGTCGTAGCTGCTGTAACCCCCTGGAATTACCCCATTTCTATGATTACTCGTAAGGTCGGCCCTGCTTTGGCGGCAGGTTGTACAGTGGTTTTAAAACCGGCTGAAGCAACTCCTTTGTGTGCTGTTGCTATGTTTAAAATCTTTGAAGCCGCTGGTATTCCTGCTGGAGTCGTTAACTTAGTGACGGCTGAAGACCCTAAACCTATTGGGGCTGAATTCACCTCAAACCCGGCGGTTCGCAAACTTACTTTCACCGGTTCTACAGGCGTTGGAAAAATGCTGGCAGGTGAAGCTGGCAAAAATATGAAGCGAATTTCTTTAGAATTAGGGGGGCATGCGCCTTTTGTTGTCTTTGATGACGCCGACCCAGAACATGCGGCTAAAGGGGGCTCATTGGTTAAGTTCCTTAACACGGGCCAAGCCTGTATCAGCCCGAACCGATTCTTTGTTCATGCCTCTATTTATGACCGTTTTGTTGAAACTTTTAAGGCCCGAGTCGCAAAAATGAAGGCGGGAAGTGGTTTTGAAGAGGGTGTTGTCATTGGCCCTTTGGTTAATCAGGCTGCTATTGATAAGGTAGATAACCAAGTGAAGGATGCTCTGGCAAAGGGGGCTGAACTTATTGCTGGAGGTCAAGTTCTGGCGAACGATGGCTTAGAAAAAGGGTATTTCTATGCTCCAACTGTTTTGGCTGGTGTTACTTCAAAAATGGCTATTTATCGTGAAGAAACCTTTGGTCCCGTAGCGCCAATTATCCCATTTGAAAATGAAGAAGATGTCCTGGAAATGGCCAATGACACCAGTTACGGCCTTGCTGCCTATGTTTATACCCGTGATATCTCACGAGCTATGCGCATGTATGAGGGGCTCCGCTTTGGTATCATAGGTATCAATGATATAAACCCAACCTCCGCCGCCGCACCCTTTGGTGGTATGAAAGAAAGTGGCTTGGGTCGTGAAGGTGCGCGTGATGGTATTCTTGAATATTTAGAAACTAAATTAGGTGGTTTCTCAATTTAGAGGTAATCTGAATTTAGTTTGTTTCTACAGAGAAGTTCAAGCTATTGAACGAAGAGAATAAGTTTCTAGGAAGAGGCGTTGTTTTTTGCTAGAGTTTTAATAGTGTGAAATAATTATAACGACTATATGAAAAAGAGTCGCAAAATATGGGCCTACTTTTAGGGCAAGATTTAGAACGAATTCTTGACGAAGTATCACGCGGGGAACGGGCCGCAGTCGCCAAGAAGCTCGCAGATCAATATTCTACGGAAACCCTCTCAGAGAGTGACCGTGAACTTGCTCATTCCTTATTCAAAATTCTTTCTGAAGATTTAGCCGTTAAAGTAAGAGCTTCTCTTGCTGAAAGTCTCAAAGACAATAAAGATATTCCCCATGAATTAGCTCTGAAATTAGCCAATGATGTGGCGGATGTTTCTGTTCCTGTGCTGGAATTTTCAGAGCTCCTGACTGATCAAGAGCTCTCACATATCATTGAGACGAGAGCCACTGAAGAACAAACTGCAATTGCTAAACGTAAAAACGTATCCTCAGCTATAGCTGATGCCCTCGTGGTTCATGGTGATCAAGTTGTGGTTACAGCCCTTGTCCATAATAAAGGGGCTGATATTGAAGAAGAAACCTTCCATAAGGTTATTGATAACTACTCGGACGTAGAAGAAATTAATAGCGGGATGGTTTTTCGGAATTCTCTTCCTATCAACATTGCGGAACGTTTGGTCGCGACTGTTGCAGATGAGCTTCGCATGTATCTCGTATCTACGCATGATGTGCGCGACAGCATTCTGGAAGAAGCCGTTTTACAAGGGCGCGAAAACACAGTTGCCAACCTATTAGAGCGAAGTAATAAGCCTGTAAGAGATGTTGCAGCTTTGATTACTCAAATGGAAGAAACCGGGCGCTTAACTTCCTCAATTATTCTCAAAGCTCTGGAGATTATGGATTTAGATTTCTTCGAGTATGGCATCGCAATTAAGGCGAAAATCCCAGTTCAAAACGCAAGAATACTTCTTAAAGATCAAGGGAGTACGGGTTTTCTTGCGCTTTATAAACAAGCCTACTTGCCGATGGAAGAGTTTGATTGGTGCCAAGGTCGGGTTGAAACTCTCTATGGTGCCGGTGGTGGAAAAACTGTCTATGTAGGGATGACTCAAAATACCTTTGACGAAACAGGTGGCGATGGGATCAATGACGATTCTTGGATGGATATTACCTAAGCCAACCCGTAAAGCTGAACCATTTCCTGCATATAATCAGGCCATTTACCCTTCTCAAAACCTTCCCAAGTCGGATGACCTCCGCGCCAAATATAGGCGACAAGCTCTTGGAATTGCGCTTCGGTAAAAATATATGGCCCAATTGAAATTTGTTCTGGGCTCAAAGGGCCTAAGGTTACTTCTTGTGGCTCGGCGTATTTTTCTAAAACAGCGAGAGTTTCTTTTCGCCGTTGGTGTCCGTCAAGTTTTTGCCTAAAGAGGCTTGGGTCTCTTGGAAAGGGCCAGAGTTGATAGAGCTCACCTAGATAACCCGCATGGTGGAGACCATGAATAGCTCCCATCAAATCGCCCATTTTTTCCCTTGTTTCAATGGTATGTCCATGAATCGTTGCTTGAGATTGCTTTTCCTTAAGAGTAACAACCGCAGGGCAAAAATCTGTCGCAAAAAAGAATAAATTGTCCAATAGAAGGGCATCGGTTTCGATATTGTAGAAACCAAAAGCAACTTCGCCGTGGCTTAACGACTGAAAAGCTAAAGGCACAGGTAGGACTCCTTTGAACAGTTGGAAAGTTTATGGCAAGTTGTGCCCACCGTTACTATCAGAGGATGGAATTATGTCCAAGTGGCACGTGCGTTTCCTTCGTTTGGCCCATGAGGTCGCAAGTTGGTCAAAAGACCGTTCAACCCAAGTCGGGGCCGTTGTTATTCGTCCAGATAGGACCCCAGGCCCCTACGGATATAACGGTTTTCCTCGTTCAGTCGATGATGATCGAGAAGACCGCCACGAGCGCCCCAATAAATATGACTGGACTGAGCACGCAGAGCGCAATGCTATCTTTAACGCAGCTCGAATCGGAGTGCCGTTGGAAGACTGCAGTATCTACGTTACCCATTTCCCCTGCACCGATTGCACCCGGGCAATTATCCAAGTTGGTATGAAAAAGGTCATTGTTGATGAAGCCAGCCTGGGCGGTGATTTTGGTGAGCGCTGGGGTGAGGGACGGCAAATCTCTCGAGAGATGTTTAATGAAGCGGGTGTCGAGATTAAAATTGTCGCCATGCCCAAAGATGATGAAAGCACTGATTAAAATATGTGTGAGTTGTTAGGGCTTAATGCCAACGTTCCCACGGATATTTGCTTTAGTTTTTCAGGGCTTATGGAGCGAGGAGGGCGTACAGGCCCCCACAAAGACGGATGGGGTATCGCCTTCTATGAAGGTAAAGGATGCCGAACTTTTCATGACCCTCTTGCCAGTGCTGACTCTGAAGTCGCGAAGTTGGTTAAGGGCTATCCTATTAAAAGCCTCAATGTAGTTTGCCATATTCGTCAAGCTACCCACGGTCGAGTTTGCCTGGAAAATACCCACCCCTTTACCCGTGAGCTTTGGGGTCGTAATTGGGCGTTCGCTCATAATGGCAAGCTTAAAGGGGTTAAGCGCTGGCCGCTTAAGTATTACAAACCCATCGGTACCACAGATAGTGAATATGCCTTTTGTTGGGTTCTGGACCAACTGCGCCAAAAATACCCTAAGCCTCCGGCTAAGCCAGAAACTTTATGGAGGACTATCAAGAAGCTTTTTGCCAAAGTGGATGAGCAAGGGGTGTTCAATGGTTTGCTTAGTGATTCAAAATATCTGTATGCTTATTGCAGTACTCATCTGGCTTGGGTGACCCGTCGGGCGCCCTTTGGGGAAGCTAGTCTTATTGATACGGAAATGACGGTTGATTTTGCCAAGGAAACCACCCCGAACGACGTGGTGACTATGGTGGCAACGAGGCCCCTTACCGATAATGAAGAATGGACAGTTTTAACACCTGGAGATTTCCTGGTGTTCCATGAAGGTATATCTGTTTTTAACTGATTTAAGAGATGGTGATGGATGACGTAGTTGAGCGCTTAGTTCTACCAAATGAAGAATTGGAATATCGCTGGGTTGGTGACGAAAACGCTGAAGGTCCTGTATTGGTTTTCCTCCATGAAGGTTTAGGGTGTGCTGCTTTATGGAAAGATTTCCCCGATAAGGTCGCTGCTGCTGCCGGCAGACGTGGGTTGGTTTATAGCCGCTCCTGTTATGGGCATTCCTCATATGCACGTCTACCACGGGCCGTTGAATTCATGCATACTGAAGGCTTGGAAATTTTACCCCAAGTTCTGGAAACGGCAGGGATTGAAAAAGCCATTTTAATTGGTCACAGCGATGGTGCGTCAATTTCCCTGATCAATGCGGGCGGTGTCAAAGATGGCCGGGTGCAAGCTCTGATCCTTGAAGCGCCCCATGTATTCGTCGAAAAATTTGCCGTTGACGCCATAAGTGAAACCCGTGAAACTTATCTCAATACGGACCTACGTAAAAAACTACGTCGTTATCATGGCCTTAATGTGGATAACGCTTTTTGGGGTTGGAATGATATCTGGCTCGATCCAGATTTTCTTGAATGGAATATCGAAGAATACCTACCAAAAATTACTGTTCCTACTTTGATTATCCAAGGAGAAGGGGATGAGTATGGCACTATGGAACAAGTGGTGAGAACCGAAGCTGGTATTGGTGGTAAGATAGAAACTTGTATCCTGCCTGATTGTGGCCACTCACCTCATAACACCAAACCAGAAGAAACGTTAGAAGCAATGGTCAGTTTTATTAAAGGTCTTGCTTAAGACTTTTCTGCCAGGCGGTCTAACCGTAAGCGATGGCGGGCGTCTGTAAGGCGTGAGATACCGCCAAAGACGGCGGAGACGGCGCCTAGAGCTGTGCCGCCAGCAATAACGAACATAACCAAAATTTGATACTTTACCGCCTCTATGGGGTCTGCCCCTGCAAGAATTTGACCTGTCATCATGCCGGGGATTAAGACTAGGCCAGCAGCGGACATTGAGTTGATAATTGGCATAAAGGCGCTATGCAGGGCTTTGCGAATAACGGGACGTGTTGCTACCCAAATAGTTCGCCCTAAGCAAAGCTGCGCTTCAACAGCAGCTCTCTCTCTGGTGACGCCTTCAAGCAGATTATGTAGGCCTAAGCTGATGCCTGTCATCGTATTGCCGATAATGATACCGAGCATAGGCAAGGCAAAACGAGGGGCGTACCAAGGGTCGGGAGCAATAGCTGTGAGCGCAACAATGGTGACGATGAACGAAGCCATCGTCATGCTGATGGTGCCAAGCCCATATGACCACCAGCCTTTAAACCGTCGTTCCTGTCGGGCCATGATTTCTCGTCCGGCAAACAAGATCATGAAAATGGCAGCAAGTGCTGTCCAGAGAGGAGAGGTTAAGGCAAAGAGGGCCTTGAGGACAAACCCCATTAGAGTAAGTTGGATAGCGGTTCTAACTGCTGCTATGAGCAGTTTTTTAGCAACACCAAGTTGGAGGTAGAGGGATATTCCTGCATTGATAAGAACAAGCAGAGAAACAAAGGCCAAGTCCCAATAGGTGAGAGCGATGTAACTCATATCGTACTCTCCGTCATATTTCCGTTCTCTAAGGAGAGAAGACGTTTTGCCATCCGGCCAGCTTGAGCACGATCATGGCTGACCCAGATCGCTGAGCCGCCATTTTCAAGGAAAGTAGAAACGATGCTTTCAACGGCAGCAGTTGTTTCAGGGTCTAAGGCCGCTGTTGGTTCATCCAATAGGAGAATTTTGGGTTTTTCTTCCAAGGCGCGGAGCAGGGCGAGGCGTTGTTTCTCGCCTGTGGACAAGCGTTGGATAGCCCAACCACCCGCATCATCGGGCATAAGGATTGTAGGGAGTTTTTTGCGAACGCTTACCCAATCTTCAAAGTGGTCCTGAACAAGCTCAGACCACCAGCCGCTTTCAGCAGGGAGGTAGGCAACTTGTTGTCGCCATTGAGCGCCTGTTCGTTGATTACGCGAAATGCCGTTGAGAGCAACAGAGCCATCATTTGGATCGAGATCTGCAATTGCACGAAGTAACAGAGATTTTCCTGCCCCAGAAGGGCCTTGAACAGCTAGGCACTCACCGCTTGAGAGGCTAAAGGAGAGAGGTGACAAGCCAAGGCGACGGAGGTCTTTAATCTCCAATACCACCTTATCTGTCATAGCCAATGGCTCCTTTAGATTGGCTCTTAAGCAAAGGCCTTAAAAGCAACCATTGTGAAGGTATCTTTTATGCCGGGGAGTTTTTGGATGCTCTCGGTAACAAAATGACCGATATCTTCGTCGTCACCGAGGTAGCACTTAATCATCAGATCATATTTACCTGATGTGGAGTGGACTTCAGAAACTTGTTCCACTTCCACCGCACTGTCGGCAACTTCATAAACCTGACCGAGCTCGCATTTTAATTGAACAAAGATGGTTTGCATGGACCAGCCTATTCTTACTTTAAAGGTTCAGAAGTTTCCTCTATTGCCGGGGTAACTTCAACTACTTCCGGCGTAGAATTTTCTTTTTCTTCAGTCGCTGATTTTTGTTGAGCCGCTTCAAATGCTTTTGCTGCTTTTTCAATTAGGGCTGCAGCAGATTCAACACTTACAGGTTCTTCATCTACTTCAGCAGGAAGAAGCTTCTCGTCAACTGATTTAGCTGCTTTTTCAACAATCGCAGCAGCTTGCTCAACAGTCGCAGGTTCTGCAGTTTCTTTAACAGAAACCTCTTCTACCATTGCGTCTTCTGCTTCTTCCGCTTTCTTTGCAGGAGCTTGAACTTCTTCAGGGACAGCAGCTTCAGTGACGTTGGCTTCAGGCGTACTTTCAGCAACAGCATCAACTTCAACGATAGGAATTTCAACAACTTCTATTGCTTCAGAGGTAGTCTCTGCTTCAACAGTTGGTGTTTCTTCCTTTATCTCCGCTTTTTTGCGGCGAGGTGCTGCTTTGCGTGGCTTCCGCTTAGGCTTCGCTTTTTCTTCAGTGGCCTTATTCTCTGGGACAAGAATTGCCGCTTCAAGAATAAAGGCTGGAGGATTGTCTCCGAATCCTTTTACAGGAATATCGGGCTCATCATCGTAATTATCCCGATAGCGACCACGTCCACGACGTTTGTCATTGTTGTTTCGGTCGTTGTTGTTGCGGTTATTGCGGTTGTTGTTACGTGGAGCCCGATCCTCATTGGAGGTTGCTTTCTCAGGTTGCTTTGGCTCGGGCTTTTGTTCTGTTTTGACTTCTACATCAGTTTGAGGTGCTGGGGCTTGCTCTTCACGAGGCTTGTTATTTTCGCGTGGTTTACGACCACGACTATTCCGGTTGTTGTCCCGGCGACCTCGGCTGTCATCGCTATTGCCTGAGGATGAAAAAACTTCATCATATTCAGAACCCATGAGTTCTTTTAGGTCAAGTTCTGGGATATTTATGCCAATAAGCTTATTAATGAAGCCTAGGTATTTGGTATCGTCACTGGTTGCTAAGGTGAAAGCATGGCCTTCATTGCCAGCGCGTCCTGTTCGACCGATTCGATGGACATAATCTTCAGCATGTGTGGGAACATCGAAGTTAAATACATGACTCATGCTTTTAATATCGATACCCCGGGCAGCAACATCACTGCATACAAGCATGGTGAAGTCGCCAGCTTTAAACTGGTCCAAAGTCTCCATACGGGCAGATTGCACCATGTCACCATGGAGTTGCGCCGCATTAAAACCGTGCCGGGTTAGGGAACGGTGTAAAATGCCAACATCGCGCTTGCGATTACAAAAGATAATGGCGTTCTTAACATTATCATTATGGAGCAGTTTACGAAGTACCGCTCTTTTGCGCCATTGAGTTTGTCCCCCTTGACCACGACCACTCAGGCGATAAAGCCCTTGGATGATATTGGTTGAGGCACTTGAAGGGGCTTCAACGGTAATTTCTTTTGGGTTCATCAGGAACATATCTGCCAGCTTGCGGATCGCAGGTGGCATTGTTGCTGAGAAGAAAAGGGTTTGACGGATTTTAGGAAGGAAAGAAACGATTTTCTCTACATCTGGGATGAAACCCATATCCAACATGCGATCAGCTTCATCAATAACCAATACTTTGGCATCATTGAGGAGCAAACCACCACGCTCAAAGAGATCAAGCAAGCGTCCAGGCGTGGCAATAAGCACATCGACGCCACGGTCGAGTTTTGCTTTTTGCTCTTCCATGGAAACGCCACCGATCAGCAGGGCCATGTTGAGTTTGTTATATTTGCCATAGGTTTCAAAATTTTCCGCAACTTGGGCTGCAAGCTCTCTGGTTGGTTCCAGGATAAGAGTGCGTGGCATGCGGGCTTTGGCTCGCCCGGAGGCAAGAATGTCAATCAATGGCAAAGTGAAGGAAGCGGTTTTCCCCGTTCCTGTTTGGGCGCAACCCAGAACGTCACGTCCCATGAGAACGATAGGAATTGCTTGTTTCTGAATCGGTGTCGGTTCCGTATATCCGGCATCGTCGACAGCTTTGAGGACGTCTTCAGTAAGTCCTAGCTCGGAAAAGCTCATATGGTAAGGCTTAAACCTATATCTCTGGCGCTATGTGCGCGCTGTGAAGTTGGGGACTCTAAAATCTTATATTAGAGTCAGTAATTGCGAGACCGGATATTAGGCTTTCCGCCGCTGCTGTCAATCTTTCCTCGCAAAAACATGTCTATATGAGGCCGTTTTGGTGGTTGGCGCGGCATTTTTGTTCGGTTAGGGTCTTAATAGGCCTTTTTTTATGTGGGGAATCATCATGCTGCTTACCGCCAACCAATGTTGCCTAATTCTTATCGATATGCAGGAACGCCTTGCTCCGGCTATTCACGAAGGCGACAAAGCCGTCGCCAATGGGGTTATCTTAATGAAGGCAGCCACTCGATTGGAAGTCCCCCAAGTAGTGACCCGCCAATATCCAAAAGGGTTAGGTGATAGCGTCCCAGATATTGCAGCTTTAACCCCCCAAGGAGCGGTTTTTGATAAAACCCATTTCGCCTGCACTCAGGAACCGGGTTTTACCCAACAAGTGAACGGTTTAGGTCGAGAGAAAATTGTGGTTGCTGGGATGGAGGCCCACGTATGTGTTCTACAAACGGTGCTAGGGCTTCGTAGTGAAGGCAAAGACGTTTATGTGGTAGCCGATGCAATATCCTCCCGAACCCAAGCCAACAAAGAAGCCGCCCTTGTTAGGATGCGTGACGCTGGCGCTCATTTGGTCACAACTGAGATGGTGGTGTTTGAATGGTTAGAAAAAGCAGGAACTCCAGAGTTCAAAGAGCTTAGTGCATTGATAAAGTAGCGATGCCTTCATTTCTGAAATCCCAAGCGGCTTTATTATTTGATCAGTTGATTTTTTCTCTATCAGGCCGAATAGGAAGCTGTTTATTAACAATGCGTATTTGTTCGATAGCACCCTCAATCAAATCGGAAAGATCTTTCCTATGAGTGGCCTCCCCTAAGTCCAATTCTTTAACTCTGCCTGTAATAGCTTCAATAAATCGATAAGTTTCAATAATATTAGCAGCATGATTTGGATCAATCGTGCCAATTTTTGGTGCACAACTTTCCCAAACCACGTTTCTTGTTGCGAGGATTACACTTTTAGTTATGAGACGCCCTTCATTGACGTCATTACTATTTAGTGCCTCATGGATACCTGTTAGTGATTTATCTAGGGCATCTAAATCCGCTGCAAAGGCACTATAAATTGCTATTCTCTCAACATCTTTAGAGTGTTGATCAATCAAAAAAGTTGTTCTTATTTGCTCAAGGACTCCCTCATATGCCTTTTTTGCAGCGAATAAAGCTATTATGGCACCTGTAAGAATACCTAAAATTTGCATAAGAGCTGGATGTGCCTCAATCCACTCTAAGATATATGAGATTGTTTCCAATAATTTCTCCGTTTGATGCTAAAGAGCATTCATCAAATCGTGAGTTTAACTTGGAGCTTGATTTAAGTATATACATTATGGGTTGCAACTTCTGTCTAAGAGCAGAATGTATTATAATCTCTATCTCACTGAAGAGGTCGCCCTCACATCAACTAAGGAAACATCATGGAACTTTTATTGATACCCGGTCTGTTGTGTGATGATTCTCTTTGGGCTGAGCAGGTTAAGGTTCTTGAGGGTGAGGTTAATATCACCATTCCGGATCATAAGAGCCATGATGACATGGCGGCTTTGGCGGCGGATATTCTGAGTAAGGCTCCACCAAAGTTTGCTTTAGCCGGATTATCAATGGGAGGCTATATTTCCCTTGAGATAATGCGCCAAGCGCCTGAGCGGGTTTCGAAGTTAGCTCTACTGGATACGGCGCCTTATGCCGATACCGAAGAACAGACGGTCTTCCGACATCAGATGATGGATGAGGCAAAGAAATCTGGGAAAGCTAGTATTATGTCGATTTTCCCTATGATGATTTATGAAGAACGGATTGAGGATCAAGAACTCATTGATGCCCTTGTAGCAATGGACGAAAATAATTCAGTTCGGTCCTATTTCAATCAGCAAAAAGCGATTATGAGCCGTCAAAATAGTGTACCGCTTTTATCCGAAATTTCCTGCCCAACCCTCGTTCTTTGCGGACGATATGATTTGCTCACGCCATTATCTGCCCATGAAGAAATGGCAGAGAAAATTCCAGGTGCGACCCTTGTGGTTCTTGAAAAATGCGGGCATATGTCCACCATGGAACGCCCTGAAGAGGTCAATCAGGCTCTGCTTAAGTGGCTAAAAGGATAACAAGGAAGTTAGATGTCAAAAATTATCATGCCCTGGCGGGGGAAAACTCCAAAGATTGCAGATGACGCTTTCATTGCGCCAAATGCTGCAATTATCGGCGATGTGGAAATTGGATCTGGTGCGAGCATTTGGTTTAGCTGTACTTTGCGTGGCGATGTTCATGAAATTCGGGTGGGTGAGAATACTAATATTCAAGACGGGACCGTTCTTCATGTGACCGGCGGTATGTTTGGTTGCTATGTCGGTTCAAATGTTCTTATCGGGCACTCGGCTCTGATTCACGGCTGTACCATTGAAGATGATAGCTTCATCGGCATGAGCTCGACGGTGCTCGACGGTGCGGTGGTAGAAAGCGGAGCTATGGTTGCTGCAGGTACACTGATTGCACCGGGCAAGGTGGTTCGTAAAGGCGAGCTTTGGGCTGGTAACCCAGGTAAAAAAATGCGTGATCTCACGCCTGAACAGGTTGCCATGTTCCCCAAATACACAGGTGACTACAAAGATTTGGGGCAGGAATACAATAAGCTCTTGGTCGAATTGGGTATGAAATAAAACTGGGTGTGAAATAAAGTGAGCGTTAAAGACAGCTTGTTTGAGCGCAGTGAATCGAAATGTGAGCTCTGCACTGCTACCAATGCCCTTGATGTTTATGAAATCCCACCAACTTCTGACGGAAGCGCTGAGCAGAGCATACTGGTTTGCGATACTTGCAAAAACGAGATCGAAAACCTAGGTGATCTTGATGTAAAACACTGGCGCTGCCTTAACGACAGCATGTGGAGTCAGGTTCCCGCCGTTCAAGTTATGGCTTGGCGAATGCTTACAAGACTGAGTGGAGAAGTATGGGCCAGAGATCAGCTTGATATGCTCTATCTGGAAGATGATGTTTTAGCTTGGGCTCAGTCTGGGAGTTCTGGTGATGCTGAGGAACAAACGGTCAAACACCTCGACAGCAACGGGGCAGTTCTTGAAGCCGGAGATACAGTTACCCTGATTAAAGATTTAAACGTTAAAGGTGCCAACTTTACCGCTAAACGCGGAACGGCTGTTCGGGGCATTTCTCTTGTTCGAGATAACGCCAAGCAAATTGAAGGTCGCGTCAGTGGGCAACAGATCGTTATACTGACTGAGTTTGTTAAGAAATCCTAGATTTTCAGTGAAAATTTGTTTGAGAAATTAATATGAGACCATTGGGTTTAATCCTTATTCTTTTGGCCGTTATTTTCCCCTTCCCTTACTATGTGGAGCTTTTCCCTCGGTTTGATAATGAGGCACTCTTTAGTCATTATTTAGGGTCAATTGCCATAATTTTGATGGCGATAAGCCAGTTAATTTCGACAAGGTTTCCCGGTATTCAATTAATTTTTGGTGGGCTGGATCAAGTTTACCTTCTGCATAAATGGATCGGTATTTTTGCTGTTTCGGCAATGATGCTGCATGACACTATTGATGCGGAAATTAAAGGTCTAGGCCGTGAAACTTGGTTAGCAGATATCGCTGAAGAAAGTGGTGAAATTGCCCTTTATGGTTTGCTCATTTTGGGCATGCTGTCTCTTATTACTTTTATTCCTTATGAACTGTGGAAAAAGACACATAAATTCATAGGAGCCTTTTTCGTTCTTAGCGCCTTCCATTATCTTTATATTTTGAAACCATTTACTCTCTTAGACCCACTGGGTCTTTATATTATGGTTTTCTGTATTCTTGGCTTGGTTTGTTATATCTATATGCTTGTTTTTTCTGGCTTTGTTGATCGACCTTCAGCATACAAAGTCGCTAATACTGTCATGCTTGACGATACTGTTGAACTATCCCTACAGCCCATTGGAAAAGGTATTAAGCATAAAGCAGGGCAATTTGCTTTCCTAGAGTTCAATGGTGAGAAACACCCTTTCACAATAGCCTGTGGCCCAAATAGCCAAAGAGAAATAAAATTTTGCGTTAAAGCCTTAGGAGATTTTTCAAGATCTCTTGGGACTGAACTGAAGGTTGGTGATCGAGTTTCAGTTTCGCGACCTTTTGGACATTTCACCCTTCCAAAAGCAAAGACTCAATGCTGGATCGCCGGAGGGATTGGTATCACCCCGTTTTTAGCCTGGGCAGAAACATTAAAGCCGGAGCAAGATAAGACCATTCATCTCTTTTATTGTATCCGAAGTGTGGAAGAGAGAGTTCCTTTTGTGAACCAACTGAAACAGTCTAATGTTAGCTTGCACATCATTGATTCTGCAAAGGGCCAGCGCTTGAACGCCCGTCTCTTAGAAGAAAATCTTGGTACCGATTTGAAGAATGTGAAATTCAGTTTTTGCGGACCGAAAGCTATGCGTAAGGCGCTGCAAAACGATTTTAAGCTTTCATATGAAGAGTTCGAGATGCGTTCTGGAACAGAGGTAAGCTTTTTGGCTACAGCAATAAAATGGTGCATTGCTAAAATTCTTATTCTTAAACGAATTTAGAGTATTGTACTTACTTGTGAGAAGATTTGTAGACCTGATCCAGAATCAAATCTGTGATGAAGGGTTCACACCCGATGGGGCGGGTGTACCATAAATTTTGGCCGCTGCCAGAAGGGTAGGGGCCTAAAAGTTGCTGGCTGTCTTCTAACGAACTCACATTTTCCAGATGGCTCAAAATACCAAGGGCTAAGGGGATGTCGTGTGCCGAGTGAAGTCCTCCCGAGATCATAAAAGGAATAGTCAGGACATCTGGGTTTGAAACCAAGTCACGCCAGTTCTCAATTTGAGGTTCTTGGTCGAGATAGGCTGTTGAGACTTGGTTTAAAGAGGTGTTTTGCCTGATATATTCTGCCACAAGTTCTGTTTGTTGAGCCGATGCCGGGTTGGTGGCATTGCCATGCCCAACTAGAAGAATTGATGTTTTAGATGTATTTAAACCTGCTGATATTATTGAACTTTCGCAGGCTTTTGCTAATGAAGAAGGTAGTAAAGAGTGGGTGCCAATCGGTGAACAAATTATTGTGTTTTCATCTCCAGAGCTATTCTGAAAACCTAATTCCTTAGGGAGGACTTCATTCGTGATATAACCCCGACTGGCCAGGACGGGAACAATATAGGTTTTTGTTGTGCTCACACCATTAAGGGCTTCTGAAAGTCTAGGCGCCTCTTTCCAAAAAGCTGTGCGAACCGCCTTGAAAAGACATGCTTTTTTAATGGTTTTCGCATGGATATTAACAGCCTTTGCACCCATGGGGTGTTTGCTTGAACCGTGAGCAGCGAGAACAAGAGTTGCCTCTTTCCATGCCTTTGGCGGATTGTTTTTCCAGGGAAAAACAGAAAGGGATGACACTTTAACTATGCTCCTAAAAAGCTCTTGTTGCGTTGGTCCCAAAGAGTTTTGGCTTTTGCTTCGGCTTCGTCAATAGAAGATGCTTGGCCCATAAGTTTTAAAGCAACGGCAGTGGTGCCAATAACAGCAGCTTCGCCATAAATTTCATTGGTTTCACCGCGCCATAGAGTTGTTAGTCTTGACGTATCCATGACTTCATCGTGGGCGGCTTCAGTGCCATCCATCATTGGCGGCCATTCTTCATCAGTCATTTCACCATTGTGCAAAAACTGGATCATAACAGATTTATGGGGGCGTAGTTCAGCTTCGCCACCTTCGCCCTTAAAAACGGCTAGGTGAGGTTGCCCCGTCATATCAGCCCCGACGCGATGGACGTCTTTGTAGTTAGGATGAAAAATACCCTGTATTTCATGTGTAGCCCCAAATGGGTTGAGCATACGGGCAAAGGTATTGATTGGAGAACGTAATCCAAGGATTGCCTTAAGGTCCATTATCTCAGAAAGGCGAGGGCTCAAATGCTTCAAGGCCATAAAAGCAAAATTATCACTCTCTAAGCGTGAGGCTGCATCAGCAAAATTTGTAACGGGATTGATACCAAACCCTTCAAGGATTTGTTTGGCGTAGACCCGGCCTTCCGTATGACCATCAGCGCCATGCATGAAAACCCGATTGCCATTTTGTGAAAGGAGGAGGGCTGAGAGGATATACCAAGGAAGTTGACGTTTTTTCCCCGCATAGGTGGGCCAATCCAGGTCTACCCGCGGTGCATTATCCGGCCGAGAGAATGTTTTGCGTACGGCATCAATAAAGCCAGCCGCTTCTTCAGGTTCTTCTGTTCTAACTCTTAAGAGGCAGAGAAACGCTCCTAGTTGAGCAGGCTCCACATTGCCTTGCAGGATGAGAGCAAAAGCTTCAGCAGTTTCTTCTCGTGTCAGAGGGCGAGAGAGACGAGGGCCCTTACCGATGATACGGATGTACTGGGCGAAGGGGTGTTCAGTTGTCATGCTTTGGAAGTCCTTGCTGGAAAAGTTTCAATGGTTCTAAACCAACATGTTTGGGTTTTCAAAGGTCGATTCTTATTCAAAATAAAATTACTGAAACCCGAGGGTCCCCAGAGCCGTAATCGCTTGATTAATCCGGTCGTCAATCTCAGGACCTAAAGCTACGGCTTCTGCTCCTTTTTCGCTACGGCAAAGGGCCACCATATTTCGGGCAAACTCTGAAACACCCATAATACCCATATTACCTGAAGCTCCTTGCAGGCTATGGCATTCTTCTTCTAAAAGCTTGTAATCACTGGTTTCAACGGCTCTTTTGATCTCTCTCTGACGATTACGTGCATCTTCAATAAATGCCTGCATCAGGTCGGCTAGGATATCATCACCTAAGGCTTGCCTAAGTTCGGCCAATGTATCTTGATTGATTTCAGCACCCTCAAGGGCTTCTTGGTTCTCAGTTCCCAGGTTAGATTTTTGCTGATGATCTTCTGAAGAGTTTTCTACCCATTTGATTAGGATTGCATTCAGGGATTCTCTTTTAATGGGCTTTGGAAGACAATCGCTGACACCATGGATTAAGAATTGCTCGAAATCTTCTTTAGTTGAATGGCCCGTAACCGCAATGATAGGGATATTTTTTTCACTGCTTGTAAGAGCCCTGATAGCTTTTGTTGCTTCAATCCCATCCATTTGGGGCATTTCAACATCCATCAACACGGCTGCATAAGATTTGCCTTGAACAGCTTTTAATGCTTCGAGACCATCAGATGCGATTTCTGACTCATAGCCGATAGACTTTAAGAGCCCTTGAGCAACTTGGCGATTGATCGTGTTATCATCGGCAACAAGTATAAGGTGATTCGATGGTCTTGCTTCTTTTTTTGATTGTAATTTAGTGGTTATTGGAACTGTTTCATCTGGTACTGTGAAAGGGATCGTGACCCAAAAAGTACTCCCTTTTCCAAGGTCACTCCTAAATCCGATCTCACCTTTGAGTAACTCGACGAGTTTTTGGCATAAGGTTAACCCAATCCCCATTCCGCCATATTTTCTGGCGGTGGATGAATCCCCCTGGGTAAAAGCAGAAAAAAGTTTATCTGCCATCTCAGGCTGAATACCAATACCGGTATCAGTAACTTCTAGCTTTACAGTGATGAGGTTCCTTGTCCGCAACATCTGAGATAGAGAAATAGTTACCTTCCCTTTATCCGTAAATTTGATGGCATTACTTAGAAGATTAGTCAGAATTTTACGGAAACTTTCACTATCACCGATAAATGTGGAAGGCAGTAGGGGGTCAATTTTGTAATCAATAGGTAAGCCTTTTGCTTCTGCTCGAGCTCTTAAGAAAAGAAGTGTCGCTTCAATAACATCCACAAGTTCAAACTCTTCTGAATGAACCTGTGCTTTCCCAAACTCTAAATCGGAAAAGGTGAGTATTTCATTGATCTCAATCTGAAGGGCTTGGGCTGAATCTTGAATGGATTTAGCAAAATCTGCTTGAGTATTGTCCAAGTTGGTTTGCAATAAAAGCTCAGTCATACCAATCACCCCATTCATTGGGGTCCGTAACTCATGACTAACTGCCGACATAAACTCTGATTTCGCTTGGTTAGCATGCTCGGCAATTTGCAAAGCCTTAGTGAGTTCTCTTTCTTTGTTTTTATAATCCGTAATACCCCGAATGCTGAGGATAAAACCAATGTCCTCTAAAGGGTCATGACGAATTTCAACAATTTCCCCACTGGGGCGATAATGTTCAAAAAAGGCTGGCTTGCCCTTGGCTGTATCAATGAAACTATTAAATAACTCTAGGCTGCTTTCAGTTAAAAATTCACCCGCTTGAGAAATATAAGTAATTTGATCTCTTATCGATGCGCCGGGTTGCGCTAACTCAGAGGGCAGATTTAAAGCTGTTTTGAGCGCTGCATTACAAAGAATAAGCCGTTCTTCATTGTCATAGAGAGCAAAGCCAGGAGAGAGAGAGTTAAAAGCTTTTTCGAGCAAATTTGATTGTGCTTCAGATGTTTGTGTCTGTCTAAAGTACTCATCAATTGCGCCCATCACATCCATGATGGTGTCAGTCGCCGCTTCTTCGCTCATTTCGATAAGTTTAGACAACCCTTCGAAAATAACTAGCCTCGACGATTCAAGGTTTTTATTTATTTCGTTAAGCGGTTTTTCACTCACTGATGCGATCCATAGCCTCTAAAAACCCCCATTCATCTTCAGGGTATAAAAAATGTAACTTCTTGTAGCATAACGGTATTTGTAAATATACACTCTAAAAATTAGATTTCGAAACTGCTTTGAGCATGCCTGCCTTGACCAACCTCATAGTTGTCGCCATCAAATACTTTCATAAGGGGATAAAGTACTCTAATTTACCGAAACTTTTGTATGTAGGTATTTATATAGAATGTCCATAAATTCAGTTGAGGATATTAACCAGCGCCGGAACATTATCATGGCGAGGTGGTTATTGTTAGTCTGTGTCATGGTTTTTGCCATGATTGTCTTGGGTGGTGTGACAAGGTTAACCCAATCTGGGCTGTCCATGGTCAACTGGCATCCGATTACTGGGTGGTTCCCACCTCTGAATGAAGCTGATTGGCTGGCAGAGTTTTCTAATTACCAGCAGTTCCCTGAATTCCATGAAAAGAATTTTGATATGGACTTACAGGGTTTCAAATCCATTTTTTGGTTTGAATTTCTACACCGTTTATGGGGCAGGACGATTGGTCTTGCATATTTCATCCCTATGGTTGCTTTTTTTGCCATGGGTTGGGTTCACGGTGGGTTGAAACTCAAACTTGTTGTTGGTTTTGTTCTTGGGGGACTTCAAGGCGTTTTGGGATGGTATATGGTTAAGAGTGGGCTTGTAGATAACCCGGATGTTAGCCAATATCGCTTAACGGCTCATTTAGGAGCAGCCCTAGTTATTATTGGTTACCTTATCTGGTTAGCGCTTGATCTGCTTCATCGACCTTCAGAACAGGCAAAAGGCTCTGTAGGCTCTTTGTCGGGTCATGCATTTCTTGTAGCGGCATGGGCTTTTGTGACCATTCTTTCTGGCGGATTTGTAGCAGGACTTGATGCAGGATTTACTTACAATACCTTCCCGTTGATGGATGGACAATTGATACCAGATGGTCTTGGTCAAATGGAACCGCTGTACATCAACCTTTTTGAGAACATAACGACGGTTCAATTTAATCATCGCATTCTTGCTGAATTATTATTTGTAATCGTCATATTCTTATGGTGGCGAGCTAGGAAAATCGAGGTTCATCAAAGTGGAAGAGTTGCGATTAATTTGCTTTTTGGCATGATTTGGATTCAAGTCGGATTGGGGGTAGCCACCTTGTTACTGGTTGTGCCTGTGTCAATTGCGGTAATCCACCAAGGGGGGGCTGTTGTTGTTTTTTGCCTGTCTCTTTGGGTTGCGCATGAAGCGAATTGTGCCAAAGACTAGGCTGTCCGCAGTATCTGAGGTGTTTGAGGGAATGAATTAAGTTATGGAATTATTATATTTTACAGCTGCTGGAATCGTAGCTTGGGTTATCGCGAATGCCTTATTAGAGCGAATCGAAGAGATGGCTGGCAGGCGTTTTCCCTACCGAAGTGTCATTTTCTTTGGATTACTTCTTGGGATGCTCCTTATTGTCTTTGAAGGGAGTAAGTATCTTCTTGGGGCAAATGGTTGAAGATAATCACCTAAAGAGCGATTTTATCCAAAGGTATTGAAAATAAATCGCTTTCTTCGGAGCAGTTCTGTGAAAAACAAGACAAAAGTTTGCGTCTAGGAGGGAGATTTCTTGACGAAGGTTAAGGTCCTTTTTCGACCAAAATGGTCTTTTGTGTCAAATCACGCAATCTAATATGTCTTTTTTCGTGGAAATGTGGCGAAAAAAAGACGATGGTATGCAAGATTGATTTAATCGGCGGTAGCATTGTTTGGGAAGATGTTTACGGTTGCGCCCAAGGGGGGGCAAATTCCGTGCAACAGAATAAACTAATTCCGCTTAACACTTAGCTGGTAAGTCTCTTTCCTAATATGGGGCGAACCGAATTTTTATTTGGGATTTGAGGGAGGTTCTATTATGACCGAACCCAATAACACTGAGGATGGACCTGTTCCGTTCATGCAACAGCTTTTAGACAACCCGTTCTTGCTGCTGTTCATTGGCGTCGCTCTTCCATCGGTTCTGTACACCATCTGGGGGATCGTGGATGTTATGTCGATTCCTGTTGGTCAATAAGGGATAGGAGATCGCACAATGGCTATTTTTCCCCCATCAGAGAAAGTCTGGTGGAATGAACCGGTAGAGAGAACTGAAGCTCTCTGGATCGGTATTTGCCTTGTTTGGGCAATGATTCTCTTCTTCATGATGCCTTATTGGCATATCGTTGGTCAGCAAAACCTTTCTAATGAAGCTTATAAGATTCCGCTTGCAGACCAAGGTGCTGAGAGTGACCCTTCACAAAGATTCGTTGGCGAAGCTTATGAAGCAAAAGTTGAAGCCTATGTTGCTGCGAATACAATTCGCGAAGAAGGCGACACTGGTATTCCAGTAGTTAAGGCTACTGACAGCGGTGACGTGTATATGCTGGGTCGCTTATGGGACTGGTATCCGATTCTTGAGCTTGAAAAAGGCAAAAGCTATCGTTTCCACCTTTCCTCTCTTGATTGGCTGCACGGCTGGTCTCTTCAGCCTACGAACATCAATATCCAGGTTCATCCTGGCTACGAGATGATCTTTAACGTAACGCCCACCGAAACTGGTGAATTCGGCGTTGTTTGTAATGAATTTTGCGGCATCGGGCACCACAACATGCTCGGCAAAATTTACGTGAAATAGGGGGCACTAACAATGGCTGCGACTTACGAATATCGCACATGTCCTGACACCGGATTCAAAATTGATCTTAATGCTGATAAGCTGATCAAATGGAATGCCGTGTCAGCCGTAGTGTTTTTGCTCATTGGTGGTTTCTTTGGCCTCCTGGTAGCTCTGACACGTTGGCCGACAGTACACTTACTGGACGCTGAACTCTTCTATCTGGCTCTGACTGCACATGGTGTGGACATCCTTTTGGTATGGCTGATCTTCTTTGAGATGGCCCTGCTTTACTTCTGCTCAAGTGTTCTCTTGCAATGCCGTTTGGCCACACCGAAATTCGGTTGGCTTGCTTATTGGCTGATGCTTGGTGGAGCTGCAATGGGTAACGTTGCTGTTCTCATGGGTGAATCTAGCGTTATGTTCACCTCTTACGTGCCAATGAAGGCTTCTCCCTTGTTCTACTTGGGGCTGATCCTCTTTGCCGTTGGTGCACTGATCGTTTGCTTTGTCTTCTTCGGCACTTTGGTCATTGCGAAAAAAGAGAAAACCTATGAAGGATCAGTTCCTCTGGTTACTTTCGGTGCTATAGTTGCTGCGATTATCGCTGTTTACACTATCGTTTCCGGCGCTGTAATCCTGATCCCGACATTGGCATGGTCCTTAGGGCTTATACCTTACATAGATACCCTTCTTTATAAGGTTATCTGGTGGGGCCTCGGTCACTCTTCTCAACAGATCAACGTTTCAGCTCAGATTGCTTGCTGGTACGCTGTTGCAGCTATTGTCTTCGGTGCGAAGCCAATTTCTGAGAAAGTTTGCCGTACAGCATTCCTCATGTACATCTTGTTCCTGCAGCTTGCGTCTGCTCACCACCTTCTCGTGGAACCAGGCCTGACTTCAGAATTCAAGATCTTCAACACCTCTTACGCTTTCTATCTCGCCGTATTCGGTTCCATGATGCATGGTTTGACCGTTCCTGGTGCTATGGAATTGGCGCAGCGCCGCAAGGGCTACACCAAAGGGCTATTTGAGTGGTTGAGGAAAGCTCCTTGGGGCAACCCAGCATTCTCAGGCACCTTCCTGTCTATCGTTATCTTTGGCTTCCTCGGTGGTATCACTGGCGTTGTTATGGGGACCGAGCAGTTGAACCTGATCATGCACAACACCATCTACGTCCCTGGTCACTTCCACGCTACAACAGCTGGCGGTACAACCTTGGCATTCATGGCTTTGTCTTATTGGTTGGTTCCAACCTTATGGCAGCGTGAACTTTGGGCACCTGGTCTGGCTAAAATTCAGCCTTACCTGTTCGGTATCGGTGTTACTGGTATCGCTCTGTTCCAAATGGGTGCTGGTACCTTGGGTGTTTCCCGTCGTCACTGGGATATGACCTTCGCAGATGCTACGTTGACCTATGACTACCCAGCAGCAGCTCACTTGATGATGGCTTTGAATGGCGTGTTCGCTATCATTGCAGCCATCGGCGGTGGTCTCTTCTGTATCCAAATGGTCCTTACCATTATTGGTAAGAAAAAAGCAGCTCCTGCAGAAGCTCCAGCAGCACCAGCAGCAGAAGCTTTGACCGGTCATGGTCATGGCGCTGGCCTTGCGGTTCCAGGAACCTTTGTATTGGCTTTGATCTTCCTGACAACTTTCGTTCTCTACTACTTCGTGAACTGGAAGTACCTGTCAGAAGTCTGGATCCTCAGCTAAGAGCTGCGGTAAGGGCAATCGTTTAAACCGATTGCCCAGCCAACTTTTTTTAGGGGGGCGCCTTTCCGGTATACGGAGGCGCCCTTCTTTTTTAAGAAATGAAAAGAAATATTCCTTTTGGGATTGTTCTAGTTGACCAAGAACAATCCCAAAAGGAAATTTGAAACTTAAGATGCTGAGCATGATGATAACAAATATTGCAAAAGCCCTATCTAGCTTTATTGCTGCTGTTTTTACCTTAACGGTTATGATGGCGAGTACAGCTTTTGCTGCGCCCGCTGCAGTCATAGATGCTTGGCCGCCTGATGCTAGAGATATGGATCAAAAGGCCGCTTTTAAATATAGCCAAAGCGCCCTTAAACACGTGATCAGAGATGCTAAATTTACAGATCAAAATGGAACTCCGATTTCTTTAGAAGAATTCAGAGGTAAGCCTCTTGTAGTTAGCTTTGTTTATACAAGCTGTGTCTCAGTTTGTGTTACTATAACAGACAGCTTGCTGCACTCTTTGGATGTTGCTAATGAGACATTCGGAGAAAATGAATTCAATATTCTGACTATCGGTTTTGATACCAGCTTTGATACGCCTGAAAGCATGGGTGAGTTTGCTGAGAGACAAGATGCTGGTGGTAAGAACTGGAAATTCTTGAGTGGTGATATTCTCAATGTTTCTCAGCTAGCAGATGATTTAGGATTCTTTTTTTACCGAACTCCTGATGGTTTTGATCATTTAGCCCAGGTTACAGTGATCAATAAAGAAGGCAAAGTGTACAAGCAGGTATATGGCGAAACCTTTGATACGCCACATCTGATTGAACCCCTCAAAGATATTATTTACCACACTGAGAAATCAGTTTTTACACCTGAAGGCCTGTTCAAAAAAATAAAATTCTATTGCACAGTTTATGACCCAGATACTGACCGCTATTATTTTGATTATGCCTATTTCATCAACCTATTTGCAGGAATAACTGTGATGATAATTCCTGCCTGGGTAATGGTCAGAACTATACGTAGAACCCAAAGAGAACGAAAAGAACGAAAAGAAAAACTAGTTTGACGGTGGTCAAGGCGGAAAACCCCCTGTGACCATATAGAACTGCTAATATTAAATAAGGAACTTATACCAAGGCCAATCAATGGTTTCGCGGTATAATATGGTTCGAAAGGTTACGTAATTTGTTAGACGCATTAAAGACCGGAATCAGGGTCCCATTCTTGTATTTTGAAGGACTACTTGATGCAATTTTTGGGCAGCGGTTTAACCCGGTTTACCATCTTGGGGCACTCTGCTGGTTTTTCTATTGGATTGTTTCCATTACCGGTATTTACCTCTTTTTGGTCTTTGATACTGGGGTAAATGTTGTTTACGACTCCATTGAGTGGTTAACTCATGATCAATGGTGGTTGGGGGGTATTGCACGTAGCCTGCACCGTTATGCTTCTGACGCTATGGTTTTTGCCATGCTGATCCATATGCTCCGTGAATTCGCTTTGGATCGTTATCATGGTGTGCGTTGGTTCGCTTGGTTCACAGGTGTTCCCATTATCTGGCTTTTGTTGACCTCTGGTATAACGGGTTATTGGCTGGTCTGGGACGAACTCGCCCAATACATGGCTATTGCTTCATTTGAATGGCTTGATTGGCTCTCAATTTTCAGCGAACCAATTGCCAATAACTTCCTGCGTGAAGGTAGTCTGGGCGATCGCTTCTTTACACTGTTGATCTTCATTCACATTTTTGTGCCGCTCGCCTTGCTATTTGTTATGTGGATCCACTTGTTGCGTATGGCGCGGGCTGAAATTAACCCTCCCAAAGCTATTGCGTGGGGTGCTTTTGGCTTGTTGATGGTTTTATCTTTGGTCTTTCCTGCAGTGAGCCATCCTCCTGCTGACCTGAGCAAAGTTCCTGTCGTCCTTAATTTAGACTGGTGGTATCTATTTGTTTATCCGGCCTTGGATTGGATGGGGGCAGGGGCTATGTGGGCCACGGCGATTATTTTCTCCGTTGTCCTATCTATAATGCCATTTATCATTCCTCATCGGGCACCGACTCCTGCTGTCGTCAATTTAGATAACTGCAATGGTTGTGGTCGTTGTTTTGAAGATTGCCCCTTCGGGGCAGTGACGATGCAACCTCGTACGGACGGGCATCCAAGTTATGAATTTGAGGCTATTGTTAAAGAGAGCTTCTGTACGGCATGTGGTACCTGTTCTGGTGCATGCCCTTCTTCAAGCCCATATCGCCGTGGCGAAGAACTGATCACTGGTATCGATCTTCCTGATGTGCCGCTGACAGCTGTTCGTGCAAGACTTAATGCTGAAGCTAAGCGCCTTACTGGGGATGTTAAAATCGTTGTCTTTGGGTGTGAGTTCGGTGGTGCTTTAAAAGAGCTTGAGAGTGATGTGGTAGGGACAGTTCAGATGTCGTGTATTGCTCAGGTTCCTCCTGCGTTTATTGAATACGCTTTATCCAGGGCTGGATTTGATGGTCTTGTCTTGTCTGCTTGCCGTCCTGGGGATTGTTATCACCGTCTGGGTGTCCATTGGACTGAAGAGCGCTTGACTGGATACCGCGACCCTTATCTGCGTCCAAAAATACCGCGTGATGCCATTCGTGTTAGTTGGGCTCGACCAACTGAAATGGGTAAAATTAGGCGAGAACTTGGTGAATTTGTCCAAGATGTTACCAATTCCAAAAAAAAACTAACTCATGATTCTCGTGTTGAACTTGAATCTGTTGCTGGTGAATAGGGGAAAATAAATGAGATCAGAAATTACCCCCGATAAGTATTTTCCTAAAGGAATCGAGGAAAAGGTAACACTTGCCGTCTTAATTCGGCGAATTATCGGGTTATCTGTGTTTGCTATTCTTACAATGTTTATTCTCGGTTTTTTCTCTGCGGCAGGGCATTTCTTAACATCAGAAACATCTCCTAATCCTTTAGCTTACCATTATCTGGCAGAAAACCAGGCAATGATTAAGGTAAGTATTAGCCATAGCGGTAAAAGAATTACTGAATGCAAGAAACGCACGAAAGCAGAACTGAAGAAACTGCCCCCAAATATGAGGGCAGCCATGTCGTGTGAGCGCGAGAGAACCCCCGTACTTTTAGTCATGACTGTTAATGATGAAGAAGTCTATCGTCATGTCTCGCGACCCAAAGGGCTTTCTAAAGATGGTGCTTCTATCTTTTATCAAAAACTCGTAGTACCTACTGGTGTTCATGAGGTGAGTATTCAGATGCGCGACAGTGTGAGGGATGAAGGTTATGACTTTGAATATAAAGAAAAAATAGAATTGGTCAGTGGCAGGAATTTTGTAGTCACATTTGATGAACAAAATCAAAATTTCAAAGTTTATTAATACAAAACATATCCGAAGAAGGCTGGATTACTTGACTTCTGTCAAGTATAACTAAGGGAAGCGTCGGTTTTCGGCGCTTCTTGCTCTTTTGTCTTATAACATTGGCTGAGAAATTCGTGCCGGAAATAAATTCCCAAGACCTACCAGATATCGCTCTTCATGCTCTTAAAGGGACAGCCCTTTTTAAAAGGTTACCGAAGGAGCAAATTGCGGCCTTGTTTCGAGGTGCAAGTGTTGAAGAAGTTTCCGACGATCAAGTTTTGTTTCGACAAGATGAAGACGCTGACCGTTTCTATCTAATCCTGAGTGGTCGTGTTGAGCTTTTTGTTGAGTCAGTGAAACATAAAGAAAGCATTATAGATATTATTGGTCCGGGTGAATATTTTGGCATTGCCCCAATTTTTGAAAAAGGGGCTTTCCAAAACGGGGCAAAAGTCGTTGAGGGTGCCAAACTTGTGGTTATGCCTGCTGAGCCATTCCTTGAACATTTGGAAGGTAACTTCCCTTTGATTAAGGATATGATGGCGAGTATGTCTTTCCACCTTCGTTCCCTTGTTCGCCAGGTGAGCGAATTGAAACTGAAAACAACTGGGCAGCGCTTAGGAAGTTTCCTTTTAGGTCTCACAGATGTTGAGATTGGGAAAGCTCAAGTAAAACTTCCTTATGATAAAAAACTGCTAGCGAACCGTTTAGGAATGAAACCGGAAAGCCTGTCGCGGGCTCTTGGAAAATTACGCGAAGTTGGTGTGGTGGGGGATCACGATTCTCTAATTCTGGAAGATGTGGAAACCTTAAGGGATTTCTGCCAAGATTCAGATTTGTCGCAACCAGCTTAAGTGATTTAGGGGTTTGAAAAATATGAGTTCGAAGAGTGCATCTCGATTATTAAGCGATGATGATTTGGCCTTGGTATGTAAATCGCCAACCTTTGTAGAGCTGCCTGAGGAGGACGTTGAACGACTTATGGCGGGTGCATCTGCTCGCACAATGCCTCGCCACACCCTTCTTTTTAGTCAAGGCGATGCTGCTGACCGGTTTTATGTGGTTCTTGAGGGTAAAGTTAAGCTCTTTACGGCGATGGAAAGCGGTGATGAAGGGGTGGTGGAAATTGTTGAACCTGTCCACACCTTTGCGGAGGCGGCTATGTTTGCCTCTGGTCGTTTCCCTGTGAATGCTGAAGTTGTAGAAAGCTCAGTCTTAGTTCAAGTTAGTGCGGAACCCTTCTTTAGAGAACTCTCTCAAAATACAGTCCTCGCATTTAAAATTATGGCAGCTATGTCTCGTCGCCATCGTCGTTTGTTAAGACAAATTTCCGACCTTAAACTAAAATCCCCAGGACAAAGGCTAGGATCGTTTCTTTTGTCGCTGACTGAGAAGTTAGAGGGCAGGGCACAAGTGAAGCTTCCTTTTGATAAAACCCTTATTGCCAGCCATGTAGGTATGAAACCTGAAAGCCTGTCACGGGCTATGGCACGCCTTAGAGACATCGGAGTTATATGCGAGCGCCGTAACGTCGATATTAATGATATCAACGCTCTCAGGATATTCTGCGGCGAAGAGTAATTACTTCGTTACCTTTACATTGCCAATCATTCCATCTCGTTCCCAGTGTGGGCCACAGAGGTATGGATAAGTTCCTTCATCATCAAACTTAATTTCAAAGGATTCGTCAGGGAAGAACCTCTCTGATTCTGGCATATTGGCTTCTTTGGGCCAAACACTATGGCTTGTTCGCTTGTCAACATTTACCCAGCGAACGGTTGTTCCTGGCTTGACGGTGATAGTTTTAGGACAGAAATTAAATTTGTAGGTTGTCACGACTACCGTGTTGTCGGGAAGTTTTTCTTTGCCAAACAGTTCTTGATATCGAGCTGCAGCTTTTTCACAGATCATGGCTATTTCAGCATCTTTTCCACCTGCCTGAACAGTTGCAGGTAAAGCCATAATTGTAATTGTTGCTAATGCAAGAAGGTTTTTTTTGAGCATCTTTTTTCCTACCACAAATGAGGTTCCTAAAAGATGATATAGTTCAGATGAAACTACTTCCAATATTTTTTAGCAATTTCTTTTGCAGAAATTGGTTTTGAATAAAGATAACCTTGGAGAAGGTGGCATCCTTTGTCATTAAGGAGGTCAGCTTGCTCTTGAGTTTCAACACCTTCAGCAATGGTTTTTAAGCCAAGGTTTTTGGCCATAGAAATGATTGTTGCCACCAATTCGAGGCTTTCTTCTTCCATGAACATTTTGCTGACGAAACTGCGGTCAATCTTTAAGTAGTCCAAAGGAATTCTATTGAGATAACTGAGGCTAGAGAATCCTGTGCCAAAGTCATCCATAGAAATGCTCGCACCGAGTCCTTTAAGAGCTTCAAGATTGTTTCGGACGATATCAAAATCTTTGAGGAAGGTACTTTCTGTGATTTCAATTTCAAGGTATTTCGCAGGAATTTCAAATTCAGATAGAATGGCTGCTACGGATTGAGGAAACGTAGACTCGACCGCTTGTATTGCTGAAATATTGACAGCCACACTTATTAACGGGTGCCCGGCTTCTCGCCACTCTTTCATGATTTTACATGCAGAGCGAAGAGCCCAAACGCCAATTTTACTAATTAAACCAATGTTTTCAGCCAATGGAATAAACTCAACAGGCGAAATAAACCCGAGTTCTTTATTTTCCCAACGGGCGAGAGCTTCAACACCAGTAATCTCGCCATTCCAAGCCTTAACTTTTGGCTGGAAGACCATGGTGAGTTCATCATTTTTGAGGGCTTGCCGAAGGGCATTCTCTACTTGTAAATGTCTTTTCCCATGAGCTGTGAAGATAGGGCTAAACAGATTAAATTTGTTTCGTCCTTCATCTTTAGAGCGATACATCGCCGCATCAGCATTTTTGATAAGGGTGTCGGCATCGTTTCCATCATCAGGGGATATGCTGATCCCAATGCTGCTGGTTACATAAAGTTCATGGCCATCAATCGTGTATGGTTGGTTGAATGAATGGTTTACCCGTTCAGCAATCTTGATGACTTCATCAATGTTTTCAATGTCTGGGAAAAGAAGAATAAACTCATCCCCTCCAAGGCGTGCAACGGTATCTTCTTCCCGCAGGCATTCTTTGATGCGCTGTGAGGCCTCAACAAGCAAGGTATCGCCTACAACATGTCCTAGGGTATCGTTGATCTTTTTGAAGTGATCCAGGTCTAGAAACATAATAGCGAGATATTCATTGTGCCGCTTTGCTCTGGCGAGCGCGACCATCAAACGATCTCTGAAAAGCCGCCTGTTCGGGAGGCCCGTTAGGTCATCAAAAAAGGCCATCTTACGAATCGCTTTTTCTTTTTCCTTACGGTCGGATATATCAGCAAAAATTCCTGCGTATTGCTGAATTTGCCCCTCATCATCCCTAATTGCAGTGATGGTAAGCCATTCTGGATAGATAGATCCATTTTTCCGTCTATTCCAAATCTCTCCTTGCCAATAACCTGTTTCAGATAATGTTTGCCACATTTGTGTATAATATTCTTGGTCGTGGCGACCTGATTTTAAGAGGTTAGGCGTTTTCCCGATGGCTTCATCTGCTGAGTAACCAGTGACATTGGTGAAGGTTGGGTTGACGTATTCGATGATACCATCAGCATTGAGCAAGATGATCCCATCAAGAGAGTATTCAATAATTTTATGGGCTAACCTAAGGTTAGATTGAAACTGCTTAAGCGCTTTGTCCCGCTCACCAAGAACAATATCAATCTGTTTGAGGTACTCGTATTGAAGGCTGTTCAAGATGCCAGAATAACTGAGAAGCCCCACAAGCTTACGGCTTGGATCAACGACCCCTAAATGCCTAAAGCCATGATGAGCAAGCTTGTTCCGAGCTTCTAAGAGAGAAGCGTTGGTCGAGACCGTAACTAAATGACGTGTACCAATTTCTCGAGCTGTTTTTGCAACTTTTTTTTCTGCAATAAGGTGGGTAATGTCTTTGTCGGTGACAATTCCGTAATCACCTTCCGCATACTCAACACAAACTGCCGATTGTTTGGAGGCTCTAATAGCGGCAACAACTTCTTGCAGTAAAGCACTTGCTGAAACAACTGGTGCAGATACGGTCAAAGCTGATCGAACGTCTTTAACACCGAGATAGTATTCAACGCCATGTTTGAGGATGACGTCAGTCTGAGTAATGATTCCAATGGTTTGTGAGTTATCATCTACAACGAGAAGATGGCGAACACCTTCTTCTTTAAAACGAACCGCACTGGCACCAACGCTGACGTTATGATTTATCGTCTTAACCGGGGAGCGCATGTACGAGCGGATTGGTTGGTCCAAAGCAATTAGATTTGAGCAATCAACCGCTAAGGCATCTCGCTCGGTCCAAATGCCGATAGGGATATTATTCTCTTGAACAATAATTGAGCTACAGCCGCTTTCTTGCATTCTGTGTGCGGCGTCGGAGAGGCGTTCTTCAGGACTACAAAACAAAAGTTCCCGATTTACAATCTTTGCTATGGGTTGATCGACCAAAGATTGTTTCGATATTACAGGCCATTCATCCGTAAATAGTTCTTGGTTACTCAAAATTCTTTCTTTCACAACCTGTGGCGAGGGCCGTCCCTCGCCACAGAAAGCAATCTAAATTGAACAGATTAATTTTTGATTGCGTTGATTTCAGCATCAGCATTATCGATGCCTAGCCTGTATTCCAAAGAAACGTGATGGAAGCGAGCTGTTGTAAAGTCATCATGAATGGCAAAGCCAACGGTGTAGAGTTTACCTGGTTCAAGTGAAACCAAACCATTAGCGGCTTTTAAAGGCCGTTTCATGTTTACAGTCCACACACCATCTGCAAGGGCTCCAGTATATTCTATGGCTTGGCCACCAGTCATGTCTCGTTTGTCGAGAACGATACCTGATTCAGATTTACCACCATTGCCGCTTAAGAAACGGGTCAAGTCCATAAATTGACCACCGCTTTTAAGGCTATCAATGTCGCCTTGTGGTTTGGCTTTATCCCATGCACCACGAGGTTTGCCATCGTTGCCGTTGACTTCCCATTCAGTTTTGGCTTCAAGCAGGTATTTTGTGACACCAGCTTTTACCTCATCTTGGTCTTTAGGATGGTCAGGCATATAACGTGAATCATGGTGACAAGTTGCCCAGCAACCAGCACTGTCACCTTTTTCAACTTTACCGTCATCAATCATCATAGCGAACTTCATTTGGTTCGCAGGGTCCATTTTGCCGCCGTCAACGAAAGGTACGGGGGAGTGGGATTTATTAGGCCACTGGAACTGCATATAGAGGTTTTCACCATCGTTAGCGGCTTTGACGCTTACTTTGATGTGACCCCGCTTGCCAGGGATTGGTGTTGGCTCGGCTTTTTCACCGGAGACAATCTTGGCGCCCATTTTATCTTCTTCACCTTCGTGACATTCGATGCAACGGTCACCCAGTTTCTTGATGGCGCGAGCACCACCATGGTCGGAGCCTTTGTAAACCCACTCAAGGGAAGCCTGACCAGGATAGAGGAAGGTGATGTCTTTGGCTGTTGCTTTGCTCCAGTCAACGGCACCGCCACTTGAAGTCGCTGCAGCTTTAGCAGGGGCTGCTGCAGCAGTAGGTGCCGCGGCAGAACCACCAGCAGGTGCCGCAACAGTTGCTGCATTCACTTCGGCTTCAGCATTATCAATACCAAGCTTGTATTCCAAAGATACATGGTGGAAACGAGCATCAGTGAAGTCATCATGAATAGCAAAACCCATGGTGTAGAGCGTGTCTTTTTCGAAAGAAACAAAACCGTCAGAGGCTTTGAGCGGACGGGTTAAGAAAGCAACCCATTTACCATCAACCAATTTTGCGGTGATAGTAGATTTTGCTCCACCTTCCATGACACGCTTTTCAAGCACGTGTCCAGATTCGGTTTTTTTATCACCACTTTTGTAGCGAATAAGTTCAAGGAAGACACCGTCTTTCATGTAACCATCGATTTCAGCTTGTGGACGAGCTTTATCCCAAGCACCGCGCGGTTTGCCATCGTTGCCGTTGACTTCCCACTCAGTTTTGCTTTCAAGCAAGTATTTGGTGACACCAGCTTTAACCGCATCTTGGTCTTTAGGATGATCAGGCATATAGCGTGAGTCATGGTGACAGGTTGCCCAGCAACCGGCATGGTCAGCTTTTTCAACTTTGCCATGGTCAAACATCACAGCAAGTTTCATTTGGTTAGCAGGATCCATTTTACCGCCATCAACGAATGGAGCAGGGGTATGGCCTACATCATCCCATTCAAAGCGCATGTAAAGATTAGCACTATCGTTGGCAGCTTTTACATTAACTTTAATGTGTCCGCGTTTGCCAGGAATTGGGGTTGGCTCGGCTTTTTCACCAGAGACAATTTTAGCGCCCATCTTATCCTGTTCACCTTCGTGACACTCAATGCAACGATCTCCCAGCTTCTTGAGAGCACGTGCACCGCCATGGTCAGAACCCTTGTAAACCCACTCAAGAGAGGCAATGCCAGGATAGAGGAGGGTAATGTCCTTACCTGTAACACCGTCCCATGCGACACCTTCGGCACCTCCACTACCTGCTGATGTGGGTGCCGCAGCGGCTTTAGGAGCTGCTGCTGCGGCAGCTTTTTTAGCTTCTTCCGCTTTTTTAGCTTCTTCTGCCATTTTTGCGTCCGCAGCAGCTTTTAGTTCTGCCTTGGTTGGTTTGGGAGGCAAGCGGCGATCATCAACGGCTCTACCGTCATAGGGGTCTTCACCTTCTTTTATCAATCCACTCACGTCCCTGTGGGCGAGGCCTTTGTGACAATCGATACAGGTCATGCCATCGGCTTGAGCCAATTGGTGATTTTTCCAGGCGCGTTTAATCTGCTTGTCTTGTTTCATGGAATCCCAAGAGTGACAATTGCGGCACTCTCTGGAATCCGTTTCCTTCATTGCTTTCCAGACGTTCTTAGCAAGCTGATAGCGGTGAGCTTCAAATTTTTCGGGGGTATTAATGGTCCCGAGGACTTTATGATAAACCTCTCTGGAAGCCTCAATTTTACGAATAATTTTGTAAACCCAAGGACGAGGAACGTGACAGTCAGAGCAGCTAGCACGAACACCACTGCGGTTCTGGTAGTGAGATGTTTCTTTATATTCTTCGTACACGTTGTCTTTCATTTCGTGACAAGAAATACAGAAAGGTAGGGTGTTGGTTGCTTCCATTACTGTGTTGAAGGCACCCCAAAAGAGAATACCGACAACAAAAAATACGGTTGCAGCCGTTAATGAGGCCCCTAAGGGACGCCATGAAAGGATACGAGATATTAAACCGCCATTGGCCATTTTTACTTCCCCCCGGAAGATTACGACGAACAAAAATTACAAAACGAATTAGTCAAAATTACAAAATGAATTAGTTTCTTTTAAAAATATATTTGAGAAAAAGGCGGGCATGAAATCCATCATACCCGCCTGTTCCTTATTTTATGTGATGTGCACTTAGGTTATGTGCTTTTTCCGGTTCCAAACGTTGAACTTACCAGTAGGTGTTTCGAGGTTTTTGATGCGTTTGATCTCTTTAAGAGTTTTCACATCATAAACTACGATTTCACCGTTCAACCAGTCTTTCTTACCGCCACGAGCCCAAACGGAAACCCAAACTTCGGTGCCGTCTTTGTTGAACTCTTGGTGTACAGCAACAGATTTTTCACGCTCTGTAACTCTAATGGTTTTAACGATTTTGCCGGTTTTCTTATCAAGAACCTTGATAGACTGTTGTACTTCAGGCTCAGGGTGCTTGGTTTGGTCAGCAAAGACGTATGGGCTGTTCGGATGGGTCCGAATAAACAGGCCAGCGCCATCGGTAGCTGTTTTGTAGCAGATTTTCCAAGCTTTGTCAGGATTACCTTTAGGATCGTTACCCCAAGCTGTGATCATACCTTCACCGAGGTGAACAGTACCACCAACAGGTCCACACTTAGGATCAATCCAGTTAGCACCTGGTCCTGGGTGAGGCATCTTGCCGGTTTCGATAGAAGCAACAAACTTACGGTTGGTTGCGTCCATGATTTCCATACGGTTAGAAGCGTTAGCTGCAATTTGGAAGTACTGCAAGGTTGGATCGAAGAAGCCATCGTGAAGGAACTTGTGGCTGTCGATTTGTTCGATACGCAGGTTAGCGATATCGGAGTAATCAACCTGCCAAAGTTGGCCAAGTTCTTTAACAGCTACGATCCAGGTAGGAGCGGTAGGTGTATTGTAAATAGCAGCAACACGAGCTTCGTTTACATATACGCCGTCTACGTTAACACCACGGGTAGAAATAACTTTCATAGGTTCCATGGTTACAGCGTCAAGGATAACGAAGTGAGGAGGCCAGTAGCCGCCACCGATAACGTATTTGTCTTTCCACTTACCATAGTGGGAAACAGCAACGTCACGAGCATCGTATGCAATTTGAGTTTCAGCAACGGTTTGAGGAGGATCCATCCAGAGATCGATCTTGGTCATTTTACCGTCACGACCAATGGTGTACCAGAAACGACCATCGGAAGATTCTTTGGTCACGTGAACAGCGTAACCAGAGTTAATTTTGGTGATAACTTCTTTGGTATCGCCATCAATGACAGCCATTTTACCTGCGTCACGCAAGATAACGACGAAGAAGTTTTCCCAGTTCCGACCATGCATTGGCTTGGTTGGGTATTTGGAAGGATCCACATAAACCTTGTGAGTTTTCTTCATGTCAGCGATTGACATTTCACGTGGTTGAGGAGGATCCATTTGGATATAGGTAGACATATCTCTGATTTGGTCTTTGGTGAAAATATCATCAAAGTTGTTCATGCCACCTTCGGTACCGAGCGTAATGATCTTTTCAAGACGCTTCTGACCGAGTTTCTTTGTTTCTTCAGGCAACAGGCCCTTACCTGTAGCGCCTTTACGCAGAGCACCGTGACAACCAGCACAACGCTGGAAGTATAGCTCTTTTGATGCTTCAAAAGCTTCTTTGGATAGAGTTGGTTCTGCAGCAAGTGCTGCGGCCCCGGTTCCTAGAGTTAGGCCGGCAGCCAAGCCAAACAAGGCGCCGGTAAGTGCTACTTTCTTCATAAAGTATGCCCCCACAAAATTAAAATAGATCGCTAATCTCATGTCATTTCCTGAATACATGCAAACATAAAAACCTAAGAGTCTCGACGGCTTGCGTACGCTCAAGGAACAACGTCCACAAATTACTACTCGCGAGCCTACAGGTCCACCTTAACTTTGGTCAAATTTTCCCAAACATCTACAGGGAAACCCTATGTTGGGTTAAACCGGAGACTTCCCAAGGTTTTTATTTAGCCAACTTTGAACGAATAATGTACTGGAACCGGATACATATTGGTTTTTTCAGGCTGATTCATTATTATTTTTGGTAGAATCGGTGTTTGGCTAAAAAATAGGTGTTTGGTTAAAAAGAGGTCGATACAAAGCAATCAGTAGTATAAAGTACATTTGGTAGATTTTTACTTTTGACTTTTATATAAGGGATGTCCCTAATAAGGCCTAGGTGAAACATTGACCAACATCAATGTGAGTAATCCGGAGGCAATGCTATGCGATGTCTACGGCCCGTGGTATGACGCGGAACAGTGTTTTTAGACTCCTTTTAAGTTAAAGGAGCTCGGCATAAAGGGGAGTTGCTGTGAGCAAGGGCATCAACGTACATTTGGTCGGAGGTGGTCCGGGAGACCCGGAACTATTGACCGTGAAGGCTGTTCGTCTTTTGCAAGAAGCAGAAGTTGTCATTCTTGATCGTTTGATTTCTGAAGGTATTCTCAAGCTTATCCCTAAGGGAACGAGCTGCATCTATGCTGGAAAAGCGCCTGGGCGACATTATGTCTCCCAAGATGAAATTAATGAAATGTTGGTCAAAGTGGCTCTGTCAGGGCGCAAAGTTGTCCGCTTAAAAGGTGGTGATCCTTTTGTTTTTGGCCGCGGTGGTGAAGAAGCACTATTTCTTGCTGAACATGGTATCCAATTTGAAATTATCCCTGGTATTACGGCTGGAATGGGTTGTGGGAGTTCACTAGGGATTCCTCTAACGCACCGTGGCCTCGCCAAAAGTGTGCGTTTTGTAACTGGTCATAGCCGGAACAATGGTGAGTTAGACCTCAATTGGAAAAGCCTTGCTGATCCGGATACAACACTTGTTATCTATATGGGGCTTGGCACCATTGGTGAAGTTACGTCTAACCTGATAGCCGCAGGGCTCCCTGGAGACACTCCGGTTGCTGCTGTAGAAAAAGGCTCCACTGAAGACGAGCGTTGCTGTATAACAACCCTGTCTGATCTTGAGGGGCGGGTTCGTGTTGAAGGCTTCAAGCCACCAACTCTGTTTATCGTCGGTAAAGTTGTTACCCTGGCAAAACAATTGAACCCTGCCCTTGAAGATGCTGATGGTGGTTTAAGAATCGTTGGTTAATAAGCCGAGTAAAATATAAAATGAAAATTTTCTGCCTGTCCTCAAGGACATGGCTTTGTGTTGCCATCCTGTCCTTAGCGCTTTTTGCGCCTGTTTCTGCGAAAGCGGAACTTTCTGATGAACGCAAGTCAGAATTAGCATATTTTCTGGAACAAGACTGTGGGTCATGTCATGGACTTACCCGTCAAGGGGGGCTTGGTTCTCCATTGACACCAGAGACTGTTGCCGAAACCGATGATGAAACCCTCTTCGATGTAATTATGAACGGTATTCCAGGTACGCCTATGCCATCTTGGAAACCTCTGTTTTCCCAGGATGAAGTCCACTATTTAATTAAGCTCATAAGAAAAGGCAAAGACTATGATGGTTAAGTTTCGCCCCTATGTATTAACCCTCTTTGCTCTCCTGCTCAGTGGCTGTGTCCACGAAGGATTGCGCGGTACAGGCGATATGGGGTTGGTTATAGAACGTACTGATGGCTCTATTTTAATCGTCGACCATTCGGTAGGTAAATCATTAGGCCGAATCGAAGGTTTAGGTGACCTAAGCCATGCCTCGGCTGTTTATTCTCGTGACGAACGGTATGCCTATATCTTTGGCCGTGATGGTGGATTGACCAAGGTTGATATTCTAACTCGCAAGATTGTTGGTCGGGTTATTCAAGGCGGCAACTCAATTGGCGGGGCGATCTCGCAAGACGGTAGTTTAGTTGCGGTTTCTAACTATAAACCCGGTGGTGTTAAGGTTTTTGATTCTAAAACTCTTGATCTAGTTGCCGATGTTCCAGCCAAAGAAGCTGGCGAGACAAAAGGTTCAAAAACCGTTGGTTTGGTTGATGCACCTGGTAATAAATTTGTATATGGCCTTTATGATGCGGGCGAGATCTGGTCCCTTGATTTTTCAAAAGGCAGAACACCAAAAATTACCAAATACCGGGATACTGGCACCCAGCCTTATGATGGGCTTATCACGCCAGAAGGCCGTTATTATATTTCTGGCCTTTTCGGTGAAGATGGTCTTTCTCTTCTTGATCTCTGGCACACGGATAAAGGCGTAAAACGAATCCTTGGAGGTTATGGCAAAGGCGAAAAAGCTTTGCCAGTCTATAAAATGCCTCATCTAGAAGGATGGGCTGTGGCTGATGATCTTGCCTTCCTTCCTGCTATTGGCCGACATGAACTCTTGGTAGTTAACCGCCGCACGTGGGAAGAAGTCGGCCGTGTTCCTATTCATGGGCAACCTGTCTTTGCCATGGGCCAACCAGATGGTAGATACATTTGGGTCAACTTTGCTCTGCCCCACAACGATACTATCCAGGTCATTGATGTGGAGACTTTGAAAGTCATCAAAACCTTAAAACCAGGCAAAGGTGTTCTTCACATGGAGTTCACACCACGTGGAGATAAGGTGTGGATGTCAGTGCGTGACGCTAATCGAGTGGATATTTATGATACCTCGACCTTTGAGCGTCTCGGGCATTTTGAAGCAAAACGCCCGAGTGGTATTTTCTTCACCAATCGTGCCCATAAAATTGGTTTGTAAAACTTATATGGACGAAGACCTTAAGCAACGCCTCCTAGAAGAATATCAGCGAGACTTTCCGTTTAGCGCAACCCCTTATGCTGATATTGCTGAAGATTTAGGGGTAAGCGAAGGCGAGGTTTTAGAAATTTTTCAGGCACTTTGTGAAACTGGGACAATCAGTCGTATTGGGGCGGTTTTTAAGCCTCACAGTGTCGGGGCTAGCACTTTAGCCGCTCTTTCTGCGCCTGAAGAAACTCTCGAGTCGGTGGCAAAAATCGTTAGTGATTTTAAAGAAGTAAATCACAACTATGAACGTGAACATGCTTTTAATCTATGGTTCGTGGTTACCGCAGATGATCCAGAAGGGGTAGATCGTACCCTTGCTGAAATTGAAGAAAAAACGGGCTGTAAAGTGCTCAACCTTCCCATGCTTAAAGGATTCCATCTTGACTTGGGATTCAAAATCAAATGGAACTAAGTGATACAGACAAACTGTTGGTGGGAATTGTTGCCAAGGGTCTCCCTATTATTTCCCGTCCTTACGAAGAAGTTGGTCGTCAAATTGGTTTGAGTGAGGAAGAAGTTATCCTCCGTCTAGCTGATCTTTGTTCAGAAGGCACAATCAAGCGCTTTGGTGTTGTCGTCCGTCACCATGAATTAGGCTACAAAGCTAATGCCATGTGCGTCTGGGATATTCCTGATGACCGTATTGAAGAAATCGCTGAGAAATTTAGTTCTTACGATTTTGTCACTCTTTGTTATCGACGCCCTCGGCGTCTCCCCGATTGGCCATATAGTTTGTTTTGTATGATTCATGGCAAAGAGCGCGAAGCAGTTTTGGAACAGGCGGCGCAGCTGGTGAAAGATTGTGGACTAGAAGACATCAATCGTGACGTATTATTTAGCGGTCGACGCTTTAAACAACGAGGAGCGCGGTACGGCATGGCCGCATCGCAATAAATCTATGAGAGAAGATAAAACCCATCTACTCGACGACAAAGACCGGGCTTTGATCAATGCTTATCAAGGTGGTTTTCCGCTCTGTGAAAACCCCTTTGCTGTTGTTGGCGCGGTGGTTGGATTGTCTGAAGATGAAACTATTACACGCATCAAACGGCTTCTTGATGAAGGTGTTCTTACCCGCTTTGGGCCACTTTATCATGCCGAGCGTATGGGCGGTGGTTTGACTTTGGCCGCAATGAAAATTCCTCCTGAGTATTTTGATGAAGTCGTTGAAAAAGTGAATAAATTTCCTGAAGTCGCTCATAATTATGAGCGCCAACACGCCTTAAATATGTGGTTTGTTTTAGCCACAGAAACGCCGGAACGCATTGATGAAGTTGTCGGTGAAATTGAAGAGGTGACGGGGTATAAGGTTTATAATATGCCTAAAGAAGAAGAGTTCTTTGTTGAACTCAAGTTTGAGGCTTGAGTTCTATGGATGAAATTGATCGTAAAATTGTCCTAGCAACTCAAGGCGGCCTCCCCCTCGTTGCCAAACCTTATGAAGCTGTTGGGGAAATTGTTGAGATTTCTTCAGCCGAAGTGATTAAGCGTATGGAAGCCATGCTAGAAAACGGCATGATCAGGCGTATCGGCTTGGTGCCTAACCATTATGCTCTTGGTTACAAGTTCAACGGCATGACTACCTGGAACGTACCTGATGAAAAAGCCCGTGAATTAGGAAAAAAGATTGGCGCTTTAGATTGCGTTACCCATAGTTACTTAAGGCCCCGCCATTTACCCGATTGGCCCTACAATATTTTTGCCATGGTTCACGGTAAGGATAAGGAAACGGCAGAGGCAGGGGTTGAGCAAATTGCTGAAGTTCTTGGCGAGCATAACCAAGGTCATATGGTTTTGTTCAGTACTAAGATACTTAAGAAAACTGGCCTGCGATTGGGCGGGAAGAAGTAAGGATACTAAGCTTATGTTTCGTCTATCACAGTTTATTCGTGAGATTGATAATCCAACTCCTGTAAAACCGTTCCGCAATCCTCCTGGGCCTGTTGTTATCTGGAATTTGCTGAGGAAATGTAACCTTGGCTGCAAGCATTGTTATTCGTCGTCGTCGAACAAAGATTTCAGTGGTGAGTTGGAAACGGAAGAGTTGTTCACGGTGATGGAAGACCTAAAGAGTTTTCGCGTTCCTGTTTTAATTCTTTCAGGCGGTGAACCACTGCTACACCCTGATATATTCAAGATTTCAAAACGCGGCAAAGATATGGGGTTCTATGTCGCCCTCTCTTCAAATGGTACGAAAATTACCGAAGATAATATCGGTGATATTGTCGCCATGGATTACAATTACGTTGGTGTCAGCATCGACGGCATTGGAGCGACAAATGATAAGTTCCGCGTGATGGAAGGGGCTTATGATGCCGCTGTCCGAGGGGTCAAGCTGTGCCAAGACGCTGGGATTAAGGTTGGCTTGCGTTTCACGATGACTCAGGACAATGCAGAAGAGTTACCCAAGATGCTCGACCTGATGGATGAGCTAGAAGTTGATAAATTCTATCTCTCTCATCTTAATTATGCTGGGCGTGGAAATGCAGCGCGAGAAGATGATGCCTTCTTCTCCATGACCCGCGATGCCATGGAAGTGATGTTTGAACGGAGCCTTAAGGCTCAACGGGCGGGCATTGAGCGGGAATATGTCACTGGAAACAATGACGCCGATGGGGTGTTCATGCTGCAGTGGATCAAAAAGCACCATCCAGAACATGCTGAGCACATGGAGCAAAAGCTCATCCAGTGGGGTGGAAACGCTACTGGTGTGAATGTGTCAAATATTGATAACCGGGGTAATGTGCATCCAGATACCATGTGGAGCCATCATACCCTTGGTAATGTCAAAGACCGCCCATTCTCAGAGATTTGGTCTGATGTATCTAATCCATTAATGGCAGGTCTAAAACAACGCCCTCGGCTCCTAAAAGGGCGCTGTGGTGACTGTAAATATCAAGCGATTTGTAACGGTAATACGAGAGTTCGCGCTGAACGTACGACGGGAGATGCCTGGGCGGAAGATCCGGGGTGTTATTTAACCGATGCTGAAATTGGCTTATAAGGTGGGGTGTAAGTTATGAAATTGGTGAAATCTTTATTTGTGGCCGCAATCATTTTTCCCTTGGCGAGCCAAGCTGCCGAGATGGACGCTGGAAAGCTCTATGAAGAGCATTGTCTATCTTGCCATGGAGTTGGTCGTTTGGGCGGGCAGGGGCCTGCTTTGATTCCCAGCGTGATGAAGCGTTTGCGCAAAAACAGTGCCATCAAAGTCATCAATGAAGGACGCCCGGCAACCCAGATGGAAGGTTTTGCTGATCGACTGAACAAAGAGCAAGTGGATGCCCTGATTGCCTACATTTATAAGCCCTTAGCTCAGGTGCCAACCTGGAGCATGGCGCAAATTAAAGACACCCATGATGTCATGGTTGATCCGTCTACTTTGCCGACAACACCCCAACATAAAGCCGACCCTATGAACCTGTTCACGGTGGTTGAAGGTGGCGATCACCATGTGACGATCCTTGATGGTGATAAGTTTGAACCTCTCTGGCGGTTTGCTACTCGGTTTACCCTCCATGGCGGGGCAAAATATTCTCCTGATGGACGCTTTGTTTATCTCGCGACCCGGGACGGCTGGGTATCGATGCACGACCTGCATAACTTCGAAACCATAGCTGAGGTTCGTGTTGGGATTAACACCCGTAACATTGCGGTTTCTGCTGATGGCAAATATGTCATGGCGGGGAATTATCTTCCTCATTCCTTGGTCGTTCTCAATGCCAATGATTTAACACCCGTAAAGTACATCCCCGTTGCGGATAGAAAAGGAAATACTTCAAGAGTTTCCGCGGTCTACGCGGCCCCTCCACGGGATAGCTTCATTGTTGCCCTGAAAGATATCAAAGAGATTTGGGAGCTTTCCTGGGACCCTAATGCGGAGCCGGTTTATGGCAACTTTGTCCATAATTATCGCAAGGATCAACTTGAAGCCATCGTGGAATATGAACAGCCCTTTGGTATTCGCCGTATAGAGGTACCGGACTATATGGAAGATTTCTTTTTTGATGCATCTTACTCCGAAGTTATTGGCGCGGCGCGAAATAGCAAAAAAGGCATGGTCTTTAATCTGGATGCCCGGCGAAAAGCGGGTGACTTGGAACTAGAAAGTATGCCCCATCTCGGTTCTGGCATCTATTGGAAGCGCGGCGAACAAACCCTTATGGCAACTCCGCATATTAAAGGCGGGGTGGTCAGTGTAATCGATATGGATACTTGGAAGACGGTTAAAAAGATCAAAACCAAAGGCCCTGGATTCTTTATGCGCAGCCATAAGAACAGTCCTTACGCTTGGGTGGATGTCTTTTTTGGGCCACATAAAGATCTGCTGCACGTTATCGACAAAAAGACCCTTGAAATTGTCAAAACCATCAATCCTGCCCCAGGCAAAACCAATGCCCATGTGGAGTTCACTAAAAACGGCAGCCATGTGTTGGTGTCGGTGTGGGAACACGACGGCGCATTGGTAGTTTATGATGCAAAAACTTTTGAGGAAGTTAAACGTATCCCCATGAAAAAACCCGTGGGTAAATACAACGTCTATAACAAAATTACCTACGAAGAAGGCACTAGCCACTAGCTTCGCTAGGACATTTTTTCAGAAGCCTCTCGGAGTTCTCCGGGAGGCTTTTGTGTGTCAGAACTGTGGCTAAACATGACTTTGATCAACGACGCTCAGAGCTAATTAATATAGGGTAAATTTTCAATAGCATATTAGGTTACATATTTTTCTTGGGGTTAAAGGAAATTAAGAGAAAAAAGCCCCTTTGGTAGGAGGAAAAAGATGGGTATTGGAGTGCTTTTTCATGATTTGGGTAAAGATGAACATCTTGTCGACCATGATCGCATAAAAGATGCGATGAAGACCCTGACAGCAAAGCTGGAAAAGAAAGCTGATAAGTTGCGCCAGAAACTTGAAAACGAAGACCTTTCCCCCAAAACCCACAGGCATTTGACTACCAAGCTTCATGTGATTGAAGCTCAAATTGAACATGGACAAAAGAGTGGTTTAATCCACTAAAGTACTTTGTTGTTGCTACAGTTTGCTATTCGGTATGGGTTCGGCTCCCATACGTTTGCTGCACCCTGCTTATATCTCCCACGAAGTACCTGTGAAATTAGATCAATGGGGTCAAATCATTATTGCGCTGTTATCTTGTAGAGTAATGTGCCTTCCTTTTTCTAATAGGGCACGGAAGTCGGTTCTATCAATGGGATGGGAGAGGTAATACCCTTGGACTTCATGACAGCGTTCTTGTTTTAAGAAAGAGAGTTGTTTTTCGGTCTCCACGCCTTCAGCGACCATGCGTAATCCTAGAGCTGTACCTAAATCCAGCATGGCGCGCACGATTGCCTCTGCCTCTGCATTTGAGCCAAGATCAGTGATGAAAGCGCGATCAATTTTTACCATATCGAAGGGGAAACGACGGAGGTAAGCAAGGCTTGAGTATCCTGTGCCAAAATCATCCATTGCTAGACGGGCCCCCATTTCTTTGAGCTCAAGTAACATAGCTTCAGCACTTTCCGGATTCTTCATAACGATAGATTCTGTTACTTCAAGCTCAAGGTCTAGATAACTAGTTCCAAACTCTTTAAACAGGGCGCGCATTGATTTTAAGATTGCATTACTTTGGAATTGCTTGGCTGACACATTGACAGAAATTCTCAATGTTTTTCCAAACTCTTCAAACCAAGCTCGAGCTTCTTTCAGGGCGGTCCGTAAAACCCAATCGCCGATAGGAATGATGAGGCCTGTTTGTTCGGCAATTTCAATAAAATCACCGGGAGGGATTAAACCTCGCTCTGGGTGTCGCCAGCGGATTAAGGCCTCTGCGCCTTCAAGCTCACCCCTTGATAGGTTAAAAAGAGGTTGATAATGAAGTTCAAACTGATCTTTCTCAATAGCTTCGTAGAGACCTTGTTCGATCTCAAGGCGTTTGACAGCGCGTTCATTTAGATTTTGGGTGAAGAAACTCATCCCGCCATTACTGCGGGATTTGGCATGATACATCGCCGCGTCTGCATGTTTTAGAAGGGTGTCAGGGTCCGTTCCGTCTTGTGGGTAAAGGGAGATACCGATACTTGATCTCACACGAAGATCGTGGTCGCCTAAATCAATAACATTTGATAATTCGGCGATAATCCGTCTTGTGATATCGGTTACATGGTCCTCGTCCTTAGGGCCGAAAAGCAGGACAACAAATTCATCCCCACCAATGCGTGCTAAGGTATCCCCTGTTCGGATGTTTTGTTGGAGACGATGGGCAACTTCTTTGAGTAATTTATCGCCGATATTATGACCAAGGGTGTCATTGACGGTTTTAAAATCATCAAGGTCAAAAAAGAGAACAGCTAAGAGGATTTGTTCTCTTTTGGCATGGGCAATAGCTTGCTTTAGGCGGTCAACAAATAGGTTCCGATTAGGTATCCCCGTTAGGTTATCATGATTAGCCTGATGCTCCAGTTCGGTCTCATATTTCTTTTGTTCGGTTATATCCTGGAGTGTTTCCACAGCACCAATAATACCCCCGTTTTTGTCTTGAAGAGGGGCTGCGGTGAAATAGAGCCATCGAGCGCCGTTTTTGAAATTTGGGAAATGGTCGGTTGCTTCCCAGGCACCAGAAATAAGCGGAGATTCTGACCAGATACCTTTATATAAATCCGGTAAGCGATCTACTTTTCCGTCCATAATAAGGTCAGCAAGGACAGGTCTCTGGCTTTTATAAAATCCGCTCCATTGGTTTGTTGTGCCAATAACACTCTCAGCAGGAGTGCCAATGATTGCTTCGCAAGCTTTGTTCCAGTGTGTAACCTTATGTTCTTTGTCGATGACGAACATGGGAACAGGGCATCCTTGGATAATTTGTGTCAGAAGGTTTTCTTTATCCTCATTTTCCTGTTCAGATTTTTTTCGTTTGGTAATGTCACGCCAAACTACATGAATCAGGTCACGTCCTTCATAAGGAATAGTTGTAAGCAATACTTCGACAGGAAAGTTCTCTCCATTGGCACGAGTATGTATCCACTCAAAACGATTGCTACCATTTTTGGCAGCAATCGAGATCATCTCGTTCGCTTTGTCGAATGAACTTTGCCCGTCAGGCTGAAACTCTGGTGATAATTTAGATGGATGGGTTGAAAATAATTCTTCGCGCTTGGTATAGCCAAGCATTTTCAAGGTCGCCTGATTACAGTCGACAAATTGTTCCCCATCAATAATAAGCATCGCATCGGCAGATTGCTCGAATAAAACTTTGTACTTAATCTCATCAGGACGTAGCACTATTTCCCCCTGTTTTTCCTCATGCTACCTCCGCAAAGTTATTTTTTTGCTTCAGGAAAGCAGCTGCCTCAGCTTGTGTTCTTACTGTCTCAGCATAATAAAGGTTACATGTGGGCGTGACGAGGTAAAATCGAAGTTGTTTTTTTGAACTAAGAGTTTAATTGCCTGTTTAGTCTTTAGCTTTCTTTCCCTGTGCATATTTTAAAGCTTCGCGGATATAATTTTCATACTCATCCTGATATTCCAGTGGTATGAGAACCCACTCTTTGAAACGTTTTTTGGTGAAATTAAATTCTAAGCCGTTACCGTTGCCAATTAACTCATTCACACGTTCAGGGCTGACCTTAATTATCAAGGCGTCAGCTTTTTCAAACATCATTGCAATGAAGTCACCTTTATACCTAAGGCAAGGGGATTTCATCATGGTAGAATGTTCTACGCCGGGTTCTAAGGCTACTTTATTAACGGCATCTTCGTAGCTCATGATAAAACTCCTTTGATGTAATCAAGAAGGGTCGGGTTGTTTTCAAGTTTTCGTGGCCCCATCAACATACCGTTTAAACCGTTGGCCTTAAGGTGGGTATAGCCGAGTAGATTATCGGGCGTTAATTCCAAAGATTCTATAGTACGAAGTTTCATGAAAGATTTAGGCTCTTTCTTGCTGTCGATAGGACCTTTCATTAAAGGTTCAATATTTGCCAAGATACTTTTAAGGGTGAGGCCGATTTCCAAAACATCGCATATATAACCAATCTGCTTGTGGGGGGCTGCAAGATAAATATAAACCACATCGCCTTGTGCAACTTTTGCATTCAGGGGCCAGTAGGTTTCATCTTGTTGGAAAGCACCAAAGACATCATAGAATTTAGTGTTAGCTGGAAAAAGCCAATGTGTCATAATTCTCAACCTACCTCTGTGATTCATCTTGCCAAGTTAGATGGTTTGAAAGATTAGAAAATTAATATCGCCTATAGTGTTTTAGTTTCATGAAAAATATACGTGGAATAATCAAAAAAAACACCCTGTAAATTGTTGCTGCCATCCCTATGTGTAAAATTAACTGGCATAAGAAGGATAGAGTATATTTGAATTTAGAATGAAACTGTAAGGTGTAAAAATTAATGTAATGATCTTTTGCCCAATTTTTTAGAGGTGTTCGCTTCTATTATTGGATAAAGTATTTTTTTATTGTTATGTTGATATAATATTGTGTGCTTGTAAATAATGGGTAGTTCTTATCCACATTTATACATATTTCATGTATGTAATTGTAGTTGTTTAGAATAAAAATATATAAATGATGGTATCTTATTAATGAAGTCTTTGCGGCTTTATATTCTATTTTTGTTTGTTTCCAGTACAATTTTTATTGTTGCTGTATCCTGGGTTGTGAAATCTTGGTCTGAGGATCAAATAAAAGAAGATGTGGAAAAGACTCTCAAAGCTGCTCTAGATGGGGCACATCACGCAATTAATTTAACCTATAAAACACAGAACGATGATGTTAGAGCCTGGGCTGCTATGGCAAATATTCGTGAAGCAGCTACTGCCCTTTTAGCAACACCAAGGACACCAGAATCACTTTTGAATTCCCCTGCTCAAAAAGAGTTGAGGGAGTTGTTTCGTCCTTTGTTATCAAGTGTTGGTTATCGAGGTTTTTTCATTATCTCACCAGATAACATTAACTTAGCTTCTTCGAGAGATGCAAATGTCGGCATTAAAAGCCTTTTAGCTAAACAACCAGATTTTTTAAAACGAGTGCGGAATGGTGAAACTACTCATAGCCTACCACAAAAATCAGATGTTCCTTTACTGGATTATCTAGGTGAAATGGTTGATGGGTTGGCGACCTTTTTTATTGGCACCCCTATTTGGGGTCACGATGGCCAAATTATAGCAATTTTAACATTACGTATCGACCCTGATAATGTTTTTTCAAATATGTTAAGCCAAGGTCAATTTGGCAAAAGCGGTGAATCTTATGCCTTCAATAAAGAGGGCTTTTTGATCAGTGAAAGTCGTTTTTTATCATTTCTAAAAAAACTTGATCTTCTTGGTGATGGGCATCACTCAGATCTAATTGTTCAGCTTAAAGACCCCGGAGAAAAACTTGTTGTCGGCAAGGCTCCAATGATTGAAAGAGATCAACAACCCTTAACCTATATGGCGCAGCAAGCAATAAAAGGTTTGGATGGTATTTCATTAGAGCCTTACAATGATTATCGGGGGGTGAAGGTTGTTGGTGCTTGGGCATGGAATGATAAACTTCAATTTGGTATTGCCACTGAGACGGATGCGGAGGAAGCATTTGTGCAGCTTAATAGTAACCGCAAAATCATTTTTGGTGGGACTGGCTTGCTTCTTCTTTTCTTGTATCTCCTCATATTTGTTTTCTACCGATACCAAAGCAAGCAGCAACAACTTGTTGAAAATTTAAAAGAAAGCGAATTAAAAATCAGGTCCATTATTGAAACTGCTAATGAGGGGTTTTGGCTTGTAGATAATGAGGCAATAACCAAACAAGTTAATCCAGCTATGTGTGCGATCCTTGGGCGAACACAGGATCAAATAATTGGCCAATCAGTGTATTCTTTTGTCGATAACAGAAATAAAGAGCTTTTTAAAAAGCAAATAAATAGTCGCCAATTAGGAGAGAAGGGGGTTTATGAAATTGAGTTGAGCCATCCTGACGGTAACAAGGTTCCGTGCCTCTTTAATGCTAATCCATATTACGACGCACAGGGAAATAAAGATGGTTCGTTTGCCATGGTAACGGACATTACTGATCGTAAAAACCATGAAAGAGAGTTGGCGAAAATTTCAGAACAAGCCCAAGCCGCGAATACAGCAAAATCTGAATTTCTGTCTAATATGAGCCATGAATTGCGTACCCCTTTAAATGCAATTCTAGGGTTTGCTCAAATGATGGAGTTGGCTCCTGAGAAAGATATTCAGAAAAAATCCCTTAATCATATTATGAATGGTGGGAAGCATCTTCTAGATTTAATTGATCAGGTTCTTGATCTGGCAAAAATTGAAGTTGGAAAGCTAGATGTCGAGATTGAAGAGGTAGATGTCGCTTCGTTGATTGAGGATTGCAGCTCAACGATTATGCCAATGGCAAAAGGTAAAAATATTACGATAATAATTGAAGGCCTTCCAAGCCCAGTTAGAATTTTTGCTGATCCCCTCCGCGTAAAGCAAGCTATGCTTAACCTTCTATCTAATGCTGTGAAGTACAATAGAGAAAATGGAGAGGTGAGAATTAAGCCGGTAGTGGTCAATCAAGAATGGTTGCAAATAAATATTTCAGATACGGGGCAAGGAATTCCTACCGAACTTCAAGCACAACTTTTCCATCCCTTTAACCGCCTTGGAGCTGAAAAATCTGGAGTTGAAGGGACGGGAATTGGCCTCGCTTTGACTAAAAATCTCGTGGAAGAAATGAATGGTCATATTGGTGTTGTTAGCGCTCAAGGTGAGGGGGCTACTTTTTGGTTTGAATTCCCTATCTCCAATAAAACAGACCAATTGATTGATAGCTTAGAGAATACTAAATCTGCCCCTGTTGAATTTGTTGTTGATAGTGACGAAGATGTGGCTCGGCTACTTTATGTTGAAGATAACGCTTCAAACCTTGCTCTAATGGAAATGATTGTCAGTGGTATTCCAGGGTTGGTTATGGTTTCAGCTTTTTCAGCAGAAGTCGCCCTCGTTATTACAAAGAATATTAAATTTGATATTATTATTCTTGATATTAACTTGCCAGGAATGAGCGGTATAGATTTGCTGACTTTATTGAAGGCAAAAAAAGAAATGTCCACAGTGCCGATACTGGCATTAAGTGCTGATGTTATGCCCGAGACAATTCGTAAAGGATTGGATGCTGGGTTTGTTGATTACCTTGCCAAACCTATTGAAGTTCCAACTTTAATGGCGGCGTTGAATAAAGCTCTTGGTAAGACACCTTAGGGCAAAATTTATTGTATCTTGATTGTCGTCAAGGAGCCTCTGTTTGACAAAAGTTATAGATGAATTCTCCTGCTTGCTTTAAAGCTATTAAAGTTTTAAAGAGGTGACGAAAGATGGGCTCAGCAGGGCTTCATAAAGGTTTTTTAAGGAATACTTGGCGGCAAAAATTTGGTCGATAAAAAAAGAGTATTTCAACAGGGAGATAAGCTTGACGAGGCTTTGAAGTGGGATTCAAACCTTATTAATCGGCTTATCATGCTTAATCCGGTTTTTACCGGATTAAAAAAATTAGGGAAAAGTGAGGAAGGCCTAGAGGGACTGACTCTGGTAGCTGCAGCGCAGTTGGCTGAGGTTGCCCCAGATGCTTTTGTGTCTTTTGTTAATTGTGGCAATGACTCAAATACTGCTCCAGACAAAGGAGAAACGTCTAGGCCGCAATGGATTGACGGTTTAACGGAAGAGACGGCTGAGGTTGTCTTGGATGTGCGACCGATAGTGAAGAATGGCGATGATCCTTTAGGACGGATAATGGAGGCACTGCGCCCCCTTAATCCTGAAAGTAGGGTTGTTTTGGATGCACCGTTTGATCCTGCGCCATTGAAGAGTGTTCTTGGGGGAATGGGTTTCAAAAGCTTTGCGGAACAGATTTCCGCAGAGCATTGGCGTATCTATTTTCGCCGGGAATATGTAATGCAAAATGACGTGAAAAAAATTGATAAAGATATTTCAGGCCATGCCTCTTTGGGTACGGCAGATATTGATGTTAGAGGCTTAGAGCCTCCCCAGCCTTTGGTGACAATCCTTAAGCGGTTGCACAGTGCTGATGTTGGAGACGAATTGACCGTACTTATCCATCGGGAGCCAATATATCTGGCCCCAGAACTTAATGACATTGGATGGACTTTTGAAGTGGAAGCCTCTGCCCCTGATGGGAAGGGAGGAGAAGAATTCTTCCTGCGATTGAGAAAAGAGTATAATTAATGTTTCCTGGTACAATTCTTATGGGAGCCCAGTCGCGGCTTCTCCCTCCTTCATTACCGTTTCGGTTTTTTATTGCTGCAGCGGTTTTCCATATTTTTGTTTGGGTCGTTCTATTCCTTGGCGCTGAAGATGCTCAAAGCTTCATTGGTGGTCCTGGTTTGCCTCTGGGAGCCATCCATCTCTTAACTCTCGGTGTTTTTGTGATGACTGCTATTGGGGCGTCATTTCAGCTCTTAACAGTTGCGACAGGGGCTGCGCATAAGTGGCTCTGGGCTTGTAAGCTAGCATGGTGGCTTTATTTGCCGGGTATCTTAATACTGATCCATGGCTTTACTTCAGGTGATCATCACGTTCAGGTCGGAGGGGCGTTTCTGACAATTGCTGCCTTGGTAGTTTATATCGTTGTTGTTGGTGATATTTTGGCCCGGTCAAATAGCCTTAAGATGGCACTTTCCCACACTTGGGTTGGCTTGCTGTCATTAATTGCTCTTTTTGTTTTAGGCTTCCTGCTTATCGTTGATTTTGAACACGGAATCTTACCTGAGCATAGTGCTATTGGCATGGCCCATCTTATTCTTGCGGTTTTTGGCTTTATGGGGATGCTAACTTTTGGGTTTAGCCACATACTGGTTCCCATGTTTGCCTTGTCGCCTGCACCACCTGAAAAGCCTGGTTTTGCTTCTTTTGAGATTTCTGTGGGTGCCTTGATTCTGGCAGTTGTTGGTACTTTATCCTCTCTTGCCGTTGTACAGTTTGCTGCGATTATCTTAGGTCTCGTAGCGGCAGGGATGCATATTTGGACGATGAATTGGTCCCTCAAAAACGGCATGCGCAAAAAACTTGGACTTTCATTTGTCATGGTTAAAGCCGGTTGGGTGATGTTGATTGTTACACTTTTAATAGGCGCCTTAGCAGTTATTGATACAGCCGGCGATAATGTTGTTACCTTGTTTGGTTTTTTAGCATTGTTTGGTTGGCTCCTTACTTTCCTGACAGGAATTCTCCAAAGAGTTATTCCGTTCCTCGCTTCAATGAACATGAATAAGAAAGGCGTCAAAGCGCCTCGTTTGTCAGAAATGGCTAGTGAGACATCGCTCAAAATCCATGCTGTGTGCCATGGCATCGCAGTTTTATTTATTTCCCTTGGAATTGTCCTAAATCAAACACTCTTTATACAAGGGGGTGCTATTTCCGGGGTAATTGGATCAATTGGTTTTCTGTGGTTTACCTTGGCAATCGTCAAGTCCTATAGAACCTATCATAATATTCCTGAAGCGCCGAAAGCCGCGCCTTCGGAAACGACGACAGCTTAAAGAAAGAATTTACTATGCAGCAGTTTGACTTGAAATTTGTAAACTCCCTCCATGATGACCATGTTGCGACACTGGCACTACTGGAGAAGATGGAATCAACGATCTCTAAGCAAGGCAAAGGTAATTGCCCAACAGAGATTAACGATGAAATGCGCTCTATGCTTAACGATATGACAGCAATTATGACCGCAGAAATCACGGGGCACTTCGCTTTTGAAGAAGAGTATCTTTTCCCTCGTTTCGCGGCAGCCGCTGACAACGCAATTCCTATGATGCTTAAAGGCGAACATGACGTTATTCGCCCTCTTGCCAAGCAATTAACGGATATGGCTAAAAAAGCTAAAACCGACGGGTTTGATCAGCAAACATGGGAAATTTTCTACGATCTTGGCCTTGAAATTGTTGAACGTGAAGTTTTCCATATTCAAAAAGAAGAAATGGGCTTTCTCCCAGCCTTAGACCAAATCATCGATCCAGACGAAGAAGATGAATTGACAATGGCCTATGCCGAAAAGAAATCGTCTATCTAATCTATTAGCTTAAATCTAGCTTTTTGGACAAAACATCCTTACATAAAGTGTTCTAAGTTATCGACTTTGTAACCCTTATGTGGGATGTTTTCGCCCAATATGAAAAATCGTCCGTACCGACCTATTATTGTTATCTTCCTCGGTATCTTATTAGGTGCCGTGCTCTCTCCGTCTTTAAGTGGGTGCTCTTCACAGTATCCGGTGGTCAAGCGCGCTATAGGGACGATTATTGGTGCGGACTACGGCCTCCCAGAAAGTACGGTCAAAGAAATTGAGCGGTTTCACGAGGTTTATGTTGGTTACCTTGGGGAAGATGCTGACGAAGAACAGCTTGAATTTTTTTCTGAAGCCATTCGGTATATTCGCGCTAACCATGTCCATACCAATTCTGACGTAGATATGATAACCGCTGCTATTGATGGGGTGGAGAAGCTCAAAGAGAAAGAACCTGTCGCAACGGGTGATGAAGTTATTGAAGCCGCTCTTGATGCTCTTACAACCTCCCTTGACCCCCATTCGGCTTATCTAAACCCAGAAGAAAGCCGAACTTTGTATGCCAATACTAAAGGGGAATTTGGCGGCCTTGGTATCTCCGTAACTATGAAGAAGGAAGGGGTGAATGTTATCGCCCCTATAGCTGATACGCCAGCTGCACGAGCAGGGGTACAAGCGGGAGATTTAATTACCCATCTCGATGGAGAATCTGTTGCTGACTGGCCTTTAATGAAGGCTGTAACCCATATGCGTGGTACACCAGGGACCCCCATTGTCATCACAGTCCTTAGAGGTAAAGAAGCTCCTTTTGACTTGAAAATTGTTAGGGCTATTGTTCAGGTTGAGGCTATGAGGTGGCGTACTGAAGGGGATATTGGCTACATTCGGGTGATTAAGTTTACGGAAAAAGTCGAACCCGAAATCGAAAAAGCTGTTGATGGAATTAAAGATAAACTCGGTAATCGCCTTAAGGGGATAGTGCTTGATTTGCGCAACAATCCGGGGGGGCTTCTTTCCCAATCGGTTATTCTTTCAGACGCTTTCATTGACGATGGGACAATTGTTTCTATTAGAGGGCGTAACAAAAGCCGGGAACGGGTTTATGGAGCTTCCAATGGTGATTTAGCCAATGGTTTACCCGTTATCGTCCTCATTAATGAAGGTTCTGCCTCTGCTTCTGAAATTGTTTCAGCCGCGTTGAAAGAGAGCGGCCGTGCCTTGGTTATGGGGCGACGCTCATTTGGTAAGGGCTCGGTACAAACTCTCGTGCCCATGCGTAATGATGGTATTTTGAAGCTGACCACGCAGCTCTACTACTCTCCTAAAGGCCAAGCTATTCAGGCCAACGGTGTAGAACCAGATATTCTTTTAACGGTAGAGAAAAAAGAAGAGGATGAAAAAACTCCTCATAGGCGAGAAATTGACTATCCAAATGCTTTGAAGAAAATTTCAAAAAATATGGATGTGCCACAACTCTCCATTAAGGCAAAGATTTGCAAACCTGTGATGAATAAAGATTTAGCAGGCAAAGAGAATGAAGACTTTGAGTTGGGTTGTGCAATGCAGTGGATTAACTCAGGATCAACAAACCGCTTTGTAGAGCTCGTTAACGGCGGCTAAAAGAGTGGCTACGGGTCAAAGAAGTTTAAATGAAAATTGATCGTGTTGACCACTTTGTTCTGACTGTTGCTTCTATTGAGGCAACCTGCGATTTTTATTCAAAAGCACTGGGGATGAAAGTTGTGAGCTTTGGTGAAGGGCGAAAAGCTCTGACTTTTGGGGCTCAAAAGATCAATTTACATCAAGCAGGTGCTGAATTCCTCCCTAAAGCCCTAACCCCAATTCCTGGTAGTGCTGATTTTTGTTTGATTGCTGAGGGGCCTCTTAATGAAGTGATCACTCACTTAAAAAGCGAAGGCGTTGATATTGAAGAAGGCCCTGTTGACAGGACAGGGGCAACTGGGCCAATCCGCTCTGTATATTTGCGTGACCCTGACCAAAACCTTATTGAAATATCTGAATATCTTAGCTGAATAACCCTAAAACATAATTTCTAAAACTGGCATGTTCAGGATCACTTTCGCGGGTCCAGTGCCAGTGGAAACCTATAGAGAAGCCCGGCATAGGGAAGGGAAGGTCGTGAATTCTCAGGGAAAGGTCATCGGCAATTTTTTCCCCAAGGAGACGAGGAACGGTTAAGAGGTGGTCTGAACGAGACGTCAAAACACAGGCTGAAAGAAAGTGGGGTACACTACAAACCACATGGCGTTTTTCTCCCATTTTCTGGAGTTGTGTATCCGCCATTCCCTTTGTGCCTCCCCGATCTGGGGCCACAAGAATATGACCAAGTTTTGTATAATCCTTGAGCGATAAGTTGCCGTCAATTCCTGGGTGACCGGCACGGGCGAGGCAAACAAAATCTTGGGCCGATAACGGCTTTGAAACAACGTTTTTTGAGGGCGCGATAAGATGGGCGAGAACAAAATCAGTTGCCCCGGTTTCTAGATTTTTTTGAATATGCTCTCGTTGATAAGGCCTTACTTCAATCGAAACCCCTGGAGCGTCTGTAGCTAGCTGTTCAATCATATCAGGCAGGAACAATGTTTCTTCCAGATCAGACATAACAATTTTGAAATGACGGTTGAAGGACCTGATTAAAGGGAGTTCCTCGGGCGTATCTAATTGTAGTTCTTGCAAAGCCTTTATGGATTGTTTGATTTTGGGGAGAACTCCCAGGGCAAAATGGGTCGGGAGCATACCAGTTTTTGTTCGCACAAAAAGAGGATCTCCCATTTGCTGTCGAAGCCTTGAGAGAGCATTGCTGGTGGCAGGTTGGGTGAGGCCCAAAGCATCGGCGGCTTTTGAAACCGATCCATGGCGCATGATTTCAATAAAGACGGGATAGAGGTTTAAATCCATATATTGATTATATCAATATAATGATATGAGTAAAATAAATTTTATCATTATCTTGATGAGGCCTATATTAATGGCAAGTGGTGAAATGATGAATTTTTAAGGAGTAGAACCCCATGTTTGGTATTGTGATCGAATATGATTTTTCTGGCGACGAAGCTAATTGGCAGAAAACAATAGATACATTTATTGATAAGATTAACGAAGATGACCGCCTAAATGGGCGTTTTATCTATCAGGTAAATATCCGCAAAGATGGCTCCGGTCGTCTCCATATAGGCCAATGGGATGAGGAAGGAACTCTTGCTCATTTGCAAAGCCAACCGTTTTTTGCTGAATTCGCTGGCAAGGTGAAAGAGTTTGCGGGAGGTGCTCCAAAAACAACAGTTTTCAAAAATATGGTCCAAACTAATACCATGAGCCTTGGAAGCTCCTGATGAATACCTACCTCCTTATTTCCGGGTTTATTGCTACGTTTATGCTGGTAGGGCACAGTACAATAGGTCGAAAGCAGTTCTTTTTACCGATGGTCGATGCACCTTTTGATCCAACGGCTAAGCGAATGATGGGGTTTGTATGGCACATGTCGACAGTCACCCTGGTCGGACCACCATTAGTGCTTCTTTATGCAGGTTACGTTGGGGGAGCAGATCAACGATGGGAATTTCTAATCGTATTTCTTGGACTGCAATTTGCCGCTTGGGGCGGTATTCATTTATTACTTATGACCACTTCGGGTTTACCAGGAGCTATTTATAAACAATTCCAGTGGATATTATTTTTTGCTGTTGGTGGGTTTGCTTGGGCAGGAATTACCTAAAAAAATAAAGAGGGCGGTAGGGTCGCTTCGGGGGGGAGGTAACCCCACCGCCACTCAGCTTGGAATTATGCGACCGGTGACTTAAAAAGCCGTGCCGGGCTTCGCTCCAAGTTTACGCAAGATAATTGCGGGAAGGCAAAAGCCTGTGAATGCGGATTGAAAGAGGTTAGCGCCCGCAAAAGCGGTGAGCCAAAGCCAGTTTTCGTGGTGATAATGGCCTAAAGCTAAGCTTGCGAGAACCATGAAGCCAGCAAAAGCATTAATAATCCGTCCGATTGTCATAAATTACCCTTTTCTTCGTCATTATCATTAAAAGCGAACTTCGTCATACAGATGGTTTTCAACGCGCCTATAATCTTGACCACATCACCATCAGCTAAAGAGTAGATGATGGTTTGGGCACTGCGGCGGGTTTTAACCAAGCCGTATTCACGCAACACGCCTAAGTGTTGCGATAAAGCCGATTGCCTTAAGCCGACTAAAGGTTCAAGATCTCCTACTGAACTTTCTCCATCTCCAAGGAAACAAAGGATTTTCAGTCGGTGCTCATTTCCTATGGCCCTAAGCAAATCTGCAGTCTTGCCTGCATTTTTCTGAAGTTCTTTTATATTCATACTTGCTAAATTAGTTAATTCTGATATATATGTCAAGTAGAAGTTACAAAAAATAATTTAGGAAAATAAAATGACCCGTCCTCTCTTTCTAAAAGCTGCTGTGTTTGTTGGTCTCTTGATAACCCAAACTGGAATAGCAACCGCGGGAGAAGCATTCACCGTTAAGATGAAATCCGTTGACCAATATAAAGCGGTCTTTGCGACGGTAGAGAGTGTGGATGTTGTTCAAGCGCGTACCCGGATTGGCGGGACTGTTAAAGAACTGGTTATTGATGAGGGCGTTACAGTCTTTGCTGGGGATGTAGTTGCCTTGGTGGAAGATCCAAAATTGAAACTTGAGTTAGTCGCTGTCGATGCGCGGATATCTTCATTGCGCTCGCAAAAGAAACTTGCTGTCTTAGACTTAAACCGTGCCACCAAACTTCGCAAAGCAGGAGCTGGAAGCCAGGCCCGTCTTGATGAAGCCCAAACCAATGTGGATGTGGTCGACAAAAACCTTAAAGCTATGATGGCCGAGCGGGATCTAGTGTTGCAACGTCTCTCTGAAGGTAAAGTTCTGGCCCCAACAACAGGGCGCGTACTTAAGGTGAATGTCACCGATGGGGCTGTGGTCTTGCCAGGAGAAGCTATCGGCACCATTGCTCAGGAAGCCTATCGCTTGCGTATGCACTTACCTGAACGCCATGCTCGTTTTTTAAAAGCTGGTGAGAATGTTCGTGTTGGGCAAAGGGGAACAAATGACACTTCAAAAGAAGGAACCGTGCGCCAAGTCTATCCGCAAATGGATAATGGCCGAGTGGTTGCTGATGTGGAAGTGGAAGGGCTCGGTGACTTTTTTGTTGGTGAACGTACAGCCGTTTATGTCCCAACGGGTAAGTATGAGACTCTTATGATCCCGAAAAACTATCTCTTCAGAAAATTTGGTTTGGCCTTTGTCACTCTTAAAGGGATTGGTGAAGTTGTCGTTGAGTCGGGGGCAGTTGATGGGGGTGATATTGAAATTCTGTCTGGCTTGAATGATGGTGACGTAATCCTTTCTCCAGCGACTAGCCAGTAGGAGATCAGGAAATGAAATTAGGAATTTCAGGGGCCATAACCAAAGCCTTTATCCGCTCCCCCTTAACTCCATTGATGCTTTTAGCTTCGTTGGTTGTTGGTAGTGTCGCCCTTATGTCTCTCCCCCGTGAAGAAGAGCCACAAATCAGTGTCCCTATGGTGGATATCCTTATTTCCGCTAATGGCCTTAAAGCTGATGATGCAATGGAATTGGTAACAGAACCTCTAGAGGATATTATCAAAGGTATTAGTGGTGTTGAGCATATTTATTCTCAAACCGAAGATGACCGGGTGATGGTCACTGCCCGTTTTGATGTGGGAACAGACGAAGACATTGCTATTGTTCGGGTGCATGAAAAAATCCGCGCCAATATCACTCGTCTCCCTAAGGGTATTCCTGAGCCTGTGATTATTGGCAAAGGCATCAATGATGTCGCCATTGTTACCCTTACATTAGCACCAAAAGATTCCAAGGCAGCTCATTGGACCCACAATAGCCTTTATCTGTTGGCGGAAGAACTCCAGCATGAGTTGGTTAAAGTTGATCAGGTTGGTTTGAGCTACATGGTAGGTGGTGCGCCAACACAGATTGGTATTGAACCTAACCTGGAGAACCTTTCTCTTTACGGTGTTACCCTTAATCAACTGGTTTCAAAAATCGAAAATGCTAATCGGTCATTCGAAGCGGGTAAGCTGCGTCATGGCAACAAATCTATTTCTGTGGTTGCCGGACAAACCTTGGAAGGGGTTTCCGAAATCGGTCAGTTGCTGATCACCACCAGTGACGGACGTCCAGTCTATGTTAAAGATGTTGCTAAGGTTGTCTTTGGGGCCAAACCCCAGGAAAGTCGCGTTTGGCATATGGTACCTAAGAAAGGGGAGAAGACTCTCACGACGTCTCCCGCCGTAACCGTCGCTTTTGCTAAGCGCCAAGGGGCCAATGCGGTGATTGTTGCCGAAGATTTGCTTGCGCGGTTGGCTAATTTGAAAGGGAACTTGATCCCTGACAGCGTTGAAGTAACTGTCACGCGAAATTATGGAGAAACAGCCCTAGAGAAAGCTGATGAGTTGTTGTTCCATCTAGCCCTGGCAACTGTCTCCATCGTTATCCTGGTAACCCTCGCTCTTGGTTGGCGGGAAGGGGCGGTGGTTGCTGTTGTGGTGCCGACCACTATTCTCCTCACCCTCTTTGCCTCCTGGCTGATGGGCTATACCATTAACCGTGTCAGCCTTTTTGCCTTGATTTTTTCTATCGGTATTATGGTTGATGACGCCATTGTCGTGGTTGAAAATATCGTACGTCATTGGCGTATGCGTGATGGTCGGTCCGCCCTTCAAGGTGCGATCGATGGTGTCGCTGAAGTTGGTAATCCAACAATTATTGCCACATTGACCATCGTTGCAGCCCTGCTTCCAATGATGTTCGTCTCGGGTCTTATGGGGCCTTATATGAGCCCCATCCCCGCCAATGCTTCTGCTGCCATGCTTTTCTCATTCTTTGTTGCGGTAATTGTAACGCCTTGGATGTTGCTTAAAATTGCTGGCGGTAAATACGACGATAACCAAGTTGATTTTGCTGGTGAAGATGGACACGAAGCTGGGAAAATGGGTGAATTTTACCTAAAAATTGCTCGTCCTCTTTTACAAGGGCGGACCCGATCAAAAGTTTTCTTAGTCGTAGTTCTTGCTGCAACATTTGCCTCCACTGCTTTGTTCTATACTAGAGATGTCACTGTCAAATTGCTGCCTTTTGACAATAAATCTGAACTGCAAGTCGTCGTGGATTTACCTGAAGGTTCGAGCTTAGAAGCCACAGAACGGGCTCTTAAGCAGGTTGCCGCGGAAATCTCTGATTTGCCCGAATTGAGCCATATGCAGGCCTATGTGGGCACCTCTATGCCCTTTAACTTCAATGGCTTGGTACGGCATTATTATTTGCGCGACAAAGCAGAGTTAGGCGATTTGCAAGTTAACCTGCGGTCAAAACATGACCGGGAACGGGAAAGCCATGAGATTGCACTGGAAGTTCGAGAACGCCTTCAGGGATTGGAATTGCCTCTAGGAAGTTCAGTAAAAGTGGTTGAGGTCCCTCCAGGGCCACCCGTTCTTTCAACCTTGCTTGCTGAAGTCTATGGTCCAGATGCTCAAAGTCGCCGGGAGTCCGCAGCTAAGCTTCGCACTATTTTTGAGAAAATCGACTTCATTGTCGATGTGGATGACTCCTTTGGAGCACCTCAAGAAAGAATGCGCATCCAAATTGATCAAGAGAACCTGGAGTTCCACGGTGTAGAAGAACAGGCAGTTTATGACACGCTCGGTGCTTTGCTTGGTGGTGTTCCTGTTGGCTATTCACATCGAGGGCAGGGGGCTGAGCCTGTCGCGATAAATGTGCGCTTGCCTAAATCATCCCTCACGATGAATGAAGCCCTACTTTCAACCCCTGTGCCTTCAAAAAATGGTGTGGTTGAGTTGGGTGACATTGTTCAAATAACAACCGAAAAAGCCAGCTTCCCACTATTTCGCCGTGATGGGCGATATGCGGAAATGGTATCAGCAGAACTGGCGGGAAGTTTTGAAGCGCCTATCTACGGTATGCTTGCCGTTGAGAAGGCCATTGATGAAATGGACTGGCAAGGCAACAAGCCTGCGGTTCTCTATCATGGACAACCCAAGGATGAGTCCAAGGTTTCTATGCTGTGGGATGGGGAATGGGAAGTTACCTTCGTGACATTTAGGGATATGGGCGCTGCCTTTGCTGTGGCGATCCTTGGTATTTATCTGTTGGTGGTCGGTCAGTTTGGCAGTTTCAAATTACCCCTAGTTATTCTGACCCCAGTACCGCTTACCTTGGTTGGTATTATGCTCGGCCATTGGGCCTTCAATGCGCCTTTTACAGCGACCTCAATGATTGGATTCATTGCTCTTGCTGGGATTATTGTGCGGAACTCCATTCTGCTGGTCGATTTTATTCGTCATCGTCAAGGTAGCGGACTTCCGATACGGGAAATTCTGTTAGAAGCTGGGGCGATTAGGTTTAAGCCCATCTTCCTGACGGCAGTTGCTGCGATGATCGGTGGGCTGTTCATTCTGTCTGATCCGATTTTCCAGGGTTTGGCTATTTCTCTGGTCTTTGGTTTGGCTTCATCAACCGCCTTAACGGTTCTGGTAATTCCTGCCATTTATATTATCCTGCGTGATGATGGAGTTGAACTCGAACAGGAGTAACCATGACTGATAGCCGGATAGATGAATTTTTCCTGGGAATGGAAGAAGATGGGTCTGTCCGGCTCATCGAAACTCATGTTTCAAAGGTCTATCTCACAGCTACACGGGCATATAAACGCAAGAAACCTGTTTGTTACCCCTACTTAGACTATTCTACCCTGAAGAAGCGCAAAAAGGCTTGTGAGAAGGAGGTTGAACTCAACAAGCGAACTGCGCCGACCATTTATCTTGGTACTAAAGCTATTGTTGAAAAAAAAGACGGTTCCCTTTCCTTATCTGATGGAAAAGGTGAGTTGATTGACTGGGTGGTCGAGATGGTGCGGTTTGATGACTCCCAACTCCTGAGTGAAGTTGTTACCACGAAATCTTTAGACCGAGGAACCTTAGAAGCCTTAGCCGAGCAAATAGCTATCTTTCACCAAGGGGCAAAAAAGAAACTCGATAAAGGAGGCTATAACGGTCTTTCCTACATCATCAATAACAACGCTGAGTGTTACCAACGCTTTGGGGAAGGGGTGTTTGATTTTGAGAAGATTGAAAAGCTAAACAGCCAATCACTGGTGAAAGTTAAACAGGTGAAACCAGTTCTGGAGAAGCGGCAGGAGGACGGGTTCGTTCGCCAATGTCATGGGGATATGCATTTACGTAACATCTTTCTCCTTAATGGCATACCGACACTCTTCGATGCTATTGAATTCAATGATCACATTTCCTGCATTGATGTTCTCTATGATCTCGCTTTCCTCCTTATGGACTTAGACAAACGTGATTTAAAACGGGAAGCCAGTATAATCTTCAATCGTTATATGGATATAACCGGGGATGTCTCTGGTTTGGCGGCTCTTCCTCTAATGCTTTCTATGAGGGCATCGATCCGCGCTCATGTTGGGGCTGCGGCTTTAAAAGCAAAAGGCGGTGATGGCGTTGAGCCTCGCGATTATTTAGATAATGCCCTGATGTATCTTGAGCCACATACCCCTCGCCTGATTTCAGTAGGAGGGCTATCTGGTAGCGGAAAATCTCGACTAGCGCGCAAAATCGCCCCTGAAGTCCAAAGTGTGCCTGGAGCTTTAGTTTTACGAACGGATGCCATACGCAAAAGGCTCTCTGGTGTTGGTATGCTGGAGCGATTAGGGCCTGAAGGCTATACCAAAAAGAAGAGCAAAGAGACATACAATGCTCTCTATGAAGATGCGCGAAAGGCTTTACAGGCTGGACAAACCGTTATTGCCGATGCGGTTTTTGCTCAGGAAGAAGAGCGAAAAGCTATTCAAGCCGTGGCTCAAGAAGTTGGAGTTCCTTTTAGTGGTTTATGGGTGAGTGCATCCCCTGAAATTATGGCAAATAGGGTGGCAAAACGGAAAGGGAATGTTTCTGATGCAACCGTTGGAGTGCTTCAGCAACAACTTAATTATGACCTTGGCGAGATAACTTGGTCGGTGGTTGATAGCTCAGGGGAGAAGGCTAAAACAGTGAGAATGGCTTTAGCTGAATTAGCTGAAACTTAATCTGATAGATGGTAGATCAGCTAATTTCATTACCGTTTGCCGATCAGATGGTTTTCTACTTTTCGGCCAAATAACCGTTCTGCATTTTTAAAGGCAATTTTTTCTGCAATAGGGCGAGAAAATTGGCTAAGCCATTTCCGGTTCACCGCTATTATCTGCTCGTAAATGGACCATTGTTCATTGACCCAAGTATCGGACCCAATCATGAAGCGGTTTGGGAAGCGTTCGAGAACCCGGCGCCAAGTAGGATCAATGGTGCCTTGTGGGGTTAAAATATCCCCTTCGCGAAAAGATGTGTCTGCGTAAAGTGTCTTGTAAGTCGCCATCATTTCTTCAACCGTTTGGGCAGGCTCGGACATACCTGCGTGTGCCCAAATGATTTTGAGCTTTGGCTCAAGTGAAAAAAGGAAATCTACAGGTTCTTTCCCTGAGTGGACATGAATGTAAATGTCTTTTGATTTAGCCAATTCAGCTATTTTTCGCAACAAAGGTTCATCGGCGTAATCGATGTTATGCAAGTGAAATTCGCCAATACCTTCATGGGGATAAGCATTCAACCGTTTTACCAAATAGTCGAACATATCCGGGGCCTTGGTCCAGTTAGACGACCCGACCTGACCATGGTAAGGGCGAAGTTCTGGAACTATACGGTTTGGCGCATATTCCCATAGTTTGATAGTGCCTTCGTCTGGAGTCGATGACACCAACGCCATGGCAACACCGGATTTGTCCATCAATTCCACAACAGTAGCAGGGGGATATGGTTCCCAGGCAGGTTCTTTGTAATGGACGTGAGCATCGAACAGAGGGAGTGTTTCAACACCGTGGCCGATGTGCTTTTCACTATCATCGGCAAAGCTAGAGAAGGACAGAGGCATCAATAGAGCGAAAACCGTGACCTTTAATAATCGAATTCGACAATTTTTTCTCATGTTTTTCAAATCCACGAGGATGACAACGAGTTTGTCTGATCGCTACTATAGTATTTTCTCAACAACCGTTTGACAATGAGAATGACTGCACATGGCTAAAAGCAGAAACAACTATCCTGCTCATATAGGGCGTATTATGGTTTTTGTTGAGAGCACTGAGAAATAAATAAAATAATCTTAGTGTTTTTTTATGACGATCAAGTAAGGAATAAGCCACTAGGCGTTAGCTTTATTATATAACCAAAGTCATTGATTTTTTTTGATTTTTCAGAGTATCATCGATTAATCAACTAGCAGGAAAAAGGGGTATCGTTATGGCCATCAAAACCATTCTTGTTCCTATAGATAGTGGCACACATATTATGCCTTCGCTTGAAGCAGCCTTTATCCTTGGCCGGTACTTTCATGCTCATGTTGAAGTCCTTCATATTCGACCTGACCCCAAAGCTGCTGTCCCTCTTCTGGGAGAGGGGATGTCCGGGGCGATGATTGAGGAAATGATCAATCTTGCAGAACGGGAAAATGATCAACGTTCAGGTGACTCTAAAACTGCATTTGAAGAAATTTGTAAGGCCTTTGGTGTTTCACCTAATGATTCTAAACCAGACCCAAGTTCTGCTGGTAATGAATTGTCCTGCTGCTGGGTTGAGGAAACAGGACGGGAAGAAGAATCTATTGCCCGTCATGGCCGCCTTAATGATGTTGTGGTCTGTGGCCGCCCAATTGAGGGGAGTGAGTACCCTTCAATGGCAACCCTTAACGCTGCCCTCTTTGAAACAGGTCACCCTGTTCTCGTTACACCGCCCAAAATCGCTGATTCATTTGGCAAACAAGTGGCAATTGCCTGGAATGGTAGTGCGGAAGCTTCGAGAGCGGTTCGCATGGGGCTACCTTTCCTCGTTGCTGCTGATAAAGTTTCCATTGTGACGGCTGAAACCGATAAAACAGCTCGCGAAACTGCTGACGATCTGGCTGTTTATCTCGCTTGGCATGGGGTGAATGCCGATCCGGTTTACTTCTCTCCTGCTGGTCATGGTGTGGGTGAGGCTATGTTGCTTGAGTGTGGTAAGGTTGGTGCTGATATGCTGGTTATGGGCGCATATACCCATAGCCGAGTCCGCCAATTTATCCTCGGTGGTGTCACAAGCCATGTCTTATCGGCAGCGACTATTCCTGTATTAATGTCCCATTAGAAAGATTTTTTCTAATGGGAGACCTCGGGTAACGCAGGCATTAAATCAATTTGCTTAAAATATTGTTGCATTTGTGCGTTGTCCTTATTGGCACCATAGAAAAAATGGGCTATGCACTCCCCAACTTTTTTTGACTCAATGTTAGAATTTTTAAATTTCTAGGAGGAAATAGGGATGTCCATTCGTTTTGATGATCAAGTAGCTATCGTTACTGGGGCTGGAGGTGGTCTTGGTCGGAGCCATGCCTTGGAACTTGCCGCGCGTGGCGCCAAGGTTGTTGTGAACGACCTTGGCGGTAGTGTTGATGGCTCCGGTTCAGGTTCCGCCGCTCAAGACGTCGTTGCTGAGATTGAAGCTGCTGGCGGTGTTGCCATGGCGGATACCACCAACATTACGGACGAAGCTGGCGTTAATGCCATGGTTCAGACAGTGATGGATAAGTGGGGCCGAATTGATGTGTTAATCAACAATGCGGGTATCTTGCGGGATAAAACCTTTTCTAAAATGGAAACCCATAACTTCAATGTTGTGATGGACGTTCACTTGATGGGTACATACAACTGCACCCGTGCCGTTTGGCCCATCATGCGGGAGCAAAACTATGGTCGCATCCTCGTAACTTCTTCTGCTTCAGGCATATATGGTAACTTTGGCCAAAGTAATTATGGCGCTGCTAAAAGCTCCGTTGTTGGCTTAATGAATACGCTTAAGCTCGAAGGCACTAAGAACAACGTTCATATTAACGGTCTTGCCCCAGTCGCCGCGACCCGCATGACCGAAGGCTTGATGCCTCCTGAGGCCCTTGCCATGCTTCAACCTGAATTGGTAACCCCCGGGGTTCTGTTCATGGTTAGCAAAGATGCGCCTAGTGGTGAAATTCTTTGTGCTGGGGCTGGTGTCTTTGCTCGGGCGCGTATGGTGGAAACTCAAGGTGTTTATCTTGGTGGGGATGACCTAAGCCCAGAGAAGGTTGCTGAAAATTGGGAAGGTATCACTGACAGCGCTGGTGAAGCCCCAATTGAGAATGCCTCAGGCCAGACGATGAAGTTTATGAATATCGCCATGGCACAAAAAGGTTAAGGTAAAATATTTTCCTTTTGTGTTGTCATTCCCGAGAAGCCAGGAATCCAGGGGCCAATAAAATCAGTGGTTTGTATTTGATATTCCTGGATGCCTGATCAAGCCGGGCATAACGAATAGGTTTAGTAAGAAAAAGGGCCGCTCGAATAGAGCGACCCTTTTTTTGTTCTATTTGTAGCCCTTCATCTCATCTATCAGTTCCGGTAGGAACAACGAGACCTGTGGGATATAGGTAACAATGATTAAGAAACCGAGCAGGAGGCTCAACCAAGGAAGAGCGGCCTTAATGACCCACCCAAGCGATCGTCCGGTTATACCTGCGGTGACGAACAAGTTGAGCCCAACTGGTGGCGTTATCATACCAATTTCCATATTCACCACCATGATGATGCCTAAGTGAATAGGATCAATGCCGAGTTGTGTGGCGATGGGGAACAAGATCGGTGCCATAATCAAAATAATGGCCGACGGCTCCATGAAGTTACCTGCTGCAAGGAGCAACAAGTTAACCACAATTAAGAACCCCCAAGCTGGAAGCCCAAAACCTATAATTGTTTCAGCAATGGTGTGCGGGATCCGCTCTGTCGTGAGAACGTGAGCAAACAGCATGGCGTTAGCAATAATGAACAACAACATGATGCTGACCTTAGCCGCATCCATTAGTACTTTGCGAACCTCTGGGTCATTTATAATCTTTGGAAGAGATACGATAGTCGCTATTGAGTTACGCACAAAAGCAGAGCCAATAGCTTCACCGTCATTTCTCCAGGCAACATGGCTTAAAGGACCCATATCCCTGTAGCCTAACGTGGCAATACCGAAAGCATAGACAGCGGAAACAGCAGCAGCTTCAGTAGGGCTGGCAACACCGCCATAAATTGACCCTAAGACAATGAAGATCAGCATAATACCGCCAAGGGCTGAGAAGCCGGAGAAGATAATTTCTCCCCAACCTGCCCAAGGTTGTGCAGGGAGGTTTTTAATGCGCGCCATAATGTAGATGGCAACCATCAAAATCAGCCCCATGGTAATGCCTGGAATAAAACCAGCCATAAACATACGAGCCGCAGAAACTTCTGTTGCGGCTGCATAAACCAGCATAACGATGGATGGCGGGATCAAAATGCCCAGAGTTCCAGCGTTGGCAATAACACCCGCGCCAAAGGACTGAGGATACCCAGCTTTAACCATGCCGATAATCACGATGGAGCCAATAGCGGCCACTGTTGCCGGAGAAGAACCAGAGACGGCTGCAAAGAGCATACAGGCCAAAACTGAAGCCATGGCAAGTCCACCACGAATATGGCCGACAAAAGCAATTGCAAAACGAATTAATCTCTTGGCAACGCCTCCTGTAGAAAGAAAGGCGGAAGAAAGAATAAAGAAAGGAATAGCCAGAAGGGTATAATGTTCTGAAGTTGCTTCAAATAATTTAAGAGCAACAGAAGCCAGAGAGTCTTCTGAAAAGGTAAGAATCGTTGCAATGCTTGATAATCCAAGGGCGATCGCAATCGGCATCCCAAGGAACATACAGGCAAAGAGAGCAAAGAATAAAAAGGCAATGGTCATTTGCTTTGTTCCTCTTCAGTTGGGGTAGATTGAATCTCTTCAAGAACTTCTTCTGCTTCATCAGCAAGTGCAAAACTATCCGTCTTACCGATAACAATATTCCAGCCAACTTGGAGGAACCTGTAGGCCAAAAGGATAAAGCCGATGAATAAAATTGAGTGGGCTAACCACATAGGGACGAGGGGGTCCTCAGTGTCAATGCGCCAGACATTCCAAAGTGTTTCTTCTGAGAAAAGGCCAATGAACCACACAGGGAAACGGGCATCATCTAAGCCAATGCCAATAGAATAAATTTTAGCTAGATAGATCCAACTGCCATAGAGGAATAAACCGCAATAAACGAGGCAAAGGAAAACTGCAAACAAACTAACAACGCGTCTGGTTTGAATGGGGAGTAACTTGACGACAGCATCAACCCCGATATGAGCTCCAACTTTGATTCCGTAAGATGCACCAAAGAGGACAAACCAAGCAGCCATATGTAAGGTGACTTCTTGGGTCCAGTGCAATCCTGTATTAAATCCGTAACGCAAGACGACCTCTAGAAAAACGAGGAGCGTCATCCCGACAAGAAGGAGGGATAAAAACCCCTCCTCGAAGCGGGTTATGGTTTTTTCAGACATGACAATCTATCCATCTTGATTAACTCAAGTTAAATTGAGAGATACCTTAGAGCAGGTTCTAGTAAAAACCTGCTCTAACAAGACCACGACGGCGGTCCGCCAAACGTTTGGCGAGCCTGCGTGGTGCTTGAACGTGGATTAATTACAGATCAATCCACATAAGTTGCTTAGTTGTTTGAAGCAACAGCTGCGTCGATAAGGTCTTTACCGATTTGTTTTTCAAACTTAGCCCAAACTGGCTTCATAGCGGCAACCCATTGAGCGCGTTCGTCGTCGGAGAGTTGAAGAACTTTGGTGCGATTAGAGTCGATAACTTTTTGACGATCGCTAATGGCTTTTTCAGCAGCAACTTTGTTGCCAAGAACAATAGCTTCATCCATAGCTTTTTTGATTTCAGTGCGGATATCTGCGGGAAGGCCATCCCAAAATTCTACTGAAGTAACAACGAGGTAATCAATCAAACCGTGGTTTGAATCAGTTGCATATTCTTGAACTTCAAAGAATTTCTTGGAGTAGATGTTAGACCAAGTGTTTTCTTGACCATCGATTGCCTTGGTTTGAAGCAGGGTAAAAACTTCTGAGAAAGGTTTTTTCAGGGGAACCGCTTTAACTGCTTCAAACTGAGCTTGAAGAACGTCTGATGGTTGGATGCGGAACTTAAGGCCTTCTACATCGCTAGGCACTTTCAATGGCTTAGAAGCAGTGAGCTGTTTTAAGCCATTGTGAAGGTAACCAAGACCAATAAGGCCCTTTTTCTTGGCAGAGAGCAGAAGTTTTTGACCAGCAGGACCAGCTTGGAATTTAGAAACGGCATCCATATCTTTAAATAAGAATGGCAGATCATAAACTTGGAGCTTCTTGGTGTATTTTTTGAATTTTGAAAGGGAAGGTGCCGCAATTTGCACATCGCCTAACAACATAGCTTCAAGAACTTTACTATCACTGAAAAGCTGTGAACTTGGGTAAACTTCAACCCTAGCTTTGCCTGCCAGACGTTCGGCAACCAGTTCACGGAATTTATTAGCCATTTGGCCTTTTGGGGTGTTCTCAGCAACAACGTGTGAGAACTTAATGACGATTTCTTTGGCTTGAGCTACTGGAGCTGCGGCCATGAGGATTGCAGCAAGTGCTACACCAGCGGTAAGTAAACGCATACGAGATATTCTCCCTAGATGAATTTTTAAAAATTTATTTCAGCAGAGCCAATTAAAAGAGCTTAGCCCCTTTGATGGGTCAGAAAGATTCCACATAGTTTATAGGAGGCTCTAGGAAAAACACCGCTTAGTGTGCAAAAAAGAACAATAATTACAAAAAAAATTAACGCTTTGTGCGGAAAACCACACATATGCAGTTTTTGCCTGTGTGCATTTCCGCACACGCATGGCTATGGAACTTTAAGGCAATGTATAGATAAGATGATTCTGCGGGAAGATACGGATTGGAAAAGAAACAAAAAGTAAAATTTTATTGATTTGTTCAATCAGGATATGCTTCATCTCCCAGGCCCTTTTTTAGGGTGGGGTTAATAAAAGGGGAAGTGAATGTCCAAATATGATGATCCGAGTTGTGCTTATTGCCCAACAACTATTCGGGCCTGCAAAGATGGTGATGAGGATGTTAGGGGGCCTGGATGGTGCCCGGCCAAAGTTGATCCGGAAGGGTTGGAAATTGGAGAAGGTAAGGTGCAAGATGGTTATGCCCTTGAAGTTCTCCGAGCTGCTGGACAAGTCGAGTCTGAAGGTTATTGCAAATGGACACGAATTGAAGAAATTTGCGCCTTTGCCAAAAAAATGAATTATACCAAGCTTGGCATCGCGACCTGTATTGGCTTTTTAGACCAAGCTAATTCTTTGGGGCAGATTTTTGAAAGCCATGGTTTTGAAGTTGCTTCTGCTTGCTGTAAAAATGGTAGCATTCCTAAAGAAGAAACAGGTTTAAAAGACGAAGAAAAAATTCGTCCAGGACAATTTGAAGCCTCCTGCAACCCCATTACCCAAGCTGAAGTGTTAAATCGGGCAGGTTGTGAATTTAACGTGGTTCTTGCCCTTTGTGTTGGCCATGACAGTCTTTTTTATAAGCATTCTGAAGCTCTCGTGACTACTCTGGTCACTAAAGATCGGGTTTTGGCTCATAATCCTGCAAGCGCCTTGTTTATGGCAGATAGTCCCTATTTTAATAAGCTATGGGGACCTGAAAGGCCAGAAAAGCCAAAGAAAAAACCTGCTGTAAGTCAGAAGAAATGATGTGAATATTGATGAGGCCAGTTAACAGAGCTAGGTAACGATATGCCATCCACACCCCTTTTCTTTAGACATAATGACAGGTTAAATCTGAGCTATAGCAAATAATTTTTGATGTTATCAGTAAGTCGATTGCTCTACTCGAAGTCTCGACGGTCTAAGTCGTACTTGGTCATTTTATCGTAGAAAGTTTTACGCGGCAGACCCAAGGCTTCGATGGTGGCTTTGACGTTGCCTTTATTTGCGCTCAGGTGCTGGATAAGGATACTTTTCTCGAAGTCACGGACTTGCTCGACTAATGTTTGGTTTTGCGCGGTTTCGGTAGCGCCTTCCTGAAGCAAGTCGAGCTCTTCAATCAGAGGAGCGTCTTGGTTAATCACATAGCGCTCCGCGACGTTCTTTAATTCCCGTACGTTGCCTTGCCAAGCATAAGCCATCAGTTGCCCCATGCGTTCTTGCTCCAGGGGAGGGGCTGATTGAGCGAAATGGCTGAAAAGGAGGGGGATATCTTCGCGCCGTTCTCTTAAAGGCGGAATTTGGATAACCGCTACATTAAGGCGGTAAAATAAGTCCTCCCTAAAGAGCCCCTCAGAAATGCGTTCTTTAAGGTCGGCTTTGGTTGCTGCGACCACCCTAAGATTAACCGGGATGACTTGATTAGAGCCTAAGCGGACGATTTCACGCTCTTGCAGGGCACGAAGGAGCTTCGCCTGGAGTTCCACGGGCATGGACTCAATCTCATCTAAGAAGAGTGTACCCCCGTTGGAGTGTTCGATTTTACCGATGCGAGATGTATTTGCTCCGTGGAAGGCGCCTTCTTCATGGCCGAAGAGTTCACTCTCAAATAAGGCTTCGGGCATAGCTGCACAGTTGAGGGGGACAAAGTGGCACCGATGTCTGAGGCTTGTTTCATGCAGACGACGTGCAACAAGCTCTTTCCCGGTTCCGGTTTCGCCCACAACTAAAACACTGGCGTCTGAATCCGCTATATTGCCAATAGTTTCCTTGAGCCGTTTCATTGCAGGAGCCTCCCCAAGGAGAGTAGGGCCATGGGCCTCTTTTTCTGCCTTGAGTTGCTCTTTGAGAGTCCGGTTCTCCATAACCAGTTGCCGCCGTTCCATGGCGCGGCTGACAATGTCAGTGAGGTGATCTGCCGGGAAAGGTTTTTCGATGAAGTCATACGCCCCGTTGCGCATAGCATCAACGGCCAGGGCAACGTCACCGTGTCCTGTGATTAAGACAAAAGGCAGTTGGGAGTCTTTTTCTAAGGCGGCCTTCATTAAATTCAGCCCGTCCATACCTGGCATTTTGATATCGGAAACAACAACGCCGGGCCAGGAAAGGGACAAGGCATCTAGAGCCTTTTCAGCCTCATCAAAAGTCGTGACCTCATAGCCAGCTAACTCAAGCGTTTGTTTTCCTGAGATGCGAATATGCTCTTCATCATCAATAAGAAAAATAGGCCCCAATGTATCCATCAATTATTCTCTAAGCAGCTCAACACGAAAAAGAGCACCCCCTTCTGGATCATTCTCTGCACTCATCATACCCCCAAAGTCACTAATGATGCGACTGGAAATCGATAGGCCTAAACCTAAACCTTTCCCGACTTCTTTGGTGGTGAAAAAGGGATCAAAAACCTGTTCGATAATTTCTTCATCAAGCCCTGGACCTGAATCGTGAACCAAAATTTTGGCTTTAGTTGAATTTACTACAATGGAAATATCTAGAATACGATCCTTACTATCAGCCATAGCATCAATTGCATTGCTAAATAAATTGATAAAGACTTGTTCGAGCCTAACAAGATTACCTTTAACCGTCAGTGGTGTTTCTAGAGGCGTGTAGTTAATGGAAACTCCATTAAGGCTACCACTTTTGCTCAAAAGAGACAGGGCGTGATCAATGGCATCATTTACAGAAATCGCTTGTTGCCGTCCCTCGGTCTTACGGGAAAAGGTTTTTAGCTGTTGGGTAATTTCAGCCATGCGGCTTGTAAGGTTTGAAATTTGAGAAAGGTTTTCTGCAGCATCTCCAAAGCGTTCTCGTTCAATCAGAACTCGTGCATTGTCAGAATAACTCCTAATAGCAGCTAGGGGGTTGTTGAGTTCATGGGTAATACCGGCCGCCATTTGTCCTAAGGCAGCAAGTTTAGAAGCCTGGATAAGACCATCTTGTGCCCGTTGCAGATCCCTGGTTCTTTCTTGAACCCTTTGCTCCAGAGAATCATTGGCCTCCTGTAGAGCCAACTGAGCTTGTCTTTGCAGATTTTGTCGATCTCGGGCAGCAAGACGTTTTTGAATAAGATAAAGCGCAATCAATACAGTGATAATGAGACCTGAAGTCACGATTAGAACTGTATAGGTGATTGTTTGATAGACAGGCTTCATGGGTGAAATCAGATGGAGGGTCCAGCCTGCCCCTGGTATTTTCATATCTTGAAGAAAGTGAGAACCAGATTTAATTTTTCCAGATTTTGCATCTTTCTCTGCAAGGGTGATAATTTCACCTTTGTCATCATAGGGCTTTCTTTTGGTTATACTTAAAGGCTGAAGCTTAGCATGGCTATATTTCCGAGAATTCTTTAATTCTTCTCGAACTGTTTCGCTTAAGGGAGTCAGAGATTTATACTTCCAGTTTGGTTTGCTCGAGATGAAAACGATCCCATCTTTATCAGAAACCATAACCTTATCATTTGATGCTGCCCAATCTTTCTCAAGTCGTTCAACGCTGACTTTAACAACGACAACCCCCAAAGTTTGACCTGCTGCTTGGATTGGGTGGGAGAGATAATATCCAGGTTTATTTGAAGTCGTTCCCAATGCAAAATAACGCCCAGATTTTCCCGCGATGGCTTGTTTGAAATAGGGGCGGAAGGCAAAGTTGTTCCCGACGAATGAACGATCTGATTTCCAATTGCTGGCAGCTAAAGTAATGCCATTTTTGTCCATTAGATAAGTTGCTGAGGTCTTTGCAATCTCATTGATTTCAGAGAGGCGATGGTTCATCCATTGGGTTATAGCAGTATCATCAGGGTCGATAAGCAGGCGTACCATGTCTTCCATACGGGAGAGAAGGATAGGCTGAAATTCATATTTTTCGAATTCACTCTGCAAACTTGAACGGTAGATTGTTAATCGCTGGCTCCCTTGCTCTGCAAGACGATCCAAAGCTGTTTGATTGCTCACAACCGCTGTTTGCCAAAGGATAAGGGGGATGAGAAGAAGAGAAAATAAAATGATTAGTTTTCGGTTGGTCGGATTGCGCGAAATGGCTTCAATGAGGCCTGTTTCTTCAGGCCAAATAGTTTCTTCTTTTTTTCCAAGGGCAGGGGCATTCATTTCTGACATAGAGGGAATTTATACGATCTTCTTAGTTATACCAAGTTTCGATAATGAAAACCCAGGGAGATGGCTTACAGTAACCTGATATTAATTGCATTTTTTTTCGGTGTAGGCATAAAAATAGTTGACCGCGCACCTTTCCAGCCCTTTAGTGCGAACATGAATGAGGAACGACCAAACCCTAACAAAACTATGATATGGGCCCTTGCAGATGATCGTGCGGGGAACGTTTCTCAATGCCTTGGAGTTGCTGATGCTCTTGGATGTTCTTATGAAGTCAAGAACATCACCTATGGGATTTTGGCAAAATTACCCAATGCATTATTTGGGGGTTCTCTTAAGGGGTTAGATAAGGCTAGCCGAGAAATTATTGCTCCTCCTTGGCCGGATGTTGTTATTGCGGCTGGTCGAAGAACTGCCCCCGTTGCTCGTTATATTAAGAAGCAAAACAAAGGCAAAACGTTCCTCATTCAAATTATGTATCCAGGGAGCAAAGGGGCTGACGAATTTGATTTGATCGCCGTTCCCAATCATGACCGGATACCAAAAAAATTAAACCAATTGCAAATTACTGGAGCCCCACACGGAGTCACGCAAGGTAAACTCGTTCAAGCACGTGCGGTTTGGGAAAATCGTTTTGCTCATCTTCCTAAGCCTTGGACTGCTCTTATTGTCGGGGGGACGACGAAGAACCGGCCCTTCACCAACGAAATGGCGCAAAATTTAGGGAAGATATCAAACGACCTTGCAAAAGCTCATGGAGGGTCTTTGCTGGTGACGACAAGTCGTCGTACTGGAAACGCAGCATTAGCACTAACTAAAGAAATATCCTGTCCATCATTCATTTATCAATGGGGTGACGATGGAGAAAATCCTTACTTTGGGTTCTTGGCTTTAGCAGATAATATTGTCGTGACAGGTGATAGCGTTTCCATGGTTTGTGAAGCCTGTGCAACATCAGCATCTGTATATATTTATGCCCCAGAAGGATATGCAGCTCCGAAACATGCGGCACTTCATGAAGAGCTTTATCAAGTAGGCTATGCCCAGCCATTTAGTGAGGTAATGCAACGCTGGGAACGTCCTCAGTTAAATGCAGCAGAGGTTATTGCTGACGAAATCAAGAAACGCTTGGATATTATTTAATCGGCAATTTTAAATTCGACCCAGAAAATACTCCCCTTATCTTTTGTACTCTCAAAACCAATATGCCCACTCATCAGAGTTGTTAGTTTTTCGGCTATTGGGAGGCCAAGTCCCACACCGCAATTAGCTGAATTTTCCATGCCACAGCGTTTGAAGGAAGTAAAGACATCTTTCTTTAAACGAGGTGAAACACCACAGCCATTATCTTCTACCATAACCCTAATTAATTCATCATTCTGTTCTACCTTGAGCCACACACGTCCCTCTTCATTGTTATAGAGAATTGCATTTGAAAAGAAGACTAATAGGATTTCCATAAGATAAGGTGCGTGGGCCCTAATTAATGGTAGGTCTCTTTCAGGGAGCGTATTGATTAAGTGAACCTTGCGTTCCTCTGCTAAAGGAAGAGAACTATCAAAAACCTGATTTATGACCGTTCCTAAAGAACATTTTTCTCCTTCAAGGTCCATAACGCCATCATCAATTTCTGAAAATCTTAAGACATTATCGACAAGCTGAACTACTTTTTTAGCATGACCTAAGACAAAGGCTTGAGACCGAAGGTTTTTCTCAGTTGTGGGATCATTGGGATTAAACTTCATGACTTGAGTGAACCCAAGGACGGCATTTAAGGGTGTTCGGAACTCATGGCTCATGGAAGAAAGAAATACGCTTTTGGCATGGCTGGCTTGTTCTGCACGGACTTGTGCCATCTTAAGAGTCATTTTGGACCTGAGACGATATTTCTCTGAAACAAGAGCTGCCCAGGCAATCATAAAGCATGAAGAAGTCGCAGAGAATAAATAAGCCCAAATAAAATTATCTGGTGGCGTTGTGTCAGTTGGAAGTAAATTGAAGTACTCAATAGCAACCAGAAAGCTTAAGGCCGAAGCAAAAAGAATAGTAATCAGAAACAGTATTTTTCTGTTACCAAACATAGCCTGAACAGCAAAATTTGAAAGAAACCAAGGGATAACAAAGGAGGATATTCCCCCCGTGTTATAGGCAAAGCTTGTTAGAACTGCGACACCTATAATATTCGTTATAACCATGCCGAGCGTGAGTTGGTTGGTAAGAAAAATAAATAGAATACCTACAAGAGGTCCAAGGGTAGCCCCGATTAGAGCTCCCCACTCATTAAGGGGGATTTCTCCTCTTATAGATAAATAAAACGGTGATAAAACGAGAGCAGTTAGAGAAACCACTAAAATGGAACGATAAACGCCCAGGTAGCGTGTGCTCAATCGAGCATCGGGTCGAATTTCCCTTGGCAGAAATAACTCTAAAATCTTATTCAATTTTGATGCCCGATTCCGTTCAACATTTTTTGTTTTTATTTTGAGATACTTTATCAGTTGCTGCAGGAAATTCTACCCAAAAAGTATTCCAAACGTTTCATTGCTTTTAAACCCAATCTGGCCATTTACGGATTGAGTAAGTTTTTCTGCGAGGGTTAGACCAATACTAGTCCCATTTGACGGGGGTGTTTTCTATACCTAAGCGTTAGCAGGGAATAAATACGTCGTCCTACTTACCAGTTGAAATTCCATACCCATCATCACGAACATAAAATTTTATGGTATCTGATTTGGTAAGGTCTTCTCCAATGTAAACCTGTTCAATAGCCTATAAGCTATTGATTCCATGTCCGCCATCAACTGGAATGGTTGTTCCTGTCATGTAGCTCGATGCATCAGAGGCTAGTAAAAGCAGTAATCCATCTAGCTCCCCTTCAAGCCCGGTACGGCGCATTGGAACATTTTTGATCATTGCTTTACCTTCGTCAGAGGCTAGATAATCGCTGTTCATTTCACTAAAGAACCAGCCTGGAGCAATGGCGTTCACACGAATTTTATATCGGGCAAGTTCCATAGCCATTGTGAGGGTCATGTGAGCAACACCAGCTTTTGAAGCACCGTAAGATGTGGAGCCAATTGATGTGCCAATTGCATAGATGGAAGCTAAGTTGATAATAGAACCACCTTTTTCAGCTTCTACCATTTTTCGGGCGGTTTCCTGAGCTACCAACCACACCCCTTTGAGGTTGGTATCAATCACATGGTCCCATTGCTCTTCACTGCCTTTTAGCAAGGTTGCGGGGGCTGTAACCCCTGCGTTGTTGATTAAGATGTCGGGCGTTCCCATCCTTTCACAGCCTTCAGCCAATGCCTGTTTTACGCTGGCACTGTCTTTAACATCAAGAGCCACGGCAAGGGCTTCTCTTCCTGCCGCTTTAAATTCAGCAACTGTTTTTTCTAAACGATCGGTCCGCCGGGCCGCTAAAATAACACTCGCGCCGGCATCAGATAGTTCCTGAGCAAAATGGAGACCTAGACCACTAGAGGCGCCTGTAATCAGGGCTATTTTGCCTTTTAAACTGAAATCAACGCTCATGGAAAGCTCCTATACAGCTCGGGAGTGACGTTTTTGACCTTGGTCTAAATAAGTATCAAAAGCTGCAGCGGCGATACGCACCAGATACCGACCTTTTTCCGTCATAGCAATGCTGTTGCCATTAATGACAGCGAGGCCATCCTCAACCAAGTTATCCAGCTTGCCTAACTCAGCCCGGTAGGGAGCTGGATCAGCGTTATGTTCCGCACATACAGCATCAACATCAACTTCAAGGTCACACATCAAACGCTCAATGATTTCTCCTCGAAGAATGTCATCGCCCTTGTAAGCAAGACCTTTCCCTGTTGGGAGAACACCTTCCTCAATGCATTTGGTATAATCCTTCAAAGGTAGAAGGTTTTGTACATAGCCTTGAGGAACACAGCCAATAGCTGATGCACCAAAGCCAATCATGACGTTGGCTTGGTCAGTGGTATAACCTTGGAAATTTCGGTGTAATTTATTCGCGTCAAGAGCTTGAGAAAGTTCATCGTCTGGGTGGGCAAAGTGATCCAGGCCGATTTGCTTGTAACCAAGTTCAATAAGTCGAGCGGATGCAGCTTCAACCTGTTCCCAACGTTCTTCACTGCCAGGAAGGTCTTCTTCCTTAATCATCTTCATATGGCTTTTCATCCATGGAACGTGGGCATAGCCAAAGAGAGCAATTCTTGAAGGCTGCATGCTTACGCCACGGTCAACCATAGACATGACCCGATCCATATTTTGATGGGGCAGGCCGTAGAGTAGGTCCATATTGATTTTGTTAATGCCGTATTTGCGGAGCCAGTCGACAACCCGTTTGGTGACATCGAAAGGCTGAATACGGTTGATGGCTTCCTGAACTTCAGCATCAAAGTCCTGGACCCCAATACTCGCACGGTTAACACCAGCTTTTGCCAGTTCAGCAACATATTCTTCTGTCGCTGTACGTGGATCTAGTTCAACTGCGATTTCTGAATTTTCATCTAGATCAAAGCGAGCTTTAACCCGGCCAATAGTTTTAGCAAAGTCTTCCGCTTTCAGCATGGTTGGGCTACCACCGCCAAAATGGAGATGTTGAGCACTAAAGCGGGCTGGTAACTTGTCAGCTACCAAGTCCACTTCATCAAGTGCTGTGTTGAGATAATCCATCACAGGTTTGTACTGCTTCACGATCTTAGTGTAGCAGCCACAAAACCAACACATAGAATCACAAAAAGGGATATGAATATAAAGAGACAGCCGGGTTTTAGGGTCCAGCTGTTCCAGCCATTGGGCATAAGTATCACCCGTGACGGCATCACTGAAATGCGGTGCGGTTGGGTAACTGGTATAGCGTGGAACTCTCAGGTCATATTTTTCTGCGATATTGGTCGTCATAACGGATATATATCCTTACTCGTCGGCGGCAACGATCATTTTAACAATTGTATCTGGGTCTTCGACAGAACCAGAATAGGCAGCGCCCTTCTTAATATTGTCAATCAGGTCCAGACCTTCAACCACCCGGCCCCAAACAGTGTATTGTCCGTCCAGGTGAGGGGCGTCGTCGAGGCAGATGAAGAACTGGCTGTCAGCGCTGTTAGGGCTTTGAGCACGAGCCATTGAACAAATGCCTTTTACGTGGGGTTCTTCTGAGAACTCAGCGTCTTGTTTGGTCCCGGAACCACCCATTCCCGTGCCATCAGGGCAACCGGTTTGAGCCATAAACCCGTCAATAACCCGGTGGAACTTAAGGCCGTTGTAAAACTCTTCCCGGACCAGTTCTTTAATGCGAGCGACGTGGTTTGGGGCAAGATCAGGCAACATCTCAATGGTGAGTTTACCGTCTTTGAGTTCCAGGTGTAAGGTGTTTTCTAATTCCATCGTCTAATTCCGTTTATCTATAGTTTATGAGGTAATTACTTTGCGTCGGCTGCAACTTGCATCTTCACAATAACATCAGGGTTCCGAACCTCACCATTGCGGGACTTGATACCTTTCTTGATTTTATCAACAAATTCCATGCCACTAACTACTTTGCCCCATACCGTATATTGCTGGTCTAGGTAGGGCGCTGGGCCAAGCATAATGAAGAACTGGCTGTCAGCACTATTTGGGTTTCTTGAACGGGCCATAGAGAGAATGCCCCGAACGTGTGGTTCAGCAGAGAATTCAGCATCAAGGTTTTTGCCTGATCCGCCTGTTCCGTTTCCTTTAGGATCACCTGTTTGGGCCATAAAGCCACGAATTACCCGGTGGAACTTAAGCCCGTTATAGAACCCCTGACGGGATAATTCTTTAATTCGAGCAACATGGTTTGGGGCAAGGTCGGGGCGCAATTGAATAACTACTCGACCGTCTTTAAGGTCAAGGTAGATCGTATTTTCTAAATCTTGGGCCGAAGATGGCGCAGAGGCAAAAGAAAAGGCCACCAGAAGGGCAGCAAAAAATGTTGTAATACGAGACATCAGAAATCCCAATTTAATAGAGTCCAAATTTGAAGGGCCGGAGATTATCACATTTTACAGAAAACGCACGTCTTCAATGTAGAAAGAACCTAGTAGCTGAATTGTTCGTAATCTGGCGCAAAAAATGAAGATCAATAAGCCTAAGGCATGATTTGAATGCCACGAGTTTGGGGCTAATTTATGGCGGGATTATTTATTGCTTAAAGGAGTGGGAGAATTTTTATGTTGACCACTGGATTGTGCTGAGAACACGAGTTCTAGGAAAGGTTATTGTTATTTTTGTTCCGCGCCCTTTTTTGCTGTCTATTTCGAGAGTCCCATCATGTAATTCCATCAGACCTTTTGTTAGGGGCAAACCTAAGCCAGTGCCTTCATGTTTTCGGTCAAGGCCACTTTCTATCTGCCCAAATTTTCTAAGGGCGTGGATCGCTTCTTCATTGTCCATGCCAACACCTGTATCGGTGATACTAATGCCCAAGGAGCCATCTTTGTTCACAACAGCATCAACATAGATCTCACCTCCCTCTGGAGTGAATTTTACCCCATTGCTTAACAGGTTTAAAAATATTTGTTTCACACGCCGTTCATCGGCAAGAATTCGGGGGTATGTCGAGTTGATAGAAGAGCTTAATGAAATTTTCCCTTCTCTTGCGCGGGGCATAATGAGCCTAATTGAAGTATCGACGATGTCCTCTAGATCAAGTTTTTTCTCTCGTAAATCTAGGGCACCAGCTTCAATAGCCGAGGCATCAAGTATATCATTGATCAGTTCAAGAAGGTGTTGTCCAGAATAATGGATGTCATCTAAGTATTCACGATATTTATCATTGTTTAACGGCCCAAAAGTCTCTGCGCGAATTGTATCGGAAAACCCAATAATTGCATTAAGTGGTGTCCGCAATTCGTGACTCATGTTTGCTAATAAATCTGATTTTGCGCGATTAGAATTTTCAGCAAATTTATTCGCTTCTAAAAGGTCCGCCTCAATTCGTTTACGTTCTTCCACTTCTCCACGTAGCTGTTCAGTTCGTTCATGGACCCTTAATTCAAGTTGGTCATGTGCTTTGCGAAGCTCTTCTTCAGCAATTTTCCGCTCAGTGATGTTTACAAATTCACCAACGGTATAAAGAATTTCTCCAGCCTTATCTTTTACGGAGGAGACTCCAACAATCACCCAGATAACTTCACCTGATTTACTGATATAACGTTTTTCAATTTGGTAAGAAGGGATTTTCCCATCAATCAATTTTTGATAAAGGAGGGATGATTCTTCCAAATCCTCAGGGTGAGTTAAATTCTGAGGAGTCATTTGTTCTAGTTCTTCTAGGCTATACCCTAATATATCTTCCCAAACACGATTGGCGTGCATGATTTTACCATCCGTGGCTGAAACTGCTATACCCCCGATGCCGTGGTCAAAGATGCTTCTGAATTTATCTTGGCTTTCAAGCAGCTCTTTCTCGTGTTTTTTTAACTCAGTGATATCAACATAAGTTAACATCCTCCCCCCATCTTCGAGGGCGTAGCATTGATAGCGATAGATTTTACCATTTAAGAGGGCAAATTCCGTTGGGGCTATTTCTCCCTTGCGTACATCATGCACGCGCTGCTCAATGTACTTATCGAATTCATCTTCAGAGACGTCGTATAAATTATTGCCGCGGTTAAAATTTAAGAAATCAACTAAAGTTGGTCGGCTTGCAATGAATTCATCAGTGAAACCCCACATCTTTTGGAAAGCTTTGTTGGCAATCCTCATGTTCAAGTTTGAATCCATAAAAAGGATGCCATAATCAATTGCATCCATAACGGCAGAAAATTCCCCAATGGTGCTGGAGAATTTTTTATTCAACCCATCGTATGTAGACAGCTTGCTAGTCATTATAAAAATAAGAAACCAAGTATGGGTGCCTCCCCAGACAACCTTAAATCGTTGGTGGAATGTAACCTATTATAATTGTTATTAAAATAACTTTATTAAGAAATTTATAATAAATTTTGTTAGATTCAAGAAAAGTAATGTAGTTGAATGAGACACCTTTGCATAAGTAAAGTTTTATATAAAAACTCAACTTATTGGATAAAATGGTGTTTGCTGTAACAGGATTGTCTTGTGGGTATTAAAAAAAGCCTTGTGAGTTTGAGTCTCACAAGGCTTTTTTCTGAACTTGAATAGTTTTATGCTGCTCGGACCCTTTTAAGGAAGTTATCTACTTCACGTGTGAGGTCCTGTGATTGTTGAGAAAGAAGGCCTGAAACGTCTAAAATTTCTCCTGAAGCTGTCCCGGTTTGGGTTGCAGCTTGGTTAACGTTTGAGATGTTTTCATTGACTTCTTGGGTTCCCATCGCGGCCTGTTGTACATTGTCTGCTATTTCTTGGGTTGCCATAAGTTGTTGATCTACGGCTTCAGCAATATTGGTTGCATATTCATTGACGTTGCCAATGATTTCGCCAATTCCCTCAACAGCAGAGGCTGCTTCTTGTGTTGCTCCTTGTACTGACCCAATTTGGCTGCTGATTTCTTCAGTGGCTTTGGCCGTCTGGTTTGCCAAATTTTTAACCTCAGAAGCGACAACAGCGAAGCCTTTGCCAGCATCTCCTGCCCTTGCTGCTTCGATTGTAGCGTTGAGGGCAAGTAGATTGGTCTGTTCAGCAATATCGGTAATCAGATTAACAACATCTCCAATTTTTTGTGCCGAAACCACAAGGCCCTGAATTGTATGGTGGGTTGTGTTGGCTTCGCCAACGGCTTTTTCAGCAATTTCGCGAGATTGGCTAACTTGTCTGCTAATCTCGTTAATCGAAGCTGAAAGCTCTTCGGTAGCTGTCGCAACTGTTTGGACGTTGGTTGAAGCTTCCTCTGAAGCCGCTGCAACAGCAACAGATTTTTCACTGGCTTGATCAGCAACGCGTGACATATTTTCTGCAGACGAACGCACTTGTTCTGAGGCAGATGTTACGCTGCTCACAATACCGCCAACGCTTTCTTCAAAGCTACTGGCTAATTCATTCATTGATCTACGTTTCTCTTCTTCAGCGCGAGATTCGGCTTGCTTTTGCTCTTCCTCAAGACGTTTTACTTCAAGAGCATTATCTTTGAAAACTTGAACAGCATCCGCCATTTCACCAACTTCGTCAGTACGACCTTGGGCTGGAACTTCTGTCCCAAGTTCCCCTTTAGCCAACTGTTGCATAGCAGAAGTCATTCCAACAATTGGATTGGCAATACCATTACCGATTAACCAAGCAATCAGTGCTCCGAGAAGGGTTCCTATGATAATGCCAGTTGTCAAAATGGTATTGGCGCTACTGACAGTCTCAACGTTTTGTTTTTGGCGTGAGACCATAAGGCCTTCTTCTTCAGCAGAGAATTCACCCATAAGTTTGCGGAATTTATCAAAATAAACTTTACCTTTAGCCTCACCGATCAAATCAGCCATATCGTCCATAGTTTTTGCATTGCCAATTTTACGACGCAAAGATATTGCTGGCTCCGTCACATTGGCCTGCCATATTTTAATGCCTTGTGAAATTTCATTCAGTAAAGTTATTTGAGCTGGGTTGTCACTAACTGTTTTAGTTAGTTCCGCAACGAGTTCGTCAAATTTTTCACTACCAGTAATGTAAGGGTCTAAGAATTCGTCTTTGCCAGCAAGCAGGTAACCCCGCATTCCGGTTTCCATATCGACAGCAGAAGCGAGAATATCCTTTGCTTTGGCAATAACTTCATAAGTATGGATAACCCATTTTTCATTTTGTGACATTATCTTCAGTTGATCATTGATTAAACTTGGCTCAGCCCCTGATCCAGTGATGTTTGCAATTTCTTTTTGCGCCGCTTCAAAGGCCTCACGGCGTTTGCCCAATAAATCGGTTTCTCGTTTGATAAAGGTGCTAATTTGTCCACGGAATTTATCAAAGTATACTTTGCCTTTAGCTTCACCAACGAGTTTGGCCATATCGTTCATGGTTTTTGAATCACCAATTTTACGACGCAAAGTGATGGTTGGCTCGGTCACTGTTGCTTGCCATTCGCGCAAGACTTTTTCAACCTCACCGAGGCGGGCAACTTGCCCAGGGTTATCGCTTACTGTCTCTTGAAGCTTTTTGATCGATTCATAGATTGCTTTCTGGCCCCCTTTATAAGGATCTAGAAACCCTTCTTTGCCAGCGAGGAGGTAGCCGCGCATACCTGTCTCCATATCAACTGCAGAACCCACTATTTTGGCCGCGCTTGCTAATACTATACGAGTGTGGTCAACCCATTTGGCCGTGATTGCTACTGTACTTAAATTAGTTAGGCCTATAACTCCGATGACAATAAGGATGGCTAGGGGGACAGAAAACCCAAGCAATACCTTGAGCTTTGTTTTGATATTTTTCATTTTTCACACCTAAACAGTTGGTTTTATTTTTAATGTGATGCAAAGCTTTTTATTCTATATTTTCAAATATATAAGCTCTATATTATAATTATTATAAATAATATAGGGGCTTGTTTGTGATCATCAAGCAGAAAAATTATTTAGACCAATCAAAGATTAATCGATTGACCTTTGGTGTCGCGTAGACGAGCCAAAGTAGATTTATCTTCGAAGAACACGAGTGTTTTTGTAGGGTATTGCTGCCTTGAGGTTTTGGGGTGTAGCAGAACCTAATTATTAATCGAACAGGGCGTCGATATCGTTTTGGTCGAAGGCATCTTTTTTAAGTTGTGGGCCATTGAGGAGCTGTTCGTCTTCAGTTTTGTTCAGACCATCTACATCAACTTTATCGACTTCTTCTTTGCCCCATACATCAACCAGTGAATTAATTCGCTCATCAACGAATTTGACAGATTTTAGAATTTTAGTCACCCGCTGACCAGTAATGTCTTGGAAAGAGCACGCTTCAAAAATAGCCATACTGTTATCTTCAATTTTTTGGAGTGCAGCAGTACGTTCTTCTTCTGTGGTGTCTTCTTTGCGCAGAACATCCACTTGGTCTTGATTGCTTTCGGCTACTTCCATGATCGTGTTGGTTGCTTCAGCAGTAGCATCTGTGATGGCGTCTAGCTGGTCACCCATCTTATCGATTTGATGCTCTTCGTCTTGAGGTTTATAGACGGCAGCAATTTCTTCGCGAACCCGCTTAAGGTATTTGAAAAGACCATCTAGTTCTTTACTTAGAGCTTCTTGTTGAGTGTCTTCCATTTGGACTTTCTTACCTACTTCTAGATTTCTGAATATTTAGCAATGTTTCATAAGATCAGCTATCTAAGGCTAGTCAGAAATTTTTTACACGTGATAATTTTGTGAAGCTTATCATCGTCGATTCATATCCAGACGTAAACCCTATAATCCTTAAAAAGTGTTGTAAGTCAGTTTAAATGTTGCTTTTTGTAAATGTCGCAAGCATAGACATTGCAGCTTTAGTTGGGGTTATTTTACCATTTTTAACAGAATTTTCCAGTTTATCTAACTGGTCGATAACACCTTGGTGGTTCTTAAGGCGGGACATCAGTACATCGCCAACTTCGTTCCACATCCAAGCTTTCGCTTGTTCTGCACGCCTTGTGTTAAATTCACCTGATAGGGTTAACTTTTCCCGATATTCCCCAACGAGATTCCAAATTTCATCGATGCCTGCATGGTCTTTGGCTGAGCATTTTTTTACGGGAGGTGTCCAAGATGTGGAAACTGGGCGTAGCAAATGAAGAGCATTGGTGTATTCGTGACGGGCTCGCTCTGCAGCAGGCGCTAAATCACCATCGGCTTTATTGACGATAACCATATCGGCGAGTTCGACGATTCCTTTTTTAATCCCCTGTAACTCGTCCCCGGCCCCAGGGACCAGAAGAAGCAAAAACATATCGACCATGTCAGCTACGGCTGTTTCAGATTGTCCAACGCCAACGGTTTCAATGATAATTACATCAAAGCCTGCTGCTTCACATATCAACATAGCTTCTCGAGTTCTACGAGCTACACCACCTAGAGTACCCCCTGAAGGAGAAGGGCGAATGAAGGCCTGTTTGTTACGCGATAGTTCTTCCATGCGGGTTTTATCACCCAAGATGGAGCCACCTGTTCTTGGGCTCGACGGATCAACCGCTAAAACAGCAACTTTGAGCCCTTGCTTAATAAGATGAAGGCCAAAGGCTTCAATAAATGTCGATTTGCCTACGCCAGGCACGCCAGTAATTCCAAGACGAATTGAGCCTCCTGTATGGGGCAGAATCTCTTCCAGTAATATATCGGCTGAATCCCTATGGTCCGCACGGGTGGATTCGATAAGGGTAATCGCTCGAGCAAGAGCGCGTCGTTGGCCGCTAAGGACGTCTTGGGCTGTTTGCTGGATATTTAGACTCACCAGAAGAAACCTTTGGATATTTGTGTTGAGGGTGTTTCTTATCCGCCTTTAGGGGTTCCGCCAAGCATCATTTTTTGTGCAAGACCTTGAAGTTTGCGAAATTCTTCATCACTAAGCTCATTAAATACATCCGATTTTGCTTTTTGGATGCGAAGAGCATTCATGATTAACTCCCCTCGTTCACCCGACATGGATTTTTTCTTCAAGACTCGATCTGCGATGGAATCTTCAGCAGAGGCAATTTTTTGAGCCAAGAGAGCCGCGACTTGTTCTTCCTCTTGGGTAACCCCTTTAAGAGGCCGTTGGTGGCGTGGAACGGCCGCTGTTGGCTGTGGTTTAGGTGGTTGTTGGATAGGTTTGTCAGTGTCTTTCTTTTCGGCAAAAAGCTCAGGAGAATTAAGCTTTCTTTTGGCCTCTTGGCGCCGTTCCATAGTTTCACGTGCGCTTTTATCCATGAAGACAGAAAAGAAGATTTTAGAGAAAAAATTCGCCATGGTTCACAAGGGGGTTCCGTTAGTTCTGTGTTATTATGCTAAACCTAAAACAATAATATAAACAAATACTGAAATTATTTTGTAACCTTTCATATGTATACAAATAATAGAAAGTTCTAGATTAAACCCTTCAGCAGTCGTATTTCATACCCCATGAGAAGAACCCGAAACGCAAAAATCATAGCCACTTTAGGCCCCGCTGTTAATACGATGCCTCGTATCGCTGAACTATTTATGGCTGGCGCCGATGTCTTTCGTCTTAATTTTAGCCACGGTACTCACGATGAGCATTTTCAACGCTATCAGATGATTCGTAAGCTTGAGAAAGACTCAGGCAGACCCATTGCTGTCTTGATGGACTTACAAGGTCCAAAGCTAAGGGTTGCTGATTTCCATGGCGGTGAAACAAAGCTCACGCCGGGAAATCTCTTCCGATTAGATTCTGTTGAAACCCCCGGCAACAGCCGCCGAGTAAGATTACCTCATCCAGAAATCTTTGAATGTTTGGAACCAGGAGCAAATTTGCTTCTTGATGACGGAAAACTCCGTTTAAGAGTTGAACGTTGCGGTAAAGATTATGCGGAAACCATGGTGATAAATGGGGGTGTTCTGTCTGACCGCAAAGGGGTGAATGTCCCTGATGCCGTCCTCCCACTTTCTGTTCTCACTGAAAAGGATAGATGTGATCTCGAATTTGGATTGAAGATGGGTGTTGATTGGGTTGCGCTGTCATTTGTCCAGAAACCCTCAGATGTCCTTGAGCTCAGAGAGCTGGTCGGGGATCAAGCCAAGATTATGGCGAAGCTTGAAAAACCTTCTGCTATTCGCCAATTGGACAGGATCGTCCATCTTTCTGATGCTATTATGGTCGCTCGTGGTGATTTAGGTGTCGAATTGCCACCTGAAGATGTTCCCGGCTTGCAAAAACGAATTATCAGAACTTGCCTGAGAAAAGGCAAACCTGTGGTCGTCGCGACTCAGATGTTAGATTCAATGGTTCATGCACCGACACCAACCAGGGCAGAAGCTTCGGATGTGGCAACTGCTGTGTTCGATGGGGCTGATGCGGTGATGCTTTCTGCGGAAACAGCCTCAGGGGATTATCCACTGGAATCTGTTTCCTTGATGGACCGTATTATTCGTAAAGCCGAAAATAATGAATTTTCTAAGAAGCTTACGGGTGAAGACCTTTCTTTCCGTAAGGCTACAACAGCTGATGCGATTACCGCAGCTGCCAGCCAAGCAGCAGAAACAATTTCCGCTTCAGCAATTGTGACTTTTTCAACGAGTGGTTCGACGACTTCACGGATGGCAAAAGAAAGACCTTCTGTTCCAATTCTAGGTTTAACGCCGAATGAGGATACTGCCCGTTATATGTCTTTAGTGTGGGGCGTTCATTCCGTTGAAATCCATGATGTGAAGAGTTTCTCTGATGTTGTGGCGACGGCAGAACGCGTTGCGAATGAGGAAGAATTTACTAAGTCCGGTGATAGGATAATTGTGACTGCCGGGGTACCTTTTGGGGTTCCGGGTACGACGAATGCGTTGCGCATTCTAGATATCGAGTAAACCTTCTCAAGTGCTTTACCAACTCTTTTCTGTTGTTGCACCGATCTTTATTTGTGCTGGGATTGGTTACGGCTGGGCTCGTAGTGGGCGTTCATATGATACAGAGATGGTCACAACTATGGTTACCCTTATCGGGGTACCCTGTTTGGTTTTCTCTGCCCTGACTAAGGTTGATTTAGACCGAACCGTGTTGGCTGATATGGCGCTTTATTCAACGGTCTCTTTAGCGGCATTCGGAATAATTGGCTACGTTATTGTTAAAGTATCTGGCGCCAATATTCGGGCTTATCTGCCCTGTTTAATGTTTCCGAATACAGGCAATATGGGGCTTCCACTGTGCCTGTTGGCTTTTGGTGATGTTGGGCTTGCTCTTGCGGTTGTTTATTTCACCATGGCAGCTTTAACCCAATTTACTATTGGGCAAGCAATCTCTTCAGGGCAAACATCCTTTAAAGATCTCGCTCGTTCTCCCTTGAATTACGCTTTAGCTGGGGCAATATTTTTCTTATTCATGGATATGAAACCACCAGCTTGGATTGCGAGTACGACGGAAATCCTTGGTGGTATGACTGTTCCTATTATGTTGATTACATTAGGAATATCTCTCTCAAGTCTCAAGATTGCAGGCCTCAAAAGAGGTTTGTTCTTCTCTGTTGTTCGTCTCGTGATGGGGTTTGCAGTGGGGTTAGGCGTTGCTGAGGCCTTCCAGTTAGAAGGCATGCAATGGGGCGTCGTTATCGTTGAAAGCGCTATGCCCGTCGCTGTCTTCAACTACCTCTTTGCCATGCGTTACAACAACGATCCCGAAGAGGTCGCTGGAATGGTGGTGATCTCAACTTTCATATCCTTCGCAACCCTTCCTCTGTTGATTTGGTTCGTGTTGGGCTAACTGTTACTCTGCTGCTTGAGCTTGAGGTGTTGGGTTGTTGAATTCATTTAGTAACTTGCCTTGTTTTTGTTTATAGACGGTGACATTGCCTTCTTTGATATGCCCAAATCCACGAATGTCGTTAGGCAAAGAAGCAAGCTGAACGGCTGTATCGTAGTTCTTATCGTTAAGGCCTTTAAGAAGACCTTCTATGAGGGTTTCATAATCCGTGATCAGTTGCCGTTCCATGCGTCGTTCGTCGGTTCTGCCGAAGATATCAAGAGCTGTGCCGCGCAAACCTTTTAGTTTAGACAAAATACCAAAGGCTTTCATCATCCAGGGGCCAAACTCTTTCTTGAGCAAGTGACCTGTGTTTTCGTCTTTGGCCGCAAGGAGGGGAGGGGCCATGTTGAAGGATATGGTATAATCGCCTTCAAACTTATCTCTAATTTTCTCTAAGAACGCCGGATCGGTATAAAGGCGCGCAACCTCATATTCATCCTTGTAAGCCATCAGTTTAAAGAGGTTATGAGCAACGGCTTTACTTAGCTCACTCTTGCCAGCGTCAACAACATTAACTTTAGCGACAAAGGCTTCGTAGCGTTTGGCGTAGGTTTGGTTTTGGTATTGGGTGAGATAATCAGAGCGATAGGAGATAACCTCTTCTAAAGTTGGTTCTTCTTTGTCTTTATCGGCTTCTGGTAGTTCAACAATCTCAATGACTTTTTCAGGGGTATCAGCTGTCCGTCGTCCCCATGCAAAAGCTCGTTTATTGAAGTCGACAGCAACGCCGTTGAGCTCAATAGACTTCATGATGGCTTCTTCAGAGATGGGTAACATGCCTTTTTGCCAGGCAAAACCGACCATAAAGAGGTTGCTGGCAATTGAGTCGCCGAGCAGGGCAGTTGCGAGTTGTGAGGCATTGATGAAATCAACTCCGCCGCCGCAACTGGCATCAATAGCATCGCGCAATTCTTGGTCAGGGAAAACCATATCTTTGTTGCCAGTAAACTCAGCCGTCATGGTTTGCTGGGCATTCACCACGGCTTTTGTATTGGCCGAGTTCATCTTTGATAGGGCTTCTTGGTTCCCGGTGGTAACCATATCGCAGCCAATAATGGCGTCAGCCTGTCCTGGGCCAATGGGAACAGAAAGAATATCCTCAGGGCTATTCGCCACTTTCAAGTGACAAACCACAGGGCCGTTCTTTTGGGCCAAGCCTGTGAGATCAAAGGTGGTGACACCCTTGCCTTCAATATGAGCTGCCATGCCCAAAATTGCCCCAATGGTGACGACACCAGTGCCACCAATCCCGGTGATGATGATGCCGTATGTTTTATCAATAACTGGAAGAGTAGGGGCTCCAGGAAGAGGAATTCCTGCTTTTTCAGCTGTGTTGCCAGTTCCGGCTTTTTTCTTCAATTGTCCGCCATACACGGTGACAAAGCTAGGGCAGAAACCATCGACACAACTGTAATCTTTGTTGCAGGAAGATTGATCAATGGCCCGTTTGCGGCCTAAGGGGGTATCCACAGGGGTGAGAGACACACAGTTTGAAACAATGCCGCAGTCACCGCAACCATCGCAAACTGCATCATTGATAAACAGGCGCTTAGCGGGGTCAGGGAAGGTGCCTCTTTTACGGCGACGTCTTTTCTCTGCTGCACAGGTTTGGTCATAAATGAGGACGGTGACGCCTTCTATATCTCGCAGCTCTTTTTGGATTTTGTCTAAATCACGACGGTGGTCAAAGGTGGTGTAAGGGGCAAAATCTGCATTAGATGGGTACTTATCTGGTTCATCGCTGACGACGGCAATGCGCCGGACCCCTTCACCGTGGACTTGGCGACTTATTGCCATAGGTGTGAGGTGGCTATCGTGTGCTTGGCCTCCGGTCATAGCGACCGCATCATTGAACAGGATTTTGTAGGTAATATTGACGTTTGATGTGACCGCCGCCCGAATAGCAAGAAGGCCTGAATGGTGATAGGTACCATCACCCAAATTAGAGAAAACGTGCTTTTGTTCTGTAAAGGGAGCCTGACCAATCCAGTTTGCCCCTTCACCACCCATATGGGTAAAGGTGGCTGTGCTGCGGTTCATCCAAATCGCCATGAAATGGCAGCCAATACCCGCAACAGCTCGTGAGCCTTCAGGAACTTTGGTTGAAGTGTTGTGGGGGCAGCCTGAACAGAAATAGGGGAGGCGGGTGATTTTGGGAGCCGGGAGGTTAGGCGAGCGGAGCTTGGCATTCATTGACGCCATGCCATTGTTTACGTTCTCGGTAACCGCATTATTGCTCTGGAAAAATTTATTAAGACGGGCGGCAATGACGGGAGCGACAGCAGGTGGAGAAAGCTCACCAATGGAGGAGAGGATTTCCGTATCCGTTTCATCGCGCTTGCCAATAATTAGTGGACGCTGAGTGTCAGGAACATTGAAAAGTTCTGACTTGATTTGAGTTTCCAAGATGGGGCGTTTTTCTTCAATCACCAGCATCTCTTTTAGGCCTTTGGCAAACTCTTTGAGTCCTTCTGGCTCCAAAGGCCACAGCATGCCAACTTTATAAACGCCTAGCCCAATTTGCTCTGCGACTTCTTGGGTAATGCCGAGGAGTTCTAGGGCTTCGCGGACATCGGTATAAGTTTTGCCAACGGTAACAATACCAAAAGTCCCTGTGTCGGTACCAAAAGCAACGTGATCAATTTTGTTCTTACGGGCAAAGGCGTAAATCGCCGGGAGTTTTGCTTGCCGAAGGCGCGCTTCTTGGGCGATGGGCGCGTCAGGCCAGCGGGTATAAACACCGTCTTTAGGACCTTCGTAATCGTCAGGAGTTTCAATTTTAACCCGCTCAGGGTCCACATCGACAGAGCATGTACTTTCAACGTTCTCCGTTACGGTCTTCATGGCGACCCAACTGCCGGAGAAACGGGAGAGTTCATAGCCATAAATGCCAAAATCTAAGAACTCTTGAACATTGGCAGGAGCAACAACTGGGATTTGAACGTCAACAAAGGCATATTCAGTTTGACTATAGGCTGTGGAAGACTTACAGGCAGGGTCATCGCCAGCGACAACTAAAACACCGCCTTTAGGCGAGGTGCCAGAGAGGTTGCCGTGACGGAAGACATCTCCAGTGCGGTCAACGCCAGGGCCTTTGCCGTACCACAGGCCAAAAACCCCATCGTATTTGCCACCGGGGAAGAGGTTGACCTGCTGGCTGCCCCAAATAGCGGTGGCTGCCAAATCTTCGTTAACGCCGGGTTCGAATTTAATGTTGTGTTCTTTAAGGTACTTGTCGCTGGCGAGCATTTCGCGATCAACGTTACCAAGTGGAGAACCACGGTAGCCAGAAACATAACCTGCAGTATTAAGCCCTGCTTTTTGGTCTCGTTGGTGTTGGAGGATAACCAGGCGTACAAGGGCTTGAGTTCCACTTAAAAGAACTCGGCCTTTTTCTAAGGAATAACGATCGTCTAATGAGACTTCTGTTAACGCCATTTATTAAGCTCCCAGCTTATTTGTATATTGTGGTTGTTCAGCCTGTTTCCAAGACTTTTAAGGTGATTCGACCGAAGATTCAAATATTCTTCCTGGATTTAAAATATTCTTCCGATCCATGGTGTTTTTAAGTAATTTCATCAAAGTGATTTCTTCTGCAGATCGAGATTTGGATAGATAGGCCCGTTTCTGCAAGCCAATCCCATGTTCTGCAGAGATTGACCCTTGATGCTTACCTGTTAGTCCATAAACACAGTTGTTAATTCCAGGTTTGTCACTTTCAGCCATGCCGTCATTGATGATGATATGTAAATTCCCATCGCCTAAGTGTCCAAAGACAACCAATTTATGTTTGGGCCATTGAGCCGCGAGATCAACATCAAGCTGGCTAAAGAAAGACTCCATTTCACCGATTGGTAAACTGATGTCATAAGCATGAATGGGACTAAGGCTGATGGCAACATCAAGACTGACATCACGGAGTTCCCATATTTTCTCTATTTCTGATTCAGACTTGGCAATGATTGCATCCTCAATCAGGTTTGCTTCAAAGGCCCCCCCAAGGGCTTCTTCCATAGCCTCACGATCTTTGTCATTGTCAGTTCCCATGGACTCAACCAACACATAAAAAGGATATCGAGCCTCGACAGGGTGCTGCGCTTCAGTGAGAATATTGAAGGTGGCCTCATAATAGTTTTGCCACATCACCTCGAATGCACTTAAGGAGGGGCCAAGAGCACTTTTGGTATGATGGAGAAGGGCTGTGACGCTTTTGAAATCTTTGAGTCCACATAGGGAAACAGAACGACCTTTAGGGAGCGGAAAGAGTTTTAAGACTGCCCTTGTGACAATGCCAAGGGTGCCTTCGCTTCCGACAAACAAATGTTTGAGATCATAGCCTGTGTTATTTTTAACCAGCTTATGTAGGCCATTAATGATGGTTCCATCGGCAAGCACGGCTTCGATACCGAGGATAAGGTCCCGGGTCATGCCATACCTAATTACCCGGTTGCCCCCTGCATTGGTGGAGATATTGCCTCCGATGGTACAGCTTCCTCTTGCACCAAGATCAAGGGGGAAGGTTAGGTCTTGTTGCTCAGCAGTTTCCTGGACAGTTTGTAAGATGGCCCCTGCTTGGACCGTCATGTTCGCCCCAAGTGCGTCAAACTCTTCGATCTTATTCATACGCTCCAGCGATAAAACAATCTCACCTTCTTCAGGAATGGCCCCTTGGACCAGCCCTGTTATCCCGCCTTGGGTAGTTACGGGTTGTCCAGCTTCATGACAGGCAGACATAATTTTTGAGACTTCGAATGTATCAATTGGACGCAGGACAAGTGCTGGTTTAGCACCTAACAGACCAACAGCATCGGTATAATATCTGGCCCCGATATCATCGCCGGCTAGAAACCCTTTTGGACCGAGGATACCCTGTAGGGTGTCGAATAACTCGCTCATAAAAAAATGCCTTCCCAGTTTATATTTGAAATAGTTATAGGAGATTTTCTTGAGATAAAATGTGAAGTAGTCCACATTTGGTGAAATTATCTTTTCTAAGCTATGGTTTTTTGAAATGCTCAAGTCCCGAGAATTGATCCAGGAAAGCGATATTTTCAGCAAAATGCCGCTGAGCGTGGTCGATGAAATATGGTCGTCGTCTCGTATTCGAAACTTCTCAAAAACGACGATTATCTATTCGAAAGGGGATGATGTAGATGGCCTGTATGGGATATTAGAAGGGGCCGTACGTTTTTCCTCTAGTGACCCTGATGGCAGAGAAGTTATGCTGGGAATTATGCAGTCGGGGCAGTGGTTTGGTGAGATTTCCATGATTGATGGAGGACCGCGCCCTACAAATGCCATTGCGAGACCCGGAACAACGGTGATTTACCTCGCACGAAGTGATTTTTGGCGTATCTTGAAAGCTAATCCCGACCTCTACCAACCAGTTGTGCAGTTCTTATGTGAGCATATTCGCTTTACTTTTTCCTTTGCCAACGATGCCGCCTTTCTGGGCGTCAAAGAGCGCCTCGCCAAACAATTGTTCGTGTTTGTTGATCACTATGCTCGCGCTGAGGAAACGAAAGTTGAGATAGATCAAAAGCTGACACAAGAGGAACTTGGCAGGATGATCGGGGCTTCTAGAGAAAGTGTTAGCCAACATATGAATGAGTGGCGGCGTGATAAAATTTTGACGTTTAAATATGGTCGTATTACGGTTTTAGACACGAAGAAGTTGAGAAAGATTATAAATGTCGCGCAAGGGTACGAAGAACATAAGGGTTTCTCGGAGTAACGACGTTGACTTGCCGGGTGACAAGGACTACCCCAACACTACCGAAGAAAAACAACGAGGATCTTAAATGGCCGAACAAGCTCTTGCCCAAGACCTTCCTGAATGGAACCTTACCGACCTTTATCCAAGTTATGACAGCCCAGAACTTATCAACGATTTGGAAAAAGCCGATGTCGCGGCTTCCTCATTTTCTGCGGATTATGAAGGTAAAGTTGTTGACCTTGATGGTGCTGCCCTTGGTGCGGCAATTGTACGTTATGAAGATTTAAGCGAAACTCTCACTAAGGTTATGAGCTTTGCCCAGTTGTTGTTCTCAACCAACATGGCAGATCCTGAGATTGCAGGATTCTATCAAAATATGCAGGAGCAGGTTACAGATATATCAACAAAAACCCTGTTCTTTACTCTTGAGATTAATCGCCTTGAAAATGAAGCTATAGATAACCTGCTCAAAGAACCTACGGTCAATAAATACAGTTCTTGGCTTAGGGATGTGCGTTCATATCGTGACCATCAGTTGTCTGATGAGTTAGAGAAGATGCTCCACGAAAAACATGTGACAGGCTCTTCAGCTTGGGTACGGCTTTTTGAAGAAACCATGACGGCCTTACGCTTTCCGGTTGATGATAAAGAACTGACTAGTTCTGAAATATTTGACATGCTCTCCAATAAAGACGGAGAAACTCGTAAAAAAGCGGCGAAATCTATTGGGGAAGTTCTCGGCGAAAATATTCGCACCTTCTCTTTGATTACCAATACGTTGGCGAAGGATAAGGAAATTGAAGACAAGTGGCGTAAGTTTGAGCGTCCAGTATCTTCACGCAACTTAAGTAACTTTGTTGAAGATGAAGTTGTTGATGCGCTCGTATCCAGCGTTACAGAATCTTTTGAAGACCTCTCCCATCGCTATTATAAGCTCAAAGCTAAGTGGATGGGTATGGAGGTAATGGATTACTGGGATCGTAATGCCCCGCTTCCTGAAGACGATGATACAGAAATTCCGTGGAATGAAGCTAAAGAACGAGTTCTGAACGCTTATGGCGCTTTCGAGCCAAAAATGGCTGAAATTGCTCAACAATTCTTTGACAAAAACTGGATTGATGCGGCACCAACTGCCGGGAAAAACCCAGGCGCTTTTGCTCACCCAACTACCCCGTCTGCTCATCCCTATGTCTTGCTTAACTATCATGGTAAAACCCGCGATGTGATGACGCTGGCTCATGAATTAGGCCATGGCGTTCATCAGGTTCTTGCGGGTGTGCAAGGACAATTGCAATCTGATACCCCTTTGACCTTAGCGGAGACAGCTTCAGTCTTTGGCGAGATGTTGACCTTCCGCAGCATGATCAATGCAGAGACTGACCCTGGACGCCGTCGGGTGATGCTGGCGGGCAAAGTTGAGGACATGCTCAACACAGTTGTACGTCAGATTGCATTTTTTGAATTCGAGCGTCGTGTACATGATGAACGACGCAAAGGAGAGCTTTCTCCTGATCGCCTTGGCGAAATTTGGATGGGTATACAAATCGAGAGTTTGGGCCCGGCCTTTCGTTATGATGAAGAATACCAATATTATTGGTCCTATATTCCCCACTTTATCCATTCACCGTTTTACGTATATGCCTATGCCTTCGGTGACTGCTTGGTAAATTCCCTTTATGGCGTCTTCGCAGATGGTCATCCAGGTTTCGAGCAAAAGTACATGGAAATGCTTAAGGCAGGGGGAACCTTGCGTCATAAAGAATTATTGGCGCCTTTTGGTCTGGATGCTTCAGACCCCGCTTTTTGGAAGAAGGGTTTGAACGTGATTAGTGGATTTATTGACGAATTATCGGAAACAATTTGATGGCGCGTAATATGCCGTCGCGGCTTGAGGTTATTAGCCGTTACCCGAAGAAAGATAAGGGCCATAAGCCCCTCCTTTTTGTCCATGGTGCCTTTGTCGGTGCCTGGTGTTGGGAGGTGAATTTTCTCGATTGGTTTGCTGAACGAGGTTATGAAGTTCATGCCCTGAGTTTACGTGGTCATAATGGCAGTCCTTCAACAGCAGGCCTACATGGTCACTCCATTGCAGACTATGTTGAAGATGTTGCTTCTGTTGCAGCAGCTTTACCAACGCCACCTGTTATCATTGGACATTCTATGGGAGGCTTTGTTGCTCAAAAATACATGGAGCAACATGAAGGTTCGGGTATGGTTTTGATGGCTTCTGTGCCACCAACAGGCGCTGTTGGTCCAAGTGCCACGCTTGCTTTAACACGACCCTGGCTCTTGATGAAAGTTGGCTTGGTTGAAGCTTTTGGTTCCCCTGAGGCTTCGGCTGACATGATGAGAGAAGCTGTCTTTTCAGATGCCTTGCCTGCCAGTGAAACCGATAAATACATAAAGTTAACCCAGTCAGAATCCATGCTTGCAACCCTTGAAATGCATGGGCCTTGTTTGCCTAATATATTAGGTCTTATCGGCAAAGCCCCTGTTAAAGTTATAGGGGCAGAGGATGATAAGCTTGTTGCTCCCATCCATGTTTATGCTACTGCGGCGATCTATGGTGTTCAGGCAGAGGTTTTTGTGGGTATGTGCCATGGTATGATGCTTGAGGTAGAGTGGGAGAAAGTTTGCCAAAGTATTCAGCTTTGGTTGGATGATGAGGGGCTTTAATTTTTAGAGGTAATTAATTCTTTTGCGTTTGGTTTAAGTTTTTCTTGGATGCTTGAATGTGACCTCAGTCTAGTCCATCTAATAATGAACCTTAAACTTAACCGCCAGCCTCAGGAAACTTTATGGAAGACCAAAACTCTAAGTTAACAGGGCGGATTAAAAGGGTCGCTAAAGTCGGTGTTTCCATTGGCGGTGTTGCTGCCAAAATGGCTGGAAAGAAGTTAATCGGCCAAAGCGGTCCTTCGGCAAAAGGGGCAGTGGATTTAAGGGTAGCCTTAGGTGGGCTAAAAGGTCCCTTGATGAAAGTGGCACAAATCCTCTCGACTGTCCCTGACATGTTGCCAGAAGAATACACCAATCAACTCATGGAATTGCAGACCAACGCCCCCTCGATGGGATGGCCTTTTGTTAAAAGGCGGATGAGCAATGAGTTGGGTAAAGACTGGCAATCCAAGTTCAAAACTTTCGAACCGCAAGCTTGCAATGCAGCTTCCCTCGGTCAGGTTCATAAAGCGACAAGCCTGAATGATCAGGCTCTGGCTTGTAAGCTCCAATACCCGGATATGGCTTCAGCGGTTGATGCAGATCTTGCCCAACTCAAATTGATTTTTTCCCTCTACAAACGTTACGACAGTGCAATAGACCCATCAGAAATCCACAAAGAGCTATCTGAAAGATTGCGAGAAGAGCTAAATTATCATCGAGAAGCTAAACACCAAAAGCTTTATGCAGACATGCTCAAAGACGAAAGCCAAGTTCATGTTGCCAAAATTGTTGATGAGTTAAGTACTCAACGATTATTGACTATGCACTGGTTGGACGGTCAGCCTTTGATGAGTTTCGTTGATGCCCATGAAGATTTACGGAATGCCGTAGCGACTAATATGTTTCGAGCTTGGTATATTCCTTTCTATAAATACGGCATTCTCCATGGTGATCCTCATCTTGGGAACTATTCTGTGCGAGAAGACGGTTCCATAAATCTGTTAGACTTCGGATGTATTCGCGTCTTTAATCCGAGCTTTGTTCAAGGGGTGCTTGACCTCTATCACGCGCTTAAAACCGATGACCAGGACCTAGCAGCGCATGCGTACGAGTCTTGGGGGTTTGATAGTATCAGTAAAGAGTTGATGGAGGTTCTCAATCATTGGGCCAGCTTTGTTTATGCCCCCATCATGGAAGACAAAACCCAAGCTATGTCGGAATCAAACTCAACAAGATATGGCGCCCAAGTCGCGGCTAAAGTTCACCAAGAATTGAGAAAAATTCCTGGAGGCGTTACCCCTCCAAGAGAGTTCCTCCTCATGGATCGCGCTGCCATCGGCCTCGGGTCTGTTTTCACTCACCTCAAAGCTGAAGTGAATTGGTACCGCATGTTTCAGGATTTGGTTGATGACTTTGACGCTGAAGTTCTGCAGCAGCGCCAAACAAAAGCTCTCTCTAAGGTCGGGCTTTAATAAGGTTTCATCTTTCTTAGGCCCTCAAGAACAGCTTCATCAAAAGACGTGGAACCGGTTTCTAGCGCGTCTAGAAAAGCCCCCATGTCTTTTTCTAAAATGCCGATGGTATTCTCAGGACTATAGCCTTCCTTGGACCAGGCGATTTGGTGGAAGTTATTGCCAAACCAGGTGCCGCCTGAGCTGGTCGACATAACCTCAAGCAACTTATCTTGGTCCAAGCCAAGGGCAGGGGCCTCAGCAAGAACCCTTCGTACAGCAACTGTATTGGTTGCTGCCAAAAAATTATTGAGCACTTTGAACGTCATTCCTGCACCTAGCTTGCCCAGATGGTGTATGGTTTTTCCCATGGCAGAAAACAAGGGAGTGAAGGGCTCTAGAATATCTTCACCACCACCAAGCATAAAGGTAAGGGCTTCTTGTTCCGCAGCAATAGGTGCTCCAGACATAGGGGCGTCAATCAAACCTACCTTGGCAGGGAGGTTCTGGCGGAGCTCATCAATAAACCTTGGTGAGAGGGTTGAACTAACGATGAGGGTTTTTGGTGCGTTGTCGAAACGAAAGAGGGCTTGGTTGTCAAAACAAAGGTCGAGGGTTTGCTGCTTATCTCGCACCACTGAAATGACCACATCGCATTTATTGGCAAATTCTTCTGGCTTAATGATCATACGATCTTCAAAATCTGAAAATTCTTGGGGTGGTCTAATATCATACCCCCAAACGCAAAACCGCTGCCGTTGTAGGGCCTTTGCCATAGGTAACCCCATAGCGCCACATCCGGCAACGCCGACAACTTGATGAAAATCAGGTAAGCTCATACAATACTCTCTATATTGTGCCGCTTGTAATTGTAAACCTTTAGCTTGATCTGTTGGGAATTAGTTTTTCGATATGGAAAATTTTGGTCGTGGTCTTTCTGAATTGCACGATGAGTTGCGGCAAAAATACCCTGCTCTCTGCCGGGTTGCAGTTGCTGTTTATGACAAAGAGAGAGATTTTCTTAAAACCTTTCACCACAGTACTGATGGTGAATCACCGCTTTCTTTTTACCAAGTAAAGCTCAACGAAACGCCATCTTTAAAGCGACTTGTTGAGACCGGTGAGAGCAGAGTTGTTGATAACCTCCAAGATGGTTATGACCCTAAATCTGAGCATTCCCGTAGATTAATTGCAGCCGGGCTTGGTTCTAGCTTGACCATTCCTATTTATAATAAAGATCAGTTCTTCGGCTTTCTGTTTTTCAATTCCCGTGAAGCGGGATATTTCAAATCAACAATGGTTGAAGGGCTTACCCTTTATTCTCGGCTGATTTCTGTTCTAGCAATCCAAGAGCTTATGCCTATTGAGATGCTTAAAGGCGCAGTTGAAACGGTGCGTGAATTTAGCCGCCACCGAGATGCTGAAACAGCAGCTCATATCGACCGGATGTCTCGTTACGCTCGGTTAATAGCTTTGGAAATGGGGCCGAAATTTAATCTGCAAGATGAATTTGTTGAGTATCTTTTCCGTTTTGCCCCGCTGCATGATGTGGGGAAAGTCGCCATCCCCGATAATATTTTGCTCAAAGAAGGCAAGCTGACGGAAGAAGAATTCACCACTATGCAATCACACGTTTCGGCTGGATTAGAAATGATCAACAGCATGGTTAACAGTTTTGGTCTTGCTACAATTGAGCATGTTGAAATGTTGCGCAACATCGTTGGCTATCACCATGAAGCCTATGATGGCAGTGGGTATATTCAAGGACTTAAGGGAGACGAGATCCCTTTAGAATCCCGTATAACTGCTGTAGCCGATGTTTTCGATGCTCTTACCAGCAAGCGCCCTTACAAAGAAGCCTGGCCCAATGACGAAGCCTTTGCATATTTAGAACGCAATGCCGGAACTAAATTTGACAAAAATTGTGTTGATGCTTTGCTATGCAATTTAGACCGGGTTGAACAAATTCAAGCCCTCTGCAAAGAGCAAACCTTCTAATTACCGCGCCACCAAGGGGGCAAACCCAAGGTGAAGCCCGGCGTCTACCAGCAAGGTTTCACCTGTTACGTGCCGCGCCCCTTCAATCATCCAAACGGCAGACTCAGCAATATCATCCGGGGTGCTTGCGGCTTGAAGCGGTGTTGATGCCTCAATGTTTTTTATTGTGGCTTGGTAACGTTCTTCCCCTAATCCTCCTTGAAGCCACCGGCTTTGGATGAGCCCCGGACAAATGGCATTGATGCGAATTTCTGGGCCAAGGGCACGAGCGAGGGTAATGGTCATGGTATTAAGCGCGCCTTTTGAGGCTGAGTAAGCAACTGAACTCCCAAGCCCCGTCACTCCGGCAATAGAACTGATATTCACAATTGCCCCTTCACCGGCCTCTTTCATATGCGGAGTTACGGCTCGGATCATCTGATAAGGGCCTATCACATTGACCCCATAAATCTGTTGAAAATCTTCAGCCGACAAAGCTTCTAGGTCATGAGCGGCAGCAAACTTTGTCGTCCCAGCATTGTTTACCAGAGCATCAACCTTTCCCCATTTATCAATGGTTTGTTGAACAATAGAGCGGCAATCTTCATCTTTAGAAACATCTCCTTGGCAGAGCAGAGCCTCTACCCCGAGGACCTCACATTCCCTCACCGTCTCTTCGGCTTCTTTTTGACTGCGGGTGTAGTTAATCACCACGTTGCAACCCTTCTTCGCGAGCTGTTTAGCAATAGCTGCCCCTAAACCCGTTGCGGACCCCGTAACGATTGTCACTGCACCATCTAAATTCATCAATCTATCCCTGTTAAACTAACTGCCCGTGTAGTTAGGTTTGCGCTTCTCGAAGAATGCCTGCACGCCTTCCTCAAAATCCCCTGAGCTTTGCGCCAAGGCAAACTGGTCCATATCCATATGTGAAGCTGTATAATTCAAGGCATTAGCCGCTGCATTTACCCCTTGCTTGCACATGCGCAAGGCTACGGGGGGGAGTTCCGCTGCCCGTTCAGCAAACGCCATCGCTTTGGTAACCGCCTGTCCCTTTGGGGTAACCTCATCGACAATGCCCCAATCCAAGGCCCGCTCTGCTTTAAGCTTTTCCGCCAACACCACAATCCGTTTTGTTTTGGCTGGGCCACAGAGATTAACAAGCCGAGGGACGGCCCCCCAACTCATATTCATGCCCCGTTCAATCTCCGGTACATAAAGCGTGGCATCCTCCGCCATCACCCGCAAATCTAAGGCAACATTAAGCGCCATCCCCCCACCAACACACCAGCCTTCAATGGCGGCAATAGTGAGTGGCTCTAGGCTTTCCCAAGCTTGACACATCTTGGGCCCCGTTTGCAGGAGCTTGCGCCGTTGGGCTAAAGGTGCTGTGCGTGCTAACTCGATATCGGGGTCTTTTAAATCCATGCCCAGCGTAAAATTATCCTCCCGCCCCGTAAGGATAATCGCCGAAGTCTCACTATCCTCCTGAAACGAAAGTGCCGCTTCCGTTAGCTCCCGCATCACCTGCCCGGAAAGTGCATTGCTCTTATTCCCCCGATCAAATCGAACAATTGCAATCCGACCCTTGCGCTCAATAGATACGTACTGCCAAGACAAAAAGAATACCCCTTATTAAAAATCAAGAGAGTGAACCTTTTATCATTATGAGGAAGATTGCAAATGTATTTAAGAGAAGGGGCTGAGTTTATGGAAAAGTATTGGGCTCAGGATACCAAATTTTAGATACACATGGTTTCCAACTCTTGGTTCTCTTTGTTGAAGGAAATGAAACATTGATCCCATTCACCGCATCATGCCTGGGCCTTATTTCGGTGTTCATGTAATATTCTGGTGCATAAAATGAAGGATAAAACTATATACAGAACTCTGGATTTTTACTTTCAACGTCTCCATCAGTGTTCGACGTTTTCTCCAAACAGCAAAGTGCAGCCATCAGGGTCTTTAACATGAAATTCCTTCATGCCATAGTCTTGAATAAAAGGGAGTTTAACACGACCTTCTCCTAAACTCTCCAAATTCGACTTTAATGTATCGTACAACGCATCCAAATTCTTAACCCATAGATATATAGATGCATGATGTGCTGTAAAATTTAATGCGTCTTCGTTTTCTGTTTTTACAAAATGGATTGCAGCTTCCCCGTGTGAAATGGTGGCAAACATTTTGTCATCAGAGACGAACCCTTTCTCAAAATTTAGTATGTCTGTGTAAAAATCGAGCGTTTTGTCAATATCCCGCACAAATACAATGGAAACGGCATCTTCGATTATTGGTTTTTTTGCCATGTTTTTTCTCCAATATTGTCAGTTCGAGCACTAAATAACCCCCGCACGATATACAATACTCTCAGAATTTTGCCGATTCAAATTAAACTCAAATCAGTTTGGTTCTCAAGATTTTTTTAGATAATGTTATGGGGTGCGCATAGACTTTTGGTAGCAGTTTATTAATTATAAAATCCTTTTCAATTTTCCCGGCTTATCTGTGTAAAAAGGATTGTGCTTTCTATTATTTTGGATCAGACCCATGAAAACGATTACAGTGATTTTGGCTTTAAAAGAGTTTGGGTTGAGCCCAATCATTTCCCCCCTTACTTAGACGGCAAACAAGCTTCTGCCGTATCACATTCTTTCACCAAGTTAATAATCGGCCCGGGGCCAACGGCGTCGATTTGCAGGGGCACATAGCGGCCATCTGTGGTGAGGTAGATGTGGAAGGCGTATTTGCTCCAGAGTTCGGTGTGGCTCTTTTTAAAACCGGCGCGGGTTTTGGGGGTGAGGACCAGTCTTATGACTTTATAGGGTTTGAAGAGAATGGTTCTTTGGATGGTTTCCTGTACTTCACCTATAACATCAAAGCGGCGGCGACCATCGTAGACAGGTATGGTGAAGTTTTTCGAGGCTCCGTTTTCAATATGATTTTTGGTGCGCCGGATGGCTTCGACGACAGCGGAGATGGGGTCGATGGTGCCTTTACGCATCTCGGGCGGAACTTTTGCTTCGGTGGCCCGGTCTTTTTCTTCATCTGCGCCTTTGGTGGTGATCTTTGGGATGACTATGCCTGATTTGGAATCAAAGGAAATAGTGACCTTTCGAGTTCGGTATCGATTCTCATAATCGACTTGGTAGCTTTGGGGGATATAGAGGTCGTTTTTTGAAGAACTTCCCTTTGCTTCGGCTTTAATCCGCATTTTGAGAAGGAGCTTTAGGATTCCCGCAGTTTCTAAATGGAAAACATTTTTCATCTCTCCGGGGGCTGTCGAATAGGAGAGAAGAAAGTTTACCGCATGGAGTCCCCCCCAATAAGCCTCGAATTTGAGGTTTCGGGTTTCCCCTAGGTTCGATATTGAATTTTTTACCGAATCGTTGCTTTTTGCTGCAGTTGCGAAAAACAGGGGGGCGATGAGGGCCAAAACGAGGGCTGAAAAACGTAAGCAAATCATGGAATCAATATAAACTGTCAATTTTGTACTTGAAACAAGTCATATTATCAGTAGAGCTATTGGTAGTACCAGTGAATAGTTGGAGTTTTGTTAAGACCATGTAATGCATATGAAAAAAGCATAAGTAAGACATAGGACCAACGTCTTGTTTTATTTTTTCTCGAAAGTTGCTTTACCAAAGCGACTATTTCCTGTTTGAATATTTCTGACTGACGGAAAATCTTCCACCCAACGCCAGCAGGGGGCATAGGGACATATGAAAATTGCAATACCTAAAGAACGTTTAAGCGGTGAGTCGCGCGTCGCGGCTTCTCCTGAATCTGTTAAGAAATTAACAGCATTAGGGTTCACCGTTACTGTAGAGAAGGGAGCTGGCGCGGGGGCGTCGATCTCTGATGAGGAGTTTAAAGAAGCAGGGGCCAAGATTGCGGCTTCAGCTTCGGCGACTATGAAAACCGCTGATCTGATTCTTAAGATCAATGGTCTTGATGCTAGTGGGGGTGCCAAAAGCGAACTCTCCCATGCAAAAAAAGGGGCTATCCTGATTGCACAAATCGGGGCGTTGAGTGATCAAAAATTGGTTGATGCTTATGCCAAAGCGGGGATCACTGCTTTTGCCATGGAATTGGTGCCTCGAATTACCCGGGCCCAAAGCATGGATATCTTGTCTTCCCAAGCTAACTTGGCTGGGTACAAGGCTGTGATTGATGGCGTTGCCACTTATGGGCGCGCACTACCGATGATGATGACCGCTGCGGGGACAATTGCTCCGGCGAAGGTCTTTATTATGGGGGTTGGCGTTGCTGGCCTTCAGGCCATTGCCACAGCCAAGCGCCTTGGTGCCGTGGTGACTGCAACCGATGTTCGTCCAGCCACGAAAGAACAAGTGGAAAGCCTGGGCGGTAAATTCCTGGAAGTCGATCCAGAAATGGAAAAAGACGCCCAGACCGAAGGTGGTTACGCTAAAGAAATGCCACCAGAATACTATGACAAGCAAAAGCTTGTTGTCGCCGAACATATGAAAAAGCAGGATATCGTCATTACCACGGCGTTGATCCCTGGACGACCCGCTCCGGTCCTGGTGACCGAAGAGATGGTGGCTTCCATGAAAGCAGGCTCGATCATTGTTGATCTGGCTGTCGCTGCGGGAGGCAACTGTCCTTTAAGTGAGTTGGAAAAAATTGTTGAGACCAAAAACGGGGTGAAGATTTTGGGTTATGCCAACTTGCCGTCGCGTTTGGCCTCAGACGCCAGCAAGCTTTTTGCTAAAAACCTTTTGAACTTCATTACGCCACTAGTCGATGGGGAGAGCAAAAAGCTCGCCATTGATTGGGAAGATGAAATCGTAAAAGGCTCATGTGTTGTTAAAGATGGTGAGATCGTTCACCCGGGACTTACAGGAAAGGGGAGCTAAGTCATGGATCCGACCAAATTCGCAGATAGTGCCTCTGACCTAGCGACACAGGCAGGCAAACTGGCAGAAGAAGCTGCTAAACTTGCTAACGACGCCACACAGCTTGTGGCCCAAGGGGGAGCCATGGGCTCAGGAACCAGTGAATTCCTGTTCCTGTTTATGGTTTTCGTGATGGCTTGCTTCGTAGGTTTCTACGTAGTTTGGAGTGTTACTCCGGCCTTGCACTCACCGCTTATGGCGGTGACCAACGCGATCTCATCAGTGATTATCGTCGGCGGCTTGATTGCTGCCGGTCCGGCAGACATGGACTTTGCTAAAGTCATGGGCTTTGTCGCGGTAACACTTGCCTCGGTTAACATCTTTGGTGGTTTTATCGTCACCGAGCGCATGTTGGCTATGTTCAAAAAGAAAAAGAAATAGGAGGAGCCTGATATGAGTGCAGATTTAACAGGCTTTGCCTATCTCGTCGCTTCTGTATTATTCATCCTGGCGTTACGCGGGTTGAGTTCTCCAGAAACGGCTCGTAAAGGAAACCTCTTTGGTATCGCCGGTATGGTGATTGCTATGGTGACCACCTTGGTTGGGCCCGGCGTAGTTAGCTTTGAGCTGATTATTCTTGGCATTGTCATTGGTGGTACCATCGGTACCTTGATCGCGCGTAAAATTGCCATGACCGCCTTGCCACAACTGGTTGCTGCCTTCCATAGTCTGGTTGGTATGGCCGCTGTTGCTGTGGCTGCTGCTGCCTTCTTTAATCCCAGTGCCTACGGGCTTGGTGAAGTCGGCAATATCGGCACCGGGAGCATTATTGAGATGTCCTTGGGGCTGGTTATTGGTGCCATTACTTTCTCAGGTTCGGTAATTGCCTTTGCCAAGCTTCAGGGCTTGATGAGCGGTAATCCCATTACCTTCGCTTTCCAACATAAGCTCAATGCTTTGGTTGCCCTTGCGATCGTCGTCATGGTGGTCATTTTGGTCTCAGAACAGTCTAGTAGTGTTTTCTGGATGCTGGCAATTGCGTCTTTCGCCATTGGTTTTCTGATCATTATTCCTATCGGCGGGGCTGATATGCCTGTGGTTGTTTCCATGCTGAACTCTTATTCAGGGTGGGCTGCAGCAGGTATTGGCTTTACCCTTGGTAATCCAGCTCTGATCGTGACAGGTGCTTTGGTTGGTTCTTCTGGTGCCATCTTGAGTTACATCATGTGTAAAGGCATGAACCGTTCCATCTTCAACGTGCTGTTGGGTGGTTTCGGCGGTGATACAGATGGAGTTGCAGCCGCCGCTGGTCCGCAAGGGTCGGTTAAATCCGGCAGTGCTGATGATGCAGCCTTCATTATGAAGAACGCCTCTAAGGTTATCATCGTGCCTGGTTACGGTATGGCGGTGGCTCAGGCTCAGCACGCTCTTAGAGAGATGTGCGATTTGCTCAAGGAGGAAGGTGTGGACGTTTCCTATGCCATCCACCCTGTGGCGGGTCGTATGCCGGGTCATATGAACGTTCTGTTGGCTGAAGCTAACGTGCCTTATGATGAAGTGTTCGAGTTGGAAGAGATTAACCATGAGTTCTCCTCTGCCGACGTGGCCTTTGTTATTGGCGCTAACGACGTGACCAACCCATCGGCTAAAACCGACAAGACAAGTGCCATTTATGGCATGCCAATCTTGGATGTGGAAAAAGCTGGAACAACCCTGTTCATTAAACGCTCCATGGCCTCAGGTTATGCTGGCGTCGACAATGAACTGTTCTTCCGTGATAAAACCATGATGCTCTTTGGTGACGCTAAGAAGATGACAGAAGAGATCGTTCAAGCCTTGGGATAGGCTTAACCTTCGACTCACTCAAGTTTTGGAAAGGCAGAATCGTCGGATTCTGCCTTTCTTTTTTGTATTGCTTAGGGCTTTTAAAGCTATTCAGAGCAGGGAAGGGGCGCAAATCCTGCTGCCTACCTAATGATTCTTTCCTAAATGCAATTTTTAAAGACATAAAACTGGACAATTCCTTTTAAAAAACCATATAATCTCTGCCCGGTCGATTTTAACTGCTATCTAATTTTGATAACAATTATCCAGTTGCACGAAGCGGAAGGCCTTATAAAGCCCCGTTTATGCGAAAGGATTTCGACCCTAAAAAAATGGATGAATTTTTTTTTGCATTTTTTTGAAAATAGCGTTTGACAGTCCAGGTCGATGGGACTAGAAAACGCTCCTCGCCGCACTGAAGTGCACTTCCGGGGCTTTTGCTCTGGGGCTATTTAGAGCGGCGGATTTTTTTTGTTCTTTGACATTGTATATATTGAAGGGATGCGCAGGCGGCGGGAGAGTTGTTTGGGTCTTATGGTCTGGCGGTTTTCAACGTTGTTTGTTGC